>JAYVJR010000083.1:0-2496 GCA_043769085.1 Gammaproteobacteria bacterium
CAGATGCGTATGTTCAACACGCCCACGCAAATTTCCGTCAGTGTCGACGATCGAAATCGGCGCACGGTTCTTGAGTTGATCGCCGGCGACCGTCCAGGCCTGCTATGCGATATCGGCCAGGTGCTGCTCGCTGAGCAAGTGGCGCTGCAGGGCGCCAAAATCATGACGGTGGGGGAACGCGCGGAAGACGTGTTCTATGTCACCGATACGCAAGGCGCCCCACTGGCGGACGCCGCGGCGCAGGCACTGCAATCACAGCTTGTAGCGACGCTCGACAAACGGCGCGCCGCATGAATCCGGATCTCGAGCGCCTGCAGCTGTATCCATTTGCGCGTTTGTCACGATTGTTAGCCAAAAGCGCCGCGCCAACACAGTTGACAGCGATCCCGCTGTCGATCGGTGAGCCACGGCATGCAGCGCCGGAGTTTGTGCTTGCGAGTCTGCGCGCCAATCTCGACAAACTTGGCAGCTACCCGGCAACCGCCGGACTGCTCTCCCTGCGTGGCGCCTGCGCGCGCTGGCTCGAACGGCGCTTCGGTCTGCCATCTGAATCAGTAGACGCCGCAAGCATGGTCCTGCCGGTCAACGGCACCCGCGAAGCTCTGTTCGCAGTGGCACAGGCAACCGTTGATCGCTCGCACAATGCGCCACTGGTGGCAATGCCCAACCCTTTCTATCAGATCTACGAAGGCGCGGCGCTGTTGGCCGGCGCTGAGCCTTTTTTCATGAACACGACTTCGGCAACGCGTTTCGTGCCCGATCTGGACGCAGTGCCGACTGCGATCTGGCAACGCTGCCAGTTGCTTTACCTGTGTTCGCCCGGCAATCCAACCGGCGTTGCGTTGCCAAAAGCCTGGTTGCGTCAAGCATTGGATTTGGCGGAACGCCATGACTTCGTGATCGCGTCCGACGAGTGCTACGCTGAACTTTACCGCGACGATACCGATCCGCCGACCAGTCTGTTAGCTGCGGCGCAGGCGATGGGCAACAGTCTTTTTCGGCGCTGCCTGGTTTTTCACAGCCTGTCGAAACGATCCAACCTGCCTGGTCTACGCTCAGGTTTTGTCGCTGGCGATCCCGCGCTGATCGCAAAGTTTTTGCTTTACAGAACCTATCATGGTTCGGCAATGCCGGTGCCGACGCAGATCGCCAGCGAGTCTGCCTGGAATGACGATGCGCATGTGATTGCTAACCGGCAGTTGTATCGCGACAAGTTCGCTCGAGTGCTGCCATTGTTGACGCCCTACTGGCAGGTAAGCGAGCCGGACGGCGGCTTCTATCTGTGGCCGGATATCGGCGCTGACGACCAGGCATTCACACGCGATCTATTTGCAGCCACTCACGTCACGGTGGTGCCCGGATCTTTTCTGGCGCGCGATACGGCGGCAGGGAACCCCGGCCGAGGGCGCGTGCGCATATCGCTGGTTGCCTCGATCGAAGATTGCGTCACCGCTGCGCGACGGATTCGCGACTTTCTGGAGCCACGTCAATGAACGAAATCGCAGCACTACGCCCGCTGATCGAAGCAGCCTTCGAAAAGCGTGCCGACCTGACACCTGCCACAATCGACTCGCACCTGCGTACCGCACTCGACACTTGCCTGCATCTGCTCGACAGCGGCAAGGTTCGCGTCGCCGAAAAAGTAGCTGGCCGCTGGATCGTGCATGAATGGCTCAAAAAAGCGGTGCTGCTGTATTTTCGCGCTCACGAAAATCGCGCTATCGAAGCCGGATATACGCGGTTTTTTGACAAAGTACCTCTGAAGTACGCGCATATGAGCGAGGCGGCCATCCGTGCCTCTGGCGCACGCGTCGTCCCGGATGCCGTGGTGCGCCAGGGCGCCTACATCGGGCCTAACGTCGTGTTGATGCCGAGCTTCGTGAATATCGGCGCCTATGTTGACAGCGGCACGATGGTCGACACCTGGGCGACCGTGGGCTCTTGCGCACAAATTGGTAAGAATGTTCACCTGTCCGGCGGGGTCGGCATCGGTGGGGTCCTCGAGCCTTTGCAGGCTGCGCCAACCATCATCGAGGACAATTGCTTCATCGGCGCGCGCTCGGAAGTTGTCGAAGGCGTTATCGTCGAGGCGGGTTCGGTCCTGTCCATGGGCGTGTTCATCGGCGCCAGCACCAAGATTTTTGATCGCGCGACCGGCACTGTTAGTTACGGACGTGTGCCCGCGGGTTCTGTCGTGGTGGCCGGTAATCTGCCAGCCAAAGACGGCAGTCATTCGCTGTATTGCGCCGTCATCGTCAAACGTGTCGATGCCCAGACCCGCGCCAAAACTGGTATTAACGAGTTATTGCGGCTGATCGACTAGTGTGCTGTCCCATAAGAAACTAATACACATGGATGATGTCCAAGAGGTATCTTTTGTATCTCAAGGACATCGCCCATGCCTACCCACAAACGCGGAGCCTCGTTGGTGCTAACGGTGCAGGAACGAGGTGATTTGGAGTCCATCGTGGCCTCGCGTAGCTTGCCGCACGGGCT
>JAYVJR010000084.1:0-64678 GCA_043769085.1 Gammaproteobacteria bacterium
GCTGCGCTTCGCGCAACACTCGCTGACTGGTGCGTGCGCGATCAGTGGTTCGCAACCACGGCCAGTGACTGTCGACTGATGCATTGCCTGCCTGTGCGCAGGAATGTCGCTGTAGCGGACGAGGTGCTGGACGGCCCGCGCAGCCTCGTTCTCAACGAAGCCTACAACCGTTTGACTGCGCAGACCGCCGTGCTGCACCGTCTGTTAGTACGATAGGAGTACCACACCATGATGATGACCCGCACCGATCAATCCATCGCCGTTAAAGCCCTGCGCAATGCGGCCCCCTATATGCGCCTCTACAAAGGCAAGACTTTCGTGGTCAAGGCGGGTGGTGGCGTGTTCGGTGATGTGGACGCCACGCGCGGCCTGATCGAACAGATCGCCATCCTGCATTATTTCGGCGTGCGGGTCGTGTTCGTCCACGGGGGCGGGCCGCAGCTCACCGAACTCACCGAGAAACTCGGCGTCCCGACACGCATGGTTCAGGGTCGTCGTGTCACAGATCAGAAGTCCATTGACGTAACGGCCATGGTGCTCAATGGACTGATCAATACGCGCATTCTGGCAATCTGCCGTGATCTTGACATCGACGCTGTCGGCGTCAGTGGCGTCGACGCGGGTCTGATCCAAGCGCACAAACGCGCGCCCGTGCGCCTAACGGATGGCAGCGGCGAAACCGTCGACTACGGTTTTGTCGGCGACATCAATAAAGTCGACACCGGCGTCTTGAAAAAATTGCTCGACAATGGACTCATGCCAGTGGTCAGCCCGTTGTCGGCAGATGCCAACGGCACCTTGCTGAACATCAATGCGGATACCGTCGCAAGTGCGATCGGCGCCGCACTAGATGCCGAGAAGTTAATTCTCTGTACCGGTGCCCCCGGAATCCTCGAGCGCGTCGAAGACCCAGGTTCGGTAATTTCCTACACCGACCTCGCGGGCCTCAAAAGACTGCGCGAGTCGGGTGCCATTAAGGATGGCATGCTGCCCAAGGTCAAAGCCATCGAAGATGCCATTCGCGGCGGCGTGCGGCGCGTACATGTCATTTCCTACAAATCACCTGAAGGCATTCTGGCCGAGGTATTCACCAACGAAGGCACCGGCACGATGATCGTTGCCGACACGCATGTGCTGTCGCCTGCGGAGCAGCAACCGGTCAAGTCATGAGTCGCTTGTGGGACAAGGGCGCGCCGCTGGATGCGCAGGTACTCGCATTTACCGCGGGCGATGACCACGAGCTCGACGACCGGCTGGTCGCGTATGACGTCCGCGCGTCCATCGCGCATGCTGAAATGCTCGCTGCGCAGCGGCTCCTGGGCGCCAATGACCTGCTTGCCATTAAGAATGGTCTGCAGCAGCTGGCGGCCAGCCACGCGCGCGGCGAATGGCGGATCGAATTGGCGGATGAAGACGGCCAGACCGCACTTGAGCGACGACTGACCGAGCTGATCGGCCCGGCCGGCGGCCGCGTGCATCTGGGCCGCTCTCGCAACGATCAGGTACTGACGGCGCTGCGCCTCTATCTGCGCGATGCAATTATCGAATTGCAGCAGAGTGCTAACAGTGTCGCCACAGCTTTGGATGCGCTGGCGGCTCGTCAGGGCATGCTGGCACTACCGGGCTATACACACTTGCAACAGGCCATGCCGAGCAGTGTCGCGCTGTGGGCAGGCGGATTTGCCGCGGAGATCCGCGACGATGCCGCTGGAATCGGCGCGACAGTTCGTCGCCTGGCACTCAGTCCGTTAGGCTCGGCGGCCGGCTACGGCACACCGGGTTTACCGCTGTCACGCGAAGCCACGGCGTTCGCTCTGGGATTCACAGCCCCGCAGGAACCTGTTACAGCAGTGCAAATTTCACGCGGCAAAGCCGAAGCACAACTGCTGTTTGAAGCGGCATTGCTAATGCAGGACTACGGCCGACTGGCTTGCGACGTGTTGCTTTTCTACACGCAGGAATTCGGGTTCCTAACGCTGCCGGATGAATTTACGACCGGCTCGTCCATCATGCCGCAGAAGCGCAACCCGGACGTTTTCGAACTGCTTCGCGGCCGTTCCGCGTCGGCAGTCGCCTGCCTCACCGAGGCGCTGGCAATTGTCAGCAAACTGCCTTCCGGTTACCAGCGCGATCTACAACTGCTTAAGCAGCCTTTGTTCCGCGGCATCGATATGGCGCTGGCCGCCAGTACCATTCTGGCGCGCGCCATCGACGGACTGACATTCAATCCGGAAAAAATCCATCTGGACCCGGCGATACATGCTGCTGAACAGGCTAACGAACTGGTGGTGCGCGAGGGAATTCCGTTCCGCGAAGCCTATCGACGCATTGGCGAAAGATACCGCAGCGGCAAGCCATGAGCATCTGGCATCGGGATTTTTCGCTTGCTGAGCTGAATGATCGGCAAGCGGGCAGCATGTCCGCCTATGTCCAGGTCCGGATCATCGAAGTGGGTGCGGATTTTCTGCGCGGCACAATGCCGGTGGACGAACGTACCTGCATGCCTTTCGGCACCATCCACGGCGGCGCCTCGGTCGTGCTCGCTGAGACCCTGGGCAGTGTTGCCGCCAATATCGTCGTCGATCCGTCAGTGCAATCTTGTGTCGGCCAGGACATCAACGCCAATCATCTGCGGTCGGCGCTGAAAGGCACGGTAGTCACGGGCACGGCGCGCGCGATTCATATTGGCCGCCGCAGCCAGGTTTGGGGAATCGAAATCGTTGATCCCCAGAGTCAACTTGTCTGTGTGTCGAGATTGACCATGGCAGTGCTAGACAGGCCGCAGAAGCTCGCCTAACGCCAGCATTTTGGCGCGCAGCTGGCCGGGAGTGTGAAGCAGCTCACAGTTAGCGGTGTGGCATGCCATTTGCTTGTTAGTACGGCATGAATGGCGAAGCAGTTCTCAATCAGGACGAAATCGATGCGCTGCTGAATGGCATGAACTCGGGCGCGGTCAAGACCGATCCCGAGCCTGTCGCAGGTGACATTCGTCAATATGATCTTGGCATGGAAGCGCGCATCGTCCGTGGCCGCATGCCGACGCTCGAGATGATCAATGAGCGCTTTGCCCGTCTTTATCGCGGCAGCCTTTACGGCATCCTGCGTCGCAGCGCTGTGATTTCGGTCGAAGGCATCAAGACCATGAAGTACAGCGACTACGTGCAAAAGTTGCATGTGCCGACCAGTCTCAACATGGTCAAGATCAATCCTTTGCGCGGCACTTCGCTCATTGTTATCGCGCCCCGACTGGTCTTCACTGTGGTTGATAATTTTTTCGGGGGTAAGGGCCGCTACGCCAAAATCGAAGGTCGAGATTTTACCGCTGCCGAGGCCCGCGTCATTCAGATGCTGCTGCAGTCGGTTTACACAGACCTCAAAGATGCATGGTCAAGCGTGCTCGACATAACAATCGAATTCCAGTCGACCGAAATGAATCCGCAGTTCGCCAATATAGTCAGTCCCAGCGAGATTGTTGTTGTGTCAACGTTCAACATCGAGCTCGAAGGCAGCGCGGGCGAGTTACACGTGACCATTCCCTACTCGTCGCTCGAACCACTGCGTGAGGTGCTCGACTCGGGCTTGCAAAGCGATCGCGCCGATAACGATGGTCGCTGGATGCACGCATTGCGCGAGGAAATCGAAGAATGCGATGTCGATCTGACCACCGTTTTTGGTCGCGGCAGCATGACTCTCGGCGATCTCATCAATCTAAAGCCCGGCGACGTCGTGCCCTGCGATTTCCAGGGCGGCGTCACAGTGTATGCCGAAGACGTTCCGATCATACGCGGCGGCTTTGGTGTATCGCGCGGCCAGATGGCGGTGCAGGTCAATGAAAAACTAATTCGTGGCCGCACGCCCTCGCCTAACAATCCTGCCACTCGCTGAGATCCAACCATGAGTACTTCCGCCCCCGACGCCCCACCATTGGATGAAGCTGCACAAGCGGCCGCCTTTGAAGCCTTGGCAGCCCAGGAAAAAAGTAGCTCAGCGCCGGTCGAAGACCCGGATGCTTTGATCGCCGCAGCAACATCTGCCGCCACTCACCAACCACCGGAAAAAGAAATACCTACTACCGCCACCATCAATGGCCAAGAAATCAATCTGGACGTGATCCTCGACGTGTCTGTATCGCTTTCGATGGAAGCCGGGCGAACGCGCGTGCCCATCAGGAATCTTCTACAACTCAATCAAGGATCTGTGGTCGAACTAGATCGCGCTGCAGGCGAACCCCTGGACGTCTATGTCAACGGCACGCTGATCGCCCACGGCGAAGTGGTGGTCGTGAACGACAAGTTCGGGATTCGTCTGACCGATGTCATTAGCCCGGCAGAGCGCATCCGGCGCCTGCGCTAAGTTGCCGTGTAATGCGACTAGATTCACAAATCATGCGTCGCTGCGTCAAGAGTGTCGCGAGGCAGCCGAACGCACGGCACCCACAGCCGGCGCACCAGCTGTCTCTAAAGCCACTGTATAAATACTTCGAAGCCTGATGACGACTACTGGTGGCTCAGTCCACAATGATGGCCTCAAGAATCTTGGGCAGCAAGACAACACGGTTGGAGCGGAAGCCGGCGTGTTTTGAGGTTTTCGCATGTTTTTCAGATCTGGCACCGCAATCATTTTTTTGTTATCGCTGCTGTTCGCCAGCCCGCGGGCGGCCGCTTGCGAGCGCCCCGATCAGGCGGCATGCCCTGCCGCCTCGCTGGAATTGGGCTATACCGGTGAGACGTGGCGAAATCTGCGGGGTGGCATCGAGAGCGGCGACAGTTACCTCGACAAACTCGACCTGATTATGGACCTCGACGCGAGTCGTGGGACCGGACAGAACGGTCTGAGCGCCCACGCCCACGTCATGTATAACAACGGCCGCGAATTCGGCGCCCGCTATGTCGGCGAAAATCAGTTGGTCTCCAACATCGAAGGTGTGGCTACCTGGCGGCTGTATGAAATCTGGGCGGACTACCAGTTCGGTCGCAGAACCAGCAACTCTATTCGTTTCGGTCTTTAGGACTTCAACAGCGAATTCAATGCGCTCGATTCGTCCGCACTGTTTATCAACTCCTCACACGGCATCGGTGCGGAGATCGCCCAAACAGGCTTGAACAGTCCTTCAATTTTCCCGGTGCCCGGATTGGCGTTGCGCATCAAGGGCAGCACCGAAAAATTCTACTGGCAGGCGGCGGCGCTGGACGGCGTCCCTGGCGAACCTAGGCATCTGGATCGTACCAGCCTCCACCTCGACAGAAACGAAGGCGCGTTGTTAGCCATCGAGTTCGGTGGCACTGTGGCCGGTTTCTCCAGGTTGGCCCTGGGCGCATGGCGTTATACGGCTGAATTCGATACCGTCGATGAAGTTGACCTCCATGGCGATGCTGTTCGTGCCCGTGGCAACCGGGGATTCTAACTTCTGGCTGAACGGAATATCTGGTCGCACGACAATGCGAATTTAACTGCATTTGCGCGCGCCGGTGTCGCGGAATCGCGTTTCAATCAGCTAGGCAGTTTTGTCGGCGCGGGTCTCGTCCGCCATGGCTTCGGCGTAAATCGCCCGAATGACGATCTCGGTTTTGCGATTGCCATAGCTAACAATGGCAGCCGCTTCCGAAAATCAATGTTCATTGCTGGAACTCCGACAGAGCGCACCGAGACAAACCTCGAGTTGACCTGGCGCGCATCAATCAACGATTGGCTAACGTTGCAACCTACTTTGCAGTACGTGCTCAACCCGGGACTCGACCCAACGCTGGACAACGCACTGGTGTTTGGGCTGCGTTTTGAAGTCACAGCAGCCTGGTCACCTTAATCTCCAAGTCAGTTTCGTGGAGAATTCGCGATGCTTCAACAACTGACATGCACTGCCTTTGGCTGCAAACTAAACGTCATCAGCGCGGCGTCTGCCGCACCTGTTGCTTGAGCGTCAACGCAGGCGTCGGGTGGCTATTGGTCTGGCGCCTCTTGCTTTTTCCACGCCAGTCCCCATCATGGCGGGATGAACCAAACCAGCACCTTCGACGGCGCGACCGGCCAGCGGGTTCCGGACGCATCCCTCACCACGTACACGCATATCGTCTATGCGCTGCATGCACTGTCGGTCGTAATCGGCGTGTTAGGTTCAGCTAGTGTGGTCGGCGCGTTCCTGCTCGGACTGCCGTCGCTGATCGCCGTCGTGATGAACTACATCCGCCAGAATGACGCCAAGGGCACTTTCCTCGAAACGCATTTTCGCTGGCAAATCCGCACTTTCTGGGGCGCCATGGGCATGCTTGCCATTGTAACCGTCATCAGCCTGCCGCTGATGATTGTCATCATCGGCTTTCCGCTCTTCGTACTAGGTGTGTTTGCGATCGGTATCTGGATTGCGTACCGCGTGGTCCGCGGCTGGCTGGCCCTGCGCGAACAACGACCGATCGGCAGCATAGGCTGACGCAGTCACGGCGTAGGCCAGCATCGACAGTCCATCGCCGATGAACGACGGCAGCATGCCGTGACGCATCTGCGCTGTGGTCGCAGTAATCAGCACCAGCAAACTGCCCAGCGTCAGCCAAATCCATCCACGTCGCCGCCAAAGCCAGAGGCCGGCAATCAGTTCAAGCAGGATCACGACGAGTCCGACCACAGGAAATCCGCCCGCAACTCCCAGCGATTGATCCGAACGACAAATTTGCGCGCCGGCGACATGATTCACGTAGCGAAGAGTGTCGCCATAACAGGCAGTGACAAAATCCGCCTGCGGCCACCAGGGCCATTGCACAAACCAGGCCACCACGGCTGCCAGGCAGAACGCGCCCATGACCCAGGGTTTTGTTAGTAAGGGTGCCTGCGCGGCTCGCAGGATCGAACCAAGGCCGATGATGAGGGCCGGCAGAGTGAACGCGTGCCAGAAAAAACGCAGCTGATTCAGCCATAGCAGAGTATCGCCCTCGCCTATCCAGCGACCGGCGCCGATAATGCCGGCGTCCGCCCACTGCAGTGCCAGCGGTACAGCGGCCATCGCGAGCGCTGGTGCCCGGGTCGCCGCGAACCGCTTGAGCACCCAGATGAGCAGCCAGAATTCGGCTGCGGCCATCGCCAAGAAAACCATTGACAGCATGACAACCCCCTAGCCAGCAGCGACTATACTGTCGCTATGCGATGTAATCGGTTTTGCGTTCATTCAGTCCTCTTGATGGCCGTACTGCTCAGCGCCTGCGGTCAGAAAGGTCCGCTGTATTTGCCGGATGCCGGCGGCGAGGTCGTGACGCGACCGACACAGACGGTGCCCGGCGCCCCGGCGCCGTCCACCGAAGAAACGGCGCCGAAAGACGGCGAGCAGGCCGCAACGCCGCAGCCCCCCCGCTAACAGTCCTAGGACCGCATGAACGCGCCCGACCTGGTTCTGATCGACGGTTCGTCCTATCTCTATCGGGCGTTCCACGCACTGCCGCCACTGAGCAATTCGCGCGGCGAACCGACTGGCGCCATCTTCGGCGTGCTGAACATGCTGAACAGTTTCTTGAACGCTTTTGCGCCGCCACGAATTGCCGTGGTGTTCGATGCGCCAGGGCGCACTTTTCGCGATGATCTGTTCGCCGAGTACAAATCGCACCGCCCGCCGATGCCAGACGATCTGCGCTCGCAAATCGATCCGTTGTTAGCTGCGGTCGGCGCCATGGGTTTGCCCTTGCTGCGTATACCCGGCGTCGAGGCCGACGATGTCATCGGCACATTGGCGCGCAATGCCGCGCAACGCGGACTCAAAGTGCTGATTTCCACTGGCGACAAAGACATGGCACAGCTGGTCGGCGAGAACATTCGCCTGATCAACACCATGAGTGGCTCAAAATACGATCGCGAAGCAGTGAAGGCCAAATTCGATGTCTGGCCCGAACAGATCATCGACTACCTGGCGCTGGTCGGTGACAGTTCAGACAACATTCCGGGCATCGACAAAGTCGGACCGAAGACGGCCGCCAAGTGGCTCAATCAGTACGGTACCCTGGATGCGATCGTGGCTAACGCCGCCGATATCGGCGGCAAGGTCGGCGAGAATCTGCGTGCTGGTCTCGACACACTGGCGTTATCGCACAAGCTCGCAACCATACGCTGCGATTTGGAATTGCCGCTGTCGATCGACGAACTGACCCGCAAAGACGCTGACGCCGAGGCCTTGCGTGCGCTGTACGCCAATTTGGAACTGCGATCGCTGTTGCGCCAGTTGCAAGGCGGCGCCAGTGCCGAAGCGTCTGCGCCCGCAGCGCCGCCGGCAGTGATTGCACACCCCGAGCAGGCACCACCCGCTGACCTGCCCCGTCATTACGATTGT
Source organism: Gammaproteobacteria bacterium (assembly GCA_043769085.1). GTDB lineage: Bacteria > Pseudomonadota > Gammaproteobacteria > Steroidobacterales > Steroidobacteraceae > UBA964. The sequence goes on from JAYVJR010000084.1 coordinate 8,303, forward strand.
GTAACGACGCAAGCCGATCTCGGTCGTTGGATCGCAAAGCTCCAGGCCGCGGATCTCATCGCCTTCGACACCGAGACCACCAGTCTCAATTACATGCAGGCGCAAATCGTCGGTCTGTCGTTCTGCATCGAACCGGGCACCGCAGCCTACATTCCGGTCGCCCATGATTACCCGGGCGCTCCCGATCAGCTAACACGTGCAAAGGTGCTGGAGGCCTTGCGCCCGGTGCTCGAAGCGGCCAAGCCCGCCAAGTTGGGCCACCACCTGAAGTACGACATGCACGTGCTGGAAAATCATGGGATCCGGGTTGCCGGCATGCAATTCGATTCCATGCTCGAGTCTTATGTGTTCAACAGCGTGGCGACCCGGCATGACATGGATTCCGCCGCCAGCCGCTATCTTGGGCTGACTACCATCCATTACGAGGATGTCACGGGCAAGGGTGCGAAACAGATAGGCTTCAGTCAGGTGGCGCTCGACCAGGCAACCGCCTACGCAGCCGAAGATGCGGACGTGACGATGCGTCTGCACTGCCACCTTTGGCCGCAAATCGTCGCACAACCGGCGTTACGAAGACTCTACGAAGAGATAGAGCAGCCGCTGGTGCCGGTCCTGCAGCGTATGGAGCACGACGGCGTGCTCATTGATCGCGACATGTTGCGCACGCAGAGTCGGGAGCTCGCGGACACCATGGCGCGTCTCCAAATCGAGGCGCACAACGAAGCCGGCCAGCCCTTCAACCTCGACTCACCCAAACAGCTGCAACACATTCTCTACGAGAAGATGCAGATCCCAGTCACGCGCAAAACCGCGACCGGACAGCCCAGTACCGCCGAGGACGTCCTCGAAGAGTTGGCCCCGGACCACAAATTGCCGCGCCTGATCCTGGAATATCGCGGCGTCGCGAAATTGCGCAGCACTTACACCGAGAAGTTGCCCGAGCAGATCGATCCGCACACGGGCCGCGTGCACACCAGCTATCACCAGGCCGTTGCCGCCACAGGGCGCCTTAGTTCATCCGATCCGAATCTGCAGAACATTCCCATACGCACCCCCGAAGGCCGGCGAATTCGCCAGGCATTTGTTGCACCACCAGGATCGGTTCTGTTAGCGGCCGACTATTCGCAGATTGAATTGCGCATCATGGCGCATTTGTCAGGGGATGCCGGCTTGTTAGCTGCGTTTGCCGAAGACCGTGACATCCACCAGGCTACCGCCGCCGAGGTCTTCGGCGCACCGCTGGCAGGCGTCAGCGCCGAGCAACGCCGCTCCGCGAAGGCTATCAATTTCGGCCTCATTTACGGCATGAGCGCCTTTGGTCTTGCGCGGCAGCTCGGCATCGGCCGAACCCAGGCGCAGCAATATGTGGATCTTTATTTCGCACGCTATCCGGGCGTCAAGAAATACATGGATGACACTCGCGCCAACGCGCGCAGCCGCGGGTTTGTAGAAACCGTGCTCGGTCGCCGCCTTTATTTGCCCGATATCGCCTCGCGCAACCGCGCCTTGCAGCAGTACGCGGAACGCAGCGCGATCAATGCGCCTATGCAGGGTACGGCTGCTGACATCATCAAGCGCGCCATGATTGACGTCGAGGCCTGGTGCCAGTCAGCGGGTCTCACCAAAGCACGACTGATCATGCAGGTGCACGACGAACTGGTGCTGGAAGTCAGGTCAGATGTGATTCACGAAGTGAGCACGGCGGTACGAGAACGTATGATGTCCGCCGCGAATCTTCGCGTACCTCTCAAGGTTGATATCGGCACCGGGACCAATTGGGACGAAGCACACTAGGGAAGCTCTGCACAGGTAACGCGTCGATAAGGCTAGAGGCGCACCTCATTGCCGCCAATTGCAGGGAGACCGGCCGACTTTGGATTAAGTCAAATGGCAAATTCCAACGAACATTTCCGAACCGCGAACGCCCATGTCATGGCGGCCATCGTCAAGGCCGGCGAGACTTCATCGATCGTCGCTGCCTTCGACATTTACGACCATCAAGGCACCAAACTGTGGGCGGCTACGCAAGCGGTATCGCCCAAACTGTAGGAACGCCTGATGGCGCGCAAATTGCGCGATCCCATCGAACGGTCCTTGCAAGCTGCAGACGGCGTGACGGCAGAAACTCTCCACCAGCTGGCGCAGGAAGTTGGCACTTCGAACCATCCGCTGGTCTCCGTCATCGGCCCTCACACAGCATCGTTGGCCACGGCCATCCAATCCTTGGACATGCATCCCGTGATCGGACTTTTGCTGACCGCGGCGCGTGAATCCACGCCCGGCATTTTTGCCCATGCTGTCAATGGCATGTGCCTGGCTGGTGCGATGTTCCTGCAACAACCTTGCGACAAGATCACGCTCCCGAACGCGTTGTTAGGCGGTTTGTTGCACGACATCGGCAATCTCTATCTGAATCCGCTGGTATTGTCGGATCAACAGCAAACTGACCTGCAGACCTTCAAGCAGATCGCGATCCACCCGCGCATCGGGCGGCTGCTGCTCGAAGAACTCACTGACTATCCGTCCGAGTTGTGGACAGCGATCGACGAACACCACGAACGCATGGATGGCTCAGGCTATCCCGCCGGCAAGACCGGCGATGACACCAGCGATCTTGGCAAATTACTGGCCATCGCCGAAGTTGTGGTCAGTCTGGCACTGGAGTCGTCGCCAACCCCCATGGCCAATGCGCGCCTGGCACTGCGATTCGTGCCAACCGAATTCGATAACCGCTGGACCCAGCTATTTCTGTTACCAGATGCATCACAGGGCGCATCCCCTGAAACAACAGTCGACAGTGCGTCGGTCGCCGAGCAGGTAACCCAATTCAACACTCTCATGGCGAGCGCGCTGGCTGAAGCTGCGGCACTAATCAAGAAGACTGGATCGCGGCGCGGCACCGCGGACTGGGTCGCGCAATTGGCGCAACTGCGTCTGCAGAAACTGCAGAAAGCTTGGGCGGAAACCGGTCTGTGGGCAATGGCAGAAGGCCAGGCCAACGGCGAAAATACCGACAGCGAAGCTCTGCTTAAAGAGCTGCGCTACCGACTCGGCCGTACTCGCCAGGACATCGTCATGTGCTCAGGCGAACTACCGGATGCAGAGGCGCAAAAACTCTATGCCCTGCGGGATATTCTGGCTTGGTAAATTGCTGCAAAAAACTGCGAACTTTTTCCAGTGACCCCTGCCTAACTTCCTGAGCATCCCAAGTGCTCCCCGCTACCTCCCTGAGCGGGTTGATGTCTGGCGCATCGAGACTTGTGCCGGGCTTGTCTGGCCCCGGCGGCCGTAAGGTCGCCGGGGTACTTTTTTGCCGGACGCTAGCCAAGCATCGCGGCCAGCTGACGGCGGGCCTCGACCAGTCCTTCACCGTCCTGCGACGAAAAAAGCTGGACCGTCGCCGCATTACCTAACAAACGACGCGCCGCATCGACGGCAGCGCGGGCATCATTGCGTTTGAGTTTGTCGGACTTGGTCAGCAACAGGTGCACCTGCCTTTGGCCAGGGTCCGCCCAGGCGATCAGTTCCTGGTCTTCTGCCTGAACACCGCGACGCGAGTCGACAATCAGAAACAGGCCACGCAACGAACTACGTAGGCGCAACGCCTCCAGCATGGGGACCCAGGATGCCCTTTCGGCGTTGGAGACTTCGGCATAGCCATAGCCCGGCAAGTCCACCAGACGCTGCCCGCTCTGCAGCTCGAAAAAATTGATCAGGCGGGTTCGGCCCGGGGTCTTGCTGATACGCGCCAGCCCATGCCGGCCGGTCAGCGTATTGATGACACTGGATTTGCCCGAGTTCGATCGACCTGCAAAAGCGACCTCGACCCCCAGGTCAGCAGGCAGTTGGGCGGGGGCAGCGGCGCTGATCAGGAACCGGGCAGCGGAGAACGATTTTGCGGCAGGCCGGTCCATGGGTTCCTAGTGTACAATTTGCGGCTACCTTAAGGTGTTTGGAGCCACCGAAAAATGAGCAAGATCAAGGCCCTGGCCGCTTTCGCAGCCCTGTCCACGCTGGTTTTCACGCCGCTTCAGTCCGCGGCCGCTGGTTCGGCCGAAGCGGGCGCGACCAAGGCAGCCTCCTGTGTCGCCTGCCATGGCGTCAATGGCAACAGCGTCAACCCGGAATGGCCTTCGTTGGCAGGACAGAACGCGGCGTACATCGCCGAGCAAATTCGCCTGTTCAAAGACAACAAGCGCCTCAACCCTAACATGAACCCACAAGCTGCAGCGATTCCTAACGAGGACATTGACGATATCGCCGCTTACTTCGCGTCGCAAACTCCGACTGGTCTGGAAGCAGATCCCAGTTATTGGCAAGAGGGAGAAAAACTGTATCGCGCTGGCGATGCCAAACGGGCGATTCCCGCCTGCCAGGCGTGCCATGGTCCTGTCGGCCGCGGCAATCCGGGCGCGGGATTTCCAGCACTGCGTGCACAGCACTCCGTATATACGATCAAGCAGCTGTCCGATTACGCCGCCAAGAATCGCTATCGCGATTCCGAAGGCAAGGTCCAGCAGTCACGCAATGGCGGCATGATGGTCGACATCTCGTTGCGGTTGACAGCGGAAGACACCCGCAATCTTGCGTCTTATATCCAGGGCATGCGCTGACGCGCACCGGAGCCAGGCATGAATTCACGTTTTCTCACTGGTTTGTTAGCTGCCGCCCTGTTGGCGGCCTGTACCCAAAACCCTGCCGCCGAATCCAGCGCGAATGTTGTCGCGCCTGCGCCCGCTGCCGAACCGGCGGCCGCTGCGCCACCGCCAGCCGAGCCTGTGGCTGCAGTGCCCGGCGAAGAACCGCCGAGCAAATCTGAAACCGCGCTGGAGCAGCTTGCCCAATTGCCCGCGCAGGATCGACTGCCTGCGGGCCAGTGGAAACCCGGGGTCAATTACAAGCCTTTGGTGCCCGCACAGCCGACCAGCCTGTCATCGGGCAAAGTCGAAATTGTCGAAGTGTTCTGGTATGGCTGCAACCATTGCTATTCGCTCGACCCGTTCCTCGAAAGCTGGAAAAAGAACAAACCTGCCTACGTCGAATTTGTACGAGTGCCGGTGATGTGGGGCCCGATACACAAGGCGCACGCCAAATTCTTCTACACCTTGCAAGCGCTGGGCCGAGACAAGGACCTGCATAGCAAGGTCTTCGACACCATTCATCGCACGGGCAATGGACTGGCCGGCGAAGACGACGCCGCTTCTTTCAAGACGCAGCTCGCTTTCGTAAAAGCCAACGGCGTATCAGAAGCCGACTTCACCAAGGCTTACAACTCTTTCGGCGTGGCTACGTCCATGCAGCGGGCTACGCAGCTGACGCGTAGCTATCAAGTCGAAGGCGTGCCGCTGATGGTCGTTAACGGCAAGTACATCACGGACGTGGGCATGGCGGGTGGGCACAGCAAACTGCTGGAACTGCTGAACTCGCTCGCGGCCGCCGAGAAACGCCGCTAGGCGGCGACTGCCATGCTGAGTGCATTCATCCCGCAACCTCGCGGGCTGGAGCGCCGCGAAATACCCGAGAACGAACCGTTGCCACAGGAATCGCTGTGGCTGGATTTGCTCGAGCCTTCGCCGGGCGAAGAAAAACGTGTCGAAGAATTTCTCGCAATCGACGTGCCAACGCGCGAAGAAATGCGCGAGATCGAGACCTCGAACCGGCTGTACGAGGAAGATGGCGCGCTCTATATGACCGCGACGGTCATCACCAAACTCGATACCGAACTGCCTGAAAACGCGCAAATCACTTTTATTCTCACCGGCAATCGGCTAGTCACCAACCGGTATGTCGATCCGCTGCCAGTACGACGGTTCGTGGCGTACGCCGAGCGTCACCCGGAGATTTGCACGAACGGCGCAACCATTCTCAGCGGTTTGTTAGAGTCCATCGTCAATCGCATTGCCGATGCACTGGAGCGGGTCGGCGCAGATCTCGACGGCATTTCGGGCGAAGTGTTTGCCGCGCACACACGCAGCGGTGGTCGCGACTTTCGTGAGGTTCTGGAGCGCATCGGTCAGTGTGGTGACCTGGTGTCAAAGACCCGGGAAGCGCTCGCCAGTCTCGCGCGCCTTTTGGTTTTTGCGCAGCAGCAAACACGGCCCGTGATTACCACCGATGTGCAGCAGCGGCTGCGCACACTGAGCCGCGACGTCGGTCAGATGAGCGACCACGCGGCCTTTTTGTCTAACAAGGTGCAGTTCATCCTGGACGCCACGCTCGGCATGATCAACATCGACCAGAACAATATTCTGAAGATTTTCTCAGTGGTCACGGTGTTCCTGCTGCCGCCATCGCTGATTGGTGCGGTTTTCGGCATGAATTTCACCCGGATGCCCTGGCTGCAGGAGCCCTGGGGATTCTGGGCCGCCGCCGGACTGATGCTGGCGAGCTCAATTCTGCCGTTCGCCTATTTCAAGCGCCGCGGCTGGTTATAATCGCGGCCCTCAACCCAAGCGCCCGTAGCTCAGCTGGATAGAGTACTGCCCTCCGAAGGCAGGGGTCACAAGTTCGAATCTTGTCGGGCGCGCCACGATTCGGCAATGACCCGCCGCCGGTCCGGCCAAGGTCACAAAACGCGGCAATGGAATTGCGCCGCTGATATCTAGTGGGCTATTCTGTATTCCCATGCGGCGTTTCTTCGTCCTGTTATTGCTTGTCAGCCTGCCGGCCAATGATGTAGCGGCCGCAGCGCACTGGCATGCCGCAGCGGATAGCTGTGGTGTCGCCGCGCCGCATTGGGACGGCGATACGATCGACCCACAACATGATCAGTGTTCGGAATGCCAGTTTTTGGCCACGTTCGTCATCGCACCAATCGTTGCTACAGCGGTCCGATATGAGATCTCGCGCATCGAGGCTATAGCGTCGCCACCCGTCGCCTGCCCCAGCCCTTGCGGTCGTCGCCCCGAAAAACCACCTCGCTGATTGACCATTGCCGCTGGCGTCTGCGTTGGTTGAACGCAGGCATTGCATGGTTATGACCGTATCGCAACCGCGTTACGGAGGTGGTCGTGAGAAATCTATTTCAATGGTTGGTTTTGTTAGCTTGGATCGGTCACGGCTGCGCTGCGGCCGAAAGCAACCTGCTAACGTATCGACAGGCTGCGCAACTCACCCTGCGGCAACACCCGGAAATGCGGGCTTTCGCCCTGCAACAGCGTGCGACCGAACAACGCGCATTACAGGCGGCGCTACGTCCGGCCCTGGAGCTGGGGATGGACGTCGACGGGTTCGTGGGCACTGGTGATTTTCAGGGCCTGGACGCGACCGAGTTTTCAATCAGCCTGTCATCAGTTTTTGAACGCGGCAACAAACGCGATGCAAGGGGAGCGCTGGCGCAAGCGCAGCGCGATGCGCTTACCACAGATCAGCGGATCGCAACGCTGGATATCCTCGCGGAAACCGCGCGCCGATTCGTGGCGGTGGCAATCGCAGCAGAGCGCGCGACCATGGCAATACGTCGGGTCGCCGAGCTGCAGGATCTGTTAGCCAAGATTCGGCCAAGAGTCGCGGCAGCCGCCACCTCGCGCACTGAACTTCTGGACGCTGAGATTAGCCTCTCTCAGGCGCAAGGAGCGGCGCACAGTGCCGCGCGGCTTTTACAGGCGTCGCAGATGGCACTCGGTGCCCAGTGGAATGATGAGAATGCGCGTCCGCATGCGGTTCTCGCCCTCAAGGATCTTCCGGTCGCTGCGACCTACGAAAGCATGGCTGCAAAACTTGAGCTCTTGCCTGACCTGGCGCGCTTTGCGTCCGAAGCCCGTCTGCATGAGGCGCAGCTGCGACTGCGGCGTGCGGAAGCCGTCACTGATTTGCGTTGGTCAGTCGGTTTGCGGCGCTTTAGCAGCAGTGACGATGAGGCGCTGATTGCGGGTATCTCCATGCCGTTAGGTAGCGCACGCCGCGCCGTCACCGCAGTTCGAATCGCCGAACTGGAATCCGAGCAGGTTTCTCCGCGACAGCAAGGTCGAGGCTTGGCGCTCCGACCCTTGCTTTTTTCTCAGGTACAGTTGCTAACAAATACACAGGCTCGCGTATCAGCCATTGCTTCGGTCGAACTACCGAAAGCCCGGGAAATGCTGGCGCTGATCGAACGTGGTTATCAAATTGGCCGGTTTCCATATCGCGAGTTGGCGCTGGCCCGCAATCGGATATTCGAGCTTGAGGCGGCGGGGCTCGATGGCGCTGAGCAATATCACCTTACGAGTATCGAGGTTGAGCGCCTCACCGGCGCCCACGTGGACATGCTGCGGGAGTACCTGCGATGAAGTCTTGGCAAACACTGCTGCCGTTGATCGTTGCCACGGGCCTTGCTGGCTGCGGATCGAATACGGCGCCACCGACCCATGATGATCACGATCACGAAGAAACTACTGAGGAGTTACGCGGCGCCCATGGTGGCCGCTTGCTAACAGGCAAGAAAATTGATCTTGAACTGCAGATCATTGAGGAGGGCATCGAGCCACAGTACCGCGCGTACCTCAGCAGCGGCGGTAAGTCACTAACAACCAACGCCGCCCAGGTTACGGTAACGTTGCGACGCCTCGGTGGGCGCGTCCAGACATTGCACCTGCAACCCGAAGATAGCTACCTGATCTCTGCCGACGCCGTCTATGAACCGCATTCGTTTGACGTGACAGTCGATGCGAACATCAACGGCTCGACAGAGCAATGGACTTTCAGCAGCATTGAAGGCCGAACGGAAATTGCAACTGCCTTTGCCAACCGCGCCGGTATCACCGTGGCGAAAGTTCAGCCAGGTCAGATTCGCGAACAATTGCGCCTGCACGGCTCACTGGAACTTTCCTCGGCAGGCCGATCGGAAGTGCGCGCACGCTTTCCCGGTCTGATCACCTCCCTGCAAGCCAGTGTCGGCAAGGCGGTACGCCGCGGCGAGATTTTGGCGGTAATCGAGTCTAACGAGAGCCTGAGCCGCTACTCAATCACAGCACCCATCGGTGGCATCATTGAGGTGTGCGCGGCCAACGTCGGCGAACAAACTGCTGATCGCATACTGTTCGAAATTGTTGACCCCAACAAAATAGAAGCCCATCTCAACGCCTTCGCCGCGGACCTGGCGCGCTTGCGACCCGGACAGCCCGTCGACATTCGTTTTTCATCCGACGGTGATCCGATCGTGTCACGAATTGCAGCAGCTGCGCCTCGCGTTAGCGATATAAGCCAGAGCGTTGTCATGCGGGTACCGCTGCCGTCCCAGGCGAATATTCTGCGCCCGGGCTTGGCAGTCATGGGCGACGTTCTGATCGCCAATCACGCCGCATCACGAGTAGTTGATGTACGCGCTTTGCAAACCTGGCGCGACATGGATGTGGTGTTTCGCCGCGTCGGCGAAATTTACGAAGTGCAACCCATCGTGCTGGGACGACGTGATTCTCGCTGGGCTGAGGTCTTGTCCGGAATCGAGGCCGGCGCCGAATACGTTTTATCCCAAAGCTACCTGGTCAAGGCGGATATCGAAAAATCGGGCGCTGCGCATGACCACTAGTCTGCTGGAAACGATCATCGGCCTCTCGATCCGGCATCGTGGTTGGACGCTGCTCACGATCATGGTGCTCAGTGGCATCGGCATTTGGGCGGGTTTGCGCTTACCCATAGATGCTGTTCCAGACATTACCAATGTGCAGGTTCAGATCAACACTGAAGCGCCTGGCTATACGCCGCTGGAAGCCGAGCAGCGGATTACGCAGCCGTTGGAAAATCTGTTAGCAGGACTGCCGCGACTGGAGAGCATGCGGTCCTTGTCCCGATATGGGCTGTCGCAGATCACGGTGGTATTTCGTGAGGGCACGGACGTCTACTTTGCCCGCCAGTTGATCTCGGAACGGCTGGCGCCGGCGTCGAGCCATTTGCCGGAGAACATGGCGCCCGAGCTTGGGCCGGTCGCCACGGGGCTCGGCGAAATTTACATGTATACCGTCGAGTCTGATCCGGGCGTCCGAAAAAGCGACGGCAGCGAATACACGCCGATGGATCTGCGCACGCTGCATGACTGGATCGTGCGCCCGCAGCTGCGCAATGTCCCGGGTGTCATTGAAGTGAATACCGTCGGCGGTGATCTGCGGCAAATCCAGATCGCGCCTGATCCATCGCGGTTGTTGGCTTTCGGACTGACAATCGATGACCTGGCGCGCGCGGTGGAGCTGGGCAACGGCAACCGCGGCGCCGGCTATCTCGAACGTGCCGGCGAACAGTACCTGATCCGTATACCCGGACAAGCAAGCTCGCTCGCGGACATCGGTGAACTGGTCATCGATACGCGCAATCGCCAACCTGTACGCGTTCGCGATGTGGCGCGTGTGTTTGATGGCCGGGAACTTCGCACCGGTGCTGCGACGGAAAACGGCAGAGAGGTTGTGTTAGGCACCGTGTTCATGCTGATCGGCGAGAACAGCCGTGTCGTCGCGCGAGCCGTGGACCAGAGGGTGGGTGAGATTCAAACCTCACTGCCGAAGGGGGTGCGAATGGTCACGGTCTATGATCGCACCAAACTCGTGGATCGCACACTCGGCACCGTCAAGGAGAACCTGGCGATTGGCGCTCTGCTGGTGGTGGTGGTGCTGTTGTTTTTGTTAGGCAATCTGCGTGCCGCACTGATTACAGCAGCCGTGATTCCGGTGGTCATGTTGCTTACCATTCTCGGCATGCTGCAGGGCGGCGTATCGGGCAACCTGATGAGTCTCGGCGCCCTCGACTTCGGACTGATCGTTGATGGCGCGGTGATCATTGTCGAAAACTGTCTGAAGCGCATGGCCGAAACGCGCGGCGCCAGCGGCGCGGAGCTCGATCAGGAACAACGCAATAGCGTGCTAATTCGCGCCACCTCAGAAGTGATCCGTCCGAGTCTTTTCGGTGTCGGCATCATAGCTGCGGTTTACCTGCCCATTTTCACGCTGACCGGCGTTGAAGGAAAAATGTTCCGGCCGATGGCCTTCACCGTGATTACGGCGCTAACCGCCGCCATGTTGCTGTCGCTGACCTTTGTACCGGCGGCACTGTCATGGTTCGGGCTCGGTCGGGTCCAGACCAGTGACAATGCCATCATGCGGTTTGCGCGTCGCCTGTATGCGCCGGCGCTGGCGGCCGTATTGCGAGTGCCAGTGCTGGTGGTGGCTACGGCTGCGGCGCTCGTCGCAGGCGCCATTTTGTTAGGCCTGCGGCTCGGCAGCGAGTTTATGCCCAACCTCGATGAAGGTGATATCGCACTTCATGCGCTGCGCATTCCTGGCACCAGCCTCACGCAGGCCATCGGAATGCAGGAAGCCCTGGAAGCGCGCATCAAGGAAATGCCGGAAGTGGAGCGTGTCTTCGCCAAGATTGGCACAGCGGATGTGGCGACCGACCCGATGCCGCCTGCGGTGGCCGACACTTTCGTGATCCTGAAGTCCCGCGACCAGTGGCCCGATCCGCGCAAACAGCGCAGTACGGTCGTGGCAGAGATGGAAGCTGCTGTCGCCGAAGTGCCAGGCAACAACTACGAATTCACGCAACCCATACAGATGCGTTTCAATGAGCTGATCTCAGGCGTTCGATCGGATTTTGCAGTCAAGGTCTTTGGTGACGACCTGGATAGACTATTGGTCGCGGCGCAAGACATTGCCAAAGTACTCACAAAAACTCGCGGTGCCAGCGATGTCGCTGTCGAACAGGTAACAGGCCTGCCGACGCTTTCGATCGTGCCGAATCGGACTGCTCTCGCCCGTTACGGTGTGACACTCGGGGGCTTGCAGAATCATGTTTCCGCCGCACTGGGTGGTCGCACCGTGGGTACGTTTTTCGAAGGCGACCGTCGCTTCGAGATAGTTTTACGTCTCGATGAGACACTGCGTACCGATTTCACAGTACTCGAAAACTTGCCGGTACCCAGAGCGCAGGGCTCTGCGGTGCCGCTACGGGAACTGGCACAGCTGGTCGTTGCGACCGGACCCAACCAGGTCAATCGTGAAAACGGCAAGCGTCGCGTCGTCGTGACCGCCAACATTCGCGCGCGGGATTTGGGAGGTTTTGTGGCCGAGGCACGTACGGCTATTGGCGAGCAAGTCAAGCTGCCGACCGGCGTCTGGTTAGGATTCGGCGGGACTTTCGAGCAGCTTGAATCCGCCAGTGCGCGTCTCGCTATTGTGGTGCCCATTGTGTTGGCCCTGATCTTCGTACTGCTGTACGGCGCGTTCGGTCGACTGCTCGACGTGCTGATGGTGTTTTCCGGCGTGCCGCTGGCACTGACCGGTGGGGTTGCTGCTCTGGCTTTGCGCGGACTACCGCTGTCGATATCGGCAACCGTGGGTTTTATCGCTTTGTCAGGCATCGCTGTGCTGAATGGCATTGTGATGGTCAGCTTTATCCGTGAACGCCTGATGGCGGGCGACACCGTGGACCGGGCGGTACGCACCGGCGCCCTCGGTCGGCTGCGGCCTGTGCTAACAACCGCACTGGTAGCGAGCCTGGGGTTCGTGCCCATGGCAGTCAGCGTCGGAGCGGGCGCGGAAGTACAGCGGCCTATCGCCACTGTGGTCATCGGTGGCGTCGTGTCCTCAACGTTGCTGACTCTTCTGGTGCTGCCAGCGCTATACCGACTGCTGTCAGGGAGCGCTAATCTGGTAGCCACGCGCAGCCAAAGTAGCTAACACGCCGTCTTTCTGCAGTAATCGGCCAATAGGCGCCATGGCGAGCGCGACTTTCTGAGTCTCCGCAGCCGTGACGACCGCGGCCAGCCACTGTCGGTCGAACTCCGCAGTGAGCTCGTTGATGCGTGGCGCGCTGGTCAATGCGGCCATACAGGACACGCGTTGCTCGTCCGCGGACTTCGATCGAAGTTTCTCCACATCGCCGACTGCCCAGGCATTGGCACGGTCACGCAGCGTGTTGACGTCCGCATCCAATCGCGCCAGCGTCGCCGCGAGACAGTTGCGTTCGGTAGCCGCGTTGATGTTTCCCAGATCGGCGAGCAGGCCCTGCGGATCGTCCACTCGTTGCCGCAATTTCACGATGGGGACTTTGCGTTGCTTGGCGAGTTTCAGCACTTTATCCGCGACATCATCGTCAGTTTTCAGGCCGACGCTTTTCACGGCAGCCTGCGACAGTTCATTCGCGGCTAACAATGGACGCAATTCAAGCATGCTTTTTTCGTTAGGTGCGTACTTGCGGCGCAGCGTTTCGAAGCGCGCAAAAACATCGGGCGCCAGAATCTGTTCGAGCGACTGGTCATCCGGATTACGGCGCAGTCGGCGCCACTGCCGATACATTTTGAACGCCTTGATGACACCAATATTTGCGTCCAGATCCGGGCGATAGGGAATCACCTGACTGGCCTCATCCAGCACCGACTCAACCTCCCGGGAACGCCAAATCATGCGCCGCGGCAAGGGGTTAAAAGTGCCGAGGATGTAAACCGTATGGTCACCTTTGGCCACTTTCCACAGCCCCGGCCCGGGCCGCTCCCCGGTAACTTCGATCACCTCCAGCGCGGCGGGCTCGCTGACCGGGGCGGGATCAGGCGGTGTCTGAGCGCCGGCGGCACATGCCAGTAACCCTGCCAAACCGCCAAGTACCCATTTGGATATCAGAAATTGGTGCATACGCATGTTTCTTGGAGCAATTCGCTATAATGCCGGTTCCCTCATCGACGCACGCCCGAGTACTACCGTGAGCAAGCAAGATTCGCAGTTTTTCAACCTGTTCAGCATGGTCATCGGCATCCTGGTGGCCATAGCGCTGGTGCTTATGGGCGTTGCGCGGGCCATTGGCCGCAACACGCAAGCGGAGCATGTTTTGCAGGACGCCAAATATATTGCGAGTGTCGGACAACACGTGGCGCCACTCGCGCGCGTCGCGGTTGCGGGTCAGGACAACGCTGCATTGACCATCGTCGAGAAGAATCCGGATGCGGTGGTCATGGTCATGGAAGTGCCGACGGACGGTGCGTCACTTTATAAGACTGCCTGCAGCACCTGCCATGACCAGGGGATTGGCGGCGCACCGAAGACCGGCGACCGAGGTCTGTGGGGCCCGCGTATCGCGCAAGGCAAGGCCATGCTGTACGAGCATGCGATTAAAGGCTACACCGGCAAGGGGGGTGTGATGCCGCCCAAAGGTGGCCGCATCGATCTCGACGACGACCTGATCAAACTCGGCGTCGACTATCTCGTCGACCAGGCACAGTAACAAGCTAAGCAGAGTTGCGCCGTCTGATCGCACTGCAACCCTGCAGGTGATCGTCGACCATGCCTGACGCCTGCATGAAGGCGTAACAGATCTTCGTACCGACAAACTTGAACCCGCGTTTTTTCAATTCGCGGCTCATTGCGTCGCTGTGGGCCGTTGATGCCGGGACATCGCCAAGAACGCGCGGCTGAGTTCGTCGTCGCGGCGGCGCAAACTGCCACAGAAAATCGGCAAAACTGCCCACATTTTTGATCTCCAGATAGGCGCGGGCGTTGCCAACGAAGGCATCCACTTTAAGACGATTGCGCACGATGCCTGGATTTCGCAAAAGCTGCTGTTTCTTGCGAGCGGTGTAGCGCGCCATTTTTGCGGCATCGAAACCATCGAAGGCGCGTCGATAGCCGTCGCGTTTGCGAAGTACCGTCAGCCAGCTCAGTCCTGCCTGCGCACCTTCCAGACACAACAATTCAAAAAGCTCGCGATCATCATGTACGGGTCGACCCCACTCCTCGTCGTGGTAACGCACGTACATCGGATCAGCGACACACCACGGACAGACTTTCTGCCCGTTGGTTAGCCGGACAACTGCGCTAGAGCTCAACCTGGCCACCAATTTCGATGATGCGCGATGGCGCTATGCCGAAACGCTCACCGGCGAATTGCGCGTTGCGCGCGAGAAACAGAAACAATCGTTTGCGCCAGGTCGCCATGTCGCGCCGCGTACCCACCACGATGTCCTCGCGGCCGAGGAAAAACGTGGCGTCTTCGGTCCGAAATGGCAACCCGCGTCGCTCCGCGTCCCGCAACAACTTGGGCACATCGGGCGAATCCATAAATCCGATGGCTGCGATAACTCGAAAGACGCCGTTCCCAACCTCGCTCACCGTGGTTCGGCCACCGCGGACAATCTTAGGGACGCTTTCAGTCTTAATAGTCAGCAACACCGTATGTTCGTGCAGCACGCCGTTGTGCCTTACATTGCGTATCAGTGTGCGCGGGACCCCTGATGCGTCGCTGGTCAGAAAAATCGCGAGCCCTGGCACTCGCGCAGGAGGGTCCAACTCAATCGCGACCAGAAATTTGGCATCCGAACGGCCTTCGCGACGCATCATGTCGGAAACGCGCACCCGACCGCGCGTCCAGGTACGCATGACCAGAAACACCGCCGCCCCTGCTAACAGAGGAATCCAGCCGCCCTGCGGGATCTTCGTGGCGTTGGCGGCGAAGAATACTGCGTCAATCAGACCTAACGGTAACAGACAATAGAACAGCACCCGGTCGATCCAATGGCTGCGGCCGCGCAATAACACGAGCAGCAGGCAGGTTTCTATCACCATGGTGCTCGCCACCGCAATTCCATAGGCATTGGCGAGACCCTCGGACGACCCGAATCCCACCACCAGGCCGATGGCCGCGAGGCAAAGAATCCAGTTCACCGATGGCACGTAGATCTGACCCATGGCTGCGGCGGACGACTGAATCACCCGGACACTGGGTAGAAACCCAAGGCGCAGCGCCTGCTGGGTCATCGAAAAAACGCCGGAAATCACTGCCTGCGACGCGATCACCGCGGCCACGGTTGCTAACAACACCAACGGTACCAAGAACCAGTCCGGCGCCAGATGAAAAAACGGATTCGCGATCGCCTCTGGCTCCACCAGCAGAGCAACGCCCGAGTTTTCCCAGAGAAAATGGATGGCAAATAGAGGATTGATCGCGGCGACAACCGCTGGCAGTTTCAGGATGCCGTACACACCCAATGCGCCGAGCGTCAGAAACCACAACAGCATGATCCAGCCGAACATGCTGCCAAGCGCACCGGTGCCGCGCTTCTGGATTTTGAAAAGGCCAAACAACACGATGACTGCAATCGGCACCACGGCGTCTCTGAGCGCGGGTGCGACGAGGTGAAGACCCTCGACAGCACCCAGCACTGTCACGGCTGGCGTGATGACGCCGTCGCCGTAAAACAAGGCGCAGCCCGCGAGGCCTAGCAGTGGAATCAACACTTGGTACTTCGACATCGTCTGCGAACTGGCGAGCGCCGTGAGCGCCAGCACACCGCCCTCGCCGTCATTGTCGTTGCGCAGGATGATCAGCAGGTACTTGGCAGTGATGGTCAGTGCCAACGCCCAGAAGATCAGCGCGCAGGCCTTTGCCATTGGATCCGGTCCCGGAATTGCTCACCGACCGCAGTCGCCAGCTACGTACGAACATGTCACGGGACGTAGCCTATAACAGCGGCAAGCTTCCCGCCCATGTGTCAGTTCGAGCGCCAAAATTGCCGGGCCTTGCCGACAGCGGTGACCGCGACGCAAGCAAGCGCAACAAGGTGTTGCCGGCGCGGCAGATCGGCTAGCAGCGTTGGTTTATTCCGAACTGCATCGAATCGCAAAGGCGGCAATGCAACACGAAAGCTCAGCACATACATTGCAACCCACCCTGCTGGTTGACGAGGCGTTCGTGCGTCTGGTCGGCCAGACCGATTCGCGCTGGCAGAATCGCGCGCAATTTTTTGCCGTCGCGGCACAGACGATTCGCCGCATCCTGGTGGATCACGCTCGTGCGCGCCGTCGGTTGAAGCGCGATCATGGAATTCGCGTCACGCTGAATGAGTTCGTGGCCGCAGCGCCCGAACGCTCGTTGGATCTCAATTGCACTGGAAGAGGCGCTGACACAGCTTGAGACCTTGTCGCCACGCCAGGCTCGGGTCATGGAACTGCGATATTTCGGCGGCCTCGAAATAGAAGAGACCGCCACCGCTCTGGGCGTCACCGAGCTGGCCCGAGGCACCAATCTCGGTAGCACGGGTTGGGTCGACCTGACTACGTATACATTTGATCTTGCATTCACCTCAACGAACGTGCAGGTCTTTGTCAACGGCGTTAAAGAAATCGACCTTAATGGCAGCTTTGCCAATGGGGCGTTCGGCTTCTACAACTATTCGCAAGCTGGCGTCACCTACGGTGCGATCCAGCAGGTTGTGGTGGACCCGCCGACCTCGGTTCCGGAACCCGCAACGCTGTCGCTGTTGTTAGCCGGTCTCGGTGCGGTTGGATTTGCACGCCGAAAACGCGCCTAACACCTTCTTTTTAGTTTGACCCGAACGCCAGCAGGTCGGTAGTGCCTGCTGGCGTTTTTTCAGGAAACAGGCATTCCGGTAGCGCTCATCACCGCCGCAACTGCAGTGCCTCGGCGACATGGCCCTGCTCGACACGAGCGCTCGGCTCCAAGTCTGCGATCGTGCGCGCGATCCTCTCGATGCGCTGTTTGGCGCGCGCCGACAATTGCAGCTTGGCGACCGCCGCTAACAAGAGCTGCTGCGCAGGCTTGGCAATGCCAAGGCAGGCCGCAAGCTGCGCGGTATTGAGCGCCGCGTTGAGCACGCCGTCGCGCTGCAGTTGCCGCTGCCGTGCGGTCGCGACCAGTGCGGCCGCGCGAGCGGTTTCAGGACCTGTCGTTACACGCCCGGATTCGCTCGCCGCCTGCCACTCGGATTCCACCACCCGTGTCATTCGTACCCGCAGATCGATGCGATCCAGCAACGGTCCGGAGAGGCGCGCCTGGTAGTGCTGCACCCTGTTAGGTGTGCAGCGGCAGCGGCCGGAAGGATCGCCCAGGTAGCCGCATGAACAGGGATTCATGGCGGCCACCAACTGGAATTCGGCGGGGTATTGGCATTGCATGCCGGTGCGGGTAATGGCAATGACGCCGGTTTCAAGCGGCTCGCGCAATGCTTCGCGCACACGGCGATCGAACTCGGGCAACTCATCGAGAAACAACACGCCGCGATGCGCCAGCGTGATCTCTCCAGGTCGCGCCCGAGGTCCGCCACCGACGATGGCACTGGCGGAAGCGGTATGGTGCGGCGCGCGATACGGTCGTTGCGTCGCCGCGCCGGGCGCTAGCGGCAGGCCACAGACAGACCGAATGCTGGCCACTTCGACATGCTCGTTCGCCGTCAAGGGCGGCAACAATCCGAGCAGACGCTGCGCCAGCATACTTTTGCCGCAACCCGGTGGACCGATCAGCAGAATGCTGTGGCCACCAGCGGCGGCAATTAGCAGCGCGCGTTTGGCCTGGGCCTGACCGATTACATCTGCGAGATCGATGGGCGGAGCACTTTCAAGGCGGCGCGCGGGTTCACACGCCACAGGCTGCGACGGCGCCGACGCCAAATCCGCCGCCCGCAGCTCGCCGGTCAGGTGGGCGCATACAGCAGCCAGATGGGGCACCGGAAATATCTGTGGATGCACCAGTGGCAAAGGCGCAGATCTAAGCTCGGCCGCGTTAGCCGATGGCAGCAGAATTGCCCGCCCAGCATCGGTGGCATGCACGGCCGCTAACAAAAGCCCGGGCACAGGGCGCAGCTCGCCGGTCAAACCCAGTTCGCCGTACATTTCATAGCGCTCGATGTCCGGCGCGGCAACCTGCCCAGACGCCGTCAGAATGCCGACTGCGATGGCCAGATCGAACCGGGCACCGTCCTTCGGCAGATCAGCGGGCGCAAGATTGACCGTGATACGTCCCGCTGGAAATTCGAAGCCGCTGTTAGCCAACGCTGCGCGTACGCGCTCCTTGCTTTCCTTGACGGCTGTGGCGGGCAATCCGACGATGGAAAACAATGGCAACCCGCTGCCGAGATGCACTTCTACCTGAACAGCAGGCGCAAGCAATCCCAGCTGCGCCCTGCAGACGATGCGAGCGACCGACACGGTTGGCCTCTTGGGTTGGGGGTCAGGGGATAGGCGTCAGGGATCTGGCGACGACGGTCGCAATGCTTCGAGAGCAGCGAGCCGCTGCTCCAGAGCTTCGAGCTGGGCCCGAGTGCGCGCCAGGACCTTGGTCTGGGCATCGAACTCGTCGCGGGCGACCAGATCGAGCCGCGCAAGGTTGGCGCGCAGCACGGCCCGGAAATTCTGCTCGACATCGGCCTGCAGGTTACGTAGACCCGGTGGCAGGCCATCCAGCAATTTGCGGGCAAGGTCGTCGATTCGGATGCGGTCCATGGAATACTCCCGGGTATGGGAGCCATCTTACGCCCGCAAGCGCGGCCAGGGGCAGGCCCCAAATCTAACGCAACCTGCCAGTAAAAGCCGCTTTTCCCCTGCTAGACTTGTCAAATTGGCGTACCTGCCCGGCTTAGTGTGATGCAGTTCAAATGCCCGGATGGGTGCTTGCAGCCATACTATTGAGAATGGAGACCCCCATGCGCCCGTCCGTGCGGACCCTGTTGCTATCGGCTTTGTTCGTGGCTGCCAGCTCCCAGGCGGCTGATGTCTGGCGTTGGAAGGATGCGCAGGGAATCGTGCATTATGGCGATGTGCCCATTGAAGGCGCTGAGCGAGTGCGAACTTCGAGCTCTGCGGGGTCATCTGCCAGTTCGACGGCAGCAGTCAATTCCCCAGCCCCGACACCTACACCGTATGGTCTCGCCCGCCTCGAAGAACAACGTCAGTTGGATGTGGCTAACAAAGCTGTGCAGCAGGATCTGGCAAAAAAACGCCTCGAACAGTGTAAGAAAGCCACAGAACGTTATGAGTCGCTGATCACTTCGAATCGCGTTTATCGTGAGGACAGCAAGGGCCAGCGCGCTTACCTCAACGCCAAGGATCTCGACGAAACCCGCGTCCGCGCCCGCCAGGAACGCGATGCGGTCTGTAACAACCCCGTTCGTTAGCCTTCCTGTCGGATCGGGCTGACATGGCGACTCGATCCGGCCCGACTGCGGGCGGCGAAGCTACGCCGCCGCAACCCGCGGCGCTCTATCTACCGAACTTCTGCACCCCACCGGTGGTGCTGGCGACGGTGCTGGTAGTCGAGCTCACAGCTTTGGTTGTCAGTGCCGCACGCGCGGATGATCGCATCGGTTTCTGGTCTGACCTTGGCCGCGCCTCCCTGTTTCTGCTATGGATCGGTCTCGCCAGTGCCGCATTGCTGTGCGCATTCCGCGGCGTAATCTCCCGCATGAGTGTCGCGCGCGGCGCGGCGCTTGCGTTAGGCGTCCAGCTGATGCTGGTGTGGGCGATCTCCGAGATCACCTGGCAACTGGCCGCGCAATATTTCGGCGTTGGTTCGGATCTCGAGTCGCAACGGCCCGCAAATCATTTTTCTTTTGTCGCGCGCAACCTGATCATCTGCTTCATTGTCACCGGCGTCGCGTTGCGCTATTGCTACATCAGCCAACAATGGCGGCAGAACGTCGAACTATCAGCACAAGCGCGCGTGCACGCGTTACAAGCGCGAATCCGACCGCATTTCTTGTTTAACAGCATGAACACCATCGCCGCGCTCACACGCAGCAATCCCAGTCGCGCTGAAGAGGCGGTGCAGGACTTGGCCGACCTGTTCCGCGCGACACTCAGTGACAAGCGCGGCCAGATCACGATCGACGAAGAAGTTGAAATCGCCCGTACCTACGAACGCATCGAAAAACTGCGTCTCGGTGAGCGGTTGAAGGTGGAATGGAAAATGGATCTGGTGCCGAAAACAGCGATCGTGCCGAGCCTGATGATCCAGCCGTTGCTCGAAAATGCGATTTATCACGGCATCGAACCGCGGCCCGATGGCGGCACCATTCAGGTCAACGGTGAATTCGCCCATGGCCTGGTGACCATCGTGGTCAGAAACCCGGTCCCTGACACCGCGGTGACTCGCGATGGCAATCGCATTGCACTAGCCAATATCCGCGAGCGCCTCACTCTGGTGTATGACGAGCGCGCCACGATCAAGGCCGGCCGTTTCGACCATGAGTACATTGTCACACTGCGGTTTCCCCTGGTCGAAATGCCGTCATGAGTTATCGTGTGCTGATCGCCGACGACGAAGCGCCAGCGCGCGAACGATTGCGCAGCCTGTTAGCCGAAATCCCGGAGGTCACCTTTGTCGGTGAAGCCGAGAACGGCCTGCAGGCCCTGGAAATGGCCGACGAGCTGGCACCGGATATTGTGCTGCTGGACGTGCGCATGCCTGGACTGGACGGGCTTGAAGCCGCCCGCCGCATCCAGGATTTTCCAGAGCCGCCGGCCGTGATTTTTACAACCGCGTTCGACGAATATGCGGTCAATGCATTCGAGACTCAGGCAGCGGGCTATCTTCTTAAACCCGTCCGCAGCGAAAAATTGCGGGCCGCCATTTTGCAAGCGGGCCGTCTGACAAGGCCGCAGATAACCCAAGCCGCCGCCGTGGCGCGCTTCGCCGAACGACGCACGCATATCGCGGTCAAGACACGCGACGGCGTGCGACTGGTGCCAGTCGACAAAGTGATCTATTTCCAGGCGGACCAGAAATACACCACGGTCAGACATGCCGAAGGTGAAGATCTGATCGAGGAATCGCTGCGTTCGCTGGAAGATGATTTGGGTCAGTTGTTTGTGCGCATTCACCGTAATGCGCTGGTCAATACGGGATTGCT
Source organism: Gammaproteobacteria bacterium (assembly GCA_043769085.1). GTDB lineage: Bacteria > Pseudomonadota > Gammaproteobacteria > Steroidobacterales > Steroidobacteraceae > UBA964. The sequence goes on from JAYVJR010000084.1 coordinate 29,895, forward strand.
GCTGGCCATCGAACGCGACGCACAGGGGCAACATTTCGTCACATTGCGCGACTGCCCGCAGAAATTGGCGGTCAGCCGCCGCATGGCAGGGGACCTGCGCGACCGCTTCCGAATTTAACATTGCGTGTTGGGATGTGGCGGCTGTGAAAGCCTTCACCGACTGAGCGGTGACAAAGCGCTGAGATAACGGCCTATGCAGAACGGCCCAACCACGCTGGCGATCGACATCGCGGAACGTATGCTGGAGTCCTGGATCGCGGAGCCCGCGCGGTCCGCAACCGTGTTGCGCCATGCGACGGGCGGTGTGTCCGAAGTGCGCAATCTGATGTTAGGGCGCGTGCGCGATGTACTCAACCAGGAGCTGCCATGGGCCGCAAACCGGCGCTGGGCCTGCGAAGCGGTGCGCGCCTGGGCCCCGCTCGCAGCACTACTTGATCCGCAACCGGACGGCATCGAAGCCCATATCGACATGCTGGTGGAATTCGAATACGGTCATTTGTTAGCTGAGTGCGGCTCGGTGGCGAAGACCTGCGAACTGCTGCGCGCGGACACCGAGCGCCTGGCGCTGGAAATCGACATTGCCACCGATCTCGCTGACGCACTTGAGCCTGGCGAACCTAACGCCAGCGCCTGGGTTCGGGACTATCGCGCCATGAGCCTGACGCTCGCTGACTATCTGCATCGTTGCACTGTCGACATCCCCTCGCCGCTGCCAGATGCCATCGCGCATCACTATGCCAATGAAGTCGCGAGAATTCAGCGCGAGGTGCGCGATCAGTGCCTGGCAGCCCGGCGCATACAGACTCAGACCGCTGGTATGGTTTTTTGCGCGTAGTCGAAGGAATCGAAATAGAGCCGCTCTGGCTCCAGACCAACGACCGCAAAGGACGCGCGAATTGCCTCGATCATTTGCGGTGGACCGGCTGCATAAACCTCGTATCCTGAAAGGTCAGGATATTGGCGCAACACTTCGTCGTGAACCCAGCCTGATTGCCAGTCTGCTGACAACACCGCGGCTTCAGCCGACAACACGGCGGTAAATTGCAGCGCTTGGTGCTTGCGTAGCAGCGCCCTTACCCAAGCTTCTTCATATAGGTCAACTTGGCGGCGCGCGCCCCAAAAAAGATGCGTACTTCGAACCGGTCCTATTTCGAATATCTGTCGCAGGATGCTTTTGATGGGCGCAAAACCGGTGCCACCCGCTACCAACAACAGCGGCCGCGCATTGTGCTGGTATGCAAACTGGCCCATCGGCAATTCGATGCGCAGCAGCGCACCGTCGCGCAGCTGATCAAAAAGACGCTGCGTAAACCTGCCACCCGTGACCAGCCGCACATGAATCTCGAGCAGACTTGCATCGTGCGGCGGACAGGCCAGCGAAAAACTGCGGCGGCCGCCGTCGTCTAACAGGATATCGAGGTACTGCCCGGCACGAAACGCAACCTGTTCGGTGGCGGGCAGGCGTAAAAATACCTGCAGCACATCCGGCGCCAGCAGCACGCGTTTTTCGATGCGACATGGCAGGTCCCGAATCTCCGCTTCTCCAGCGCGCGCAATCGTGCGCGCCTCCACAGTGACCTCGGCAGTCGCCGCTCGCGCCTGGCAAAGGAGAACTTGTCCGGACGCCGCCTCGGCTGCCGAGATACCTAGCGGTCGGCCTTGCGGGTAGTCGATCTTGCCACTGAGCAACTTCGCTCGGCAGGACGCACAATGCCCTGACTTGCAACTGTGTGGCAGATTGAGACCCGCTGCCAACGCCGCATCGAGCAGCGACTGTTCCGAGCGGACCTCAACGGTGCGGTTATAGGGTTCGATGCGCAATCGCGAACTCATTTAAACATCATACGGTAGACTGGCATCGATGAGTTTCCGCAATCCCGATCCGGCGGCAATCGAGGCTTTATTGCGCCAGGCGCGCACTATTGCAGTGGTGGGTTTATCCGCCGATCCGTCGCGCCCGAGTCACGCTGTATCCAGATCTATGCAACGTTTTGGCTATCGTGTGATCCCGATAAACCCCACCGAAAAGATGATTCTGGGCGAGCGCTGCGTAGCCACGCTTGCAGATGCTGTTAGCACACTGCAGGCGGGCGAACGCGTCGATATCGTGGATGTTTTTCGGCGCCCGGACCATGTGGCCAGTGTTGCCGACGATTGCATTCGACTGCATCTGCCGGCTCTGTGGCTGCAGGACGGTGTCATCGACGAAGCTGCCGCTATGCGGGCGCAGGCTGCTGGCATACTGACCATCATGGATCGATGCATCTACCGTGATCGCGCCCTGTTTTCCTGATAGGCAATGCGACTCGATTTCATCAAAATGCACGGTCTCGGCAACGATTTTCTGGTGCTGGATCGTCGGGCTGGCGACCCCGTGTTAGGCGCGTCACAGTGGCAGGCATTGGCGAACCGGCACACCGGCGTGGGTTTCGACCAGGCGCTGATCATTGAACCGCCGCGCACAGCCACAGCGCTAGCCTCGTATCGGGTCATCAATGCCGACGGTAGCGAGGTCGAGCAATGCGGCAACGGCGCTCGCTGCATTGCGTGGCTGCTACAGCAGCGCCACCCGCAGGCGAACGGCAGTATGTTGCTCGACAGCGGCGGCGGCCTGGTGCGTGCACGCGTGCTGGGTCCGGGACAGGTGTCAATCGACATGGGGGTGCCGGATTTTTCACCCGAGTCGATCCATCTGGACGTGCCCGCAGAGGCGTTGCATTACGCGGTGCTTGTCGACGGCGAATCGGTCGAGTTCGGCGCGGTATCCATGGGCAACCCGCACGCTGTGCTAACAGTAGCTGCGGTCGCCACCGCGCCGGTGGCAGCACTCGGCGCTAAATTGGAATCGCACCCGCGTTTTGCACAACGCACCAACGTCGGGTTCATGCAGATCATCGACGAATCTCATGTCCGATTGCGGGTGTTTGAGCGTGGCGTCGGCGAAACGCAGGCCTGTGGAACCGGCGCTTGCGCTGCGGTTGCAGTCGGGCGCCGACATGGCAGACTGGGCGCCCAGGTCGAGGTATCTTTACCCGGTGGCAATCTGACGATTGCGTGGCCTGGCGAAGGCCAGCCGCTGTGGATGACGGGACCGGCGGTCGAGTCGTTTCGGGGTCAGGTCGACATTTAACGGAGCAAGCAATCCATGAGCAGTCAAACGGCACGTCAGACGGCGGGCCTGGAGTCCGACGACAAATTCGTTCTGGAACACCTGACCCGCGAACCGGAATTTTTTGAGCGTCACCCCAATGCACTGGCACCACTGAGTTTGCCGCATGCACGCGGTACCACTTCTGTCACGCTGGTAGAACGGCAAATCGAAGTTTTACGCGAACGCGCCCAGGCGGCCGATCGCCGTCTTGCCGACTTCGTCGCCGTCGCCCGAGCTAACGAGCAGCTGTCGGAAAAGATTCATCGTTTCGCGCGCCGCCTGCTGCGTTCGCAGTCGCGTAGCGAAACGCTGAATCAGATCGATGCCTCGCTGCGTGAGGATTTCGACGCCTTCAATTCGCGCATTATCCTGCTCGACCTGCCAGTGGATGCATCGCAACTTGCGAATCTGCATTTTGCGCGTGGCACTACCGCGGACGATCCCATGCTCAAGAGTTTTGAGCACCTGTTTGCTTCCGGCAAACCCCGCTGTGGCCAGGTGCGTGATTCACAGCGCGAATGGCTGTTCGGCGCAGATGCGGAAACCGTCGGCTCAGCGGCTCTGGTGCCACTCGGCGACAAAGGCTCGCTGGGTCTCCTGGCGCTGGCCAGTCCAGATCGCGACCGATTTCACCCGGGTATGAGCACTGATTTGCTGGCACGGATGGCTGATTACATCAGCGACGCGGTGGGGCGGCATGCTGCCAGCACCGCCAAGCCCGGCAACTAATGGACGCCGATGCTCGCGAATGGTTGCCGCGTTTCGCGCGGCACCTCGCGACCGAACGCCGTCTGCCAGCTAACACGATCGAGAATTACAACCGCGACCTGCGGGCACTGTTGGAATTCTGCGAGCAACAGGCCAAGGCGAACTGGCGCGATCTCAAATCTCATGATGTCAGGCTGTTCGCGGCGCGCTCTCACGCGGGTGGCCTTGCGCCCCGCAGTGTGCAACGACGGCTCTCAGCCGTGCGCAGCTTTTGCAACTACCTGGTCCGCGAACGCGCTCTGGAAAACAACCCGGGTGCAGATATCAGCGCACCCAAAATGGCTCGGCATCTTCCCGACACGCTCGACGCGGACCAGATCCAGCGGTTGATCGAAATCCCGACCGACACTGCCATTGCCAAACGCGACCGCGCGATCATGGAGCTTTTCTATTCATCGGGTCTGCGACTCACCGAGCTAACAAGCCTTGATGTGATGCAGCTCGATCTCGCCGATGGCACGGTGCGCGTGCTCGGCAAAGGCGACAAGACCCGCATCGTGCCCGTCGGTCGTCATGCCAAGGCGGCTTTGGCCGAGTGGCTGAAGACGCGCGCCGACCAGGTAAAACCAGACGAAAACGCGGTTTTTGTCGGCCAGAATGGCCGCCGACTCAGCCAGCGCGCGGTACAACTGCGGATCAGTTATTGGGCTCGCCGCCAGGGTCTCCAAGTGGGCGCGCATCCGCACCTCTTCCGGCATTCATTTGCCACGCATCTCCTTGAATCTTCTCAGGATTTGCGTGGTGTCCAAGAGCTTCTAGGACATGCCAATATTTCCACGACCCAGGTCTACACCCACCTTGATTTTCAACACTTGGCCCGCATTTACGAAAGTTCACACCCGCGCGCCAAACGAAAAAAAACGGCCTAGGTCAACACTTAACCATGAACGAATTCTTTAATCCCCACGGCACCACCATCCTCGGTGTGCGCCGCAATGGCAGCGTCGTGGTAGGCGGCGATGGCCAAGTCAGTCTCGGCAACACCGTGATGAAAGCCAATGCTCGCAAAGTACGCAGTCTGCATGGTGGCAAAGTGCTGGCGGGGTTTGCCGGCGGCACCGCCGACGCTTTCACGTTGTTCGAACGTTTCGAAGGCAAACTGGAAAAATTCGGCAACCTGACAAGAGCCGCGATCGAACTCGCCAAGGACTGGCGTGCAGACCGGTATTTACGTCGCCTCGAAGCGCTATTGTTGGTAGGCGATCCGACCAAGTTGTTTGTCATCTCAGGCAATGGCGATGTCATTGAACCGGACCACGACCTCGTGGCGATCGGTTCGGGCGGCCCGTTCGCGCAGGCTGCCGCGCGCGCACTGATTGAAAACACGGAGCTGACAGCACGCGACATCGTCGAACGATCGCTGAACATCGCGGCGGATATCTGCATTTATACCAATCGCAATCTGACCATCGAGGAATTGCCGGCGAGGTCCGCAACGTGAGCCTGCAATCCCTAACACCCCGCGAGATCGTTCAGGAACTGGACAAACACATCATCGGCCAAAACGATGCGAAACGATCCGTTGCCATCGCGTTGCGCAACCGCTGGCGTCGCATGCAGGTTGCGGAGGGTCTGCGAGCCGAAATCACGCCCAAAAATATTCTGATGATCGGGCCCACTGGTTGCGGCAAGACCGAAATCGCGCGCCGCCTCGCCAAACTGGCGCGTGCTCCCTTCGTCAAAGTCGAAGCCACCAAATTTACCGAAGTCGGCTATGTCGGCCGTGATGTCGAGAGTATCGTCAAAGAGTTGGTCGAAACCGCGGTCAAGATGACGCGTGAGGAAGAAATGCTGGCGGTCCAGACGCGCGCCGCCGATGCGGCCGAGGAACGCGTGCTCGACGCCTTGCTCCCCAAACCCAAAATGATGGGGTTTTCCACGGACGATACGTCGCAGCCACGCGATGCCGAAACGCGCCAAAAATTCCGCAAGATGCTGCGCGAACACCAGATCGATGATCGTGAAATCGACATCGAACTGCGCGCCAACCCGATGGGTGTCGAAATCATGGCGCCACCCGGTATGGAAGAAATGCAGCAACAATTGCAATCCATGTTCCAGAATATGGGCGGCGGGCGCACCAAAAACCGCAAAGTGAAAGTGAAGGAAGCCCTCAAGCTGCTGACCGAGGATGAAGCCGGCAAGCTTATCAATGAAGAAGAGTTGCGGGCCAAGGCGCTAGCCAACGCCGAACAGAACGGCATAGTTTTTATTGACGAGATCGACAAGATCTGCCGCCGCCAGGAAAGCTATGGCGCAGACGTATCGCGCGAAGGCGTGCAACGCGATCTGTTGCCACTGGTAGAAGGCTGCACAGTCAGCACCAAGTACGGCACTATCAAGACTGATCACGTGCTTTTCATTGCCTCGGGTGCGTTTCATATTGCCAAGCCTTCGGACCTGATTCCGGAGCTGCAAGGACGCTTTCCGATTCGCGTTGAACTGAGTTCGCTCAAGGTCGAAGACTTCGAGCGCATTTTGCGCGAGCCCGACGCCGCGTTGACGATTCAGTATGCGGCGCTGTTAGGCACCGAGCAGGTGAAACTGGAATTTACCGACAGCGGCGTGCGGCGCATTGCGGAGATTGCCGCGCATCTCAACGAGAAAAACGAAAACATCGGCGCCCGGCGTCTTCATACAGTCATGGAACGCCTACTCGAGACACTGTCATTCGAGGCGACAGATCGCGGTGAGTCGCTGGTGACAGTTGACGCCGAATACGTCGAACGTCAATTGGGTGCGCTAATCAAAGACGAGGATCTGAGCCGCTACATTCTCTGAGCTTGTTAGGCGCGCGTCCACCGGCTGACGGCCTAAGCGAGAAAGCCGAGATTGCGGGTGGTGAAGTTGTTGATGCTGGGAGCAACTTGGGGCATTTGTGCATCGGTCACGCCAAACCATTTGGCCAAAGTTGCTGCATATTGATCCGATGATGTGGTGGGAATCAACCGACCTCCGCCGACATCGTCGGCGCCACCGACCGCCAGCGACGGATAGCTGCCGTAGATGCGCTGACCGAGCAATGCGCCCGGCCCGCCCACCACGAGTTGCTGGCCACCCCAGGCATGGTCGGAACCATCACCGTTCGAGGTCAGCGTGCGTGCAAAATCCGACTGGGTAAAGGCAACCACAGAATTCTGTATGCCCAGTTCTTCGGTAGCCGCATAAAAACGCGACAGTGCGCTGCTGATGTTAGCCAGCAACACAGGCTGGTCGTCATTTTGATCGTCGTGCGAATCGAATCCGCCGGTCGACACAAAGAAAATCTGCCGCGTGATGCCGAGCGAATCCCGTTGCGATATCAATTTGGCGACCGTGCGCAACTGTTGCTCAAGCGACGACAAAGTGACTCCCGTGTTAGGCAGAGCCACCAGATTCGGTGCCGCCGTCAATGCTGCATTGACCCGATCAGCGAATTGCACAGCGCGTTTGCTCACGCCGGCAAAGGCGCGTTCGTAAATCGTGCCATAGGTTTGATTGCTGATTGCCTCAAACGCCTGACGCCGCGCCAGCGCAGTTCCCGTGGCACCGAATCCACTGAAGGCCACCGGACCGTTAGCGCCCATGACATAGGGCGCGACCGAATCAGCCGCCTGGAAATAGGTGTTGCCGGCGAGCGAAAGACTGATCGACAGCTGTTGGTTTGGCACCTGGGAATTGACCAGATCGGCCACTCGTCCCGCCCAGCCTGTCTTTGAGACATTCTTGCCCCGCAGGCTGTGCCATTGATCCTGCTGGTCATTGTGTGAAAAGAGTTGTGGCGGCAGATTGGCCGAGCCTGCTGCGTATTGTGCCTTGGTCGTCGGTGCTAACAGCGGCCCAAGGTTGGTGACGACCGCTGCCTTGCCGGTCTGAAACAAGTCGCGCACACCCGGCATGCTGGGGTGAAATCCAAACGGTGCGCCGCTCGAATTGATCGGATCGATCGGCAACAGCGAAGCCAGCGGTACCGCCAGTCCGGTGGGCTGATCGCCGCTGCGTGACGCGTTATAAGCGTTGTACTCGGCCGTCGTACGCGGCACCAACATGTTCCAGGAATCATTGCCACCGAACATGAAAACGCAGACCAGCGCCCGGTACTCGCCGAAACCGCCGGAACTGGCTACCTGGCCCCAGACGGTACCCGGTGCACGTGACAAGGCATAGGCAAGGCCGCCAGCGGAAGCGCGGCGGATGAATTGTCGTCGATTGCTATTCATGGCTTGCTCCGCCTGCTAACGCTGCAACACAAACTCGGGTGACGTGACGATCAGATAAATGGCGTCGGCAACTCTTGTGCCAGGTGACGTTGCCGCGGTGCGCTCGACCTGAGCCTTGACCGTGGCCTTGAGGTCTGCGGAAATTGAGCCACCTAACAATCTGTCCGCGACGCGGGTAACCAGTGCTTCGGCATCGCCTGCCGCGGCCGTTTCCTGGGTGGTGTCGATGAACACCACGTCGGCGCCCAAGCCCGTTTGTGCGGTGGTGCGATTGATTGCCTGGATCCAGAAAAAATTCGCCGCCTGTGTGTTGTTGTATTCGGTCGCCAGCTGCATTTCCGGCGCGACCAGATTCTGATTAGCGATCTCGCCAGTCGGTGCGAAGAAGGGACTGAAAAAATTGAAGACTGAGCCAGCCTGAAGGGGTCCCTGGGCAAAGGTCGCCGCTGGGCCACCGGCCGCTGCGCCGGTGTACTTGCCGCTCGCCGCCCGAGCGTTATAGGCGCGCCATAACTGCGTCAGTCGCAACAGCGGTTCCTTGATCTTGCCGGCGCTTTGCGACGCTGGCGCTGAACGTGCTTCGTTATCTAACAAAATGGCGCGAATGACGGATTGCAGGTTGCCGCGCTGGCCCGCGCTATCGCTGTTGAAGACCGCCGCCATTCTCTGCACATAGGCGGCACTCGGATTGCTGGTCACCAACTTCTGGATCAGCTGCCTGGCAATGAACGGCCCGACGTTAGGGTGATTGAAAATGTTGTCGAGCGCGTTGGCGAGATCCTGTGCCGGCGTCTGGCCGGCAGGGATGCTGCTCAGCGCCGCGCCGGTATAGCTGAGGACTTTCTTGGTCCCGCTCGAGTGCTGTTCGGCGTAGGCCTGCATCGGCTGCAACTGGTTTGCCAGCGTGGCGCGGCCAGCGTTGGCAAATGTGGTCCCGCCCGCATAGCGCCAGCCGGTGTACACGTTGGCAAAACCTTCGATGATGGATTGATCGTAGGTCGGTACGGTCTGGCTGTTGACGAGACGCGGTGTGCCGTCGCTGTTCAATTCCACCAGACCAACGCTGAAAAGCTGCATCACCTCACGCGCGTAATTCTCATCGGGGCGAATGTTGCGAGCGGCATCGGGTTTTTGATTGCCAAGCATCGACAGGTACACACCCATGGATACATGCAGGGTCACGTCCTGCAGCAGGTTGCGGAAATTACCAAACGCGTCGCGCGCCAGCATGTCGTAGTAATCCGCGAGCGACAGTGGAAAGTTGGACAACGCGCCAACCTGCGACACGACCATGATTTCCGACAGCGCAAATGCCACACGCTGGCGCAGCTGATCGTCACCTTTCAGTGAATTCTGCAGCCAGACTTCGACGCGTTGGGCCTGCAGCGATCCTATGTTGAAGCCTACGGGTATCGGGTTCGGTACTGCGGCCTGCACAAAGGGCAATTGGAGTGCAGCGGGCTTGGCGAATTGCTCATCGAGCCAGCGCGAGTACGTATTGGTGCTGTCGCCCAGTGCAATCAGTCGCTGCGCTTCGGTTTCGGTCGCGCCGAAAGTTGCCTGATTGAGGAATCGATAGGCCTCGGCTTTGCTGATCGGCGGGGGGGGGGTTATCACAGGAGGTGCGGTGCCGCCGCCACTGCCGCCGCCGCAACCGGCCACCATCGAGATGATCGATGCAAGAATCAACGACGCTAGCCTGACGCTGCCTGCCATGATCGCCTCCCTGAGATTAGCGGCTCTGCTGAAGTCTACAGATGTTACGGGAACGCACCAGAAGGCAAGCGGTTGACCCCGCTAAAAATCTAGCCTGCCATCAGCAGATCGAGCCGCTGTTCAAAATCCGTCAGAGTGGGCAGAAGCACAGTCCCAAGCGGGACTTGCTCGACGGTCAGATTCTGCGCCGCCCGGCCACCGACCCAAATCTGAACGGGGGGGTTCAGTTGGGCCGCCAGATCCGCAAGCTGTGCCCTGGCCGGAACATCGTTTTCCGACATCACCATGGAGAGGAGCACCGCATCCGCTTCGACGTCGGTTGCAAACTGCACAATTTCGCCCACCGGCGTATCCGCGCCCAGGTAGTGCGTACGGCAACGACGAGCTGCGGCCAGCCAGTTGCACAATAGAATGCCGATCTCGTGGCGTTCACCGCTGAGCGTCGTCAGGACCAGACTGGGAGCATCGTCCGACAGCACAAAATTGCGGGACAGATTCGCCACCATGCGGCGCACGATATCGCTCACCAGGTGCTCCTGCGCAATCGTTATGGCGCCGCGGTGCCAGCGTTCACCAATTTCGATCAACACCGGCAAAATCACGTTGTTAGCAACTTCACGGGGCGGTAACAACGCAAACGCAGATACCAGAGCTTCCTCAATCCCTAACGCATCAGAATGCTCGGCTGCATCGAGCACGCGCTCGACAAAGCTCTGGCCTCGAGAAACCGCACGCGCCTGCCCGCCTGCATCGCTGACCAGCGTGGCCAGCTCGTTTGGCGGTAGCTGAGCGACTCTGGATATGGTGTGGCCAAGTTCGGTTGCGGCACGCAACAGACGTAGTCGCGCTACATCGGCGGCCGAATAGCCCCGGCGGCCGGATGAATCCCGGCGCGGGACCACAGCCTCATAACGGCGTTCCCAGGCTCGCAGCGTCTCCACCGTCAACCCGGTAGCCTGTGCAACGGCTTTTATAGAGAATTCACCCATTTTGTATAGTCATTGTATATTAAAAAACTATACAAATGCTTGACTTTTTATCCAGATAGAGAGATAGTGTCTGTGGGTGGTCAAGGATCGACCATCTCGCCAAGGAAGGCATCAGTACAAGCGTCTATGCGCCAGCTGCGAGAACGGATTCTCGGGCGGCGCTCACTGAGTCACCCAACCAAACCGCGGGCGGGTTCCAGCCCGCAGTCGTTTAGCATTCGCGTTCCTCCTACCAGATGAATCGCAGGGTGCCTTCGTGCTCAAGACAACCACCGTTGGCAGTCTGCCGAAACCAGATTGGTTGGCCGAACCCGAGAAATTATGGGCGCCCTGGCGACTTCAGGGTGATGAACTGCAGCGCGGCAAGGAGCGCTCGGCACTCGAGTGGCTGCGGGAGCAGGAAGCCGCAGGCATCGACATCGTGGGTGATGGCGAGCAGTTCCGCGTGCACTTCGTGCACGGCTTTCTCGAGCGCATCGAGGGCATCGACTGGAACCGCAAGACCCGCATGGGCATACGCAACAATCGTTACGAGGCCGAGGTGCCCACCGTGGTCAGCGACCTCGCGCGACCGGCGGCCGTCCATGTGGCCGACGCTGCTTACATGCGCGGTCAGACTTCACGGCAACTGAAAATAACTCTGCCCGGACCGATGACGATCTGCGACACCATTGCCAACGGTCACTATGCATCGCGCGCTGACATGGCTATGAAGTTCGCGGAACTCCTGAACCAGGAGGCGCTGGAAATCGAAGCCGCTGGCGCAGACGTGATTCAATTCGACGAACCCGCCTTTAACGTCTTCATCAATGAAGTACGCGATTGGGGCCTGCCCGCACTGGAGCGCGCGATGCGCGGCCTGCGAGCCAAGACAGTGGTTCACATCTGCTACGGTTATGGCATTGAAGCTAACATCCAGTGGAAGAGTACGCTCGGCGACAGTTGGCGGCAGTATGAGACTATTTTTCCATGGATCAACGCGAGCAGCGTACAGGCGGTATCCGTGGAATTCGCAGGCTCCAAAGTACCGCACGAAGTATTGCGGCTGCTGGGCGACAAAGAGCTGCTGGTCGGCGCGGTGGAAGTGCTGCCCGGCAAACTGGAAACGGCCGACGAAGTCGCGTCTAACATCGACGCCGCGCTCAAGCATGTCGATCGCGAGCGACTGGTGCCTTGCACGAACTGCGGCATGGCGCCACTGTCCGCGGATCTGGCACGCGCCAAACTATATGCGTTAGGCGCCGGCGCTGCGCTGGTCCGAAAACGCTAAAGGAGTATTTTTCGCATGGATTTGAAACTGCGCGACCTGCACGTCGTCATCGCGGGCGCCACCGGCGGGCTTGGCACAGCTTGCGTACAGGCCTTTGCTCTGGAAGGCGCACGACTGACTTTGTTAGGTCGTTCAGCGGACAAATTGTCGGCATTAGTCGCCGGCTTGACGACCAGCTCTCCAGCCAGCAAGATTGCAGTAGATCTGACCGACGCCAGCAGCACTGACCAGGCCATTGCGGCAGCGATTTTACTCAGCGGACCGATCGACGTGCTGGTGTCCTGCGCCGGCAATGCGCAAGGCGGGGTCTTCACAGACCTCACCGACGCCGACTGGAAACGCAATCTCGAACTGAAATTGTTCGGCACGATCCGACTGCTGCGCGCCGTGCTGCCCGGCATGCAGGCACGCAAGCAGGGGCGGATCGTGGTGGTGGTCGGGAATTCCGCAAAACTTCCCGAGGCGCGCATGCTGCCAGGTGCGGCCGCCAACTCCGCACTGCTCGCGATCGTGCGCGGGCTGGCCGAAGAAGTGGGTGCAGTTGGTATCTGCATCAATGCCGTTAATCCCGGACCTATTCGCTCAGCCCGCTGGGACGCACAGATGAGCAGCATCGCGGCGCAGGAGAAGAAAACCGTCACCGAGGTGGAAGCGCCGTTCCTGGCCAAGGCCGCGCTGCGAAAACTGGGCAATGCGCAGCAGGTAGCGGATCAGGTGCTTTTTCTGGCTTCCGAACTTGCCGGCCACACCACCGGCACATCGATCACCGTAGACGGTGGGAGCGTCAAGACACCATGACCGATCAATTGGGACATCGCGGTCGAATCGGCATCGTCGTGCCATCGACCAACACGACCTGTCAGCCGGAATCCGAGATGTTGCGGCCGCGCGGCGTGACCAATCACACTGGCCGCATATCCATCAAGGAGCGCCCACTCACCAGCGAACAGGCGTTCATGGAGCACGTGCAAGCCATGCGCGATGGCATGCGAACTGCCATCGATCAAATCGTCACCTGCCAGCCGACACACGTCATCATGGGAGTCGCTTTGGAAGCGTTCTGGGGCGGCGTCAAGGCAGCTGACCAACTGCAGAGCGAATTGTCGGCCCGCGCAGCTGTGGGCATTTCGATGGGATCGACCGCAACTCGCGCCGCACTTGAACTGTTAGGTGCAAAGCGCATTGCGGTGCTGACTCCGCACCAGCCGCGCGGCGATGAGCAGGTGCGCAACTATTTCGAAGAGGCGGGTTTCAAGGTTCAACGCCTGACCGGACTCAAGTGTGCGTCGCCGACGCTGATTGCGCACACCACCGAACAACAGGTCGTCGATGCCTTGCGCGCGCTCAACGGCGACGACGTCGATGCGCTGGTGCAGGTTGGCACCAATCTCGCCGCCATTCGCCTCTGCGCGGAGGCGGAACAGTGGTTCGGCAAACCGGTGTTAGCTATCAATGCAATCACCTATTGGGATGCCTTGCGCCGCTCAGGCGTTGCGGACAAGATCAAAGGCTACGGCTCGGTACTGGAGAGATTCTGATGTTTCTCGCGCTGCGCGACATGCTGCATGCCAAGGGTCGTTTCGGGCTCATGGCCCTGGTCGTCACCCTGGTGGCGTTTCTCGTGGTGGTGCTGGGTGGGCTGATATTCGGACTGATCAAGGACTGCGTATCGGCATTGCAGGAACTGCCCGCTACACACATGGCGTTTGAAAATTCGACGCGGCCCGACTATCAAAACAGCATGCTGGACAAAGAGACCTGGGAAAAATGGGCACAGGTTCCCGGTGTCAAAGCGACACCTATCGGACACTCGCTGTCCAATGCGCGCGACGCGCAGGGTGCTCCGGTGGACATCGCATTCTGGGGCGTAGTACCAGGATCGTTCGCCGAGCCGAAAGTGCTGGAGGGTCAGGGTCTCGCCACAGTCCCTAACGCAATGATCATCTCTCGCAAAATCGCCATGGACAAGGGTGTGAAGATTGGCGACACGCTGACGATCGATCGTGTGCTAACGGAGTTCAAAGTCGTTGGCATCGCCGGGCCGGTTGCAATCAGCCACGCACCCGTCGCATATGTGTCGCTGCGCAAATGGCAGGAAGCCAACTACGGTCCGCCGGGCGGCGCGCCTCCGGGCGACACACTACCGGAAGGAATATTCACCGCAGCAACAACTATCGCGCTGCTGGTGGATCCTGACCAGCAGGTCGATTTAGCCAAGCATGACAAGGAGATCGGCACCAAAACCATGACCAAGGAACGGTCGTACAACGGTACCTCCGGCTATTCCGCAGAGATCTTCACCGTCCAGTTGATGCAGTTTTTCCTGATCGCCACCTGCGTCGTGGTGTTAGGTGCGTTTTTTACCATTTGGACGGTGCAGCGCACCGCTGAAATTGGCTTGCTCAAGGCACTTGGCGCTGACAACAGTTATCTGGTCAAGGACGCATTGAGCCAGGTGCTGCTGATTCTGGTAGTGGCAACACTGCTTGGTGTGCTTGCCGCCTATGCGACCACCAGCGCGTTCGAGGCACGCGGCTCAGTGTTTGAGCTGACAATCGGCAACGTCGTTGGTAGTTCACTGCTGCTGATCGGCGCGGGATTGCTTGGCGCCTACTTCGCGCTGCGGCGCATCGTAAAAATCGAGCCAATCATTGCGCTTGGGAGAGACCGGTGACACTGGCCGCGCAGAATATCAGCTTGCTGTTAGGCGACGGCGACGCACAGGCAAAGGTCCTCGATGACGTGTCCTTACAGGTCGCGGCCGGAGAAATGGTCGCGATTGTTGGCCCCTCTGGCGCCGGAAAATCCAGTTTTCTGGCAGTCTGCGGGGGCCTGCGACGCGCCACCAGCGGCACCGTGGCGGTCGGTGGTGTGCATCTCGATCAGCTCTCGGACAGAGAACTTGCGCGCATACGTCGTCAGCGAATCGGTTTCGTGTTCCAACAATCAAACCTTGTACCGTCGCTAACCGCGCTCGAACAGTTGCTGCTGGTATCGCACCTCAACGGCGAAGGCACGCGCGGCAAGGCGCGCGACGAAGCGCGTCGTCTGTTAGATGAAGTTGGCATGGGGGAGCGTGATGGACGCAAACCGGCACATTTGTCGGGCGGCGAACGTCAGCGTATCGGTATTGCCAGGGCACTGGTCGGTAACCCTGCCCTGCTGCTGGTGGACGAACCAACCTCGATGCTTGACCAGGCTCGGGGACACGAGATTGTCGAGTTGCTCACGCAACAATGCCGTGCGCACAAGGTGGCAACCGTCATGGTCACGCACGACCCATCCATGTTGTCGGTGGTCGATCGGGTGGTTCGATTGGTTGATGGTCGCATCGTTCATGAAGGAGCAGCATCATGAAAGGCAGGTCATTCATTGTGTTAACTACGGCGATGATGGTGTTAGGCGCAGCCAACGCGGCGACGGCGCCGACGGTCGCGGCCAAGCCAGACGGCCGCAAGATGATCATGGCACACAGCCATGCCGACATGACCCCGGAACTCATCGCGGCGCTGAAAGCCGCAATTCCACAATACAAAGCCATGACCGACATGGAAATCCACATGAGCATGGGCAGCATGGGACCGGACTATCAGTGGAATGTCAGCGCGCCGCAGTTGCGGGGCAATGTTGGCGTTCTGGTGCTCACACATGGTGTGGGTGATACCGGTGACCGACTATTCAAGAAGGCCATCGAACCGGTTGGCGCGAAACTCCCGACCGCTATCGGTGTCGGCATGGCGATGACACATTCCGATCCATTGCAGTCGGCGGTCAACGATCTGGTGAAAGCCGGCGCGAAGACCATCATCCTGGTGCCACCAATGGTGTCGAAATACAACACCCTCTATCGTCAGTGGGAATACATCTTTGGCTGGCCCACGGCAGCCGAGTACTTGGCGGTACCCAAGGTGAAAAGCGCGGCGAAGCTCGTGATGGCGCAAGCGTTCAATGATTCGCCGCTTTTCACGCTGATGCTGTCAGATCACGCCAAGCAGTTGTCGAAGAACCCAGCGCGCGAAGCGGTGATGATCGTTGCGCACGGCCCGGAGGATGATGAAGACAACGCACCCGACCTAGCGTTCCTGAATGCCCATGCAGCCAAGATCAAAGCTCAGGGTGGCTATGCCGAAGTGCGGGCGCTCAATCTGCAGGATGACGCGTTCAAACCGATTCGCGCGCGCAATGTCCGCACTCTGCGCAAGATGATCAGCGACGCTCAGGCGCGCGGCTACGAAATACTGGTAGTCCCCGCAGTCATTGCCAGTTTTGGCCTGCAGGCAAAATTGAAACAAGATTTGTTAGGACTCAAGTATCGGTTCCAGGAAAAAGGACTGTCAGAACACCCGGTATTTACAAAGCTGCTTGAACAGCGTATTCAGGAAGAAGCGGCGAAGTTGAACAAGTAAAAAGGGGAATTGCCATGGATATTGCGCGAATCATTGAGCGGATCAAGAACATTCTGCTCACGCCGAAAACGGAATGGCCGGCGATCGCGGCCGACACGGCGCCAGCGCCCAGTATCTACAAAGGTCACGTTCTGCTGCTCGCGGCCGTCTCGGCTCTAGCGAGCTGGCTGGGCAGCAGCGTGTTGGGCGCAGCCTTTGGCTCGCTCGGTTTTGGCGCAGGATTTTTTCTACTCACGGCGATACTCGGTTTCTTGATGACTTTCGTCGCGGTGTTCGTCAGTGCGTGGCTGACCAATGCGCTGGCGCCCAATTTTGGTGGCACTGCCGACGCCTTGCAGGCTCTCAAGACTGTCGCTTACGCCTGGACCGCAACTTGGGTCGCATCCATTGCAGGCATTGTTCCGCTGATCGGCTGGCTGGTGGCAATCGCGGGCGTCGTCTTTGCAATCTACCTTTTCTATATGGGTTGCCAGCACACCATGAAAGTGCCGGCCGACAAAGCCGCTGGTTTCACAGCGGTGGTCATCCTGCTGACGATCGTGCTGATGTTTATCGTCAACATGATCACAACGTCTGTCGCCACTATGGTTGCTGGCCGCTCGCTACTAGGTGGCGCAGCATCCCAAATCGAACGAGCGGCGGAAGCGGCAGAAAAGGCCGCAGAAAGCGCGAGCGCTGCGGGCTCTGACTCGAGCAAGAGCGGCGCAGCTGCGGCCGCCGCGGGTGCCGCGGCTGTCAGCAGCGTGTTAGGTGCGCTGGCAGGCAAGGAAGGCGCAGTCATTCGCGAGGCGCTGCCAACCGACGAAATTAAGACTTTCCTGCCCGAGAGCATCGGCGCGATGAAGCGCTTGTCCATGTCTGTCAACCGCAGTCAGGCGATGGGCATGCAGATCAGTCAAGGCGAAGCCAGCTATGACGCGGGCGATGGCAATCGTATCTCGCTGTCAGTGGTCGATACCGGCGGAGCTGCCGGATTCGTTGCCATGGCCGGCGCGGCGGTCGCCATGGGGGAGCAGGAATCAGAATCCGATACGGGTTTTACACGCACGAAACGCGATGGCAGCCGTTGGTTCCACGAAGAGTGGGACAAGAGCAGTGGCCAAGGCGAGTACTCCGTGTTCGTTGCGGACCGCTTTGTCGTCAAAGCCGATGGCGAGGCGAGCAGTTTTGATCAGATCAAAAGCGTCGTTGGAGGCGTCGATCTGTCACGCTTGGAAGCGCTGAAAAATTCGGGCGCAGCGGCTAAATAATCGCGTTCAGCGCGCCGGCCGCGCCTTATGCTGCAGAAAACTGTTGGTGAAGTCAGGCCAAGGTTCCGGCCGATTGAACCACAACGGATGTACAGTGCGCAGCCGCGCGAGTTGCTCGGCCGGAATTTCGTCCATGGAGAACAATTTCTTGCCCGCCTCAGCCCAAATGAGGAAGCCTGGCGTCGGGCCCATTTGCATCCAAGGCAACCAACCGCTGGTGGCGGAGTAAGAGAAATCACAGGGCGCGCTAGCCACGCTGGTGTTCTCGATGTCGGATAACTTGGCACGCAGGGTCGACTGGGTCGCAACCACAATCTCCTTGCCCGACGATTCCAGCGGCCATTCGCGTGGATCGAGAAAATTAGGCGCCTTGATGTAACTGGACTTCGTCATCCAGATATCGTCGCCGACAATTTTCCACGGATAGCTGAAGGGTTTGCCGGTGTTAGGCATGACATCGCGCGAACCGATAATGCGCGGCTCCTGGTCACTGAACCGAAACCGCACCGGCCCTTCGCGATATGCCATCGGTCGCACCTTGCGCCCGGTGTGCGGATTCAGAATTTCGTCGCCATCGATCAGGTAAGCGCCGGTGTCGGCATGGCGGTAAAGCGACGCCTCCCAATCGATAATGTTCCACTGCAGCGGCGCGACCAGTTCCGTACGACGTAAAATGCAGGTCTCCACATTGATCAGCGGTCGCACCGGCTCGCCGGGCACTGCGATATCGAGCCGCCCTGTAAACCAGAAGTACACATCCTGGGTCACCGTGCTGGCACGCATTTTGAGATAGGCAGTCACATTGCCCGCAGGCCGGGTGAGATCCACAGGAACTCGTCTGCCGCGCGATGCTTTGGCGGCCGTTGTGCCTGAGGCTGCCGCCAGACCCATAGCAACCGAACCGGTAACAACGCCGCGACGGGAGATTGCATCCGACATAAGGCACTCCATTCCCGGGGGTTCGAGGATAGTCCGTGCATTAAACACAGGCTGCGTCGGGCTACAATGCGGACAGCGGCAGTGCACCGCATCGCAGACAGAAGGGACTCCGGGATTCCATGAAGAAATGGCTCAAAAGGCTTGGTTGGCTGGCACTTGGCCTGTGTCTGCTCATCGGTGGTGTGGTCTTTGATTTCCTGCGCTTCGGTGGACAGTTCCGCGAGCTAACAATGACGGCACTTCCCGATTGCACAACCTTGCCGATGGCAGCGAGTGCTGAAGACATCCAGATTGATCGCGCACACGGCGTTGCCTATCTGTCGTATCTCGACCGCCGCGGCCAGATTGAGGGCCAGCCGGTGCGCGGCACGGTCATGCTGATCGACTTGAATGCGCCCGAGCCCCGACCCCGGCCGGCGCTGACAATCGACCCGCCGGACTTTCGCCCGCATGGCATGTCGCTGTATCGAGCCGGTGATGGCGCTATGCGCCTGTTCGTGATCAGCCACTCTCCGGTGGCGAGTGGCGGCGTGCGCCAGGAAGTACATATTTTTGAGCAAACACCCACTGGCGCGTTCGCGCTGGCGCGAACCGTGCAGGACCCGCTGCTCAAGAAACCAAACGCTATTGTCGCTGTCAGCATGAATCAATTCTATGTGGCGAACGATTCAGGCGCCGACGGCGGCTGGCAGCGCATGCAGGAAATGCTGTTCCGGAGGGGTCTGTCGACGCTCGCCTATTTTGACGGCACGCGGATGCGCGCCGTTGATACTGGCATCAAATCTGCTTCTGGCATCGCGGCCAGCCCAGACGGTTCGCATATTTATGTCAGCGAAACCAACGGCAAGCGGATTCGCGTCTATTCGCGCAATCTGGGCAACGGCGATCTCAGTCTCGACGAAATCGTCGACATCGGCAGCACACCGGACAACCTGAATGTCGATGAGTCCGGTCGCGTATGGATCGCCGCGCATGCCAAATCGTTGGCACTCGTGCGCAACTTCGGCAATGAAAAGAATCTGGCGCCGACGCAGATACTGCGCTTTGATCCGGCAGCTAAAAAAGAGACTCGCCTGGTGCAGATTTATGCCAATCCAGGCGACGGCATTTCGGGCGGCGCGGTTGGGGCTGCTTACAACCGCAGTCTTCTGATGGGCTCAATCACAGATCGAAAACTTCTGCGTTGCCGTTTGCCGTGAATGAATGAACTTGGAATCCGCCTCCTCTAACAAAGCCCTGTTCGGACTGTTAGCTGCCAGTCTCGGCTTCACTGCCGCAATCTGGTTTTTGGATGATCGTCTGGCGCAGTTTGCACTCGCAGTGCGGGAGCCGGGCATGCCGCGCCTCTACCCTTGGATGCTGGCGACGCATAGCGACTGGGCGCGCTACACCGCCTGGGCCGGCTACCTGCTGCACCAATCTGCGTTCTGGTGGCTGATATGGCGCGCGCAATCCCAAGGCACGCGCTTCACCAGCGGACTCAAACCCCTCAATTACCAGGCGTTCGTGGTCACAGCGGGTGCGATCTCGCTGCATCTGCTGCAAACACATCTCTTTTATGACGGACTTGCGCAGGACGTTCCTGAGTGGACGGCCATGTGGTCGGTCATCGTGCTGCTGCTGGTCGTTTTGTTGATCGAGAATCGTCGCCGCGGAATTTTGTTAGGTCAACGCTGGGGCGGTTATGTTGCGGAGGCCGGCGATGTCGCGCGTCGCTATCATGGCTATTACTTCGCGTGGGCGACGATCTACACCTTCTGGTATCACCCGATGGTCTCGACGTCTGGGCATCTATTGGGTTTTTTGTACATGTTTCTGCTGTTTGCGCAAGGCAGCCTGATGTACACACGCGCTCACACGAATCGCTGGTGGACATTGACGCTCGAGGCTCTGGTCATGGTTCACGGCGTGCTTGTGGCGATGATGAACAGCGACGGCGCCTGGCATTTGTTTGGTTTCGGGCTGGCCGGTGTCTTTGTGGTTACGCAGGCCTGGGGCCTGGGTCTCAAGCGCCGTACCAACTGGCTGCTGGTGATTGGCTACGCCATTGCGCTGGTCGCGTTTTACGCGAACTGGGGTATCGCGGACATCATCAAGCCGTTTCGCATCCTAGGCGGCTATTTTGTCGTTCTGCCAGCGCTGGCGGGCGTCATCTGGTTGTTAGGTCGCATGGCCCGCGGCGGGCGGCGCTTCGTCTGACTCGCGCAGTGGCCATCTGACGCGCAGCGTCATCGGCAGCCATTGCCGTACAGGGCTGATCGCGCTAACGTGATCGGGCAGTTATTTTGGAGCGCACCATGACCGTATCGCGTCGTCAATTCGTCACGTCGTCTGCAGCTCTTGCCGCAGCTTCCAGCCTCAGCGGCATCAGCCAGGCCAAACAGGGCAGCGCTCTGGATGCCGACGTCATCGTCATTGGTGCCGGCCTGTCGGGTCTCGAAACCGCGCTCACGCTCGAGGAAAACGGGCTCAAAGTCATCGTGGTCGAGGGGCGCCAGCGAGTTGGCGGACGTATCTACACGCTCAAGCAGATTCCCGGCCACCCCGAAGCCGGCGGCAACACTATTGCCGCCGCCTATGGCCGCATGATCGCCGCCGCTGATAAATATGGCGTTCCAGTCGTGAACCTCACCGAAAGACTCTTCAGCAACCGCGAAACGCAGGGGCTGTACATCGACGGCAAGCACGTACCCCTGAAGGACTGGCCGTCGCATCCCAGCAATCCGTTCGGTGCCGAGCAACGTGCGCTGCCGCCCTGGGCC
This sequence comes from Gammaproteobacteria bacterium, assembly GCA_043769085.1. Classification (GTDB taxonomy): domain Bacteria; phylum Pseudomonadota; class Gammaproteobacteria; order Steroidobacterales; family Steroidobacteraceae; genus UBA964. The sequence continues at coordinate 51,345 of JAYVJR010000084.1, forward strand.
TGGGGCGATGCGGTGTTGCGCAAGAATTTTCCATTCAAGGACATCGAAAACTGGACCGATCCCACCCATGCCGAGTGGGACATTTCGGTGTACGACTTCTTGAAGCGTCAGGGCGCGACCGATGCGCAGATTCGGCTCGGCTATGACGCCAATATTGCCTATGGCGTGACCTCCAAGGATGTCTCACTGCTGACCGTGATGTTTGCCGAGTACTGGCAGCAGGTAAATCGCGGCGCGCTGTCGGCCTTCTCACGCAGCGCAGGTGGGCCATCTGCGCCCGTGGGGCCGCCGCCGGCACCCGGCACGCCACCGCCGCTGGTCGTTGGTATGTACAAAGGCGGCAACCAGAACCTGACGATCGCGATGGCTAACAAACTGTCCGGTCGCGTGATGATGGGTACACGCGTGACTGGCATCGACATCTCCGGCGATGGCGCCGTTGTACAGATCGCAGGCGGCAAACGGCTACGTGCCAAGGCAGTGGTCTCGTCAATGCCCTTTACGACCATGCGCAAAGTGCGCATCAATCCACTGCCACCTGCCGCGCAGAATTTGGCGATCACGACCCTGGGTACGATTCCGATCACTCAGTTCCATATCGTCGCCAAGAAGCCATTCTGGAAGGACGATGGCTTGAGTGCTTCGATGTGGACCGACGGTCCGATGGGCATGTGCCTGGCGCAGCGCTTTGGCGAACTCGATGAAGTCACGAGCCTCGCGGTCTGGTGCCGCGGGCGCGCGGCCGTTGAGATCGACAAACTGGGTATAGAAGGCGGCAAAAAGAAAATCATCGCTGAGTTCGAGAAAATGCGCCCCGCCGCCAAAGGCCAACTCGAAGTCGCGGCCGTACAGTCCTGGGGTTCCGATCCATTCTCGTTAGGCGACTGGGCAATATTCAATCCCGGCCAGGTCAGCGCTTTTGTACACGAGATGGCTAAACCGCATCGACAACTGTATTTCTGCGGCGAGCACACCTCGGTCGGCAGCCGTGGCATGGAAGGCGCGATGGAGTCAGCCGAACGAGTCGCACTCGAAGTACTGGAGAAACTCGGCTAACAGTTTTGGACCATGCTCGAAGCAGCTGAGGTCGGGAGAAGCGTCTTGCGGCCAACGGTCCCGACCGGAGCGGCCTTCCAGTAGCCTTCTAAAACAATCACTTACACGTGACGCACTGGCCGTGTTGATCAGTCTGTGCCATGTTATCCGTCATGAAACGCACTTCTAAAACACGTTAGGCGCCCCTTCTCACCGATCGGCCGCGCGGTCCACGAGCCACTCGACGCTCGCGTCAAATCTCTCTTGATCGAGAGCGTGTCCGCGATCGACAGGCAGCTCGGTAATGAGATTGCGGCCCGTGGCGTTAGGCCGAAAGAATTTTTTCTTCGTCGGTTCCGAGTGCTCGGGCCATGCCGCCGCCATCTATTACTCGTTAGTCGAGAGTTTCAAAGTCAATCCGCCGGCTAACGTGCGCAAAAAATTCATCATGATTCAGGCCCCAGACAAGTTTACAGTCTCTAACATCGCCCTGGTCGGCTGATGCGCTCTTTCGGACGGTTACGGCTATCGACGGGTCGCGGCCCGGTAATGCGGGAGCGCGCGAAACAATGCTAACGCGCCAGCGGGTACCACAATCGCCGACAGCGCCGCGATGGCGATCCCGATCTTCGCGGGGTCCTTGAGCAGGTAATCACTGATCAGTGCCACACCGGTGGGGCCGAGCGTGAAAGCAACGAGATTCGCCACCAGCAGATACAGCGCCATGACTCTGGCGCGGAGCCGGTTCGGTGCGATCGCCTGCATGCTCGCGGCTGGCATCCCCTGCGTTAGCCCGAACAGCAAAGACATCGCAGCCAAACTGGCCATCGCCCAAGCCCCGGTCGGGGCAAATGGCGCCGCGACAGCGAACGGCAGCGAGGTCAGTGCGCCGAAGATCGCGATCTGCAGGAATGCGCCGTGCTGGCCGCGTGCGAGCAGGCGATCGGCCCACCAACCACCCAGCAATATTCCAGACGTGCTGCAGGTCATCAGAATCGTCCCATAGGCAACGCCGACTTCGGCGATATCCCACCCATGGCGGCGCACCATGAAGGCGGGGGTCCACATCAGATAGGCCGCCAGTGAAACGCCGATTAGGGAGTAGCCGCCGGCGAGCAGCGTGAAGAGCCGACCGCGTTCGCTCAGGAAGCTGCGAAACTGTGGTGTGGAAGCGCTTGCGGAAGCGGAATCGTCATGGCGTGTGGGTTCGCGAAAGGCAAGCAGCACTAACGCCAGCAATGGACCGGGGATGCTCACGACCAGAAAGGCGAGTTGCCAACCGGCCAGCGAGCCCAGAAGCGGTACCGAGACCGGCGGTGCTGCGGTCGCCCAATGCGCGACGGCACCGCCGACAACAAACGCGAGCCCGACACCGACGATTGCGCCGATGCTGTAAACGCCGATTGCGCGCGCGCGTTTTTCAGGTGCAAAGCTGTCGGAAATCATCGAATAGGCGGCGGGCGATAAGCCAGCCTCGCCAATGCCAACGCCGACGCGCGCCAGAAACAACGTGGGGAAGCTGACTGCGAGCCCGCAGGCTGCAGTCATCGCGCTCCAGGTCGTCAAACTCGCAGCGACCAGGTTGCGGCGCGAGCCGCGATCGGCAAGCCAGGCGCAGGGAATCCCCATGAGTGTGTAGAACAGCGTGAACGCGACCCCCGCGAGCAGGCTGAACTCGGTATCGGAAATGGCGAGGTCGCGCCTAACCGGCTCGACTAGCAGCGCGAGAATCTGCCGATCGACGAATGCGAGCGCGTAGGCCGCCAGCAGCACCAGCACCAGTGCCCAGCCGCGGGCCGGCGATGGCCAGTTCATCGCGCCCTTCGCCTCTCGAACCGCTGCAGTCATGCTGCTAGGATGCGCAGCACAGTTCAATTATGCAAGCGAAGGGCGGCCATGCAACGCTGGGACGCAGTCATCATTGGCGCGGGCATGGGCGGCCTGTGCGCCGCGGCGCGACTGGTCGCAGCCGGTCGGCGAGTATTGCTGATTGAGAAATCAGGTCACCTGGGCGGTCGCTGCTCGCACCGTGATCGCGACGGCGTCCGGGTGACGACGGGTGCGATCATGATCCCGATGGCGGCGCACAATGCGACGCGTGAGCCGTTCGATCTGTTAGGCGTGCCGCTCGACATGATCGAGCTCACCGGGCAGATGCGTTACCGCCTGCGGCATGGGGATTTCGACCAGGCGACATCCGGTGGTGGTCTGCGCAGTCTCATCGCCTTTGCATTCAACGGCGACGACGCGGGCGCAACGCGGCTGTTCGACGCCTTCGTCGCCGCGATGAAAGCGCTGCCGTCGGACACAATCACTTTCAAGGCCTGGCTGGACAGCGCGACCGCCAATGCGGATGTCAAGAATCTGTTCCAGGGTTTTTGCGCCGCGCTGATGGGAACGAATCTGCACGAGATCCCGGCCGGCGAGTTCTTTCGCTTCATGCGCTACAGCAGTCGTGGCAGCCGTTTCGGCATGGCCGCCGCGGGCAATGGCGCGAACATGGAAGCCCTCGCAGCCGCAATCGAAGCGCGCGGTTCCAAGGTGCTGCGACACACCAATTGCCACCGGATCGTGCTGGAGGGCGGGCGCGCCACCGGTGTGTACGCGAAGTCCGCGGAGCGATCCGAGGAGTTCATCGCGAGCGACGTCGTGATCTCCAACACCGGCCCGGTGCGGACCATCGAACTCGCTGGCGGGCGCGAACACTTTTCGGCCACGAACTACCTGGAACAGCTGGATGCCGCTCCTCACGAGGCCCCGATCTTTCACCTCTCGTTCTTAACCGCAGCCCCGCTGATTGAGGGTTTTGGCGGCTGCATGGTGTTCGGCAATACGCGCAATCTCATCTATCTCGAAATTCCATCGCTGATTTCGCCCACTGTGTCGCCGCCAGGCCAGTTTTTGCACACTGCTTTTGGCGCGCCGACCGACGCGGCAAGTGCCGATTTGAAAGCAGAGCTGCAACACACGCTGGTTGAACTCGAGGCGAATTTCCCGGGGCGGCTGGCCGGCGCTCGGTTCCTGGTCAACGCGCGGCACTCCGGTCGAAGCCCTGGTATGCATCGATGGGCTGGCCACATGATGCCGGTGACGACACCGATCGCGAATCTCTACAACGTTGGCGACGGTTGCACGCCGCCGGGCACGATCGGCACCGAAGGAGCGGCTGGCTCGGCGCGTGAAGTAGCCCTGCGACTACTGGCCTAACGCCGCTGATAGAGACAGGTGTTACGATCAAAAGATCGCCCGCATTATTGGCGAACTGCACTGAGTTCTAGTGCATTTTCAGCAGGGCAGGTTCGGACTTACCTAACGAGCAGCCACCTATGTGTTTGACTCGTAGTCGCAAACACTCAAGCAGTCGAACGCGACGGCTAACAATCCGCTCGACCGCTAGCGGCCCTAGTAGAATTATTCCCGGGTGGTCGAGCAAACTGTTGAGATAAAGTGTGTTCGTTTTTCGCGGCGCAGCAGCACCTGGCCAATTTGATCCGCACCATGCACTGAAAGCTGTCTCTTTGCCAAGTCGATCCCCGCCATAGTAATGTTCATGCGGATTCCTATTTCTGTTGAGTGATTGAGCATGTCTAAGCACTCCAATTTTGGCACTTCGATGCCGTCGGTGGACCGCGAGATGTCTCTGCCAGCCACAGTGCTTCGTCCCGCAGTTGTAAGCGATGCGACCGCACTGGCGGCATTCGCTGAGAACTCATTTCGCGAGGCATTCGGACCTGACAACAGGCCGCAAGACATGGACCAGTACTGTCGTAAAGCATTTGGACCGGACGTTCAAAGGCGCGAGCTGCTTGATTCGGAAGTAAAGACTGTTCTGGCTCTGTCAGTAGACACTATTGTCGGCTATGGGCAAGTTCGCCTTCGATCCAATACAAAGTGCATTGCCAGCGACGATGCGGCGGAGATTCAAAGACTCTATGTCGACAGCGCGTGGCAAGGGAAGCAGCTGGCTCCTGGGCTTTTGCAAGCGCTGATCAAGGCTGCATCACGTTCAGGAGCAGAGTGCATCTGGCTCGGTGTGTGGGAGCGAAATGCGCGCGCAATTCGATTCTATGAAAAAATGGGCTTCACTCCAGTCGGAGAGCACACGTTTACGCTTGGCAGCGACGTCCAAAGAGACTTGGTGTTGAAACTGACTCAGTTAGCCGCTCGTTAGGTGTCCTGCGGTGGAAAGCGTTCGAACATGGGGAGTTCGTGAGCGTGCTTCATCCAGCCGATGCGCTCGGCAACTTGGATATGCGCGCGCGCCGGTACTGCGTCCGGGTTGTCGTTAGTTGCGCTTTGGACATCGATGATGCCCGGCAGCATTTCGGCATTTACGTAGAAAAGGCCGGTACCGCAATCGCCGCAGAATTGTCGCCGGCCTTTTTCCGAAGAGGCGTAGGTTTTCAGTTGACCCTTGGTAACCTGGACGGCGTTAGTCGGGTACATCGTCCATGCCACCATCGGCGCGCCCGCATGGCGCCGGCAGTCGGTGCAATGGCACAGTGCGTGCGTGAGCGCATCGCCTTCAATCTGATAGCGAATCGCACCACAATGACAACCACCCGTTACGCTCATGATTCGTCTCCATTCGTTTCGCGCGCCGCCGGAAGATTGAGGAGTATGAACACTGCCGGCACCACAAAGGCGATCGCAACCAGAAACGGCGCGGATGCCCCCCACAGCCCGAAGACCGGCCCCGATATGGCCGGGCCGATAATGCGCGCGAGGCTGCCGCTCGCCTGAAAGGTCCCCATCACGGCACCGCGATTGGATTCATCGCTCTGGCGCGAAGCCAGCGACGACGCGGCGGGCTGGTAGGCGCCAACACCCGCGCCGCAGGCCAGCAGTCCTACCACGGCGATCCAGAATACTGGCGCGAACGCGACTATCAGTAGCCCAACTACATAGGCTATCGCGCCAAACGTGGCAACTCTCTGTTCGCCATACCTCGGCACCAGCACGCGCACCAGACCGCCCTGCATGATCACCGCCACCAGGGCCAGGGACAGCAGCAGCAATCCGGCATCCCGCGGCCCGAAACCGAAGCGCTTGAAGGCCCATAACGCGGAAATGGACTCCAGAATGGCCTGCGCTGAAACCACCAGCGTCGCGGCGACAATGATCGCGCGCAGCCGCGGCAGTCTCTTGAGCAATGCAAAAGGTGAGCGGCTTTCTCCTGTGGTTTCGCCTGCAACGCGCTGCGCCACGGTCCGACTCTCTGGCAACACAAAGACTACTAACAGGATGGCGAGCAACGCAAGCGCGCAGGACACCACGGCTGGGCGCACAAAGTTTGCGGTAGCCGGATCGCTGCCAGCAAGCGCGCCACCAATAGCGGGTCCGAGCATGAAGCCAATGCCGATCGCCGCGCCGATCATACCGAGTGATTTAGCACGGTCCTCCGGTTTGCTAACGTCCGACGCGTAAGCAAACGCCGCTGAAATATTTCCAGCCATCAGTCCACCGATAATCCGCGACACAAAAAGGCCGGTGAGACTGGTGGCGTACGCAAGTATGACGTAGCCGATGCAGGCGCCGATCAGACCTATGATCAACACCGGGCGCCTACCAAAACGATCGCTGATTCGGCCCCAGATGGGCGCGGCCACGAACTGGCAAACTGAATACGCGGCAAGCGTCCAAGTGATCTCGGCCGGGCTCGCACCAAATCGATCCCCCATGTAGGGAATCAACGGGATCATGATGCCAAAACCGAGCACGTCTACAGCGCTCACGAAAAACAGAATCAACAGGCGATTCAAACTCGCTCTCCAGGTTCGGTTACCGCTAGTCGTGCGGCGAACCGAGACCGTGCCATTTATAGGTCTGATAAGGCTCTTGCTTGCCAAGCTCCGGCCGCACTGGCGCCTTGCCGCGCCAGCGGATCAACCAGACAAAGCCGATGAAAGCCATCGCCATCCAACAGAATTCGTGCATGCCCCAATTCGCGACGCCGTAGCGCGCGAGCTGCTCAGCCATGATAAATCCCACGGTCAGTATCAGTGCGCTGAACAGCGCCTGCAGTTTCCAGCCAAAAGATTTGTTAGGTTGAGGTCCGATCGCGAGCCGCCAATAGGACACCAGAAAAAACACCATGTAGAGATTGATAAGAATCAGCCAGGGCGACTTTGGCGCGCCCTCGGGCGGCCTACCCGAAAAATAATGATTCACCCAGAAAGCGCCGGCGGCCAGAAACATGATCATGGCGTAGCGCCACTCACGCAGCGGAGTCTTGAGCCAGCCCTCCCACATCCACACCAGGAGCGCATAAGCAATCCAGGTTCCGAAGATCAGCTCGTAAAAGGCCGTGACCCCTTGCCAGCTGGGATCGATATGCGGCATCCATGCAGACATTTTGTTACTCCCTGGATTCGAGGCGGGCATTCTGCCCGGTTGCGCGCCTGAGGCACACCCCGAAGACAAGTACGGCCGACCCGCGGGCGCAACAGGGCTGGCCATGCGGTATTCTTCGCAGATGCACAACGCCATGATTACGGGCTGGGGTAAGTGCCTGCCGCCTGCGGTGCTCAGTAACGCGGATCTAGCGTCTTTTCTGCCTACCGACGACGAATGGATCAAGAGCCGCACCGGTATTGTCGAGCGCCGCGTCTCGCATGTGAACCTGGGCGAACTGACCTACGTCGCATCCATGCGCGCCCTCGCCTGTGCGGGCCTGAAGGGTTCCGATATCGACATGATCGTCTTTGGCAGCTGCAGCTATGACGATCAAGTACCTAACATGGCATCGGGACTGCAGCAACGCATCGGCGCCGAGGGTTGTGGTGCGATGGATATCAACACCGCTTGCACCAGTTTTCTGTATGGCCTCTCGGTGGCCAATGCAATGATCCGCACTGGTGTCATTCGCAACGCGCTGGTCGTCGGTGCGGAACTGATTTCGCCCTTCATGGACTGGCATGACCGCAACGTCGCGATATTATTTGGCGATGGCGCGGCCGCTGTGGTGCTCGAGCGCACTGACGAAGACGCCGGTTTGTTAGCTGAAAAGCTTGGCTGCTATGGCGAATCGCGCGAAATTCTGCGCATCCATGGGATGGGCGGCAACTACGCTAACAAAGGCTGGATGGTTGGCCACACGGCTTGGCAGTTCGAAGGACAGGATATTTTCAAGAAAGCGGTTGGCGGCATGAGCAGCGCCTGCGATCATGTACTGAAAGCCACCGGCGTGAAGCCGGATCAGGTCGACATCGTGATTCCGCACCAGGCCAATCTGCGCATCATCGACGCGGTTGCCAAACGTGCCGGCGTGCCTGCGGACAAGATGTTTATCAATGTGCAGCGTTACGGCAACATGTCGGCGGCGACGGTACCAGTTGCGCTATGTGAAGCGTTGGAACAAGGCCGCATTCAACCCGGTTCGCTGGTGCTGATGCCGTCATTCGGCGGCGGTTTGACGTTTTGTGCACATCTGATGCGCTGGGGAACGCGCGTGACACCGCTTAACCACAGTGATGTTGAGCTGGCGCCACCCACAGAGTCGGCGCTGACCATGGTCAGGCGCTACTTTGATCTGAAACCACCCTCCAAGTTGCCGGGAGCGGCATGCTAAAACGCAAAAGGCCCGCTTACGCGGGCCTGCTGGCGACCTGTGCTCTGAAATTACTTGGACTTGGTGCCGCCCTTGGTCTTCTTCTTTCCCTTCGTCGGGTCCTTGGGCCTGGTTTTGCCAAAAGAACCCTGATAAATCTTGCCGCGACGGCTGCGATGGTCACCCTTACCCATGTTACTTGGCTCCTGAATAGAAGTCGCTATTCTGCAGGCCCCAGGCCCCGATACACAAGGCGCACACTCGAGGGATTTCAATGACGCGTCCAATCCTTCCGCTAGCGATATTGCTGGTCCTGATGGCTCTGTTGCCGGGTGCCGCACAATCCGCGCCGAACTATCAACTGTCACGGATGGAGCTTGAGTCGGTGATGGAGGACTTGATCGTTTGGCTGCCCGGCGAATGGAATTCCTTTCCGCAGATCGAGTTGGAACGCACCGTGAAGATGCCGGAAGAAGGCGAGCACGATCACTGGCACCGGACGTTCGCGCGCATCACGGCACCCCAAATTGGCGACGTCGTGTTCTACGGTCAGATCAACATAGGCGGCCGGAATGGCGAAATCGTGCCCGGCTCGCAGGTGCTCTACAAGGCCTGGATCGACGAAGTTCGTGGCGTCGTGGTCATCAACGGCCAGGGACCTGCGGAACCGGAAAAATACCGAGATTTACATCGCCACCCGGACCTGTGGAGTCAGGTACGCATGCGCGACGCGAACGCTGTGCGTTGCGATTTTGTATGGCGCCGCGACGGCGAGCACATCGTCGCCGTGCTTGATGGCAAGAACGAAGCGACCCGCAAATCGGGTCCGGGCACCTGCAGCTACGTGTCCGAGCGCACCGGCAAGGAATTTTTTGCCGATGCCGAGTGGGTGCTAACACCGGAACTGCTTTGGCTTTACGACATCAACACCATGGGTGGTCGCGCATTCATCGGCCGCGAGGACCGCACTCACGTTAGGCTTTATCGCAGCCGCGATTACACCTGCAAGGTCGCGGACGCCGCCGGCCGCCGGACACTGCAGGCCTACGACCGCGGTTTCTTCGCCGACGTGAAGGCCAAGGATGGCAGCCAACTACAGTTGCGCCTGCTGCGGGCCGATTACCCGGCGGCGGATCGCTTCGGCCTCGATGATCGGCTGCGGCTGACCATCCGGGTACCCGACGACAACAACGGCGTTGCGGTGGCCACGGCCGACGCCGCACCGTTAGCAGCGCGCATCCGCACCGAAGACCGGGCCCGTGGCATTGGTGTATCCTGCGAACTAAATAGCCGGTAAAACGGTCCACCCTGTCATCTGCGGCGTAAACCCTTCCTTGGGGGCGCCGTCACGTTGGGAGATTCAGGCTTGTATTTCGCAGATTTCGCCCGCCAGGCGCCCCGTGGCGCCGCCTTGTTGATCGCTTTGGCTTTGGCTGCATGCGGTGGCAGTAGCTCGGACCCTGGTGCTGGTGGCGGCAGCGGTGGCGGCACAGACCCCACGCTGGTCACACTGGCGACGTCCGCGACGGCGCTCACCACTGGCGCAACTTCAACCATTACGGCCACGGTCACCGGTCCAGGCGCGACATCCGGCGTGAGCTGGGCGCTCACCGGTTCGGGATCGCTGAGCAACGCCACCACGACCTCCGTGACCTATACCGCCCCTGCCAGCCTGACGGGTGCAGAAACCATTGGAGTGACTGCCCGTTCGGTGGCCGATAACACAGCAGGCGCCAATAGTTTTATTGTCGTCAATGGGACTCCGGTATTGGCGTCACCCACGTTGTTTCCGCTCAATCAAAACGTCGCCTTTGGCGCGCAGTTCGCGGTTGCCGGCGGCACAGCACCCTTCACATGGGCCATAGCGTCCGGGACTTTGCCAACCGGCCTGGCGTTTGGGACCAGCACGACCAACAGCAACAACATCACGGGGACACCGACCGCGATCGGATCATCTACTTTTACGATCAGTGCCACGGACAGCGTCGGCCGAGTTGTTAGCAACTCCGTGACTCTGACGGTGCGAGCGCAGACCGCCTGTCTGCTCGAGGGCAACTTCGCATTCGGCTTTGCAGGATTTCGCGGCCCGGATTTTATCGCTCGAGGCGGCAATCTCAACGTCGCGACTGACGGCAAGATCACGGGTGTCGAAGATCTTGCGGACATTGGCACCAGTTCGCTGGCGTCCACGCTGACTGCGGGAACCTGCCGCACGGCAGCGCAGAACTACGGTACCAATGAAACGGCCAGTCCTTCCGGCAATGCCACCTATGCCTACGCGGCACTCAACAATCTCAATACCGTATTTTTCCATGAGTCGGACGCCACCAGTGCTCGTGGCTCTGGTGAGCTAACAAATGTCACAGTGCCAGTGACTGCGGCACCCACTGGTACGTTTGCCTTCGGCCTGTTCGGTGTCGACACCACGGGCGACGGTCTCGCGGTCGTCGGTCGCGCCACCCTCGATGCCACCGGCACTATCACTGCAGGCCGCGTTGATGTCGCGGGTCCCGGCGCGCAGACCGCCGCCGCTTTGACCGGCAACTTCGGTGCGCCAGGCACTGCCAATCGCGGCACGGCCACCCTGACGTTTGCTGGTCGTACTTTGACGGTGTATTTTTACCCCGCAGGTCCGGATCGCTTTTATGCATTGTCCGCAGCTGCCAACGCACCGCGACTTGCCGGCTTCATCACACGCCAGACAGGCCTGGGTGCAACTGCCAGCGCCGCGTTTGCTCGCGCTGGAATTCTGAGTGCCTGGGGCGCGCCACTGGGCGCCGAACAAATCACAGCGCTCGGCCGGATGTCGCTGGCTGGAACCAACAACGTCAATTTAGTGCTGGATACTTCGCGCAAGGGTGATGCGCCGCGCACCGACACTTATAACGGCATGAACGTCACGCTGGATGCCGACGGACGTGCCGTCGTCGTATCCACCGATGCAACGCGCCGCTTTGTCATCTATTTTGACGGTGTCGCAAACGGTTATGTCGCAGAAACCACCGGTATCGCGAAATTCGGTCTGTTGGAGTCTCAGTCGAGCGGTCCGTATCAGGCTCTGCAGAGCGGCACTTTCGTCTCCTCGACGCAATTCGGCAATCGCACAACCAACATGTTGTTAGCACCGCAGCTGACCTTGAGCAACGGTCTTATCAGCGGCCCGCTGACCGGCAGCTACGTATTTGACGTGACGACCGGTCGCGCCGCTACCACTGTTAGCCTTGAATATTTTGGCGGTACCGGGGTAGTCATCTATCTGGTAAACAACAACCGGCTGCGCATCATGGGTAGTGGTCAGCGCGGACTTACGGCCGTCGGGAGCGCGATTTCGGTCGCACAGCGCTAGGCTTAATCTTGGAACTGGCAGCGCGCTGGGCGGCAGCGATGCCTTTCTCGGCCCAGAACTTCATCGCATCGCGGTCTTCGAATACTTCGGGTGGTACTTCGTAGTAGCTCATCGTGGCGGACTTGCCTTTCGCTCCGTAAACGAATGGCGAAAGTCCACGCTCGACAAAGTCGGCGCGATTCAAGGCATCCGATTTGATGTAGAGCCGGTCATCGGCAAGCAGCGCGAAGAAGTGGTCGCCGTGGTAAATCCCGAATCCACCAAACATTGAGCGGCTGCGCAATCCGCGTAGCAGCGACATCTGCTCAAGCACGAAATCCAGAAATTCTCGACGGCTCATAGTCCATTCTAAATTACCATGGCGAGCATGATCACAACACGTCGCGAACTGCTATTGGCGTCGACCGCGCTGGCGTTTACCACCAGCAACGCGGGCTCCCAGGAGACCAAACTACCGTCACCCTTGTATATGGTCAGACGCACTTACGCGGCTGACAAGAACATCGCTGCTTTGCGTTCCGCAACTGAATCAGCGCACCGGAAGCATTTACTGAAGTTCGCCGACACCATCGCAGCGTCCGCGATCATCAGCGACGTCGGTCAGCGCGTCGGCAGCGTCTCGATCAGCGACAGCGGTAGTCGCGCCGCCATCGAACGTTATGTCCATGACGACCCTTTCACCAGAGCTGGAATTTATAGCTCGATCGCCATTACGCCGATCGCCGTCATCAAGATCGATGGCAGCTACAACCGCGCGCCCGCATGGTTTGCGCCGCAGCTGCATCGCCGACAACGAAAAATCGGATTCAACACGCCGGTGATGCCGACCCGTGATGTCGGCGCGAAGACCATGATGCTGGTCAGGCGCTTCTATGCGACCGATCACGACATTTCGGCGGACCGCAAAGCACTGGCAGCTCCACACACGGAATACTTAAAGGCACAAGGGAAGTCGGTCGTCACCGCCTCAATGCTTGATGACGCTGGAAATCGCCTGGGCGTACTGTCGGTGCTTGACTCAGAAGACTTCGCTGGAACCGTACGTTTCGTCAATGACGATCCTTTCACCCAGGGTCGAGTATTTTCAAACGTCGAAGTGGAACGAATTGACCTGTATAAACTTGACGGTTCCTATGACCGAGAGTGGCCTGCGGCCTGGTGATCTCGCTCGGACACTTCTCCGTTAGCTTACCGTCGGCATCAAACTAGGGAAGCTCTGCACAGGTAACGCGAGGCGCGTTAGGCGACAAATGCCCGGCTACCAGGCGCGACCGACGCAGCATGGTCATTCCATGTAAGGGGGGCGCAACGCCGTAGCCGGGCATTTGCCGCCTAACCCTTTGGGGCCGGACGGATTTTTCCGCTGGCTGCGTCCATCCTCGCTCATGTATCTCGATACACTTC
>JAYVJR010000085.1:0-8623 GCA_043769085.1 Gammaproteobacteria bacterium
CTCGAGGCCGCTGGCGGCGAAGCTGATCATCGCGATACCCGGCGGCAGATCGCCGGGACGGATTGGCCTCGGTATGGCTTTGACGGGGTATTGATCCAGTTCGACGGCAAAGCCGGGGCTGATCAGTACCAGGGCCAGCGGCGTTGGGTTGTCCGCAGGCAGTTGCCAGGCGTCATTCAGCACATTGATCGGCGACGCATAGGCCTCGGTCACTTTCATGCGCAGTTGCTTTGCATAAAAGTCTCGCATGGCCGCCATATTCGGACCGCCTAACACCACGATAAAGGTACGGTCCACATAAGTAGCAGCGGGCGTCTTGATAGCAGCGCCGCCTTCTGGCGGAATTCGCGTCAGATACACCAATTCGCCGGCGGGCCCAATGACCTGCATGGCGCGAACCTTGGCATTGCTCGACAGTGGTCGCGGCGCGCCGATGATGCGAAACGGCGATTTAGCCAGACGCAACGCCAGCGCATCCGGGTCCTGGCAGAGAATTTCGTTGGAGTTCCAACCGTGCGTCTTCATGACTTCGTAACCGGGCGTCGCTGGACTCTGCACGATTCGCAGAAAAACTTCCGCGCCACTGGAACTTTGCAGCAGACTGAACTTGCGGCCTTCGGCCAGCGGCGCTCCCCAGGTCGACGCGAGATCACGCGATACTTCGCCGCGTTCAACGACTTTGAAGTCGAGGTACTGCGTATACGCATCTTCGGTTGCGCGTAAATCGGGTGCGGTCAGTGTGACGGCGATGATGGCACTCAGCATGTCAGTCTCCCAGGGGTGCTGTGATATGGTCGCAACTATGATCGATTTTTATTATTGGCCCACGCCTAATGGCCACAAGGTGGCGATCATGCTGGAAGAGGCCGGATTGCAGTATCGCCTGAAGCCGGTGAATATTCTGCGTGGCGAGCAGTTCAAACCGGCATTTCTCAAGATCAATCCGAACAACAAGATTCCAGCAATCGTCGATCACGATGGACCAGGCGGCACGGCTTTGCCGATCATGGAATCTGGTGCGATTCTGCAGTACCTGGCCGAAAAGACCGGCAAGTTCATGCCGCGCGAGCTGCGTGCACGCTATATCGTCCTGCAATGGCTAACGTTCCAGGTTGCAGGCGTAGGCCCGATGTTCGGCCAGTGCGGTCACTTTTTGGGCTATGCACCCCGCAAGATTCCTTATGCAATCGACCGTTATCGCAACGAGACCCTGAGACTCTACGGTGTGATGGACAAACGACTGCGCAAAGTGCCGTACCTGGCGGGCGACTACTCGATCGCAGACATGGCAACCTGGCCCTGGGTTCATGTGCGTTGGCTGCACAAGATCGACCTTGACGAGTTTCCAAGGGTCAAAAAATGGTACGCCAAAATCGCCAATCGACCGGCCGTGCAGCGCGGCGTCAATTTGCTGAAATCGGACGAGAAAATCGGCAACCCGGACAAGGCCACGCGCGAGGCGTTCTTTGGCAAGCAACAGCTGCGACAGGGCAAACGTTGACGGCATGACGGCGCAGATACCTTACCCGCAACTCTTCGCGCCATTCGTACAAGGGCGTCTCGCGCTCCGCAATCGGGTCATTCACGCTGCCATGACCACGCGCATGTCAGTTGCCATGCGCGCTAGCGAGCGCCTGATTCAGTACTATGCGAATCGCGCGGCGGGCGGGGCCGCAATGATCATTTCCGAACCCCTCAGCATGGCGCGCACTCAGCTGCTGGGACACAAAGTGCGCGCCTGGAACGATGATGGCAACAGCGACTTGCAACGCTGGGCCGATGCCGTCCAGCAACATGATTGTCGTTTGTTAGCTCAAGTGCAGGACCCTGGTCGCGGACGGCACGAGAAAGGCAGGACACCGAATGCTATCGGCGCATCGCCCCTGCCGGATGATCTCTCGTGGACAGTGCCGCGCCAAATGACCACAGCGGAAGTGCGACAGCTGATCGCTGAGTTCGCCGAATCTTCAGTGCGTCTGGAGCGTTGCGGATTTTCTGGCGTCGAACTTTCCTGTGGCCACGGGCACCTGTTCCATCAATTCATGTCGCCGCTAGCCAATGAACGCGATGACGAATACGGCGGAGATTTCGCCGGGCGCATGAAAATCGTGCGCGATTGCGTCACTGCGATCCGCAGCGTCTGTTCAAATCGATTTCTTGTTGGCCTCAAGCTACCTGGCGATGACGGCGTACCCGGCAGCATCGATACACGAGAGGCCGGCAAGATCGCCGAGCATCTGGTCGACCCTGCCACAATCGACTACGCCGCTTTTACCTGGGGCGCCCATGCTAACAGCCTTGGCATGCATATCCCCGATCTCACCGGACCGCGCGCGCCGTTCCTGCCCCAGACGCGCGCGCTGCGGGCCATTTGCCGCGGTGTCCCGGTGATGGCACTCGGCTTGATTACAGATCCCGCAGAAGCCGAGGGCATTCTCGAGCGTGCCGATGCTGACCTTATCGCGTTAGGCCGGCCGCTGGTCACCGATCCAGCCTGGCCACGCAAAGCCATGGACGGTCGGGAAGCGCAGATTCGCTATTGTGTGTCATGCAACACCTGCTGGGGCACCATCGTTGACAACAAGCCTCTGGCTTGTGATAACAATCCAAGGGTCGCTGAACGCGACGAAGTGGATTACTGGCCTGCCAAGGCAAACAGCAAACGACGGGTCGTGGTTGTCGGTGCTGGCATCGCTGGCCTGGAAGCGGCCTGGGTCGCCGCGGCGCGCGGCCACCAGGTCACTGTGATAGGCGCGGGGGCGCAGGCGGGTGGTGCGACAAGATTGCACGCGCTACTGCCGGGTGGCGAACACTTGTCCAGTATTTACGACTATCAGCTACTGGCGGCAAAACGTGCCGGCGTCAGGCTCGAACTCGGGCTGCGAGCCGACGCCTCGGCAGTGGTCGCGCTGCAGCCGGATCATGTGATACTCGCCACCGGCAGCGAGCTCGCATGGCCACGAGAGTGGCCGCGCGAATTGCAAGATTCCGGCGCTGTGCCTGATTTGCGCGAGTCCGTCCGCTTGTTAGCTGGTCAGAGTGCATTCATCGGCGGCCGAGCCGTGATCTTTGACATGGACGGCACGGAAGGCACCTATGCGGCCGCGGAGAAATTTGCGCGACTCTTCGACGAGATCGTGATTGTAACGCCGCGCGAGCGGATCGCGCAGGACGTGCCTCTGGTCACGCAGTTGCGTATCTGGCGACGGTTCAATCAGCTGCGAATCCGTATTCTGCCGTTCCATGAGATCGATCCGAGTTCAGAATGGGCCTCTGGCCAGGTCAAAGCGCGCAATATCTACAACGGAGACAATGTCCGCCTTGCGGACGTTACGCTGCTCACCTACGCAACACCGCGACGACCCCGTCTTGATCTGGAAAAACCCCTACAGCAAAGCGGTCTTTCAGTCAGCCGCGTGGGTGATTGCCTCACCCCACGCTCGGTTCTGGCGGCAACGTCTGATGGCCACGCAGCGGGCCTTCGCGTCTAATAGGCCGAAATGCACGGCTCGGCTACGCGATAATTCCAGTACATGATCGACTATCCCATTGTCTGGACTGCGGCAGGTATCGCTTTCGTGCATACCTTGCTGGGCCCTGATCACTATTTGCCATTCGTCGCGCTCGGCAAGGCACGTGGCTGGTCGACGCCAAAGACACTGGGGACCACAGCGATTTGCGGCCTGGGACATGTAGGCAGCAGCCTGCTGTTAGGCCTCGGCATTGCGGCCGGGAGCTGGTCAGTTGCCAGCGTCACTGACTGGGAAGGCTTGCGTGGCGATACCGCGGCATGGCTGTTGCTCGGAATTGGCGTCGCCTATGCGCTGTGGGGTCTGAAACAATATTCCCGGTGCGCCAAGCCCGACCATTCGCATTCCCATGCGCACGCCGACGGCACCGTGCATGATCATGGACATGATCACCATGCTCAGCATGTGCATCCGCATGCGTCAAGGCGCAACCTGATCAGCTGGAGCTTGTTCGTCGTATTTGTGCTGGGGCCTTGTGAGCCATTGGTACCTTTGATCATGGTTCCGGCCTCGCAACGCAATCTGGGCACCACCGTTGCCGTGGCGGTGGTCTTCGTACTGGTCACTATGGTGACCATGTTGTCTGTGGTGTATTCGATGGTTCGCGGACTGAACACGATTTCGCGCCGCGCTCACTGGCGCGCGGATCATCTGGGTCATGTCGCAGCGGGCAGCACGCTCGCCTGCTGCGGGCTGACCATGTTGCTTGGGCTTTGACGCCCTGATATAAGTTCCTTGAAGAATTGCCCGGAGGTTGGACGCCCATGAAATTGATACCGCATAAACGCAGCCGCGAGACTGAGATCTGGCTGCGCAAGGAAATTGTCGAGCAGAACAAGCGCTACAAGAAGATCGTGCGCGCACAGGATGCGCTGTCGCCAAAACGTGATCGCTGGATCGCCGAATTTCTGGAGCGCATTCAGACACGCGGCGTGCATATGCATTTCGACCAAATGCGCAAGGTCCGGCCCGAGGAAATCCCGGTCAAACCGAAGCGCAAGTTCAAAGTCGTTTTTTAGTCGGAGCTAACACATGGCACGCCCACACATCGAACCGTTCGTCGATCGCGACGTCTCTTTCAAAAAGATGACCCTGCCGGGCTTCCCGAAGGGCATGCAGTACAAAATGCTGTCGCTGGACACGGACGACGGCGCCTGCACAATGACAGTGCTTTACGAGCCCGGGTACAAGCAACCGCCCGGCATGAGTTATGCCGAATACGAACTCTTCATCCAATCGGGTTCGATCACTGTTGGCAGCAAGACCTGGGGCCCCGGAAGCTACTTCATGGTACCAGCTGGCGTCACGATGGAAGCGATGAGTTCGCCGCGCGGCGCCACGGCACTGCTTTTCTACAACTACGGCGAGCCGTCGTTTGTAGAATCTGACACCGACCACGCAAAAGCTGAGCGCCATCATTTCGCTGCCATCAATTCCTACGAGAACATGCAGTGGACGTCCACCAATTTCTATCCGGCCACTGCGCCCGGCTGTCTGGTCAAGATCCTGAAGTTTGATAAACGCACGCAAGGCTTCACTTTCCTGTACTGCATGACGCCGAATTTCTGGCAGGACAACATTTCCTACCACGATTGCTGCGAGGAGGCGTATCACATCTGGGGCACGTCATGGATGATGCAATTTGGTGATCTGCCTACCGGCGGGTATTTCTACCGACCGCCCTATATCAATCACGGTGCCTTTGCCTCCAAGCTCGGCATCCTCGCTATCGGTCGCACGGACACCCAGCTCTACAATCACTTCCACTTCAATCCCTGGACCAATGTCGAAGAGAACAGGGAACGAGCGGCAAGCCGCATCCAGCATTGGAAGCCTGATCTGTACAAGTGGATCAACATGCAGGGACACAACCACCCGGTCGACTTCGAACACGACCATGGTCATGCCCAGGGCGACATGCCGCACCACCACGGCGATGGCACGGTCGATCACAAGCACAAAAAGAAAAGACGACGCAAATAGACAACAGAGGGCCGCAAGGCCCTTTTTTGTTGTGAAGTCAGACGCAAATACCTTGTAAAACCTTGGGTTTACACCGAAGTGTGGGTATGCTTTCGAGATGAAACCCGGTGCCACCATACCGACCAGCTCGAGCCTGCGCGGCGTCAAATATGAGATTCGCGGCAAGTTGGCTCGCCGCGCCCTGGAGCTGCAGCGCCAGGGCTACGAGATTTTGTCCTTAAACATCGGCAATCCGGCGCTGTTCGGGTTTCGAACGCCCGAGACCATGCGCCTTGCGATGATCGAAAATCTGTCCGAGGCAGAAGGCTATTGCCACCAAAAAGGCATCTTCCCGGCGCGCGAGGCCGTGGTCATGCAGCAACAGGCCCGCGGAGTCACCGGCGTCACGGCAGAAGATGTGTTCATTGGCAATGGCGTCAGTGAATTGATCGACCTGGGCTTGCGCGCGCTACTGAATGCTGGCGATGAAGTTCTCGTGCCGAGTCCAGACTACCCATTGTGGACGGCTGCAGTCACCTTGAACGGCGGCAAAGCCGTGCATTACCCCTGTCGGCCAGAGGCCGGTTACATTCCCGATCCCGAGGAACTGGCGCAACTGCTCACATCGCGCACTCGCGCGATCGTCATTATCAACCCTAACAACCCGACCGGCGCTGTGTACCCGCGCGCAGTGCTGGAAAAACTAGTTGCGCTGGCCGAAAAACATTCGCTGGTAGTATTTTCCGACGAGATCTACGACCAGATTCTCTATGACGGTGCGCAGTTCGTTCCGATGGCAACGTTGGTGCACGATACGCTCTGCGTCACGATGTCGGGGATTTCCAAGGTCTATCGCGCCTGCGGCCTGCGTGTCGGCTGGGCAATTCTGTCGGGCAAAGTGTCAGCAGCATCCGATTACATGGAGGCACTGGAATTATTGGCGTCGTTGCGCCTGTGCAGCAACGTACCCGGACAATGGGCAGTGCAGACGGCGTTAGGTGGACACCAGAGCATCAAGGAATTGGTAGCGCCTGGCGGCCGGCTGTACGAGTCACGGCGGGCGATTCTGGATGGCGTTGCTGCCAGTAAATTTTTGGAACTGCCGACGGCACCGGCGGGCGCGATCTACGCGTCGCCGCGCATCAAGGCGGGCGAGCTGCCGGATATCGACGATCAACAGTTTGCGCTTGATTTACTGGAGCGCAAACATGTATTGGTCGCGCCGGGTACCAGTTTCAACGTACCTTACCGCAACAGTTTTCGGATAACGAACCTGCCGGATGTGGCAACACTGCGTCTGGTGTTTGCTCGCATGGAAGAATTGTTGGCAGATTACGCCACTTCCCGCGGAGGTCCATCCAACGTAGTTGAGGCCCGCGCCCGCTTCAAATAGTCTCTGACGATGAGCCTGCCGCCGGATCTCGGTGCGTTGCTCGCGGCGGGTCATGGTGTTCTGGTGCCGGACTCAACGCGCGCCGCGTCTATTGCCATCGCCCATGGCGCGAACCAAATTGACGCTGGTCAGAGCGTGTGGAGCACGCCGGATATCGCAACAACCGCGAACTGGTTGACGCAAGTGTCAGCCGAGGCCCGGCGACCGCTGATGTCATCCGCCACCGAGTGGATGTTGTTGCGACAGCGGGCACAACAAGACGGTGTGCGAGTAGGTGGCGCTGCGGCTGCCAACTCGCTGGCAGACTCCTGGCAGCGCAGTTTGCACAAAATGCGCGATCTGGACATATCCTTGGGCCGTGTTAGGTCGTATGCCACGCCCGAATCGCGTGCGCTGGCAGCGGCCTACGATCACCTTGAAAAGTATTCGCTGGAGTGGGGTGTGCGAGCACCCGCGTTGTGCTCGCCACGCTCACTACCGGTACCCAAATTGCGCACTGCTTTTGGCTTTGCGACACCGCCGCGTGCCTTCGCGCCCTGGCTACAGGCCGCTGCGAGCACCAGCTCTAACAAACTCGCTGGTGTCAAATTCGCACTGCACACGGCCGCGACGCCAACGGAAGAGCTCATGGCCGCCATGAGCTGGGCTGCCCATGAGCTGGTGAATGATGCCGACAAGCGGCTTGTGGTAATGGTGCCCGCCAATGCCGCTTACGGATCAGCGCTCGATACAGCGCTACGATCAATGGTCCTGCTAGTTGACGGCCGCAAGAACTCGATTCTGCTGGATGAGCGTTGCGTGCTCGGCGATGCGCCCGTCGTTCGGCAACAGCTTTTTCTGCTGGCTTTGTTAGCCGGCGGGATGCCTGTCATTGAATGTTGCATGGGCTTGCGTAGCGGCGGTGCGACCATAGCCGAGCAGGCCGCGCGCGCTTATCTCGCCTCTGAGCTTGCTTCGCAAATAACCGGTCGTGTGGACCTAAACCTGCTGATGCAAGTCGCCGCCCGAAAGAGGCTCGCATCTCAACCACACATTGAGCAATGGCTCATGCGCCTGCTACCCGCGCGTGACGCACTGGCAGCAACCCATGAAAGCCGAATCGATTGGCCGGAACGCATCGCGGCTGCAAGCCAGTGCCTACCTGTCACCTGGCGCGACGACAGTATCGACAGGGGCTATGGGACTCAAAAGGCCTGGCAGGAGCTATTGATCGAAAGTGTCGCCTTGAACAGCCTGCGCGGTTCAACGCGATTATCCAGCGTGCTGCGTCTACTGACGGCGCGGGCCTCACGTACGGTCATGGCATTACCCCGAGGAGACAGTCGACTGTATGTAACGAGGGGCTTTCATGATCCAGTGCTGCGCTATGACGGCATCTGGGTCTGCGGGCTGGCTGCGGCGCAGTGGCCATTGCCGCCGCAACCGGATCCCTGGCTACCAAAGGCACTACAAATTGAGGCTGGCGATCCTGTGGCCAGTGCCGCCGGCAGGCTGCAGGAGGCGCACTCGCAGCTAATGGCCTGGAGTCACGCCTGCTCTGATCTGCATCTCAGTTACCCGGGGCTGTTGGATGATCATCCCGCCAGCCTCAGCCCATTGCTGCACCGCCTGGGCATGCAAGCGACCCCAGCGATTGATGCGGCATCACAGCGACAGAGTCGCGCAGCGCAAATAGCAGCGGCAACGCCACACATGCAGGCCTATCAGGACGATCGGTACTCACGCCGAATAACCGGCG
>JAYVJR010000086.1:0-7785 GCA_043769085.1 Gammaproteobacteria bacterium
CGATGAGAAGAGCCAAGTTCAAGCCCTTGAGCGTACGCAACCCTTGCTGCCGATGGGTCTCGGCTACGTCGAAGGCGTCACGCACGACTACGTTCGCCACGGCACCACGACCTTGTTCGCCGCCCTGGACGTTGCTAACGGCCAAGTCTTCGCGCAGTGCAAGCCTCGACATCGGCATCAGGAGTTCCTGAGTTTTCTGCGACACATCGAAGCTAACGTTCCGGCGCATCTCGATGTCCACCTGGTTGTCGATAATTACGGCACTCACAAACATGCCCGCGTCAAAGTTTGGCTTGCTAAGCGGCCGCGCTTCCATCTTCACTTCACTCCGACCTACTCGTCCTGGCTCAACCAGGTCGAGCGTTGGTTCGGACTGATCACGCAACGCGCGATCCGCCGAGGCTCTTTCGATTCCGTGCCAGACCTCAAGCGCAAGATCAACGAGTTCATCGAACATTACAATCAACATCCCAAACCCTTTAGGTGGACTGCCACCGCAGACTCGATCCTTGCCAAACTCCAACGACTTGGCAAAGTTATCTGCGGGACAGCACACTAGTTCGCATCGGATCGCTCGTAAGGATTGCGCAGGTCCACCACCGCTTTCGAACGGCGTCGCATGCGGATATTCAGTATTTCGACACCAAATGAAAATGCCATTGCGAAGTACACATAGCCCTTGGGCACATGGGTGTCGAACCCCTCGGCGATCAGCACCACGCCTACCACGACGAGAAAGGCCAGCGCCAGCATTTTGATCGACGGGTGGGTGGACACGTAGTGGCCGATCGGTGCAGCGAACAACATCATCAGCAGGACCGAGACGATGACCGCCGCGATCATGATACGCACATCATCGACCATACCGACCGCAGTGATAATGGAATCCAGCGAAAACACCATATCGATGATCATGATCTGCAGGATGACGGCGGCGAGGGTTGCCTTCACATGCGCTGCCGTGTGACCCTGCTCGCCCTCCAGCGAGCCGTGAATCTCGGTGGTGCTTTTCCACACCAGAAAAAGGCCGCCGAGAATCAAAATCAGATCGCGACCCGAAATTTCCTGGTCCAACACCGTGAACAACGGCGCCACCAGGCCCACGATCCAGGCCAGCACCAGCAGCAGTCCGATACGCATGATCATGGCCATGGCGAGCCCGAGCCGACGCGCGAAATTCTGCTGAGCGCGCGGCAGTTTGTCGACCAAAATGGAAATAAAAATGATGTTGTCGATGCCCAGCACCAGCTCCAGCGCGGTCAAGGTCGCGAAGGCAATCCATGCTTCAGGGCTCGTCAGTAGTTCCATTACAGTACCTCTCTGGCGTTTATCATGCCCAAGCGAGGCAGGTCGGGCAAGGCATGCCGAAGTCACACTCACGAGCTTATTCGGGCGCTAGCTCGGCAGTCAGGCCGTCTCAAGGCTTAATTGAGGTATCCTGCTGCGTATGGTAACTATAAAAGTGACGCGATGAACGATGCTTGCCGAAACATCGTCGAGAGTTTCTACCGCCAACTCTATTCACCGGACTGCAATCGCGCAATTACCAGTTTTTTGGCGCCGACCTACATCGAACATCAGTACTCCGCTGGGTTTACACGCCAGGGCCTGCGCAGTTACGTCGAGAGTCGCCTCAAGGCCTATCCAACTCATCGGATGATCATCCACCAGGTGCTGGGTGAGGGCAATTTCATTTTTTTGATGGCGGAAGAGAAATTGGGTGGCAATCTGGATGTTGCGCGGGGTGAATTATTCCGCGTCGCCAACGGCAAGATTGCTGAGCACTGGAGCGCACACGTCATCGACGAAAAGAACCGCAAGAATACTAACGGAACTTTTGATGGTGCGCGTGTCGACCGCTCGCTCGACTACGCGAAACGCTTCGCCAAGCGATTCGAAGAGCTGGATCTCGCAGGCTTTAACGAGCAGAAGCTCGAGAGTTTTCTCGAAAGCCGCGTGCCGGAATACAAGCAACACAGTCCAAAGGGTGCGGATGGTCGCGACGGCCTGGTGAAAATTCTGACTGACATCAAAGATAACGGCCAGAAAATGACCATGAGTCCCAAGCGGGTGTTATGCGACGGCGATTTTCTGCTCTGTCACCGCTTGTACGACTCTGAGCCGCCTCATCCACTGGTGAAGCGGATCAATACTTTCGATGTGTTCCGGCTAAACGCCGACGGCAAGGCCGTGGAGCACTGGGATGTCATGGAAGATGTGCCATCGCGCGAACTGCTCGCCCGAATGTTCTAACTGGCTGCTCAGGAACCTTCAGCGCTTGCTCGTTACACCCGACGGTCCGGCCATCTGCTTGACGAGCCGATACCAGATTTCAAGACTGTCGTAAAAACCTTTGACCGGGATTCGCTCATTGAGACCATGCGCAAAGTTGTCGCTGTTCTTCATGAACAGGCCCGACACACCGTAGGTCGGTATACCAATATTGCGGAAAATGGCGCCGTCAGTAGCGCCGCTCGCCTGACTTGGAACCACGCGCACGGCAGGCACTACCGCCTGGACGCTGCGAGTCACAGCCGCCAATACATCATCGCGCAATGGCGACGCATCACTCCAGAATGGTTCGCCCTGAAGCTTGATTTCTACCTGCGGGCCTGCAACCTGCGACAAGGTCTTTTGCACGGTCTCGAGGGGCATACCTGGAAAGATGCGGCAATTGACATTGGCCGAAGCCGACTGCGCCAGCGCGTTTTCTGCGTGGCCGCCTTTCAACATGGTTGCGACACAGGTGGTGCGCGTCTGGCCGACATAGCCGGACTCCAGATAAAGCGCGTCGGCAGCGTCCTTATCGAGTGGATTGGCGGCGAAACGGCGCAACCAGCCGCCTAACGGATCCGGGGTGGTTTCGCCTGCCAGCTTGAGACTCGCCATGGTGGCGTCGTTCCACATGACCGGAAAACGATGCTCCTGCAACTTGGTCAATGCATGCGCAAGTTCATAAATCGCATTGTCCTGGCGCGGTGCCGAGCTGTGACCGCCAGGGTTTTGCACGGTGAGCAAATAATCTGCGTACACCTTCTCGGCGGTCTGTAAGCCGTAATGCAGGGGCCTCCCGGTACTTTCATCGAGCGTTCCGCCGCCAGCATCTGTGTTGAGCGCAAATTCGGCATCAATCAGCGCGCGGTGATTGCGCGCGGCATCGAGTGTGGTGAACTGCGCCGTTTCCTCGTCGCCGCTGAAATAGACAATGATGTCCCGGCTGGGAATGAACTTCTCGCGCTTCAGTCGGATGATCGTCGCTACGATACTGACCAGTCCGTCTTTATTGTCGCTGGTGCCGCGGCCGAAGAAAAATCCGTTTTCTTCAACCAGTGTGAAAGGATCGCGTTGCCAGTCTTCGCGTCGCGCGGTTACTACGTCCATGTGCGCTAACAGCAGAATCGGCTTGCGCGCCGGTTTGCTGCCGGTCTTGCTGCGGTCGGGCCCCCAGTAGCGCACCACCAGTGACGCCGAATCTGCGAGCGGCAGAATCGTGATGTCGGCCGCCGGGATGCCAGCGGCGCGAAATTCACCCGCCAAATAGTCCGCGACGGCACGAACCTGTCGGCCGTTGCGCGAACTGTCCATGCCGATGACCTTCGCGAACATCGCGCGCGCCTCAGCATCCATGGGGCCGGCTGCGCCTGCTGCTAACGGAATCGCGGCCAGGCAAATGCCGGCAACCAGGGTTGTGAGTCGTTGTTTATGCATAGTAGGATTCTGATTTTACTCTGGTTTACCTCCATTCGTCAGCCAGTCGATCGTTGGGATTGCGCAACAAACCGCCCACGATCCTCGCAGCGCTGCCGGTTCGGGTGCGGGTATGATCGGGCCATGAACTTAGGCTTACGTTTTATCGCGGCTTTGTTTGCGTTCATGGGCGCTGTGGCGCTTGCGGAACCGGCAGCGCCGCTGCCGATTGCCACGGGTGAAACACGAACCATTCTCTGCGGTCGACTCTTTAGCAGCGACACGGGCTCGGTACAAAACGGCGCAACCGTCAGAATCGTTGACGGCAGGGTCGTAGCCATTGAACAGACCCAAGTTGACTATGCGCCTCTGCCTGGCGATCTGGATTTACGCAGCTACACCTGCCTGCCAGGCCTCATCGATCTGCACGTGCATCTGACCGAAAGACCTGAAGACACCGCCGACCTTAAAGTGATGTTTCGGCGCACTCGCACTGAGCAGCGTGCGTTGTCCGCCACCCATGCCAGCGCGACGCTGTTAGCGGGGTTCACCAGCGTTCGCAATGTCGGAGCCTACATTCGTGGCGTCGATCTGGATTTGCGCGACGCGATCAATCGGCGCGAGATATTGGGTCCGCGCATGCAAGTCAGCGGGTTCTATTTGACCATTCCAGGTGGTGGCGGCGATTTGCTGGTGCCTGGCGTGCCGGCCATGGCGACGCCCAATTTTGTGCGCGGCGGCATTGCCCAGGGCGCGGCGCAGTTCACGCGCAAGGCAGAGCAGGCGATGGCTGACGGCGTAGACGTATTGAAAGTGATCGCCTCTGGCGCAGTGCTGGCGTACGGTGGCGTGCCAGGCTCGCCGGAAATGAATCGTGAGGAAATTGCCGCCGTGATGCTGGCTGCGCACGCACGTGGACGCCGGGTTGCCGCCCACGCGCATGGCGCGGAGTCGGTGCGCGATGCGATTCTGGCGGGCGTGGATACGGTGGAACATGCTTCTCTGATTGATGCCGAGGGCATCCGCCTTGCCCGTGACCGGCATGCAGTCCTGGTAATGGATGTCTACAATGGCGACTACATAGACACCGAAGGTCGCGCGCAGCAGTGGCCCGCGGAATTTCTGCGAAAAAATTTGGAGACTACCGAAGCGCAACGTCAGGGTTTCACGGCGGCGCATCGGGCGGGCGTTAGCCTCGCGTATGGCACCGACGCCGGCGTATATCCACACGGACTCAATGCGCGGCAATTGCGCATCATGGTGGAGCGCGGCATGACTCCCGTAGAGGCGCTGCAGTCCGCGACCTCCATCGCGGCGCGCGCCATGGGTTGGGAGGCGCAGGTCGGTTCATTGGAGCCGGGTCATTTCGCGGATCTGATCGCGGTGCGTGGCGATCCGCTGCAAGACATACGCTTGCTGGAAACCGTGGCGGTCGTAGTGCAGGGCGGACGTGTGGTAAAACCGCCGCCAGTTGCCAATTAGAATTTAATCTTCAGGCATGAGCTAACAGAATCCATGCAGCGTTACGATGTTATCGTGATCGGCGCCGGTCACAACGGGCTGACCAGCGCCGCATTTCTCGCGCGCGCCGGCCTCAAGGTGCTGGTGCTGGAGCGCAATGCCTACGTCGGTGGTGCCGCTGTCAGCCGCGAGTTGCACAAAGGCTGGATCTACTCCAACTGTTCGTACGTCTGCAGTCTGCTGCGACCGGAGATTTATCGTTCGCTGGATCTGGCCCGGCATGGACTTCAAATCGTACCTTATGGCGGAGGTGCAACCTTCACCCGCGACGGCGACTATCTCGGCGGTTACGTTGACAAAGATATCAAGCGCCGGGAAATCGCCAGGCACAACGCGCACGATGCTGATGCGTGGCAGAGATACTCGCGCGATACCATGCGCCAATGCCGATTTATCCGCTCGCTGCTGTTGCGCACACCCCCCGATCCGACGTCGCTGAAGCCGCGCGACCTGAGAGAATTGCTGTTTCTGGGCAAACGATTTGCCGGTCTGGGCGAGCAGGGCATCTATGACACGATTCGTTTCTACACGCTGAGCATTGCGGACTATCTGGCCGAGTATTTTGAGTCCGACCTGGTGCGGGCCAATTTTTCCGGCAGCGGCATCATTGGCACGGCGTTAGGTGTGCATTCACCCGGCACGGCCTACGTGCTGTTGCATCATTACATGGGCGATGTGGATGGGCAGGCGGGTGCCTGGGGGTATGCGCGCGGTGGCATGGGCGCGGTCAGCAATGCGCTGGCGGGCGCGCTGCAAGCGCATGGCGGCGAAATTCGCTGCGACGCGCCAGTTGCCAAGGTGCTTAGTCGCGGCCAACGAGTGCTGGGCGTGGTACTCGACAGCGGCGAGGAGATTCACGCCGATCGCGTCGTGTCCAATCTCGATCCGAAGCGGACATTTCTCGGACTACTGGATGAGAAGTCGCTGGATGCCGATCTCGTCGCCAAAGCGCGCAACTTCAAAATTCGCGGCTCGTCCGGCAAACTAAATATCGCTCTTGACGGGTTACCTGAGTTTACGGCGTTAGGCAAAAACCACCCGTTGCATTGTGGTGATCTGCACTTCCTAGACTCGATGGCTCGCTTTGAACGCGCCTACGATGATTGGAAAGCGGGCCGCTGGTCGCGCGATCCCTATCTGGATCTGCTAATTCCTTCAATGACCGATCCGACAATGACGCCCACAGGCAAACATTATATGTCTGTGTTTGTGCAGTACGTGCCACCCAAAATTGAGGGGCGGGATTGGACGCAGGCAGACCGCGATGCGTTTCGCGATACGGTGTTCGATCAAATCGAGACTCAGAGTCCGGGGTTCCGCAAACTGGTGTTGCACGCGCAAGTTCGCACGCCGCAGGAACTCGAAAGTGAAGTGGGATTGACGGAAGGCAATATTTTTCAAGGTGAATTGACCGTCGATCAGCTGTTTTTCAATCGTCCTTTCCCGGGTTTTGCGCAATACCGCGGACCACTCAAGGGCCTCTATCTGTGCGGATCCGCGACGCATCCGGGCGGCGGCGTCATGGCTGCCCCCGGAGCGAACGCGGCGCGCGAAGTGCTGCTCGACATCGGCCGTAAGAATGTAGTGCCGGAGGGATGGAGCGATGACTGAGCGAGCGCCCATCATCGTCATCGGCGCGGGTCACAACGGCCTTGTCTGCGCGACCTACCTCGCACGCGCCGGCCGCAAAGTGATCCTGCTGGAGGCGAATGCCGCGGTGGGTGGCGCCAGTTCGACGCACGAGTTTCACCCGGGATTTCGCGTGTCGACGATTGCGCATTTGTTGCATGGCTTTGATCCAATCGTAGCGCGGGATCTGGATCTTCATCGCCATGGCTTGCGGATGGCACAGGACGATTTGCGCACGGTCGCGTTACATCCCACAGAGAAAGCGTTGGTTTTTGCGACCAATGGCAACGTGACCGGGCCGGCGCCTGAAATCGATCAGGCCGCTTGGCGACGTTTTCTGGCGGCGCGTGAACGATATTCAACGGCGTTAGGTCGCTGGCACTCCCAAGCACCGCCGCGGTTGCTAGCGAACGGCTGGCGTGAGGTTCTGCCATTGGCGAAGCTGGCTTGGTCGGTCCGCCGCCTTGGGCGCCGGGATATGCGTGAGCTGTTGCGGGTTGCCACCATGAGTGTCGACGACTGGCTGAACGAGTACTTCAGCAGTCCGCGTATCAAGGGGGCGCTTGCATTGGATGCGGTGTTAGGTACGCGTGCCGGACCACGGTCCGGCGGCACCGTCTTTGCGACCCTGCATCGTGCCGCGGCTGGCGGGCGCATGGCGTTGCCGCAAGGTGGCATGGGTTCGCTGGCGAACGCGCTGGCTGCGACTGCCAGGGTTGCTGGCGTCGAATTGCGTTTGAATAGTCGCGTTGCAGCGCTGGAGGTGAGCGCGGGCCGCGTGACCGGCGTACGTCTGACGACTGGCGAAACACTGATCGGCAGCGCAATCGTGTCCGCTCTCGATCCGCGGCAGACTTTCTTGAGTCTGTTAGGTGTGAAACATCTCGAGGCAGAATTCTCGCGACGTGTCCAGCATGTGCGCGCTATCGGGACCGCCGCGCGTCTGCA
>JAYVJR010000087.1:0-2178 GCA_043769085.1 Gammaproteobacteria bacterium
ATTGAAGAAAACAAGGCCCGCTTTGCGGTGCTGAACCGTTACCACTCAACGTTGTTCGCTTACTTTCTGGAAAAGCTGAGCAAGCTACCGGATGGCGACGGCACGCTGCTTGATCACTCGCTGATTCTTTACGGCAGCGGCATGAGCGATGCCAATTCGCACAACCATGATCCGCTGCCCCTGCTGCTCGCCGGGCGCGCGGGTGGTCAGTTGGAAGGCAATCGGCACGTTCGTCAGAAGGAACTGACACCGATGTCAAATTTGTTGCTGGCGCTGCTGGGCAAGCTGGGCTGTCCGGAAGAGCAATTTGGAGACAGCACGGGGAGATTGGCGATTTAGGCGTGACTGGTGTGCCCAAGTTTTTTGGGCACCACCCCTTCGATCACCTAGCGCATTGCAGTAGGCCTCAAGGGCAGGGCAGAAGCTGTTCACGCTGCAGGCGGTGCGAGCGGGTGGATTCTCGCTGCACGCAGGCATCGACAGCCAGCCCGGCCAGCGCGCCAGGCTCGAGCGACTATGCCGCTATGTCAGCCGTCCGCCCGTGGGCACCGAGCGCTTGGCAGTGACCTCATCCGGACAAGTGCGCTACCCGCTCAAGCGCATGCTGAAGGATTCCCAGAATGGCGGCCGCAGGAATGCGGTGATGGCCGCATTCATGCTGGCGATCAAACCGCCCGAAACCAGAGCACTGGCAGCTTTCTGTTCCCGTTGCATTCGCAGTACAAGTATTGCAACATCGCTGCAGATCCTGCGTCTTGCGGTAACAGGGGATCTAATCGTGAAGCCACGATTCAGCCGGCTGGCTACCCGCGTCGCGGCGCTTATGGAGAGCGCAAGTCTTGTAGAGGAATTGAGGCCAGTGGCAAGCGCGACTATCGAGCAGCAAAGATCAGCATGGCAGCGGGCCTGGGAGCCCACAACCAGGCCCGGTGCCCGCTGGCCGGCGATGCTCGCCGGCCTCTATCACGCGGACATAGACTGGCACGGGCCGCACCCGATCAATAGTCAGCGCGGCGCCGCGGCGGTTATTGCCAAGGTCTGGTCGCCGTTGTTGGCTGCCTGCCCGGACCTAGAGCGCCGTGACGAGATCGTCCTCGCAGGTGGATTCAAAGACCAGGTTTGGGTGGCTGCGATGGGCCATCATTGCGGACTCTTTCAGCACGACTGGCTTGGCATCCCCGCCACTGGCATGACCCTCAACATCCGCTACGGCGAATTCTCGCGTATGCAGGATGATCGCATCGTCGAGTGCTATACGATTTTTGACCTGCTCGATGTTATGCGTCAGGCGCGTTGCTGGCCCGATTTGCCGCCGTCGCCGGGTGTGACCGAACGTTGGCCTGGACCCGCCACACGCGATGGTGTTACCGCTGTAGTGTCGGACGCTGCGGACTCCGAACGCAGTCTGCGGTTGGTCGAAGCCATGATCGCTGGGCTGATGCGCTACGATCAGCAATCACTCGACAGCATGCAGCAGCCGCTTTATTGGGCACCGTCTTTCATGTGGTACGGCCCGGCTGGCATCGGCACCGCGCGTGGCATGCAGAACTATCGCGACGTGCATCAGCGGCCTTTTCTGGCAGCGTTTCCCGATCGGGTCGGCGGCAATCACAAGTGCCGCATTGGCGAGGGTAATTACGTTGCATCTACAGGCTGGCCCAGCATTCGCGCGACGCATCGCGCCAACTATCTCGGGCAGCCGGCAACCAACAAGCCGATTACGATGCGGGTCATGGATTTCTGGCGGCGCGATGCCGACAAGCTGGCTGAGAACTGGGTGTTCATCGATATGCCCGACCTGTTGCGGCAGTTCGGCAAGACACTACCGCTGCAGGCTCCTTAGGAGCACCCAAGCCGATGTCAGCTAACACTTTGCGCGCCGAGGACTTGTCGCCGCTGCGGCGATTCGCCATTTTCGGCGCGATCATGCTGCCCTATGTGTTCTACGCTTTTTGCTGGAACACCGAGAATTTCCTGCGACCTTACATGGCCGAATCGTTAGGCCTCGACAAGCCCCAGGTCGCAGCCTTCTACACGTTGCAGGCGTTGGGCGCATTGATCGGAGCGGTGGTGCTCTCGCAGCTTGCGGATCGATTCGGGCGCCGCGGCATGTTCGTGCTGTTGACGCTGGGATTCGGGCTGGCGGCGCTGGGCGTGCGTTGGGTCGACAATTACTCG
>JAYVJR010000088.1:0-78649 GCA_043769085.1 Gammaproteobacteria bacterium
CCTCGCTCATGTATCTCGATACACTTCACTCGTCTTTCCTTGCCAGTGAAAAAATCCGCCTCGGCCGCGCCCGCGTTACCTGTGCAGAGCTTCCCTAGAACTTGTACCTGCGCATGGCTTGCATTTTTCTCTTGGCGAAAGTGGCATGGTGGCGCAAGCCCGCGAGAGTTGCGGCCATCTACTCCTTGTGAGTGGGACGTCATGGTATCGAGAGCAAAGAGCAACTTGTACGTCGTTGGTTCTCGATCTGCTTGGGGTAGCGTCGGTCATGCGCGCGAACTCGCTTCACGATTGCCATTGCGACGGCCGTAAGCTTCTTGCGTCGCCGCTTTATCCGGCGCCGCTTACAACCTGCTGCGACTCAGTCGATTGCAACCAGCCACAGGATCGGTGCCACTTGAAAGAGCTAACAACCGCCAATCGACCCCGAACTGATCTCGCAACTGACCGGCACAGCATCCCAAATCGATTGAAACCATCAAGCTGCTAGGCTCGACCACGAGGCGCCGACAATCGGGCCGCAGATAGCAGAATATTGGGCGAAGTTACGCCAACTTCCTAATAAACTGTTTAAAATACATATACTTACGTGAGTTTTGGCACCGTACCAGCCTCTGGCTGCCGATCAACGGTCGAATTCGGTGCACCCGAGCCAAAAGTGGGTTCTTAGGCCAAGACCGTCAAGGTCTTGGCCTGGCTCCGAGACCGTGTTAATGTATTTGCGACCATAACGACCGCTGCTCGATAGAGCGGTCATGTCGTCAGACGACATGAATTCGTAACGTGATGCCCCGCGAGACATGCTCTCCCTGATCTCAGTTCGGTTCTTGCCCGCCTGAGTGTTTGAGAGAGTTTTTTTTCTAGATTTGCGGAGTTTTTTAATCATGACGAAGATTTATGTCGGTAATTTGCCCTTTTCAGCCTCAGAAGCTGATTTGCGTTCGCTGTTTTCACAGCATGGCAATGTTGATTCTGTCTCCCTTCCCACGGACCGCGAAACCGGTCGCCCACGTGGTTTCGGCTTTGTCGAAATGAGCAATGCGGATGCTGCCAAGGCAATCCAGGCTCTGAACGGCCAGGACATGGGCGGACGTCCGCTGCGTGTTAACGAGGCCCAAGACAAGCCCCGCGGCGGTGGCGGTGGTGGCGGCGGCGGTGGTGGCGGTGGCTATCGCGGCGGTGGCGGCGATCGCGGCGGTTATCGCTCGTAACGATCTGGCGACGGCTTCGCAGTCGCGAAGCCGTCGCCTTTTCTAAGTTTTATGCCGCTGCTCTGGCAGGTTTCTTCGGCATTATGACCATGTTGATTGCGTGAATGACGCCGTTCGATGCGGCGATGTCTTCATGGACAACTTTGGCGTCGTTCACGAACACGTCGCCTCCTCGCAATGCGATCTCTAGGTTCAAACCATCCATCGTTGTAAGGCTGCCAGCCTGAAGATCTTTCAGTGCGATTTCTGCCTGGACGACATGCAGTGTCAAGATGGCTTTCAGTTTGTCGATGTCATGCATTAAGGCATCGATCATGCCCGACGGCAGTCGCCGGAAGGCGTCATCCGTTGGTGCAAAAAGCGTGAAGGGCCCTGTGCCGCGCAATTCGTCAATCAGGGCGGCTGCTTTCAAAGCCCCGAGCAGGGTGGTGAATTTCCCAGCGCCAATGGCCGTGTGAACAATGTTCTTCATGACGTTCTGTCCTATGGATTTGTGCGCGCAGTATGCGCCTAACAACGGCTCCACTGGCCAGCAAATTCGCCTTATGATCCCACCATGGGGGATCCGCAGACTCGGCAGGACATCGAACGTCGAGCATTGGCCTTGTTGGAGAGGCTGCTCAATTGGCCGGGAAACGCGCGGTTTCGCCAGCGACTTCTGCAGCGGGAGCCGCCGGCAGTCATAGCGCGGGTGACAGAACTGGAGGCCGGCGCCGGCCGTTCTGCGGTCATTCTGCCGACTCAATTTGATTGGCCACGCACGCCGGATGAAACAGCGCCACCGGACCGAATCGGGCCGTTTCGCATCATGCACCGGCTTGGCGCTGGCGGCATGGGCTCGGTGTGGCAAGGCCAGCGCGACGATGGGCTCTACGAGCAACAGGTCGCGATCAAGTTCATCCATTCTCATCTGGGCGCAGCAGCCAGCGAGGCTTTTGCGGCCGAACGACGAATTCTCGCGCGGCTGGAGCATCCTGGGATTGCACGATTGATCGACGGCGGCGTTACTGCCAAGGGTACGCCCTATCTTCTGATGGAATACGTTGACGGGCAGGCGATCGATATCGCGGTCGCAAATCTTCCGCTATTCGAACGCATCAACAGCATTATCAAAGCGGCTGCGGCCGTGCAGTACGCCCACAGCCGGCTGGTCGCCCATGCGGACCTGAAACCTTCAAACGTACTTGTGGATCGCGATGGACGTGTGCGGTTGCTCGATTTTGGTATCGCTCGATTGTTGGTCGGCAACAGCAGTACCGGCAGCATTGACGGCCCGTTGACGCGCGCATTCGCCAGTCCGCAGCGTCGGGCAGGCGATGGGCCATCGATTGCAGATGATGTCTATGCGTTAGGTGAGACGCTTCGTCGGGTGGTTGGCTCAACTGCAGATGCCGATATCGACGCGGTGATCGATAAAGCCTGCGCTGCACTAGAGAGCCAGCGTTACGGCAGCGTGGCGGAGTTGATCGCGGATCTGGAGCGCTGGCGGGAGAAACTCCCCGTGACGGCGCGCGCGCCCACCCTGCGTTACCGCGCCGGCAAGTTTGTGGCTCGCCACCGGATCGGCGTAGCGCTCACGGCCGCTGCGTTTCTCGCTTTGACGGTGACTACGGCGACGGCGGTACAGAGCTACCTGCGCGCCGAGCGTGCTCGACTGGAGGCGCAATCGCGATTCGATCAAGTGCGACAATTGGCGCGCTATCAGCTGTTCGATCTCTACGACCAATTGCGCAAAGCGCCTGGTACTGTGGCAATGCGGGCGGATATCGCGACAAAAAGTTCTGCCTACCTTGACCAATTGCGCATTGCGCCAAACGCGCCTCTGGATTTGAAACTCGAAACCGCCAGCGGCTATCGACGTCTGGCCGCCGTGCAGGGCCTGTCCGGCACGGCAAGTCTCGGCCAACCTGGCCAGGCCAGAGAATCGTTACTACTCGCAGAGCGGCTGGCTCTGGAGGTCTTGCACGAAAAGCCAGGTGATCTCGACGCCCAGGAATTGTTAGGCTGGATATATACCGATCGCTGGACCTTGTTGGCCAATAACGCCGAGTCAGCCAGCATGAACTCGATCGGACGAGGTTATTTTGATTCGGTGCTATCGGTTGTACCGGCTCGCAGCAGTGCGTTGTTAGGTTGGCTGCAAACCGAGAAGAATCGCGGCTACGATCTGGGAGTGGGCGACAAACCCAAAGAGGCAATAGCCGTGTTGACGCGTGCACTCGCAGCCCTACGCGCCGCAGAGTTTTCAGCCGCGGATCGACCGTCTGCCCGTGGGCTGGAGTCCTTGCTGCTGAACCTGGCTGGTGATAGCGCCTACCTGATGGATGACCTGCCGAGGGCGTTGAAACTCTACCGGCAGCAACAATTGGTGGTCGAAGCCGCATTGCGCGACCTGGGTGAAACACCGGAATGGCTGAGTAGCAAGGCCGAAGTGATGTTTGATCTGGCCGGCACTTTGTCGGACATGACGGATGGTCATCGCGAGGCGTTGGTGCTTGCCGACTCAGGCATCAGCGCCGTGAAACGGGTACTGGAATTTGGTCCGGATGCCAACGCAGAAAAAAAACTGGTCATGCTCTATGGTCAGAAATCTCTCGACCTGGACGCACTTGGCCGGCATCGCGAGGCGGTGGAAGCTGCGTCGCAAAGCGTCGCCATTCGAGCTGCCCGGCTGACTGCCGCGCCGCAGGACCCTACACGCATCCGCGATCTCGCGATTGCCACGACGCCACAGGCCGACCTGTTGGCGCGTGCTGGCGACCTGGTCGGCGCCTGCAATGCTGCCAAACAATCGGTGCAGCTCTTCGAACTGCTCAAGTCGCGCAGCCAACTGGGTGGCCGGGACACTAACAAGAACCTGCCGCTGGCGCTCGCCGCCCGTACGAGTTACTGCAAACGTTAGCCTAGCGTTTCGACAAGGACTGCAGCAGCCAGGCACGCGCCGCCTGCCATTGTCGCTTGACGGTTCGCTCGGATCGTCCAGTCACATGCGCGATCTCAGCGATACTCAGGCCAACGAAAAAACGCATTTCGACTAGCTGCGCATGGTCTGGCGACACGGTAGCCAGCTGCGTCAGCGCCTCGTCCATGATGTCGGCTTCAATCGGTTCTTCGGCAACATTGTCTTTGAGCCAGCCGGTGGTGACTGCCAGATGCTGGCGTTTGACCGCGCGCATGTGGCGTGCTTTGTCGACGATCACCTGTCGCATGATGCGGCTGCAGATTGCAAGAAAATGCGCGCGATCCTGCCAGCTCATGCGATCCAGCCGGATGAGTCGCAGTGCGGCTTCATTGACGAGTTCGGTCGGGTTGAGAGTCAGGTTGGCGCCATCCTGGCGCAGCATGCGAGCAGCAGTGGAGCGCAGTTTCGGATATAGGATAGCTAACAACCGATCGCGGCCTTCGGTTGAACCCGCCAGAGCCTGCGCAACGATGGCCTGTGCTTCTGCCTCTGGCAGCGCGATATCGTCGTCAGCGGTCGGCTTTTCGTCCAAATGCAGTGCCTGGTTGAATCTGTGGCTAACTCCAAGAGCATCGCATGGGCGTACGGGCCCTGCATTCGGAACCGTCACACAAGACCAAAATGCTAGATTTGGCGCGTCGTCCGGGCGTGAAGGTAGTGACTGCTGACCAATTCCCTAGCCAGATAGTCAATGTCACTGGGTCCACAGTGTTGTTCGTGCCTCTGATCCTGCCTCACTTCGGCCAGCGCCCGGACGATGAAATCAATCACGTCCCAGGGACGCGATTTGGCTACCGGGGACAACAGACCACGCACTCGCAAATTCTGGTACATCGCCAGCGGACTGGCGCTTTGCGCCAGTAAATTGGTCAGCGGAGTGGGTGGCAATACCACGTTCAGTTCTTCATCACGGTTAGTTCTTCAGAGCGCCAATCGGTTTCAGTAATTTCTGCCAGACTGACTCATCCGCCGCCGCGACCGGAGTTGTTTGCGCGCCGTACGGCCCGCCTTCGACCGGCCGGCCAGCTAACATCCATGCTTGAATGCCGCCGCGATACCACATGACATTGGAGTAGCCGAGCGCAACCGCGCGCAATGCGGCGTTATACGACATCCAACATTCACGGTTCTGGCAGTAAGTAATGATTGGCATTGCACGATTGCCCTGGGTCGCGGATTGCAGATACTCACCAAATTGCTTTTGCGTCTGGTCGTCGAAGTCACCTCCCTGTGAAGCCGGCACCGCCATTTGCGCACCAGGGATGCGTTGTGGGCCGCCAAGCACATCGAGTATCAGCAGTGATCCCGCAGCAGTCTGCGATATCAGCTGCGCGAGTTCCCGGGTTGTCACGATCTGCGCACCCTGTATGTTCGCCGGCGTCGGTGCGTGCATAGCCCCTGCATACAGTCCATTGCTCGGCGCGACACCCAGCTCCTGGCGCTCCCACTGACCTAACATCGTAAGCGCATTGTCATCGAGTTGCAGGGGCGTGAAGGGCTGCACCTGGTTCGCGTTCCAGCTGATGCCCGGACTGGTGTTAGTGCCGAGCGGCGGCGTGTTGCCAAACTGGTTGTTGCCGCAGGCGCTTAGCAAAAGCAGATTGGCTGACGTTACCAATACGAATTTCAGAGTTTTCATTTCTTAACCCTCCGGCGCAGGTTCAGCTGCGGCTTCGGGTACCGCCGCAGCCGAGCTTGCCGCTGCCGCTGCGTCGGGTACGTTTTCCGGTGTATCCGCTTCATGTTGGGTACCGGTTGCAGTGTCAGCGGCCAACGTGCCGTTGTGCGCGGACTGATCGGCCTTGGTCTGGTGCTGACCGGCAACGTCGCCATACATCGCGGCGTTGGCGACATCGCCCTGTCGTGCATAGTCCGCGGAGGTGGCGGCATTTTCGTTAGCAACGCGTTGCTCCCAGCGCGCATTGTCAAGCTGGCTCAGGTCGCGCTCCGATTCCACCACCGGCGCTGCCTCGGCGCCATGGTCCGCAGCTGCCTCGAGTTCGAAATTGGCCTTCTGTGCCAGATCCCGCGCGAGTTCCCAGTTGCCGCCATCGGCGGCCTTGGTCTGTGCAAGCTGGAACTCTTCGGCCTGGGCGGTATGCAGCTGCGCTGCGTTAGCGTCATAGACCATTTCTCGCACATCCAGCTGATCCAGCTCGCCGCTCGCTGCGGCGGCGCTGACAGCGCTGATGATCTGATCCTGCGATTCGTGCGCAAGATCTGTCAGATTGACTGAATATTCCCGGGAAATTTCTGCGGCAGTGGGCACGACATTCTCCTGTTAGCTTGCAGTGAGTTCGCTAGGCTCGGGTGTGGGATCCGGTACTGGATCTGCTACCGGATCAGGCGCCGCTTCCGCGATGACTTCAGGAATCGGCTCATCCGCGGGTTCTTCTGGCTCGGTGAGCGGCCCGTTCTCCTTGGCGGAGATCGTTGACAATGGCGTTTCAGGTTGCGGCTCCGCGATTAGTTCGCGCTGCGAGCTGCGTTCAGGCACCACCGTCACCACCTGTCTCGCGTCGATGACGGCAGCTCGTTCGGCAGGGCTTAAAGCCGCCGCGATTGTGACGCATGCGTCTTGATTCATGGTTCGCTACCCAGCGGATCAGGCGGCTTCGCGGGAGTGGCTCGTTTTGGCCGCACATCCAGTACGCAGCCGCACTGCGGGGCAGGGCAGCGCACTTTGACCAACGACTTGCCGGTTAACGCCGCTTGCGGAACCAGCATCGCCGCATTGCATTTCGCACAGTTGAATCGCAACTGCGACGGATCGGATTTTGCCGCGCTCGGTTCCCGCCAGCGCAGATTCAGCACAGCGCCGCACTTGGAATTCGGGCAGTTCGCCCGCACCAGCGCTTTTCCCTGGACCGCGGATCGCGGTACCCGCATCGGCTCGTTACAACGCGTGCACGATAACCGAACCGTATCGGCCGTCGGAAGTTTTGCAGTCGACGCCTTCGGACCGATCTCCGGTTCGTGGGTCAGTGGCGCCAGGTACTCCCGCCAGGCCTGACACTCCTCGCTCGAGGCATAGTCACGCAGCTGTTTCATGCGACGCGCTATGAAAGGCAGCGTTGACATCGTCATCTCGGAAATTCGCGAGACCTGATCGTCACTGGCCAGTTCCTGTTCCAGCCATTCGTCTTGATTGATGCGTTGATAGAGTGGAAATGATTTCAATGACCAGGACAACAGCACCTTGCGAATGACTTCATCGTTGCCCACTGCCAGCGCACCGGCTCGGTCTGCAGTGATTTCCGAGTGACGGGCCCAGGCCATCAACGGCGCATCGATGGCGTTTCCTAACAATTTGGCGGGGTTGAGTGCCTCCAGCAGCCCGGAACCCATGATGCTGCGGTTCATGTGGGTGCTGCCGGTGAGGAACTTGCTGGCAGTTTTCCAAAGCGCGTGTCCGGCGCGCACATGGCCCATTTCGCGTGCTAACAAAAACAGCAGTTCATCGCCCTTGAAATACGTGAGCACACTGCCGACCACGATAAAGGCCTTCTGGTCGCTGCCGAGGGTCAGCGAATCCCACATCTGCTCGCCCGACACATAAATTTCAGGCAATTCCTGTAGGCCGACGATGCGCGCGGCTTTGATGGCCACCGCGAAAACATCCGGCAGCTGCTTTTCGCTCAGACGGATGCCGTTGGTGGCCGCCTCAAACCATGGCCGACCGACGCGCTCGGATAATGCTCGCGCTGCGACGGTCAAGGGCCCGAGCGACTGCAGTACGTTCATCGCTTGGGCGTCGAGCTGATACATGAAGGCGCTGACATCCAGA
The DNA here is from genome assembly GCA_043769085.1 of Gammaproteobacteria bacterium. Taxonomy (GTDB): domain Bacteria; phylum Pseudomonadota; class Gammaproteobacteria; order Steroidobacterales; family Steroidobacteraceae; genus UBA964. The sequence continues at coordinate 7,961 of JAYVJR010000088.1, forward strand.
TCGTAGCCTGGCGTCAAAGGCCGTAACCATCGGCATTCCGCGCAGTACACCTTGGCGACCGGCAGCTGCTCGCCTTGTCCGCCGCAACTACTGCATGAAAATCCAGAGAAATCTGGAATTGCAGTGGCCGACGCGGCGGTGCCACAACCCGAGCAGAACTGAGCGTTAGGTTCGAGCAACTCCTGGCAGGTTATGCAATTGAGATTGATGGCCGCAACCGCATTCATGGCTGTTATACGCGCGCCAGCAACTCGGTTTTCTTCGCTTCGAACTCGGCGTCACTGATAGCGCCCAGTTTGCGTAGTTCGGCGAGCCGCGTGATCTGCTCGATCGGACTCGGTCCGGCGGCGGCATGCGGCGCTGAGTTCGGCGGTGGCGTGTGATTGGCTGGCGGCGGGGGCGGAGTCCTGGGTTCGTTGTGGGCGGACTGCGCGCCACCAAAACTGTTAGCACCGCTGTGCATCACCAGCGCTGACTGGATCTGTCCTGCGATGGTGCCAGGTGCCTGCGAAGTCAGCGTCCAGTAGGCATAACCCACCGAGCCGATGGCTACCAACATGACAATTAGCACCGGCATCTGCATGACCAGCAGCATGATGAGCGTCACTACATACACGCCAGCCATTGAACCCAGCGAAGATGACTTGAGCTTGAGCGACATCGAGATTTGCGATGCGTTGGCGCCCGTCGGTTGAATGCTCGCCTGGCCGTCGAATGCCAACTTGGTGAAGGAGACCATCATGTTCTTGTACGGAACTTCAAAGAACAGCGCGTGTGGCGGAGTCTGACCGACCAGTTGACCGCCGCTCTGCTGCACGGACGTCGACAACGCGCTAAACGCGCTGGCCGCATCCATAGGCAGTCCAAACGTCACTGGCGCACCGCCACCCGCCATGCTCGGAATCTTTTGCCGGAACTGCGGCGGGACGATTCCAGGGGCGAGGAGCTTGCCGCAACCTTTGCAGAACTTTCCACCCTGCGCGTTAGTTGTCTGGCAGTTGCCGCATACCAGCATGCCGCCCATCTGTTCTGCATTTGCATTCATCGTTGCACCTATACTCGTTTGAGGATGTCGGTCTTCTTGCTGGCAAAATCCTGCGTAGAAATCGCACCACTGTCGCGCAAAGCGGCCAGCTGACGTAGTTGGTCCAGCGGATCGGGCGCAGCAGGAGCGTCAGTTGCTGGGGTGAGCGGTGGACGTCGCACTCCTTTGTTAGGAGGCATGGCCGGCGGCGGCGGTGTGAAGCCGCGACCGAACATTGGCAGCAGCGACTTGCCAAACATCTGTTGCCACATGCTGGTCGTGCCGCCGACATGCATGGCCCAGGTCAGAGCTACGAGAAATAGCGGCCCGATCAGTGCCTGCTCTTTGGACATAGGCAACGACAACGCGAACAGACTGCCTAGGGCTATCTGCGCGCATAGAACGTAAAAGGCCCACTTCTGCCGCGCCCAGATCAAGAACAGCGCCACAAACGCAATGATGCTGTTGAGCAGCGTGTAGATCGGGTACCAAGTAAGACCGACCAGTGAGGCGTTGTACCACTGCTGCGGAAAAGTCATCAGCCCGATGAAGAAAAACACCGCGATGAATCCCATCCAGATAAATATCGCGGCGTTAAAGGCACTTTGGCGCGGGGGTGGTGTGCCGGGCAGGCTGAAAATCTGTGAATTCATAGGTATTCGTCCGTCTGTAATAAAACAAGGCGGCAAAAGCTCGGAAAAGGTGACAAATGCGGGGTTTGGCCCGTTTTGCGGTGAACTTGCGCCTCTCCTTAAGTAACAGGCACCGATCAGGAGACGCGACATGGCTGAATTCAAAGCAGACAGCAAACCGTCAGAAACACCGGCTTTTGACGCAGTCATGAAGGGTTTCATGGACGACTTCCATGCCGGCCGTCTGCCGTCCGATATCCAGCAGCGCATGGAAGACGCCCGGGATAGCTACACGGCGAACCTGAAAGACGATCTGGGGAATCTGCAGGCTAGAGCGGTGGATTTGCTCAATGACTTAAAACAGGAAGTAGGCACTGTCGCGACGGACTACCTGGCAACCCATCCGGAATTGGCCTCCATGAGCGATGTCAATGAAAAGAATATGGATGCCGCAGGCGTCATGGTTGCCAGCCGCGAGCTGCTGCACAAAATGGTGGAGGCCTCGGACATTCTCGCCGAATTTATCGACGACTTTGCCCACGACACGTTTGACACGGTGGATGAGGTGCTGGAGATTCGTGCCGCAGCCGATGATGGCAATACTCTCGGCGCGCAACTGGTGGCTGCAGAGTCAGAGCTGGAAGTCGCCGAGGCCTCGCTCGACGAAGCTCTGGATCGCTGGTCGGGCGAACGGCAACAGGCCCAGGATTCGATCGATGCGATCGCCGATTTCGCCGCGGATCATCCGGCCGAATTCAACGCGCAGCTGCGACATCACCAAGAGATGGTGAATGAAGCTAACAAAGTACAACCTGATCCAATCGAAGTCGGCGAGTCCGCGACCGCCTGAGGTTATGAGCAATGATTCAGCCACGTTTCTATCGTTGGGTGCCGATTGCAGTCTGTCTGCTGGTTTGCAATGCGACCGCCCTTGCGGTGAGCGCAAAGCCGGCGGGCCCGGTCGCCAGGCTGGCCGCCGGCACACCCTTGATTTTGCAACTTGACGCGCCCATCAGTTCGGAAACCAGTCGCGCGGGCGATCCGCTGAAACTGCGTCTGTCTACGCCCTTGATCGTCAAGGGCAAGACTCTGTTGCGGGCGGGCGCTGCCATCGATGGCAAGGTGACGGTCGCGAAATCAACGGGTCGACTGTCGCGGGCGGGACGCCTGGGTATCGAACTGGGCACGGTGCGCATTGGCGGTCAGCGCTACGAACTAGCAGCTGTGCATCGCGATGTGCTACTCAAAGGCACGCGCGAGGGACGGGGAGCTGCGGTGCGCAGAATGCTTGCGCCTGTGGGCGGCGCCGCACGCGGCGCTTTGGCGGTCAATGGCCGCGATCCGTTGCCGGTATCGACCGCGCATGTGATGTCGCTCGAAAGCCAGACGGTTGATCGTACGGCGACTGCCATCGTGGGCGCGCGCGACCCGCTCGCCCGCGTCGAACTGGATGGCGACACCCGTCGTGGCAAGTTAGGCAACACCGGACTGCGCACCGTGACCAGACTGGGCAACGGCTATGTGGCGGCGCTGGCCGGCGGTCCGTTAGGAGTCTTGCAACGCGGTGCGAGCGTGGAAGTGCCTGCCGGCTCTGTGATCTACGCGATCACGGTTGAGCCGTAATCAGTTGCGCGGCATTCTGCGCAGAGTATTCACCCAGTCAGCGCTGGCGGTGGTGCGGGCTTGCGTAACGACGAATACGCGATTGCGCGCCTGACGATGCACTGACGATACCAGCGCAACCTCTGCAAGATCAGCGCGCGAGATCGTGCCTTCTGGTGGCGGGCCGTTGGGATCGGGCGCGGTAGTCGGAGCGCGCATGCGCAGCTCCTGGGCCGTGGCCTGATAGTCGCGTTGCGCGACCACAGCTATCGCCCATTTGTTAGCAGGGCGCGGCAGAATGCCCGTGGGTCGCAGAATGACGTAGTCGAGCCCTGAGGCGATTAGCAGCAATTCCGCGTCCCGCTTGGCCTTAAAGCCCCGGAACATCGGCGGTTTGGGCCAGTCCGCCTCGGGACGGCCGACCGTCATTCCGGTAATCAGCACAATGCGTTTCACACGCGCCTGTTTGGCGGCGGCAATCAGGTTGCGCATTCCGCCGAGATCGACTTCGTCCACGCCGTTAGGTCCGTCGATTTGCCGAGTGGCAGCGGCGTTGATGACCACGTCGACGCCGACTAAAGCAGGTGCAAGCGTTTCCGGTTTCGTTATGTCGCCGACGATCCAGTCGCGATTGCCTGGAAACTTGGCTGTTGCTTTGGCGAGGTCGCGAACCAGCAGGCGCGGGCGGGCGCCGATGCCATCCAGAGCAGTCACAATGTCGCCGCCGTTGTTGCCGGTCGCGCCAATCACCAGAATGTGCGCGGCCCGAATTCGTGACGCCAACTGCGCAGAGGCGGGTTCGCTGGCCAACAGGACATTGCTGGCGAGTGCTGCCGTGCAAACGAGAGCCAAGAGGGTTGAGGATGTTTTCATGGAGTGTGAAGTCCTGGTTTCGAGTAGTAGTCTGGATAATCCGCCGACAGACCTTTGAAGCGCCGATGAATCCACCAGTATTGCTCTGGAATCCGGGTTGCATCAGCTTCAATGCGCCGATGCAATTGTCGCACGTCAGCCACTGCATCAGCGCCTGGATAATCTGTAAACGGCGCATGGATGGTCAAGCGGTAGCCCGCTGCGTTTGGCAACCTCTCGTGTGACATGTAAAGCACAGGCGCGCCCGTCATTTCGGCGAGTCTCGAGGTGTGCACATTGGACGCCGCCGGAATACCGAAAAACGGCACCATTTGCGCACCTTTCTTGCGAAAACTCTGGTCCGGAGCGTACCAGACGACTGCATTTTTCCGCAGCGCTGAAATCATGCCGCGAATTTCGTCGTAGCGCACGGCGCTGCCGGCGCGTCTGGCGCGTGCCCGGTTGGACACGGCCGCTAACACTGCACTGCGTACGGGTTTATAAAGAATGCACACTGGCCGCGATGCACACAGGATGCGCGCGCTGATTTCCAGGGTCGTGAAATGAGCTGTTAGCAAGATAACGCCACAGCCCAGCTTCTGCGCCTTATCGAGGTGCTCCAAACCCTCGATGGTTGAGAGGTTGCGGATACGCTCATCCGAGCTCCACCAGCTCATGGCCGATTCGCATACCGCCTGTCCAAGTGCGGTGAACTGCTGGGCCACCAAGACGTCGCGCTGTTGTGGAGTCAGCTGGGGGAAGCACAGTTCGAGATTGCGGCGCGCGATACGCCGATACCTCGGCACCAGCACGCGCGCGAGAAAGCCCAAGCCGCGACCGACGAACATGATGGCACGATAGGGCAGGAACTCCACCAGCCGCAGGATCGCAATGCCAAACCAACTGGGCCAATAGCGCGGCGAAACGGATTGCAGCAGGGTCAATTCAGGCGCGCTGGGCATCAACAAAACTCCACAACCGTTATCAGAGCAGATTCAGTTGGCCGCCCCTGGGTTGATTGGGTGGCCCCGACGCTGGCCATGCTCCAAGCAGGGCAGAAGCCTGTCAAGTGCAATGGATTGACCTTGATTTCCCGCCATGTGCCGTCATCATCTCTGACGCATGCACCCACCTTTGAAAACGTCCAGCGGGTCTTCGCTGGATTTTCGTTCCATTCTCAATGTCTTCCGTTTCAGCCGGCGCGCGCTCGAGTTGGTGTGGACCACGAGCCGGTCGCTGACTGTTGCGCTCGGCGTTTTGACGCTGATTGCCGGCTCCCTGCCTGCGGCGGTCGCCTGGGTGGGGGCTCACATAGTGGACTCCGTTGTTAGCGCGATGCGCGCCGGCGGCGGCACCGAAACCGTGATTCGCTGGGTGGTGTTGGAAGGCCTGCTGGTGGCGGCAATCGCTGCGGCGCAGCGCGGCCTGTCATTTTGTCAGTCCTTGTTGCGCGCGCAACTCGGCCAGCGCGTCAATGTGATGATTCTCGACAAAGCGCTGACCCTGGATCTCGCGCAGTTCGAAGACTCGGAGTTTTATGACAAGCTAACACGCGCAAGGCGCGAAGCTTCCAGTCGACCGCTGTCGCTGGTCATGCGTACCTATGGCCTGCTGCAGAATGCGGTTTCGTTGATCAGCTTTGGCTTTCTGTTGGTGAAGTTTTCCCCTTGGACTGTGGTTGTGCTGTTCGCTGCTGGCCTGCCAGCCTTTATTGCGGAGACCAAGTTTTCGGGTGACGCGTTCCGGCTTTTCAAGTGGCGTGCGCCAGAAACGCGCATGCAGATTTATCTCGAAACCCTGATTGCTCGCGAAGACTATGCCAAAGAGGTCAAACTCTATGGGCTCGGTCCACGTCTGTTAGGTCGATACCGCGCCATCTACGACAAACTGTATCTCGAAGATCGTGCGCTGACGATCCGACGCGATGTGTGGGGTTTTCTGCTGGGACTCCTGGCAACTCTCGCCTTGTATGGCGCCTATGCCTGGATTGCAGTGACCGCTGTTGCCGGCGCGATCACGCTGGGCGCTATGACCATGTACCTGATGCTGTTTCGCCAAGGGCAGAGTGCCGTCTCGGCCGTGTTGTCCGCGGTAGGTGGCATGTATGAGGACAACCTGTATCTCTCCACGCTCTACGACTATCTCGAAACCCCCGTAGTGATGCCGTCGGGCCGGCTCGCGCAAGGTCCGAACCCGGGCGATGGAGTGCGCTTCGAGAACGTCAGTTTTTCCTATCCTGGCGAGGCCCGCGCGGCTCTCGAGAACGTATCCCTGCATATCAAACCTGGTAGCAGTCTGGCGTTGGTGGGCGAGAATGGTTCCGGCAAGACCACGCTGATCAAGTTACTAACAAGGCTGTATGCCCCGACCGCCGGACGGGTACTGCTCGATGGGCTCGATCTGCAGCAGTGGGATGCCGATGCGCTGCGGACTCGGGTGGGCGTTATCTTCCAGGATTTTGCGCGCTATCAAATGCTGGTTGGCGAGAACGTAGGTGCCGGCGATGACTTGCATTTTGAAGACGAGCAACGCTGGCGTACCGCGGCCGTCAAAGGTCAGGCGGACAAGTTCATTGAGGAGCTGCCGCAGGCCTATCGCACCCAGCTCGGCAAGTGGTTTAAGGACGGCCGCGAGCTCTCGGGCGGGCAATGGCAGAAGATTGCTCTGGCGCGCGCTTTCATGCGTACCCGCGCCGATGTTCTGGTGCTCGACGAACCTACCGCAGCCATGGATGCGCAAGCCGAGGCGGACGTTTTTGAGCATTTCCGCAAGCTGGCGCACGATCGCATGACGATCCTTATTTCGCACCGCTTCTCGACCGTGCGGATGGCGGACCATATCGCCGTGCTGGATCAGGGTGGCATCGTCGAGTACGGCACCCATGCAGAATTGTTAGCGCTGAATGGCCGATATGCCACGCTTTTCAATCTGCAGGCACGGGGGTATCGTTAAAGGATGAGAATCAACTGGAAGCATGTTCCGCTGCTGGTACTCGCGGCGGTCGCGTCGGCCTCCCATGATGAGAGCCAGGGCCTGCGATTTGTCGAGGATCGCGGCGTCAACAACACCGCCTGCCTGGACCACCACCGGCCCTGCGCCAGTATTCAATATGCCTTGAGTCAGGCGGAGCCTGGCCACACCGTGCGCGTGGCGGCGGGCATTTACTCCGTCGCAGATCTGGATCCGGAGCAATTTCTCTTCGGCGGCAAAAGGGCGGCTGGCGGTTATAGCGATGCCACCGAGTATGAAGTTCAGGACGCGCGGGCCAATCGCACCATCTTGTTAGGAGTCGAACCGCGCTATCGCCTGGCGATGGCCAAGCAAGGCTTTACCTGGGCGGCGGATCGCGCCAGTGCCGAGAGCGGCATCTTCGATGACAGCACGCCACCGGCGCTACAAAGCAAAGGCGCAGCCCCCGCAACCTGCCAGTCCGGCATGGCCGGCCAGTTTCCCTGTCGCAATGTGGATTTTCTCGCGCAAGTGACGCTGGCGGAATTCTCGACGCGACCATCGTCGGCCGCCAATGTCTGGGGTTTGGTGGACCTGAATGACAATCGCGAGTACGCAGTGGTCGGTTTGCGCAATGGCACCGCCGTCGTCGACGTCACAGATCCTGCGAATCCGCGCGAGGTTACCACCATTCCGGGCAACAGCTCGTCATGGCGCGAGGTCAAGCTCTATCAGGTCCGCGACCCGGTTGCTAACAGATATCGCGCCTATGCCTACATCACGACCGAAGCATCAGGCAGTGGCCTGCAGATCATCGATCTCTCCGGCTTGCCTAACACAGCGAGCCTCGCGACCACGCTCACCGACACTGGCACACAACACACTGCATATATCTCGAATATCAACTACGGCAGCAATGCGGCGCTACCCGGCGCGCAGGCGTTTCTGTACCTGGCTGGCAGCAATGTGGCGGGTGGCGCTTGGCGCGCGTACAGTCTGGCAAACCCCGCGCAGCCCCAGTTGGTTGGCAATGCCACGCCAGGCAGCGGCTACATGCATGATTCGACCAGTCTGCTGCTCACGGATGCGCGCACCGCGCAGTGTGAGCCAGGCCATAACCCCTGTGAGGTGCTGGTCGATTTCAACGAAACCACGGTGGATCTATGGGACGTGACTAACAAATCGACTCCCGTCCGCCTATCGACTACGACCTACCCGGGCGTGGAATACACCCACTCTGGTTGGCCCACCTCGGACCAGCGATTTATCATGATCCACGACGAACTCGAAGAAATTCGCCGTGGCTTCAATACCCAGATTTACACGCTGAATATCGACAATCTTCGCCTGCCGTCAGTGGTCACGAGTTTCCGTGGCCCTGAAACCACCACCGATCACAACGGTTACATCAAGGGCAATCGCTACTACGTGTCGCACTACCGCCGCGGTCTGGTGGTGTTCGACGCCACGAATCCACAGCAACTGGTTGAACTCGGCAGTTTCGACACTTTCCTGAATCCGGTATCTAACGCCGCGGGCACGGATGGCGCCTGGGGTGTCTATCCGTTCCTGCCGTCGGGAACCATCCTGATCAGTGATATCAGCAATGGGCTTTTTCTGGTGCGTGAGCAGGCGGCCAACCCGGCGGGGCGGCTGGCGTTTTCCGGCACGGGCGCCGCGGTGCTCGAAAACGCAGGCTCAGTCACGGTGCAGGTTGAGCGCTCGGCCGGCTCGACCGGCGCGGTCAGTGTGAACTACAGCAGCAGCAACGGTAGCGCACTGGCCGGCACAGATTACACCGCCGTCAGTGGCACACTGCAGTGGGCAACTGGTGAAACAGGGGCCCGTAGCGTAGTGATCCAGGTGTCTAACAACACGAGTGTGACTGGCAATCGCAATTTTCAGTTGTTGCTGTCAAACGTCGCCGGTGGTGCTGCGCTGGACGGTGCTAACAGCTACGCCATCACCATTCAAGAGGACGATGTCGCGCCGCCCGTAGCCCCGCCCGCATCGAGCGGCGGCGGCGGGGGCCAAATCGAGTGGTGGTTGCTGGCTCTGCTAACAGCGCTTGCTACGCGACTTCCAGCACCACGACCGGAATCTCGCGTTCGGTCGACCGGCGACGCGACCCGAGCCCGCACCGCCAATTTCTCCGCTTTGATCTGGATCTGAGCTAACGGATTGGCCTGCAGGTTCAGAAACCAGGCTGGATGATCCGGCGCGCCGCCTTTGGAGGCGATGATGACGTAGTGGCTGTCGAGGCGACCAAAGATCAGCGGTAGCGATTGCAGTTTGCCGCTGCGCCGGCCAGTCGTTGTCAGGATCAGAGTCGCCACCTGGGCAGGGCCGCCCACGGGGCGAAAATCGACGAAATATCCGTTTTCGCCATTGCTGTCCAGATACCCGCGCATGTGATCCCAGATCCAGTCTTTGTTGCTGGGGTCGATGATGTAGTCCGTCATGTCTGGCATGATCGTACACTATGAATCGGCATGCAATAGTTCAGCTTTATGAGCAAGGCATCGCACAGCGTCGCGCCGATTTGTTAGACCGGTGTGTCGCTTGAATCCACAACCACGCTGTTTTAGGGCATTTCCGATGCCAACCTGTCGCGAGACTGAGTGAACAGCAACATTCTCCTGGCTTTTGGGCTTTTCGCCCTGGTTGCCTCGATTACGCCGGGGCCTAACAACGTGATGCTGCTCGCATCGGGCGTCAATTTCGGATTCAAACGCACCATCCCGCACATGCTGGGCGTCACGGTGGGCTTCATGGCCATGCTGCTGGTAGTGGGATACGGTCTCGCGGAATTCTTCGAGCGCTCACCCCTGTTCTATGAAATCGTACGCTGGGCCGGGGCCATTTATCTCATCTACCTTGCCTATCGAATTGCCACTAGCGGTCCTGCCGTCTCCGATCCGCAACAGGCTAACAAATCAAAGCCGTTCGGTTTTGTCGCGGCCTTTATGTTCCAGTGGGTGAATCCGAAAGCCTGGGCCATGGCGGTCACCGCCTTCAGCACCTATTTGCCCGCGGGGGCTGCCGCTGGCTGGATCGCGGGCCTGGCCCTGCTGTTTCCGTTGATCAACCTGCCTTGTATTTCAACCTGGGTACTGTTCGGTGCAATGTTGAAGCGCTGGCTGCACAAGCCCCGCATTGCGCGCGTCTTCAATGTGGTCATGGCGTTGTTACTATTGGCTTCTCTGCTGCCGATGTTGGACGCTGGTGGCCCGAATTAGTTATCGTAGCGACGCTGAACGATCACCAAACACTGTCTGGAGACGATCCTATGGACGCATTGACCCGCCGCATGTTTTTTCGCCTCGGTCTAACAACGACAGCGGCGGTTGCTGCGACCGCAGCCATGACGTCCTGCAGCGGTGGCAAGCCGGCGGCAGCACGCGGTTGTGCCGATCCCGAAGCCATGTCGCCTTCGGAAAACAGTCTCCGTCAGGCCAATCATTACGTCGAGAATTCCAGCGATGCTGCCAAGACCTGCGCCGACTGCACCTTCTTCACGGCTGCAGTGGACGGGCCAGGTTGTGGCACCTGCACCATCTACACCGGCGGACCTGCTAACGCGAAGGGCACCTGTGACTCCTGGGCCGCCAAGGCGCCCGCTTGAGACTTGGCGTTAGTCTTAGCGTTGCTTCGCCACGTCAGCGGCGGTGACCTTGCCGCCGCGATTGCCCCAGCTGCTGCGAACGTAGTTGGCAATGGCGGCGACTTGTTGGTCGTCGATTTTGTCGCCCAGTCCTTCCATGTTTTTCCAGCCGACGGGTGGTGTGGGTGTTAACACCTCGCTGGTGTACAGGATAACGTTGATCAGGCTCGCCGCACTCGGCGCCTGAACTACCGGATTGCCGACGAGCGGCGGCCCAAGATCGGAACCCGGTGCAGAGCCCAGTCCGGTCGGCAAGTGACAGGTGCCACAGTGAATTGTGTACTGTGTTTCGCCTGCAGTTTGTTCCGACGCACTGAGCGTTTGCGTGTCACTGGTTTCGATCGCTGGCAGGCTCTTCAGATAGACCGACATCGCCTGAATATCGGCATCACTCAATTGCCGCAGGCTGTTGCCAATGACTTCGTTCATCGGTCCGAGCGATCCGGCACGCTGTCCATGCCCGGTTTTGAGGTAGCCCGTCAGGTCCGTGACGCTCCAGGTTTTGAGGCCGCTGTCAGCCTGCGTCAGATTCACCGCTGCCCAGGGTCGCACATCGTCAGCGCCCTGAATTTTGTCGTTGTACACGCCGCCCGCCAGATATTTATCGCTTTTTTCTGCGCCCAGAAAATTGCGCGGCGTGTGACAGGAACTGCAGTGGCCAAGTCCGTCGACCAGATACGCGCCGCGATTCCACTCGGCATCATGCGCCGGTTGTTGTACGAAGTGCTGCGGTTTGAAGAAGAAGAATTTCCACAGGCCTAACAGCCAGCGCTGGTTGTAAGGAAATCCCAGGTCATTCTCGGGCGCCTGGTAATCAGACGGCGCCAGTGTCTTCAGGTATGCAAACAGTGCCGACAGGTCCTGGTCGTTGATTTTGGTGAACGATGTATAGGGAAAGGCCGGATACAGATGTTTGCCTTCGTCGTCCAGGCCTTCGCGCATGGCGCGCACGAATTGCGCTTCTGTCCAGTTGCCGATACCCGTGCTCGTGCCGGGTGTGATGTTGGTTGAATAAAGCGTGCCGAAGTCAGTCTTGAATTCCACGCCGCCCGAGAAGGGATCGCCGCCCGCGCGTGTATGGCAGCTGTTGCAATTGCCCGCCGCAGCGAGGTAACGGCCTGCGTCAACCTTGGCCGCTGCCGGGGCCGGTGCTATCGGCGCTGCCGGCGCTACCGACACCGGCGGATCATCCGCGCGCAGGGCGCTGCTCATGACCCAGGCGCTGGCGCCCATGGCGGCTACGACGAGGCTTACCCGAAATTCCAATCTACGCATACCATCTATTCTAGACACAACCACGAGAGTAACCGCGATGCTTCAACGCATTACCCACTGTGCAATCGTCAGTTTTCTGGCGCTTGCGTCCAGCTGGAGTCCGGCAAACAGCTATGACGTGCAGGTCCTGGTGCCGCCAACCGCCATGCATGCGGTCGAAGGTATAGTCCTTGACGACCGCGGGCGCCTCTTCGGCACCAGTATCCATGGTCAACGGGTTTATCAGATCGATCCGGACTCGGGCGCAGTCACGGTGTTTGTGGATTCGCCGGATGGCGAATCCGATGACGTCGCCATAGGGCCTGCCGGTACGCCTGCCGCAGGCATCGCGGCCTGGACGGCGCAACGTTCCGGTGAAATTCGCGCGCTCAGGCCTGGTGGCCGGCCGATGGTGCTGATGAAGAACGTGCCACGGGTTAATCCGATCGCTTTCAACGCCGCCGGCCGCCTGTTCACGGCTCAGGTTGGCGCAGGCGACGACACACTCTGGGAACTCGATCCGTTAGGTATTGGCGCGCCACGCCGCGTCGCGAGCGGCCAGGGCCGGCTGAATGGCTTTGCCTTCGGGCCCGACGGGCAGTTGTACGCGCCGCAGTTCGGCACCGATCGACTGGTTGCCATTGACATTGAAACCGGCGAACGCCGGACAATTGCCACCGGCGTCGGCGCACCTGCGGCCGTCAAGGTTGCCGCGGACGGCATGGTGTATAGCGTCGACTATCTGTCCGGCGATCTTTGGCGCACCGTTCCCGCCACCGGGCGGAGCGTCAAGCTAACAAATTTACCTGCGCCGCTGGACAGTCTGGCGCTGCTGAAGGACGGCAGAATCATCCTGAGCAGTGCTGCCGACAGCAGTTTGTTGGTATTCGACCCTGCGTCGGGCCAAGTAACAACCTTGGTGCGTGGCTGGTTTACACTGCCGCTGGGAATGGCGCTGACCGTCAACCAGGGTCGCCCGAGTTTGTTAGTCGCGGATCCTTTTGGCTATCGTTTCGTCGACACCGAATCCGGTGCTGTCACGCGCCCGCGCTGGGCGGCCAATCGCGGCGCGTCGTCGGCGGTAGCGGCCGACGGCCGGCGCATTGTGTTCGCGTATCAGACGAGTGGCAGGCTGCGAGCGGTCGAACGAGGCAGCGAAAAGTTACTTTGGGACCACGCGACTATCAAATCACCGCGTGGCTTGGCACTGCTGGCTGACGGCAGCGCTGTGATCGCCGACGCGGTGTCCGGACGCCTTCTCAAGTTCGATGGCGCCCATGTTCAGGAGGTGGCCGTCAACCTGCGGCAGCCTGTGGCCGTCATCGCCGATCGCACGCGGCCTGCCGTGCTGGTGAGCGAATTCGCGACCGGCCAAGTGCGGCGCGTTGATCTGATGACCGGTCAACAAAAAATCGTCGCCACAGGTTTCGAGCAGCCAACTGGCATCGCCTGGTTGCCCGATGGACGTCTTGTGGTCGTCGAAGCCGGTGCGCGACGAGTCTCAGCCGTCGATCTGGAAACTCACAAGCGAACTGTGCTCGCCAGCAAACTGCCACTGTCGCTGGCCGGGTTGGACTTGCCAGCGGATTCGCCTGCCGGCATTGTGGTGGACACGGCGGGTAATATCTACTTGTCCTGTCCGGGCGACAACTCGATTCTGGTATTGCGGCCCGGGCGCGCAAGCAAACAAGAGAGGTGAGCATGAAACGATCTGTTAGTTTTTGGATCTCCGCGATCGGCTTGGCCGTTGTTGCGCAGGCCGGGTTCGCGGCGAGCAATATTCGTTTGGCCGCCGACACACCGGTGGTGGCGATGGCTGAATGGGAGATACAGCAGACCGGCGCCGCCGAACAAACCGGCGCCCGAATTCTCATCGCGGCGGGCGCCGAAGAATTGTCACGTGCGCCTGCTAACGCGGTCCGCTACGACTCGCAAACGTTCAAATTCGACCAGGGCGAAGTTCGGGTGCTGACGTTTCGTAAAGCGAGCGGCGGTGTGCTTCACCAGGTTACGACGGAAACACAGATGTATGTGATTAAAGGTTCCACGGTCGTCGGTGCGGCAGGCCAAAAAGTGCAGGTCCGCGCTGGCGACGTGGTGAATTTGCCGAGCGGCGTTCTGCGCAGTATTCCGCGAAAGCTCGAGGACACGACTGTGTTGCTTTACACAGTGCGTACCAAACCGAGCGACAAAGCGGTGGTGCTGCGGGCCAAAGACACGCCGACAACCGCGCTCACAGCCGGTCCGAAAGCGGGCGTCGATACCGCCAAAGTGTCCGTGCAACGGTTTGCGTTTGATGGCAATTCCATCCGCATTGCCCGGCTGACCGGCCCAGGAAAGACTGGAGTTGCAGTGCCGCAGGCCGATGCGCTCATTTATTTGTTGAGCGGGCGCATGGAAATCACCATAGGCGATGAGAGCAAAATCGTGCAGGCGGGCGATGCGCTCTGTGAACCTGCAGGATTGCCGACTCACTGGGATGTGCTGGAACCTTCTTCATTCATTGCCACTAACGGCGTAAGGGCGGCTCCATGAAAATGAAATCCTTCAGTATGGATTCCAACGGTCGTTCCAGCTGGGGCAGCGTGGACATCCCCTTCAAGCAGATATCAGCCTTGCACGCCGAGACCGAGAAGCAGGATGGCGCCTATTGGGGTATCTCGCTCAACCAAGTTGGCGAGCCGATCGGCGGTGGACCTAACGAAATGCATCTGACTAACCAACCGCGCATGGTCTGGGCGATGTCCGGTCACCTGGAAAACAAATTGCAAAGTGGCGAGGTTCGTCGTTCCAGTACCGGTGAAGGGGTCTATGTGAATGGTCTGGCGCTGCACCACTCAACCTTCGCGCGCAGTCGCGAGCCTGTCATCACGCTGAGTCTGACGTTTCCCGGCACCGTCGACTACGCGTTTAAAAAATAGGGGCGCGCTATGAAATTCATGTGTGTCGATGTTGATGACCAAGGGCATTCTTTTTTTCGGGAGACCGATCTGCCGCAAACCGGAGTTCCGCGGCGCATTTCATCGAAGAATCAGAACGTCAAATACTGGAAAATGAGTGTGTCGCAGCCCGGTCACAGCGCTGATTTCGCCAAAGCTCCCGATTTGCTGGTGGTCGCCATTTTTTCCGGACAGATGAACATCACTGTCAGCAATGGTGAAACTCGGCACTTTGTGCGCGGCGACATGCTGACGCTGTTTGACACCACGGGCCAAGGCCATCTTGTTCAGGTGGTGGGCGAAGAGCCTTGTCACGCACTTTACATAGCGGTTGCCGACAAAGGCGAATTTAACTAAAACCATGCACAAAACGTCGACATTTCTTACAACAGGCGCTGTCATAAAGCTGTTCAGCTAACAAATTGCCCAGCAGTACAATGACTTGGCGGGAACGGCACGTAACTTGCTAAATATCTGGCACCCATTCTGGGTTTTTCGCTTTTGTTTGCTGCAAGGATAATTGTCATGAAAAGTTTGTTGTCGCAGGCCATGTTGCTAAGCGGCGTTGCCTTGATGTCGATTGCGCCTGCCTATGCAATGGCGCCGCCGGTTGAAGTGCCGGAACCAGCCTCGCTGACGCTGTTGGCGTTGGGTCTTGCGGGAGCGGCCATTTCCCGCCGCCGCAACAAAAAATAATCGCTCGCAGAAGCGCAATAAAAAAGGCAGCCACGTGGCTGCCTTTTTTATTGCCCAAAAGAAACGGGGCCGTTGCCGGCCCCGACGTGTTTTTCAGAGCTCGTAACTCAAACGGATGCCACCCATGCGCGGCAGGCCGGGCGAGAAACGCATCTCGTTCTTGTTCGGTGGCGTCAGGAAGGTGAATACGTCAATACCTAACAGGCCGGCGTTGACCGTGTCATCGTCGGTCAGATTGGTACCGAAGACTTCGGCTGACCACTTGTCGCCGCGTATGCCGAAGCGGGCATTGACGTTGGTCTTTTCGCCGACTTTGGCAGCGCCTGAGAAGTCGGTGAACTTCGAGCCCTGGACCTGATAGTCCGCGCGCGCGAACCATTTCAATCCGTTGTCAAAAGCGCTGTTGTATTCGCCGGACAATGTGTAGGCCGATTGCGGGACTGTGGGCAGACGCCGTCCGATGGCACCTGCGAAGCTGCCGTACACAAGATTGCAATCCGAGCAATTGCCAAGTCCCAGGCCATAGCTCTTGATCTTGCTGTCGTTGAAGCCAAATGTGCCTGACACAGTCAGCTTCTCGGTGGCGCGGAACTGGCCCTCAAATTCCAGACCTTCAAGCTCCGCCACACCGTTGTTGACCGTCAGGTTGATCAGGTTGGCGACACCCGCAACATTCACTGGCACCGAGTTTGCGACCTGACCATTGAGCCACTTGTCCGAATAGACGGTGACGGTCGTGCGCGCGCGGCCATTGAGCCAGGTGGATTTGACACCAGCTTCCCAGTTTTCCAACACCTCTTGATCGAAGTTGAGACCCGCGTTTGGCACCACCGCGCGCAATGCATCCAGCGTTGCTTGGGTGGATGTCACCAGGCCGGCGTTGAACCCACCCGGACGCGTGCCGCGCGAGAACAGCAAATAGATCGTTGAGTTGGGGGCGTACTTGTAATCCAACGACACGCGTGGCGAGAAGGCCGTAAAAGTGTTCTTGAGAATAATGGGTACTGCAACCGGCAGGCCGTTGGTGCCCACTTTAGGCGTCTGCTGGATCTTGTCCCACTGATAACGAGCCTCGGCGCTCAACGTTAGCTTGTCAGTGAAGTCAAAATAACCCGCGCCAAACACGGCCGGCGTCTCCACGTCCTGTTGCGTGATGGCCGCTGTAAATAGCGGGCCACTGGTCGTTTGACCGTAGACCGTGCCGCCGGGTGAGAACAATTTCACGTAGTTGCCGCCGAGGGTCCACCGAAACCGTCGATCGGTCGGTGAGGAGACGCGAATTTCCTCGCTCCAGTCGCGGGTCTTGTTTTGTGAGACCAGCAGGAACTGCATCCAGGGTACGCAGCGGGTTGGATTGGTCAGATTGGAGTTGCAGACGGTCGGCAGCGCAAACAACGGGTTGGGGCGATTGTGACCGTCGCGGTAATTGAGATCGATCAGCGTCATGGTCTTGTCGCGATGATTGGCGGTCAGGGAGCTGATCGTGTATCCGCCGACCGTCCAGTCGAGGCGCAGATCGGCTTGCCAGGCAACGCGACGGATACCGCCGTTTTGTTTGAAGTCGGTCGCGAAAATAAGCCAGTTCGGATTCGGCCTGAACAAATTGGCTCGAGTCGACGCATTGCTCAGGTCGTAATCGCCCGACAGGATATTCGCCGGCATGGCACTCAATTCGGGAACCGTGCCGCATGCGTACCCGAATGAGGGTCGGCCCGCCGCTGACTGTGTAATCGAGGCAATGCTGGTGTTAGGCACGCCATTGACGACCGCCGCAGTTCCCGCCGGAGCTTGCGAGAACGGGATGCAGCTGCCGTCGCCAGCAACGCGACCGGCGAAGTTGTCGACCTTGAGCGCGCCTTGCGCGGGTGCACCGTCATCATCTTCAAAGGAATTGGCGTACAGCTTTGCCTTGAAGTTCTCAGTCGGTTGAAAAGTCATTGTCAGGGATAGCGACTGAGTAGTCTGCTCACCGAGGCGCCCACCTTGAGGAGCGTTGTTGGCAAACTGACCGCCACGCTTGAAATCGCGCACCGACAGGCGCGCCTTCAATTTTTCGGTGAAGAGCGGGCCTTCCACGGCCACGTTGAGATCACGCGAACTGAAGCTCGACGCTTCTGCGCTCAGCTTCACGCCGAACTCGTCCGCAGGGTCTCGTGTGACGAAATTGATGGCACCCGCGAAGGTTGAGCGGCCGAAGTAGGCGCTCTGCGGGCCCTTCAGGATTTCGATTCGGCCCACGTCGAAGATCGGTGGTGGCTGCGCACCTAACACCGGCGCGCCGTTGATGAACAGGTTGCCGCCGGCATTGGTGCCGACGTTGCCGGCGAGGAACAGGCCACGAAACACCAGCGCGTTGGCGGAGCGGTCATTGCGGCCTGAGCCACCTTGCTGATTGACGAAATTGAAGCTCGGCGTCATCAGCATGACGTCATTGAGCTGCTTGATGCCCTGCGTCTCGATGTCTTTGGCCGAGAACGCGGTGATCGCCAATGGCACCGTCATGAGGTTTTCTTCAACTTTGCGGGCTGTGACGGTGATCTCTTCGAGCGAGAGATCGCTATCAGATGCAGGTTTGTCCTGGGTTAAGCCGGTGGCAGGTAGCGTCAAAGCAACAGCCATTGCGACTAGCGATGAGCGGCATATAAAGCGGGCGTTACGCATTGGACCAATTCCCCCAAAGTTCGATGATAATTCTTGAAGTCGAGACCCTGCGATCCTAGGCGCTAACTTGAGATCGCATCTGCCGCAATCGGGTCGCTGTCCGCCCTACAAACAGCACCGGCCGCCGCGGTCCCAGCGTGGCGCCCGCGCCACAGCCCCTCGGGGGGCGTACTGCGTCTGCTTGAAAGCCGTGGTTCAGGTGTGGCCTGCTACCGAGACGGTTTTCGGGAACGCTACAAGGACAAGTGTTGTTAGTCTCTTTTCCCCTGAGCCGCCCGCCTTGACCAGCTACACGACAGGTGGTGTGTCAATTCAATTTGTTGCGCCGGAGCGAGCACGATATCTAACATTTCTGCCGTGTTTCTTTGCGACTTTTCGGTCGCCTAACTCAAGTTAGGCGGCGCAATGTCTTTGCCACCACATAAGCGCATCGGTGACACGACCATAAAGTCTACTCATTAAGTCGGGCATATGTCCGGAACAGGCGGCAAGGTTTCGGTTGGTCTTGGGCAGGTTGCACGCTGCATCGGTTCCTTCCGACATGAACCTGCCCGGGTTGCGATTGCACCGCCTAACAGTCAGCGGCAATTGACGTGTCACGTTCACATTTCAGGGCAAGGACGCCGTCCTTGTCGACTACGAGGACTACCATTGTTTATGACTACGACCATGCATAACCCCCGCATCCAGGAGAGATTTTACGGAGTCTTTGTCTGGAACCGCTCGGCGTGTCGGTCACTGACGCAGCCTAGTCTTTGGGCATTAGTCGCAAGAGTCTTTCCGCCATTCTCAATGGTCGCAGCGGCATCAGCCCAGAAATGGCAGTACGATCTTTGGCTTGCAGTGAAGCGCCGCAAGTCTTTGCGAGTTCAACGCATTGCGGCTTAGATAGAGTCGGCTAACAATCCGCTTGGCCGCTCGCGCCCCCTACCTGCCAATGTTTTGCGTAGGGTCGAGTTAACCGTTGAAATGTAGTACAGGTTCGGTTGTGGCTGCACAATGCAGCGATCGGGTCACGATGATTGCTGGCAATAAGTAAGCCAGGCCACCGCTGCGCCTTTTTGCCGGATGTGATCGAGTGGCCGCTCAGCGGAGTATTACGTCCAGTTGGCTGGCGTCGCCCCGCCGCAGCCGCTAACCTCCGAAGAACAATGACATCAGGCACGATGAGACGGCTGCGATGGAGCTGCCTGGCGGCGCTATTGCTCGGGCCGGTCTGCCTGCCCGCAAACGATTTAGGACCGCCGGTCCGGTTTTACGCGAATCTCACGCCCGAGGAGCAAAGTTCCACCACCGTCAGTCCCGGCCTGGGGCGCGCGGATTTCTCGCTGGACCGCGCGACGTTGCGGTTTTCCTGGCGGGTCAGCTTCAGCCGCCTGACGTCGGCCGCCATCGGTGCCGGCGTGCACGGTCCGCAACGGCTGGGCGCGAATGCCGGTGTGCAGGTAGACATGGGCGGCAAACGGCCAGCGTCGAGCCTGCAGGGCTCGGCTATTCTGACGGACGCGCAACTCGAGTACTTGTTAGCAGGGAGAATGTACGTGAACATTCGCACGGTAAAATACCCAGCCGGTGAACTGCGCGGACAGATTCAACGTCAGCCACCGGCCGCGTCGGGAGCGCCGTGATGCATCGGCCTCGCTGGGCGGCTGTTGGCTTGGCCGGGCTATTGGCGGCAGCGGTGGCGGCGCCGCCGTCGGCGGAGGGCGGCAAGACACTTGCGTTTGTGATCGCCAACTTCAACAACGCGATCTACGAAACCCGATTCGCCGACGAATGCCCGGAAGGCCCGGCCATTGGCAACGATGAGCTCTGGTGGCGTGGTCTGTCGCGCGCCGACAAGGACAAGCTGACCGAGAACGGCATCGTGCAACCGGTCGACCGTCGTTTTCTGTCGGTCGTTCGCGGTCCGAAGGGCGAGGATGTCTGTTGGAACCCGACCGTGATCAAGGATCCGCCTTTGCGAACCGTGCAGGGCAGTGTTTCTTACGGCTTCAATCTTGACGGGGCGGGCGACAGCCAGGCGACGCCCAAGTCCTGCCCGCACAGAAATTTTGTCAGCGAACGCGGTGCAGCGGGTGTCGATAATCAAATGTACCGTTTGTTAGGTTGCCATTACGGCTGGCGACGCAACGGCGTGCTGGACACCTTCGGCAATGAGGAACGGCGCAACAGCGGGCGCGGTGTGATCCTGATGGAGATCACAGGCGTGACCGACCCGCGCAACTCACCGGATGTGCGCGTTGCGTTTTATCGTGCCGCGGATCCATTTTCGATCGACGCCGCGGGACGGATCCTCCCCTACGCCAGTTATCGAGTGGACAGCAATGCGGGCAAGCCCCGCTATGGCGCGGTCGCTCGCGGTCGCATCGTCAATGGCGTGCTGACGACCGAACCGTTGGACGCCAAACTGCCTTACTACGCCAATAGCGCTTTTGCGGAAATCCAACTGCGCGACATGCGGCTTGAAATGGCTCTGACGCCCGACAAAGATGGCAAAGTCCAGGGTCTGGTGGGTGGTTACTACGATTTCGACAAGTGGTGGGAATACATGCGCAAGATCGAGTTTCTGATTGCCACGGGCGACTGGAGTTGTCCGGCGCTTTACACCGCGGCGAAAGAACTTGCGGACGGCTATCCCGATCCGAAAACCGGCGATTGCACGGCGATTTCGTCAGCCTTCAAGATAGATGCGCTGCCGGCCTTCGCGATCCATACGACGGCAACCGTTGAGGCCCGACGATGAGCGCTCGCATGGCCAATAAATTGTCTGTCGGCGTCGGTTTGATCATTGTTAGTCTGCTGGCGGGCTGCAGTCGCAGCGAACCACCGACCTCGGGCGGGCCTCTGACGATCCGGCGGCTGACCGAAGCACAATACCGCAACATTATCGCCGATGTTTTCGGCACTCAGATTGTGGTCGCGGGTCGTTTCGATCCCATTGTCCGCACCGAGGGTTTGTTAGCCATCGGCGCCGGGCGCGCCACTATCACCCCCTCCGGAATCGAACGCTTTGCGGCGCTGGCGCATACGATCGCGGAACAGGTCGTCTCGCCCGACAATCGCAACACGCTCATTCCCTGTCAGCCCGCCAAGGCGGCCGCGCCGGACGAGCGCTGCGCCACAGAATTTTTTCAGCAAACGGCGCGATTGCTCTACCGGCGCTCGATCAAGCCTGAAGACATTGCCGTGCCGCTGCGCATCGCACGCCAGGCTGCAGTCGCGCGCCAGGATTTTTATGCCGGTCTGGCTTATGGCTTGCAGACTCTGTTGACTGCGCCTGATTTTCTGTTTATCGCCGAAACCGCGCAATCCGATTCGGCGGACAAAAAGAAACTTCTGCTCGATTCTTTTTCCCGCGCGAGCCGGCTGAGTTTCATGCTCTGGAACACGACGCCGGATGACACGTTGCTACAGGCGGCGGAGCAAGGTCTGCTGGGCAGTCAGGATGGCATTGAAGCGCAAGTGGACCGGCTAATGGCGTCGCCCCGCTTCAAGCTTGGTGTGCGCGCGTTTTTCACCGACATGCTGAGTCTCGATGATTTCGCGACTCTGGAAAAAGACACGCAGCTTTTTCCGGCGTTTGGTCTGGCGGCGGCGGAGGATTCGCGCGAGCAGGTGCTACGTACGCTGGTCGACGAATTGGTGACGCGCGATGGCAACTATCGCGATATCTTCACCACCCGTCGAACCTTTATGAGCAGTCCGTTAGGCATGGTATATCGGGTGCCGGCGGCGCGTCCGGGAGGCTGGGCACCTTTTGAATTTGCGGCTGACGACCCGCGCGCGGGTATCCAGACACAACTCAGTTTTGTTGCACTGCATTCGCACCCGGGCAAGAGCTCACCGACCTTGCGTGGCAAGGCGATCCGGGAATTGCTGCTATGCCAGAGAGTTCCTGACCCGCCCGGCGATGTGAATTTCGACGGTTTCAACGACCCCAATTCGCCGAACAAGACCGCCCGATTGCGCCTGGACGCCCATGCGACCGATCCGGCCTGTGCAGGCTGTCACAAACTGATGGATCCGATCGGTCTGGCACTCGAAAATTTCGACGGCGCCGGGCAGATTCGTCTGACAGAAAATGGCGAGCCGATTGATGCCAGTGGCGAGCTCAACGGCTTTAAGTTTGCAGATGCCCGCGGTCTGGGGCAGGCTATGCGCGAGGACCCTGCCGCCACGTCCTGCCTGGTGCGGCGCGTCTATTCTTATGCGGCCGGGCGTGCGATCGAGCGCGGTGAGCGTGACTGGATGGCCGATCTCGAACAGCGCTTTGCGGACGACGGTTATCGGTTGCGACCCTTGCTAAAGCAGATTGCGACCAGTCGAGCGTTACAGGCGATTGCGCCGCCCAAGCCGGCGGCGGGCACGGGAGAATCGACATGAGTATCCTGATCAAGAAACGGGTCTCGCGGCGTACAGTTCTGCGCGGTGCCATGCACGGCGGCACGCTCGGCGTGGCGCTACCCTTACTCGATTGTTTTCTCAGCGACAGTGGTCAGGCGTTGGCGTCGGGTGGTCCACTGCCAGTTCGTTTCGGCACCTGGTTCTGGTCCATGGGTCATACGCCCAACCAGGCGGTCCATCCGGATGCCAGCAAGTTGGCCTTTCTCGAGGAGTGCAAGTCGTTGACGCCGCATGCGGCGCATATCAACTATTTTGGGCAGTTCAATTCGCCCCTTGATGGCCGTCCGAATCACGTGCACCACACGGGCTGGGTTAGCTGTCGCACCGGCACGGCGCCGGTCGCGCCCGGCGATATCCCAGCGCCGACGCTCGATGTGCTGGTGTCGGATGCGATCGGCAGCGGCACACGCTTCAAGTCCATTGACATGACCTGCACCGGTAATCCGCGCGATTCATTCACCGCCCGCAACACTTACACCCGCAATGCCGGCGAGGTGTCGCCGGTTGCGCTGTATGCGCGGCTGTTCGGCGCTACCACGGATGCTAACAGCGCGGCCACGCGACTCGATCCGGATCTGATGTTGCAGCAGAGCGTACTGAGCGGCATCGGCGAGGAGCGGCAGCGCTTTGAGCGCCGGCTGGGCGCGGCGGATCGCGCACGGCTGGATGAATATTTCACCTCGATACGGCAGCTGGAGAATCAGCTCGCAGTACAGCAACAGGGAACGACCGCGGGCGCGGCCTGCGTTCGACCGACTGCGCCGAAGGACGGCCCGGTCGGACTCGAGATTCCGGTTGCACAGGCAAACCATGAAGCGATGAGTCGCTTGTTAGTCATGGCGCTGGCCTGCAATCAGACCCGTGTATTCAACATGGCATTCAACAACGCACTTTCGAGTCTGCGCCGACCGGGCACTGCCTATACGCATCACACGCTGACCCATGAGGAAGCGGTTGACAAGACGCTTGGTTATCAGCCGGAGGCGTTCTGGTTCAATTGCCGCGTCATGGAATCGCTTGCGGGCTTCATCGACAAATTTGCGAAAGTGAAAGAGGGCGCCGGCACATTGCTCGACAACACGCTGATTTTTGCGCATGCCGAAACCAGCTACGCGAAACTTCATGCGGTCGACAATATCCCCGTCATGATGATCGGCAAAGCGGGCGGGCGATTGAAGACCGGTCACCATATCGTCGGACATGGCGATCCGATTTCGCGGGTTGGCCTTACGGCCCTGCAGGTCATGGGTCTGCCGGTCGAGAAATGGGGCACAGGCAGCCTGCAGACCTCGAAAACTATTACCGAAGTGCTGGTGTGACGTCAATCCAAAGTCTGCTCGGCTGCGCCCTGTTGTTAGGTGTCAGCGTCGCGCAGGCTGTCGGCGAACCTGCAGAGGTGCGGGCACGCGCGGCGGCTGCCGGTCGATATCTGACAGACGCGCGTGGCATGTCACTGTATGTGTATGCGCAGGATTCGCGGCCGGGCAAGTCCGTGTGTGTGGCCGAATGCGCCAAAGCCTGGCCGCCGCTGCTCGCGGCGCCGGGGTCTGCGTCGAATGCTGCGCTGGCCGCAGATTGGACCCTGATCGATCGCGAGGATGGTGCTCGACAGTGGGCCTGGCGGGGTAAACCACTGTATACCTTTGCCAAAGACAGTTATGCAGGCGGCATGTTAGGCGACGGCGTCGGTAATGCCTGGCATGTGGCGCTGGAAAAGATTGCGTTGCCGCCGGGCCTGGCCATCCGCTCGAGTTACCTGGGGCGCATTCTCAGCGACGCCCGTGGCCGTACGCTTTACTGGCGTCGCAATGCGAAGTCTGTTTGTGAGGGAAAATGCCTGGATACCTGGGTGCCGTTGTATGCCGCCTGGCTGGCGCGCGGCGCAGGCGATTGGTCGGTGTTAGCCACGAGCGACGGGCAGAAACAGTGGGCTTTTCGGGGCCAGGCGCTGTACCTGCACTCGGATGACGGTAAGCCTGGCGACACCATCGGTTTGGAGCAGGACACAGAAAAAGCATGGTCAGTCGCCGTGCTGGACGCCGCGTCCGCGCTGCCTGCTTGGGTGACGATCCAAAACTCGGACATGGGCGAGGTTTATGCGGACGCGCGTGGTCACACGCTTTACACGTTTGCGGGCCTGCTGGAAAAAGCCAAACTGTTGTGCGACGAGCGTTGCATTCAGCAAAATTGGCAGACGATCGCTGCAACAGCTGACACGGCGCCGTCAGGCGACTGGACTGCGGTGTCGGCGCTCAACAACGCCGCGGGTCGTGTTTGGGCCTACAAGGGTAATGTGCTCTACACCCATAGCCGGGATCGAGAGCCTGGCGCGATCGGCGGTGACAAATGGGCCGCAGGTGTGGGCGGCGGCGGTGGCGGCTGGGGCCCCTTGCTGCGGCGGCGGGACTTCGAGAACTGATGGCTGTCGCGGCAGGACGGTGGGTAAGTCCTGCTTTAGCGTTTACGCTGCCGCCGTAACTGGCCGCGTAGCTCGCCTTGCGGATAGCGGGTGGTGTGGATGTTCACATAGGCCCGCCCGGTGATCAGGTACTGAAACACGCCATCGCTGAGTACCAAGGACCCTGTGATCGGACTCGTCAGTCCGCGGACGCCCAGATTGACCACCTGCCCGGCATTGGCGCCCACGTTTTCCGGGCCATAGAGACCCGCCACGGTGGGTCTGGAGGTCAGACCGCGATAAGTCACCTTCCAGGTGATTTTGAGGGTAGCGCGCTCGAGGCGCACTTCCGCCAAACCTGTACCAGGGCTTTCGGTCGGGATGCTCTGGTCATCGGCGGTGAGTGCCGCAGTGAATACAATGTCATCTTCAGCAGTCTCGGCCCGTGGCAATGTTAGGCAGGCAGCCAGACTCAGACTGAATAGGAGGCGGCGCAGAACAGTGTTCGTTAGCAGGATCATCGCCGTATCATGACCTGCTGCGCGCGCCAGCGCATCCAGGCGCAAGCGGGCAATGCCGCCATGACCACGGGTTGAACCCTTCTGGAATGGTCATGGCGCAGCTCGACGACCAGTCGCACAATGCTCCGTTAACAGAGGATTTCGCATGACTACCGGCCCAACTCGCAACATCGTCAGGCTCGTGGCCGCGGCCATGATGGCCGGCGTTTGCATGGCTGCCGTGCCGGCCAGCGCACCTCCTTCCAAAACTCTCGGTTTCGTCATCACCGTGCGCAACATCGCGAACTACGAATCGAAATTTGTCGACGAATGTCCGGCAGGATTTAACGTCGGCTATGACGAAATCTGGTGGCGCGGCCTTTCCAAGACTGATCGCGCGAAGCTGACCGACAACGGTCTGCGGTCGCGCCTCGAGCGCTACTTCAATGCCATCCGTCGCGGCCCCAAGGGCGAAGACGTGTGCATGAATCCGACCGTGGTCAAGGATCCGCCCTTGCTGCTGGTCGAAGGCAAGCAGTCCTACGGCATGAATCTCGACGGCACCATCGATGGCGAGCCGACACCCAAGTCCTGCAAGCATGAGAACTTCACCGGTGTCGATGGCACCCCAGGCGTCGACAACCAACTCTACAGGTTGCTTGGGTGCGTCTACGGGTTCCGTTCCTATGGTCAGTACGAAGCTAACGAGAACGAGAATCGCAAGTCCAACGGCAATGGCATGACGCTGATCGAAGTCACGGGCGTTGACGACACGCGTAACGATGACAATGTCACAGTCACTTTTTATCGCTCGATCGATCAATACACCCTGGATGCAGGCGGCAAGTTTGTGCCATTTGCGAGCTATCGTATTGACGCCCCTGGCGGACAGCCGCGTTATCGCAGCAGTTTGCAGGGGCGCATCAAAGATGGCGTGCTGACGACCGACGCAGGCGATGTCAACCTGCCGTTCTATGGCAACTACACGTACATGAATCAACTGCTGCGAGATATGCGCCTGCGTATGGAAATCGCACCGGATCTCGCAACCGCCAAGGGCATGCAGGCAGGCTATTACGATCTTGACCAGCTGATGTTCTATATCAGTGGCCTAGGTCCCATCGCGTCCACGGCGATTTCCAATTGCCCGTCGATTTATGTGGCGGCGCATGAAATCGCGGACGGCTATCCGGACGCGAAAAGCGGTAATTGCACCGCCATCTCTTCAGCATTCAATTTTTCGGCGGTGGCCGCGTTCATTGTTCATCCGGGCGGCAGCCAGACAGCTAACAGTGCTCAGGGGCCCATCGACCGACTGGTCGAATTCATCAGAGGATTGTTGTAATGCGTCGCGGGTGCGTCTGGCTGCTGGGTATTGTCACAGTGAGTTTATTGGCCGCGTGCAGCCAATCTGCGCCGCCTGTCGCGGGCGGCGAACCGGGACTCAGATTGCTGTCGGAGCCGCAGTATCGAAACGTGATTGCCGACCTATTTGGTCAGCACATCTCGGTTGGCGGCAGCTTCGATCCGTTGGTGCGCACTAATGGCCTGTTGACGGTCGGCGCAGCCGATGCGCATATCACGCCGGCAGGCATTGAACAGTTCGATCGCATGGCCCGATCGATATCTGCGCAGGTGTTGAGTCCTGATAACCGCGACATCTATCTGCCGTGCCAGCCTGCGAATGCGACCGCTGCAGACTCGGCCTGTGCGGGGCAATTTTTCACGACCCTGGGTCGCATGTTGTATCGGCGCAAGCTGGATGCCGAGGAAGTGCAGCAGCCAGTCATGTTGGCGAACGCCGCGGCTTCGCAGTTGTCCGATTTTTACGCCGGCCTCGAGGCGGGACTCGCTTCAATGCTGGTGTCGCCGTCTTTCCTGTTCATTGGCGATCACGCAGAACCGGACCCCGACAACAAAAGCAAATTGCGACTGGATGCTTATTCGCGTGCTTCGCGCCTGAGTTTTTTTCTGTGGGGCTCAGCGCCGGATGATGCGTTGCTGGTTGCCGCAGAAAAGGGCGAGCTGTATTCCAGCAAAGGCATCCGCGCACAGGTCGATCGCATGCTGTCCTCGCCCAAGCAGGTTGAGGGTCTGCGCGCGTTCTTCGCGGACATGCTGGCGTTCGAAGATATCGATCGTCTGGAGAAAGACTCCATCATCTATCCTGTTTTCAGCACGGTGGTTGCGCAGGATGCGCGCGAGCAGACGCTGCGCACGCTCACGCATCTGCTGCTTGAGGAACAAGGCGACTATCGCGATCTTTTCACGACCCGTAAGACTTTCATGAGCGGTCCGTTAGGTCGAATTTATCACGTGCCGGTGGACCGGCCTGACGGCGGCTGGGTGCCCTATGAATTCCCGGAAGGCGATGAGCGCGCAGGCGTGATCACGCAGGTGAGTTTCGCAGCCTTGTATGCCCATCCCGGCCGCAGTTCGCCGACGTTGCGTGGGCGTGCCATGCGCGAATTGCTGTTATGTCAGAAGGTGCCGGATCCGCCAGGAGACGTCGATTTCTCCCTGTTCAACGATCCTAACGCGCCCAGCCGCACGGCGCGGCAGCGCTTGACCGTGCATGCGACGCAGCCTTCCTGTGCCGGCTGCCACAAGCTGACCGACCCCATTGGCCTCGCATTGGAACGCATCGACGGCGCCGGCCAGATGCGAACCACGGAAGACAACATCACGATAGAGACGCAGGGCGACCTCGATGGCGTGAAATTCTCGAATGCAGCGGGTTTGGGTGCAGCGATGCGCGAGAACCCGGCAGCGCCGGCTTGTGTGGTGAACCGTTTGTATTCCTATGCCGTTGCGCGCACTCCGGCCAGGGACGAAAAGCCGTTGCTTGTGCATCTGGAAAAAGAATTTGCCGACGACAAGTACCGTATTCCTGAGTTACTGCGCGCAATTGCGAGCAGTGACGCGATTTTTGCTGTGTCGCCGCCGAAAGTGCGTACTGCGGCCGCACAGACTCCAACTGAGGAGAGCAAGCGATGAGTTTCCTGATTCCAAAACCGCTGTCACGCCGCTCCATGCTGCGTGGCGTGTTAGGTGGCACCACGGTCGGAGTGGCGCTGCCGTTCCTGGACTGCTTTCTCAACGACAATGGAACTGCGCTGGCTGCCACAGGGGCGCCCATTCCGGTGCGTTTCGGCACTTGGTACTGGGGTCTCGGGCATACGCCGAATCATGCAATCAAACCGAAGACGCAGACCAGCGCCGGCATCGAGTTCCTGCAGGAATGCGCGCCGCTGACGCCCTGGATTCCGTATCTCAATCACTTTTCCGGCTTCAACATGCCGCTCGACGGCCGTTCGAACTACACGCATTTTACCGGTTGGGTGGCCTCACGAACCGGCTCCGCGCCTTCGAGCAACAGCGACATTCCCGCGCCGACGCTCGATCTGTTGGTCGGCGACGCAATCTCCGGCAATACCCGCTTCCGCACGTTGGACGTTACCTCGGTCGGCATCGCGCGGGAAAATTACAGCGCGCGCAGCACTAACAATCGTGCTGCCGCCGAAGCATCGCCGGAGCGGCTTTATTCTCGTGTATTCGGCACAGATTTCGCCGACCCTAACAAGGCAGAATTCAAACCGGATCCGAAGCTCATGGTTCGGCGCAGCGTGCTGTCGGCTGTGGGCGAGCAGCGCAAGACCTTGAACCAGACCGTCGGCGCGGCGGATCGCGCCCGGCTCGATGAGTATTTCACGTCGATTCGTCAGCTGGAAAACCAGCTTGATCTGCAAATGCAGAAGCCCGAGCCGAACCTCGCCTGCCGTATTCCGCCGCCGCCGGTTCGCGATGGCGCGGAACAGGATATGCCGATGGGTCTGGAGGTCGAGACAGTGGTGCGTAACCACCGCATCATGTCGCAGATTCTCGCGATGGCGGTGGCCTGTAACCAGACGCGCATATTCAACATGGTATTCAGCGACAACTTTTCGCATATGCGGCGTCCCGGACAGACCTACACGCACCATCTGCTGACCCATGAAGAGACACCGGACAAAGTAACCGGGTATCAGCCGGTCGCATTCTGGTTCAATTGCCGCACGATGGAATCGCTGGCTGAGTACATCAAGACCTTTGCGTCGATTCGCGAGGGTTCGGGCACGTTGTTAGATAACACTTTGATTTTTGCAGCCACAGAAACCAATTACGCACGCGTGCATTCGATCGACGGCGTACCCGCGTACACCATCGGTCGCGCGGGCGGACGGCTGAAGACCGGCATGCATGTGGTCGGCAACGGGGATCCCATCACCCGCGTGGGTCTTACTGCCATGCGCGCGATGGGTCTGCCCATCGACAAGTGGGGCACTCAGTCGCTGCAGACGTCGAAGGCAATCAGCGAAGTTCTCGCCTGATGCGCCATGCGGGTTTGTTAGCTCTGGCGGCGCTGCTCAGCCTCGGTGGCATGGCGCAGGCACTCGCGGCCGACGGGCCGGCCGGGCTGCCAGCTGGCGTGCAATCGCGGGCGCGCGGCGACGGTTGGCTTTTCGCTAACAATAGCGGCATGACGCTCTATACCTTCGATCGCGACGAAGGCACGCCAGGTCAGTCTTCCTGCGATAGTGATTGTGCGACTGCCTGGCCACCGCTCAAAGCGCCCGCAGATGCGAAACCCTCGGGTGACTGGACTCTGATCAAGCGTGAGGATCAGAGTCTGCAGTGGGCTTTTCGCGGCAAGCCGCTCTATCTGTATGCGGCAGATGCTTTTCCCGGCGCAACCTTCGGCGATGGCGTCGAGTCTCTCTGGCGAGTTGCGTTCCAACCGATCAGGACGCCGCGCGAAATCGCTATTGGACGCACCGTGTTAGGACAGGTTCTGACCGATATCCGTGGCCGCACGCTTTATCAGACAACAGCCGATTGCGACCAAAAATGCCAGAAGACCTGGGAACCTATGGCCGCGCCTGCGCTGGCGCACGGTTTCGGCGCCTTCAGCATTGTCAACCGCGACTCGGGACTGCGGCAGTGGGCCTACAAAGGATCAACGCTCTATCGGCGGCCGGGTGCAGACATCCAGGCTGGCGAGATTTCCGGGCAAGGCATGCGCGGCTGGACGGTGGCGTTGTTGGAACCCGCGCCCGCGCTGCCATCCTGGGCCACCGTGCAGGCGTCGGATGCCGGGGAGCTTATTGCTAACACTGCGGGTCTGACGGTTTATTCGCATGGTCTCAACGCGCGAGGCCGGCGCCGTCTGGCCATCAAACCGCCTGGCTGCGAGGTGGATGATTGCGTGGATGCGCAGTGGGTGGCTTTCATGGCGGCAGCCGATGCCAAACCGCTGGGCAGCTGGACGTTGATCAAACTGTCCGACGGCAAGCAGCAGTGGGCCTACAAGGGCCAGAAGCTTTATACCAACGCGTTAGACAAAAAGGCGGGCGACTTCAAAGGCATCCGCTTCGGCGGCGACCGGTCATGGTCTGCGATCATGCGTACCGGCGAACCCATGCAGGGAGTGTCTGTCGGCGGCTAGCGCTCGCGAGTTGCTCATTTAGTACGCTCCCATGAAATCACGCTTACCAATGGCAAGGCCGTTGTGGCGCAAGATGGCGTAGACAGTGGTGACATGAAAAAGAAATTGTGGCATGCCGTAGTTCGCCAGATAGGTCTGACCGGTGAGCTTCTTCTCTTTCGGCGTGTTAGGACGCAATACGATTTCTGCCGCTTCACGACCTGTGAATTGTGAAGCGCTGACGCTATCCAGAAACGCAAGAGTTTGATCCAGCAGTCCGTCAAGATCGGCAAAGCTTTGCTCCTTGCCGTCGTAGACGGGCACTTCAACCCCTGCGAGGCGCGCTGAGATACCGCGCGCAAAATCGGCTGCAATCTGTACCTGCTTGAGCAGTGGGAACATGTCTGGATACAGGCGTGCCTGCAATAGTGCATTCGGCTCAATGGATTTCGCGGCAGCATGTGCCTGGGCCTGCATCAGCAGGGTCTTCATGGCCGTCAGCAATTGTTTGAAGACGGGCACTGAATGGGAATACATTGGGCTGGTCATGGTCGGTCCTCAGTCGGTATGGAGGGCAATGATATTCGCAGCGCGTGACACCCACGTGCCATCTTGTGGCGCGCAGCACCTGCTTGAGCGACTCAGCCTAGCAACGCCTCCAGCTTGTCGAAACTGCCGGTCCAGCCTCCGGTCATGCTGCCACGCTGCCTCGCGAACTCCGCGATATCGCTTGGCGTGGCTCCGTCCGCCGGCTCCCAGCGCACGGTCACGCGCGTGCGTTCCGGTTCCTCGGCAGCCAGTTCCACGATCGCGTGCATGGTTTCCGGCCAGTCCGTGAAGAATGGAGGGCGCCTGACGCGTTCCTGGTCGTCGCAGAACTGCTGCGTGTAGACAATGCGGTTCGGCTTTTCGAGCGCGAGGTAATTCAGCAACCCGTACAGGGTCGCGCCATCTGCAAAAGTCATCGCGTAGAACGAGGAGCCGCCCACTCGCGGTTCTGCCCTGATGAAGCGCATCGTCGCTCCTGTCGGCGGCAGCCATTGCGTGAGGAGCGCAGGATCAGTCCACAGCGCGTAGATGCGCTCAATGTTGGCATCGAAGGAGCGGGCGATGAAGAACAGCTCCTTGCCCGCGCGGCGCTTGCCAAGGTATTCGGCAAGTCGGTCCCAAGTGCCTTCGCCGCCCGCCTTTTTGATGAAGCCGCGCATTTCCTGGGCGACTTCGGGGGTTGCAAAGGCCATGCTCATGTCGAGATGCGTGCGGCCATGTCGTTCGTTGAACAGAGCAGTCACGCGAAACAGTGGCGGACGATCCCGATGACCACCATGGTCGTACATCAGGCGCCGCCCTGGCACCACCTCGATGTATTGCGTCGTGTTTTCATAGTCGGTGCCGTCCGGTCCGTGCATGGTGTAGTGCCAATGGCCCCCGGTGCGCAGGTCGTGGCTGTGATGGGAGATGGTAAATCCGCGCGGGCCCCACCACTGCGCCACTTCTTCCGGAATGGTCCATGCATCCCACACACTTTGCAGCGGTGCATCGTAGACGCGGGTGAGGGTGATTTCACTAGACTTGTTTTTTGCGGCCATGATGGGCTCCATGTGTCTTCGTTTTCAAATAGGCGCCGAGCCGGTCGAGTTGCTCTTCCCAGGCAACTCGGTACTGCTCCATCCAGTCGACCGCCTCGCGCAGCGGTTCGCCGTTGATCCGGCAGGGGCGCCACTGCGCGTTGCGTCCTTTGCTAACAAGGCCCGCGTTTTCGAGCACCTTCAAGTGTTTAGTCACCGCGGGCAGGCTCATGTCTTTCAGGAAGGGCCGCGCCAGGTCGGACACGTTTGCTTCACCTGTCGACAGGCGGGCGAGTATCGCCCGCCGCGTGGGGTCGGCGAGCGCCGCGAAGGTACGGTTGAGTTGGTCCCGCATCGTATAATACCATTTAGTTAATTAACTAGAGAGTACGATACAATTGCCTGCGACGCAAATTGCCTGTAAAAACCCTTACCGCCATTGAGGGCGCTGCCTTCACCTGGTCCGCCGGTAACGGCAAGCCGATGGCGGGAACAACCGTCTAGTCTGTTGCTGCTGCGCAAAGTGAGCAATTGGCGCCCAGCACTGCAACTTTCATGATCAATTACCGCGTGGAGGATCTCCATGCCCTGGTCAAAGTCTTGCGCGAAGAAGGCTGCTACGTTGTCGCGAAGTTCGACGATTCCGAGTACCAGAAATTTGCCTGGATTATCGATCCGGAAGGAAACAAAATAGAACTTTGACGACCAAACGCGCGGCCAAAGCCAAACGCGCCAAGATAGGCTCGGCTAACTTCAGTCGCTCGCCGGTCTGTGTTGACGGTGTACCCACCACGTAACATCGCGCGACTGTTTCCGTTAGCTCGAAACTCCCCAGCAACAAGCCCGACGCCAGCTTGTTGCTGACACCGCTTGGTCCAGTGGGAAGGATCAGCCGATGCAATCTCATGAGTGCAACGCGCAAACTGGCGTCAACTGCAAGGATCGCAGCCTCGGGGTGCGTCGCATACAGATGCCATGCCAGGTCAAATTCCGCGTCACCTGTGAGCACCGGGTCCGGTGGCCTGCCTAAAAACCACTCGGCGGCGCGCGCCACACCTGCAGGCTGCAACCGCAGCGGTGCCGGTGGCGGCCGCGATAGCTGCATAGACAACACTGTAAATGCGCCGCGATCACGTTTGGCGCGCGCCACACGGTCGGAGCGAATGTTGCGCGACGACAATTGCGCTACGACTCCATGCAGGCTTCCTTCGGCAATCACCCGCTCGACGTAGTCCAAGCCTTCCGCGCTCTGGCCATGAGTCGCGGCACCGCGACTCACTGCTGTGAGCCCGAGCAGCGCAATACACTCGCGTTCTGCCTTGCGACTCAATTGGGACAGCCAGTACCACAAACCGCCAATGACGACGATTCCGATGATAAATCCAGCCATGTGCATGCCTCCCGTGGCCCGGCCACATTGTACAACTGTCAACATCGAGTTGGACTGCGCGTTGGTCCATTGCTCGCTTCAGCCAGGCGTGCTGTTGGTTACGGCGGCCTGCTACGATTCATGGGTGACCTGAGCCCACACCGCAGGATAGGGAATCACCCATGCGTCGCAGAGAATTGTTAGTTGGCACATCGGTTATCGGCAGCCTCGCCGCTCTCGATTTGCAGGCGGCGACTTCGTCGCGGCCGCGCCGCCCCACGCTGAATCGAGTGCCGACGCGCATCGCGTTTGGTTCGTGTGCTCGTCAGAACAAACCACAGCCGATTTGGGACGCAATCAATGAGTTGCAACCGGAATTGTTCATTTTTCTGGGCGACAATATTTATGCCGACACGCGCAACATGAACATACTCCAGGCAACGTACCAGCTATTTGCCAGGCAGCCAGGGTTTCGCCGCCTATGCGAACGCACGCCCGTGCTTGCGACCTGGGACGATCACGACTACGGCGAAGACGATGCGGGCGCGGAATATCCAATGAAAGTGCAGTCGCAAAAGATGTTTTGCGACTTCTGGGCCGAGGCGTCCGATTCGCCGCGACGCACGCGCGATGGCATTTACGATGCGGTAACGCTACGCGAGGGCAATCACGCACTGCAAATTATTCTGCCAGACTTGCGTTTTAACCGCACGCCACTTCCGCGCACCAAAACTTATGGCTCCGGTGGACTCGGGCCCTTTGCGCGCAATGCAAATCCGGGGGCAACGATGTTAGGCGAGCGCCAATGGAAGTGGCTTGAGACCGTACTGCGCACGCCGGCAGACCTAAGAATTTTCGCCTCGAGTCTGCAGGTTGTTGCCGATACCACTGGTTGGGAGGCCTGGATCAACTTCCCCGAGGATCATCGACGATTGCTGGACACAATTCGTCGCGAGCGGGCACATGGCCTATTTTGCATTAGCGGTGACACCCATTATGGCGAGTTATCGCGTTTGAGCGACAAAGTGCCTTATCCGCTATGGGATATGACCTCCAGCGGTCTAACGGAAGTGTGGGATCAGCGGCCCCCGAACAAACATCGCCTCGGCAATATTATGCGAGAGACCAATTTCGGTTGGATTGAAATAGATTGGCGAAATCCTAACATCGAAGTGCTGTTGCAAATTCGCAGTGGTCGCGGCGAAGTTCGAATCGAACAACGCATCAACGCCAGGCAACTGCGCGTTGCTAATGCCTGACCGACGCTTTGGTATAGCCCGCAGGCACTTCGAACATGGCTTGCGGTATAGGTTCTACAACCACTGTGGTTGCAAACCACACAGCCGCAAACGGCAGGATAGCTTTTTTCATGTTCAACCCCTGCCCAATCCTGCGGGCTGCTTCAGGAAATCTTGACGAGTTCGACGCGACGATTCTTCGCGCGGCCCAGGTCAGTGGAATTGTCTGCGATCGGCTTGTCGGCTCCGAAACCCTTGGACGCCAATCGCGTTGGATCGACGCCCAGTCCAACCAGTGCGCCTAACACACTGCGCGCACGGGCGGTGGCCAACGCCCGGTTATGCTCAGCGCCACCGGTACCGTCGGTATGTCCTTCGATAGATAGCTTCAAACTGGAATCAGCCAGCAAAAGCTTGTTGATCTCATCGACAGTAGGCTGCGCATCTGGCCGCAGCGTGGCCTTGTCGAGATCAAAGTTGATATACAGAGCAACGCGGCCATTGGCGTCGAGCTCTTTTTTCATGGCTGCCGCATCGACAAATGCCAGAGCAGACTGCATGGCCTGCTTTTCCAGCACTGTCACAAAGCCGTGCAATGGAACCGAACCAGTGCTGACGTGAATCCAGTATTCCTTATCGACCGTACGAATCAGAAAGCTGTGATGTTCGTAATAGTCAGTGGGGCTGGCGCCGTAGAAATACTTTTTGATCGCGTCGGTCCCACCGGCGCCGGCAACGACTTCTTTGGTAAATTGAGTTGCACTTATTTTTGCGCCACCTAACGTGGTGATAGCATTTTCGTAGTTGCGATGAAACTCCAGCGCCGAGTATTTCCGCCCGGATTTGGCGTACTCCAGATTGTACTTGGCCAGCGCCAATTTTCCCTCTTCGGTACGAGCCTGCTGGCCGGCAATGAACCAATGACGTTCAAACGGAATCAGCGCGTCGCGTCCTTTCAGTAAATTGTCGAGCCCCTCTGGGTCCTTGAAAAATGGAAACGGCGGCAGACTAACCGTGGTAAGTGGAACCGAGGCAACGTCAAAACCGGCTGATGCTTCGGGAAGCGCAGGAGCAGCACCGTCGGTTGGTAGAGCCGCTGGATCTGCCGACTCGCTTGGCAATGCCGATTCGGTCGGCAGACTGGCAGGCTCCGGGGGCATGGCGGCAGCGGCGGCGGTCTCTGCGGCACGGCGCTCATTCGCGTCCGGTGCCTTGGAGCACGCGGTGAGTAACAGCGCCGCAATTACTAACAACACGTAAAGTCTATTGGCCATAGAAACCTCCCAAGACCACTCTGACGCGAAACGCTGCTGCTTGCAAGATGTCATATTTGGGGTAGAGTCGAACTAGCGGTCGTACGCAAAGGGAGCGACGGATGTCGCGAGCTATTGGGACGTTGTCGTGCCTTTTGGTTTGCTGCGCGCTGGTAAGCGCCTGCGGTTCTAAGGACAGCGCCGATGCTGACGCCGATGCCAATAAAGTCGTGTTGACGCCACCGGTCGAGCAAGCCGCCAGTGCGCCTGACCAGCCAGCGCTGCAGCCTCCTTCGACGTCAAGCGAATCCGACAATGTCTTCGATTCAGACCCCGGTGTTGCAGATCGCGATTCCAAGCGCCAGCAAGCGGCCGACACGATGCAGGCCATGCTGGAGATGGGCAAAATCCAAAATGAC
The DNA here is from genome assembly GCA_043769085.1 of Gammaproteobacteria bacterium. Taxonomy (GTDB): domain Bacteria; phylum Pseudomonadota; class Gammaproteobacteria; order Steroidobacterales; family Steroidobacteraceae; genus UBA964. The sequence goes on from JAYVJR010000088.1 coordinate 44,850, forward strand.
CCTAACGCGAGCGCCGCCGATCGCAAAGCGGCGATGGATAAAGTGCTGTCGACGGTAAGCGGCAAGACAGCGACAGAAACCACGGTGAAGCGCCGCGCGCTGGATCTGCCGGCGGACTGGGCGCAAACCTACCGAGTCGAGATCGGTGGCAACGAAGCAGATCTGCTGGTGCAGGTTGGGGATATTGACAATCTGGGCTTCGGCTGGCCCAAGAAATTTGATCCCTTCTCGGGAGAAACCACGCCGGTGCATCCTTATCCTTGGTCTCCAGAGGCCGATGATCCACCAGGCACCGATCGCATCATGGTCGTTAGCGGCGTGAAAGATAAACGCGGTATCGCCGCGGATGGTTACACGTTAGGCACCAAGCGGCCAGACAACCTGCCACAGGCAATTACGATTGACTTCGATGCCAAGGCTGTACCTATAAAGGCTGCGGTGCTGCAACTATTTGTTGATGACTTTCAGGCACCGGTGTGGCAAACGAATTTCAAAGTAACTCTGGATGGCCAATCCGCGCCCGATATCGAAACCACGATCAACAATCTCAACCAAACCGGGCCGATCGGCAACCTGGTCACGATCCGATTGTTGCCAGAGTATCTTCGCCTGCTTAGCGACGGCAAATTGCAGATCATGATGGACGACGCTGGGTCGAAGCGTGGCGATGGTTTCGCATTCGATTTTGCCCGCTTGCTCATCAATCCGAAAGGCTTTGCCTACGTTGGCAAAATTCGCGGCATGGTGATCGACAAAGCGACCGAAAAGCCGATCGAAAGTGCGCTCGTGTCGGCAGCTAACATCCGGCAGGCGACAACCGAAGCGAACGGCAAATTCGAGCTTGACGACGTGCCGGCGGGGCGGGTCGTAACCTCGGGCAGTCATCCAAATTACATCACAGGTTCCGAGCAACGGGACTTGTTGGCGGATCAAACAATTGACATAACGATTCGCCTCGAGCGAGCGCGCAACGAGGATCTCGGCGAGCGCCTGGAAAACGACGGCAAAGTAGATCTCTACGGCATCTATTTCGATATCGACAAGGATGTGCTGAAACCCGCGTCGGAAGGCACCTTGCAACAGGTTCTTTTGTTGCTCAAGTCAAAGCCCACGCTGCGAGTCGCCCTTGGCGGGCATACAGATTCGCAAGCCAGCGACGCTTACAATTTGGATTTGTCGAAGCGGCGCGCGCAAGCCGTCGTAGTCTGGTTAACTAACAAAGGCATCGCGGCATTGCGCCTAACAGCGCAGGGGTTTGGCGAATCGCAACCAGTTTCGGACAATGCCAGTGAAGCGGGCCGGGCTCTTAATCGCCGCGTCGAAATACGGGATTTGTCGAGATAAACCAGGAAGCCCGAAAATGTCTGTCAAACCACGCATAGTTGTCATGTTTGCCTGCATCGTGGTGCTGGCAACTGCAACCATTGCTGCTGCGCAAACAACCGCCAAGATTCCTGTTTACCGCCTTGAGCCGCGCGTGGTGCCCGATATCCCTGGCGGCAAGGCCGTGTTGGTCTCTGGTAAGGCCGGCGTCACGCCGCACAGATTCTTCCTAGAGAATCTGCACATGCTGGTTCCGGTGTTGGTGACTGTGCGCTCGGTCAATCCTCAAGACGTGATCAACGTAAAGATCACGAAATTGAAGTGGGATGACCCGTTGCGCGAGGGCAATACGGCCGGTGGCAATCAAGTGAGCTTCAGATTTCGCACTCAGGGCGAGTTCCAAGTGTCGCTGGACTCAGCGAAACCCGCCGCACCTTACAAGATGATGGTGTGGGTAGGCAAAGACATTAGGCCTGGAGTCAGGCCCGTGTTTGTACCAAAGTCACAGTACGACGACGGCAAGTCTAGGTGGTGGCTCTGGATTGGATTGGCTGCCGTTGCCGGAATAATTGCCGTTCTTGGGTTTGTCCGTTTCAAGAGGAAGCAAGTGCCATGATTCGCAAGCATTGTTTTATGCCCTTGTTTTTTGGGTCATTGGCTATTGTGTTAGGCACGTACGCCAGCGCACAAAGCGCATACACCGGGTCACTCGCGCAATTCTCGCAAGGTGCCGGTGATCAATCGGCCGGATCGTGGGGTGTTGCGCAAAGTTCAACTCAGTCCGCACGCCAGAATGAGCGCGGCAGTCCTAGCGAACGGGCGGCCGCTTCGCCGCAGGATAGGCGCCCCCCGAGCGAAAATCCCGCCCGTCAGTTTGAAAGAACTCCAGATAATTTCGACGGGCCGCAATTTGAGCGTCGAGAGCGCGGCGACGGGCCTACTCAAGATTCCAGAAGCAATCCTGGCGACCAGCGCATACGCGATGGCGGCAATTACCAAGCCGCCGCCGAAAACGCTGGCACTGCCGCCAGCGGTCCTTCGCCGGCTGACTATCTGCCTCTGGACACTGGCGATGCACTGTATGATCCAATAACTCCCGACCTAACAGCGACGCAGATACCATCCTCCTGCGCGGAGGCTGGTTCGCCCTGTGCACAGTGCGTTCGCAATGCCGAAGGAGTTGTTCAATTCAATCGCAACTACCTGCACGTCGCCTGGTCGGTAACGAACGACACAATTCGCTATGCTGAAAAGAAAGTTGCGTTTGGGGATGCAGTGTCCGGTATGCACGGCGCGATGGCGTTAAGCTGGCAACTTGCCGGCAAGCCGCAGATCGACCAGGCGCTGGGTGATTTGCGCAAAACCTACGCCCGAAAATACCAGATATACATTGGTAACATTCAAGGTGCGTTGCGGCAAATGAGTGAGTGCGAACAGCAGAATTTCGCAACGCGTGATCTTTATGAGCGTTTTGGCTTTATATACCTCGAGTTTTTACGCAGCCGTTACGAAAGTGCTGAAACCTAACGACCAGGCAGACGTGTGCGCGGTAAACCGCGAGTAGCTGGACCGTCATGTCTCCTGCCAGGCCCGACTGGGTCAGCAAAGTTGCATACTTCGGGTTCTGTGCGATCTACCTGGTGCTAAGAGGTGTCTGTGTCATCCGTTTTCCTGTTCGCTGCTGCACTAACAACGCTGATCACAGCGTTTACCCATAGCTACTTCGGAGAGCAGCGTCTGATTGGGCCGTTGGTCGGGTCCAATGACGGTGTCATGTCCAGACTGCTGGCCAAGCAGGTCATCCGCTTTGCTTGGCATTTGACCTCGTTGTTGTGGATCGGCCAGGCGCTACTGCTGCTACGGGCCGCAATCGATCCGACATTTCTGGATGTGGCGTTGATAGGGGGTATCGGCGTACTCCATGTGGCTGTTGGTCTATTCGACGCCGTCGTGACACATGGCAAACACATCGGTTGGCCGATGCTGACGGCGATCGGCGTTTTTGCGTTGCTGGCGATTGTCTGACCCAAAATGTAGTAGGTAGGCCCATGGTGACCACAGCCGAGCAAGCCCCGGAGATTGCTGTTACTCAGTGGTTCAACACGCAGGTGCCGTTGACGCTGGCGGGATTGCGCGGACGACCCGTGCTCATTCATGCCTTCCAGATGCTTTGCCCGGGTTGCGTCGCGCATGGCACACCGCAGGCTGAGCGGGCCCACCGGCTATTTCGTGACACCGATCTTCAGGTGATCGGTCTGCACACCGTCTTCGAACATCATGCGGCGATGACACCGGTGTCGCTCAAAGCATTTATTCACGAGTACCGGCTAACGTTCCCCATCGGTGTCGATCAAGCTGGCGCGACATCGTCGATGCCCGTTTCGATGGAACGATTTCAAATGCGCGGCACACCCACCAGCATCCTCATAGGGCGTGATGGGACGCTTCGTCACCACGGCTTCGGGCAAGAGGAAGATATGGCTCTGGGTGCGATGATCGCTGCGGCGTTAGAGTGAGTTGCTACGACCTGGCCCATCACCGACTCCTACCGATGCGGCGCTTTCTAAAGTGCCAGGCGGTTAGCCGCCGACGAAAGTGCCCCGCAAGAGAGTTGCGATCAACCAGGGTTGCTGCTCAGTGCCCGGTGCGGGCGCCGAAATCCGGTGGCCGGCCAAGGGTTCCGACCACGATGGCGCCAAAAATCAAAGCGCCAACGATGGCATACAGCGCGGGACCGTAGCTCTGGTAGTGGTCGAACGACTTACCGACGGCGGCCGGACCGATCGCAGCGCCGGCGTAAAAGGATGTCAATTGCAATCCGTAGATTCGGCCGTAAGCCTTCATTCCGAGATAACGGCTGGTGAGATAGGCGACCAGATCTACTTCGGCAGCTGCACCCAGACCTAACGCAATGACACAACACGCGATAATCCACACAGGTATCGCTGAATACGACAATATGAAGCAACCAGCGGCGCACAACAACAGCAGCGCCGCGGCGACGGCTGGCGCGCTCAAACGATCCAGCAGAAAGCCGATGCCGACCCGACCCAGCATCACGGCAATCCCCATGATGCCCGCGACGCTCGCCGCTTTAGATCGATCCATGCCGGTATCAACCAACAGCGGAACCAAGTTGATGATCAGGCCGGCAATGGCAGCTGATACGAAAACAAATGCCAGCGCTATCTTCCAGAATGCTGTGGAGCGGAGCGCTTGAGCGAGAGTCAGGCCAGGGGCTTCTGGCGCTGTAACTTCGGCTGCGACTGTTTTGACGCTAACCGGCGGTCGGTCTTTGTAGAGCAGCGCTATCAATGGCAACGCCACAACCGCGATATAGGCTGCGAGCGCGATATAGCCACCCTGCCAACCCCAGGTTTCGATTGCTCTGTTAGTCAGTGATGGCGCGAGCACGCCCGCGAGTCCTGATCCAGCCAATGCCAGGCCTAACGCTAGTCCGCGTCCGCGGTCAAACCACAGATTGACAGCACGAGTCCAGACGACGGGCGTGGTACCTCCGCCGACTAGCGATAACACTAGCCAGGTCGCATAGAAAAAGCGTATGTCGCCGTTCTGATTGGGTAGCAGGTAGTAACCTGCTGCCAGCAGCAGGAAAGAGCCGAGGCTAACACGATAGGCCCCGAAACGATCGATGAATGCGCCGACGATGGGTGCTGTGATCGCAGTGCCGAAGATGAGGAAACTAGCGGCCCAGACCACATCGCCGCGCTGCCAGCCAAACGCACTGACCAGCGGCAATACAAAGACACCGAAGGTATAGAACGACAGTCCGCTGAGCCCGGATCCATTGCCCAGGCTGCAGGCCAGCAAGGTCTTCCAACCGCGGGAAAATTCTTCGCCTGCGCTTATCGACATAGGACCCCCCCCTGAGTGGCGCCGATCATGGCATAGGGCCTTTACGTGTGACAGCTGATCTTCGGTAGAAAACTCACTAGACTCCGCTCTATGGAGATCCATGCCAATCAGCTTGCTGTGCAGTCGCGAACACCTGAGCGCGCTGCGCTGGAGAAGCGCGTACACGATTTCCTGCGCACGGAAGCGGGCTTTGCGCAGGTCTACACGGTCAACCTTGCCGGTTACCCCGTCGGACGGACGATGGGCGCACCCGTTGATGAGGATTTCAACGTGTGGCTGGTGCAGCGCAATGTCCACAAGCGTATCGGGCAGTGGCGGCGCAATCCGCGTACCGAGATCGTTTGGGTGGGCAAGCCGGCTGCTGGTTCGCGCAACGACAATCCGCACGTCTACGACTTCAATCTGTTAGCTCCGCGCGCGGTGTTCATACGAGGCGACGCAGAATTTGTCGACCCGGAAACGACATGGGCGGTGTACCAGAAGCAAACCGCATTACATCGCAGTCGCGGCTGGCTCAAGGCCCCGCAGCGCAGCGCCGACAACGTGGCTGCAGAACTGATCGGCGTGCGAATTCGGCCGCTGCAGATTCGCGTTGAAGGTTTCGGCAACGGTCCGGAATCATTTACCTGGAAACCCGGGCAGCCGTAAAATGCACATGGGTGCCGCGCACGTTGGTTGACCGGGCATCATGGTGATCCTTTACAGCAAACCTCATCAAATTCTAAGGAGTTCAGCATGGTAACCGTCACGAGTCTTTGGCTGGCCATATTGTTGTCGACCGTTCTGGTGTTTGTCGTTAGCGCGATCCTGCACATGGGGCCGTTCTGGCATAAGAACGACTATCCCAAGGTGCCCGACGAGGATGCCTTGATGGCGGCGGTCCGACCCTTCAATCTGCCGCTGGGGGACTACTTTGTGCCTCGCATCAGCAGTGGCGCCGACATGAAGAATCCGGTTTTTCTAGAAAAGATGGAGCGCGGGCCGATTCTCGCGCTCACGGTGCGCGCACCTGGGCCGCCTGCCATGGCCGGCAGTCTGGCGAAGTGGTTTGTATTTTGCGTGGTTGTTAGCCTCTTTGTGGCCTACGTGGTGACACGTGCGCTGCCTCCTGGGGCTGACTACCTTAAAGTTCACCAGATTGCAGGGTCCGTCGCTTTCGCGGCCTACGCATTCGCGGTATGGCCAATCTCGATCTGGTACGGGCGCGGCTTGCGTCTGGCTGTCTGGGAAACTGTGGACGCCATGATTTTCGGGATGCTAGTCGGCGGCACTTTCGGTTGGGCCTGGCCCGCGGCCTGAGCAGCAGACAGCTTCGTCATGAAACGACTTCTGCGCTGGCTGCTCTACACCGTCGTTGGCCTCCTGGTTCTGATGATCGGCGGCGTCTGGTTGTTAGGCTTGAAGCGCCACGCGGATGCCGCGCCCGAGGCCATCGCTGCGCTGGCATCGGACGAAGATGTCACGGTCACCGATTCACCCTACTTGATGCTGAAACCCGCGCGCCAGCCAGAGAAGATGGGTGTGATCTTTTATCCCGGTGCCTATGTCGATGTGCGCGGCTACGCGACGACCTTGCGCCCGGTTGCGGCGGCGGGATACCGCGTGGTCGTAGTAGCGATGCCGATGGATGTGGCGATTTTTGGTTTGAATCGCGCGCTGGAGGTGCAGGCAGCTAATCCGGAGATTCGGCGCTGGGTGTTGGTGGGGCATTCGTTAGGCGGCGCAATGGCTGCGACCTTCGCCAGTATGCATCCGAATGCTCTGGATGGACTTATAATCTGGGACTCCTATCCACCGGGATCCGCGAGTCTTGCGAACTACTCGAAACCTGTCTGGCATATCCACCGCGCGACGCCGGATGGAAAGCCGCCCGCGACGTTCAGCGAACGGCGGAATCTGTTTCCAGCTAACAGCCAATGGCTGCCAATTAGAGGGGGCATACACATGTATTTTGGCTCGTTTTCCGGTGGCGGTTACCAGGAGGACTGGGCGCCTTCGATCACGCGCGACGCCGAACACCAGCTCGTGATTGCCGCGACCTTGCGCGCACTAGACAGTATTGCTGGAGCAACTCCGGTGGCGCAGGCCGCACCATGATCAAGTTGCAGTTGTCTCAATGGTGGCTGCTCGGACTTTCTTTGACCGCCGGGGTAGCGATTGCCGAGCCGCTCGGCGTGTTGGTCGATGGCCAGCGAATTCCTGTGGTTGACATGCACATACACGTGGGTCAGTGGGCGATGATTCCGCCGCGTGCGCAGCAGCGCAATCTCGAGCGGTTGCCGCGGCCAGTGCGGCCCTATGTGACGCCGTTGTTTGAGGAGCTGCTGTCCGCTCGCGGCATCGTTCGAGAATTGGATCGGGGCGATATTAATTTGGGCGTGTTGTTCGCGTCTTTCTTCCCGCATACGGCCGGTATCGCGGACAATGGCTATGTTGCGGAGCAGGTGCGGCAGAATCCGCAGCGCCTGATCGCGCTGGCGAGTCTGCGTGTGGATCAATGGAATCGTGACGCCGGGCCGCAACTGGCTGAGCTCGAGCGCGCGTTGACCCAGGATGGCATGATCGGCATCAAACTGGCGCCGGCTCATGCGCAGACGCGCCTGGATGATGAGCGGCTGGATGCGATCTATCAGTTGGCCGCGCGGCTGCAAAAGCCGTTATACCTGCACACCGGTACCAGTCCGTTCCCGGGCACACGACAGGAGCCGCCGTACGTCAATCCGGCCTACCTGGAATCTGCGATTGCCAGGTTTCCCGGTGCGGTATTTGTGTTAGGTCACGCGGGTTATGATACGGCGAACCATACGCTGGGTTTTATCGAGGACTGCATTCGTCTGGTGCAGACTTATCCTAACGTGCACATTGAAATGGGAGCTCTCGGGAGTCCGCGCGCCGACGAGTTGACTGCAATCGCCATCAAGCGCTTCCGCGAGGCCGGCATACTGGATCGTGTGCTGTATGGCTCCGACGGACCGCAGGGTCCAGGGTATGTGCGCAAACATCTGCAGCGGACGTTGGCCGCCATGACTGCAGCGGGTTACACACTCGCTGAAATGCGCGCCGTGCTGTCCGGGAATTTTCTACGAGTCTTTGCGGTGCCCGCATTGGCCACGAATAGAGACTGAATTATGCGTGTGCGCTACTGGTTGCAGCGTTGTGGACTGGGGTTGTTAGCAGTGCTGTTGGTTCTAACCGCTTATGGGTATTACGCCACCGGTGAACAGCCACGGCGCACACGAGCAGTGACCATCAAGGCGCAGTTCACGGCGTCGCCTGGCTTGCAGGGCAAGGTTCACGTGCGCGTGTTCCAAGCCTGGGCGGGGCAGGGTGTTTTGCGCCACGCGCTCGAGTCTGTCGCGGCGTATGACGCGCAGCTCGGCGCGCATGAAAAGACTATTGACTATCCCATCAATGACGGCGAGGGTCTAATCGTCTATGCCTGGGTGGATGTCGACCGCGACGGAGTGCATTGCACGCCGCAACGTCGCGAAGAACCTTCTGGTCTTGCGCAGGCGGCATCGTTTCCCGCAGACGTGGTCAATCTGCAATTGGATCTGGCTCACCCCTGCAAAGGGCCGGAATATTTCTTTCCGCGTTAGCTTACTCTTCGACGAGCTCAAGCAGCTCATTCGCCGGGCCGCGCACAGTCGCCGAACGCTGGCCACGATAAAGCGGACCTTCATGTCGGCGGGCGGCTTGCAGATATCGCAATGGCAATGCGTCCAGATTGCGTACCCCGATGGTCACAATCGCTATTCCTGGCGGCAGCTCGCCGCGGCGCACAGGCCGTGGCCCAGACGTTGCCGGGTAGCCATCCAACTCAATCAAGTTGCCTTGCTGCATAAAGCGTAGCGTGGTCAGTGGCACCGTTTGGTTCGGCGCGAGATTTTGCGCGCGCGTTAGCACACCGACTTTTCGATCGTTGACTACTCCAGCGGTCAGGTTGAATTTTTCCGCATACCAGCTATTCAACGCATGGATGTCGGGGCCCGCCAGAACCATGATGAAGATTCTGCCAACTTCTCCGCCTGGATCGGGCAGTGGCGAGCGACTGCGATCGCCGGTCTCCGCCGTGAGATACAGTACTTCGGCGGAGGTGCCGAGCACCTGAAAAGCGCGAATAGTCGGGTAGCCGCCCAGGAACTCCGGCTCGCCGATCACCTTAAACAGCGTGTTGCCGACACGACCGCGCAGTGTGTCCGGATCCTTGACGACGACTTCAATGGCGTTCCAGCCGTGAGTTGTTAGTGCGCGATAGTTCGGCGTCGGGCGCGTTTCGATTGCGCGGATTACCACCTCAGGCGCGGCATCGCTGGACATCAGTACATAGCGCCGACCTTGCATCCTCTGAGTGCCCCAACTGGTTGCCAGGGACCTTGCAACCCGGCCACGCTCTCGCACGCGATAGCCCAGCAATGCGACATAGTCGCGCTCAAATGCTCGTAGATCAGGCGTAGTCACCGTGGCAGCTCGAAATCGCAGCGCCTGTGGTTCTGCGGCTTGAACAAATGCAGTCACACCGACGCAGAGAATGGCCATTACGAACACGGTTGTGCGAGGATTTGCAGTCATGGGTTCATACTATCAAAAAGGTTTTCGATGACAGCAAAAAACACCCCAGCGGATCAGGTTCGACTGCCGCGCCAAACTCTTGGCAAACGGCCGCATTTTTTCGCCGATCCTGCGCTCGATCAAATGATGACTTTCCTGATCGAACTCACCACGGAAGTGGCGGTCATGCGCGAGCGACTGGACACCGTCGAGCGGTTGCTGGAGCGCGATGGCAAGGTGACACGAGCCTCCATTGAATCCTTCATGGCGGACGCCACGTGTGAGTCCGAACGGGCTGCATGGCGTGACGCCTATCTGAAACGCGTCATGCGCATGCATCCCGCGGCTGGCAGCAGCGCTGCCGATACCTAACAAAAGATCGCAGTAATGTACCCTGAACTCCAAGGCAAGGTGGCGTTGGTCACAGGGTCCGGTCGTCGCGGCGGACTTGGCGCAGCGATTGCGCGGCGGCTGGCCGCTGAAGGCGCGCGCGTCGTGCTGCATGACATCGGTCGCGTACAGGGCGAGGCGGCGCCGGCGCACGGCGTCGGTCAGCTCGACGAGTTACAGGCGGTGGCGGAGGAGATTCGTGGGGCAGGCGGAACGGTCGGTGTATGTACCGCAGACATGCGCCGCGAAAGCGAAGTTGAGGCTTTGGTCGTGTATGCCGCACAGACTTTCGGTCGGCTTGACATCCTGGTCAACAATGCAGGCGTGGGCTACATGTTTGGCCCCCTGCTGGACATGACCGAAGAACGTTGGCAGACCGTGTTAGGTGTGAACCTCACGGGTGCATTTTTTGCGCTCAAGCACGCCGGCCGCCAGATGATGAAACAGGAGCCGTACGCTGGCTGGGGTCGCGGCAGGATCGTATCAATCGCAAGCAGGGCGGCGAAATCCGCATCGCTCTTTACGGGTGGCTATGTCACCTCCAAACATGGCTTGGTTGGTTTGACCCGCGCTGGCGCTGTGGAACTGGGGCCGCACGGCATCACGGTCAATGCCGTATGTCCAAATCATGTCACCACAGGCCTGGGGTCGTGGCAAAACGAGTTCATGGCCGGCAAACGTGGCCTGACTGTGGATGATTACCTGGCGGCGATGCGCGGACGCATTCCGTTAGGTCGCGTCGGTCAGACAGAAGACACTGCCAAGGCCTGCGCATTTCTGTGTTCGTCGCAAGCGCTCTACATCACCGGCGAAGCGATGAACGTCAGCGGTGGCGAAGAGAACCACTGATATGAATGCCGTGCCTGCGCCATCCGGCGCGCAGAGTTGGCCGCAACCACGTTATGCCTGGTACGTGGTGGTGTTGCTGTTGATGTCTTATGCGTTCGGTATGGTCGATCGCAATATCATGGGTCTGCTAGTCCCGTACATTGAAGCCGATCTCAACATCACGGACTTCGAGATGGGACTGTTGCAAGGTCCGGCGTTCGGTGTTTTTTTTGCAGTAGCGGCATTGCCGATCGGCATGTTGGTAGATCGTTGGCGGCGCGTACCGGTGCTTTGGATGGGTCTGCTGGTGTGGAGTCTGGCGACCATCGCCAGCGGCTTCCTCGGCTCGTTTGCCGGGCTTTTTATTGCACGCATGCTGGTCGGTGCGGGCGAGGCGTCGACGACACCGGTGTCCGCATCGACCATTGCGGACACTTTTCCACCCGCCGAACGTGGCAAGGCGTTTGGCGCTTTTCAGGCCGGCGGAACCGTGGGTCTGGGCATGGGAAACCTGTTGAGCGCATTTGCCCTGGTCCTGGTGGTTCAGGTGCAGGAACTCTGGCCAAGCGTGTTAGGTCAGATGCGCAACTGGCAGGTGGTGTTTCTTCTGGTCGGGCTGCCGGGCCTTCTTTTGGTGGTGCTCATTGCGTTTACCATGCGCGAACCTGGAAGATTTGGTGCCGCGCAGCAGGTGCCGGAGATAACATTTCGGCCATTGCTTGCGGAGGTGCGTGCCAATTGGCCTGCATTGACAGCCGTTATTGTTGCGACGGTCATGAATGCGCTGGTCATCTACGCGAAAGGGGCCTGGTTTCCGACGCTTTTCATGCGGGTGCACGAATGGACGCCGCAGAAAGTGGGTTTTGCTTTGGCCATCGTGGGTGTGCCTCTGGGGCTATTCAGTTGTCTGACAGCCGGCTGGGTGTTGTCGTGGCTGGAAAAGCGTGGTCGACGCGATGGCCCGATGCTGGTGATGTGCCTGCAGTGCGCCTCGTGGATGATATTCGGGCCGCTGCAGAGTCTCGCCAGCTCCGCAACCGGCACTCTGGTCTGGCATGCCGGGACGGCCCTGTTTGCCACCTGGTGCATCACGGCCGCATTTACCGCTCTCAGCCGTATCACACCTAACAGACTGCGTGGTCAGGTGATGGCGCTCTATTCAGTGGTACTCGCCTTCGTCGGTCTATCGCTGGGGCCACCACTGGTCGGATTCTTGAATACCCGAGTGTTTGTCGGCAGCGACGCTGTAGCCTACAGTTTGGCCTGGGTTTCCGCGGTGGTTGGACTTATTGGCGTACTGGTTTCCTGGTTCGGCCGCAGGGCCTACACTCGGGCTGTGGTACGCGCCGAAAGTATGGAATAACGCATGTTGCAAAAATGGTCATTGGATTCCGAGGATGTTCAGCGAATCGCGACGGCCTGTCGCGCGCATGCGCTGGCACAGGGTTGGGCGGTCACGATTGCCATCGTGGATGACAGCGGCGGCCTGCTGTATCTCGAGCGCCTGGGTGCACGCGTGTCTACCGTAGACGTGGCAACGCGCAAAGCTCGTACTGCGGCATTTACCCGTGGTCCCACCGCCGCGTTTGCGCAGCGCGCTAAAAACGACACCAATTTTCTGGCATTGCAGGACTATCTGCCACTACAGGGCGGAATGCCTTTGATGTGGAAAGGCGAATGCGTCGGCGGCGTCGGCGTGTCCGGCGTACAGGCAGAGCAAGACGAACAGGCTGCGCGCGCCGGCTGCGACGCACTGTCGCCGACTCACTAATTTTTGTTGGAGACGTGTCATGGCTATCAACCCCGCGTATGTGACCGATATCGAAAGTCAGTTCAAGCCGACTCACGACGAACGTGCGCGTCAGAGTTTCATCAGCACGGTGCGCAAACACGCGATTATCGATATGCGGCGCGAGATGGATCAGGATTGGTCGCAACGCGTTGCGCCCGCGCTGCAAGCGCGCGGTGCCGAAGTGCATGGCTGGAAGGACATCTATAGCGCCATGGAAAAAGTGCCCTCATTTCAGTTCTACAGCTCGATTCGCTACAACGCCCAGGAAATGTGCTACCTCTCCGTGCAACCGGCAATCGAGCGGGCGCTGCCAGGGATGATTTCGCTCGCCAGGGAAGCTAACAAGAAATTGATCGCAGGCGGATCTCTGCGGCTCAACCCGGCCATGGAAATGCCGCGATATCTGCAGGCACTCGATGTACATCTCGCACCCGGATGGACGCATAGCGAGTTCACGGCGGACGACGTTGCGCAGGGTGCGGTAATCAGTTTCGGCGGCAAAGTGTTTACGGGGCAGCATCCGTTTCGAAAACATCCGGGAGTGATTGCGCAAACCACGGCCGAGTGGCTCAAGCGCAAATTCCCTGAATTCAAACCGCGGCGCGTTCTGGATCTCGGCACGACCAGCGGCAAGAATCTTTTGCCCTATCTCGAGATTTTCCCTGGCATCGAGGCCCATGGCGTCGATGTGGGTGCACCGGTGCTACGCTTCGGTCATGCGGTGGCCGAGAATGCGGGACTGCCGGTGCACTACAGCCAGCAGAATGCCGAGCAAATGGATTTCCCCGATGGGCATTTTGATCTGATTGTCTCGAGCTTCTTTTTCCATGAGGTGCCGGTCAAGGCGACGCGCAATATCCTGCGCGAATGCCGCCGTCTGCTGCGACCTGGCGGTCATATGGTGCATCTGGAGTTGCCGAACGATACAGCGGTGGGCGATTACGCCAACTTTTTCTGGAACTGGGATACGGCTAACAACAATGAGCCGTTCTACACCAGTTTCCGCCAGCAGGATCCGATCGCGCTCTGCAGCGAGGCGGGATTCAAACGCGAGTCCTGCTTTGCTCAGTTGGTGCCGGACTTCGCTTCGTCTGGCGAAGAAAAATTCGAACGCTTCGTCAAGGGCGAGGTGGCCGCGCCGAATCATGGCGCCGGTGGCTGGTTTTTCTTCGGGGCCTTGAGTGTCTGACTGCCGCTGACGGAGCACGCCTCAGGCGAGACTCGACACAACGACACTACGTAGCGGACGGTGAGCCGGATGCAAGAAATATGTTTATTTCTTCGTGTGCATCTGCGGATGAGCTGGACTCGTAGAGGTGAGGAACAGGCGATAACGCCGCAACCTCATCCAGGAGATTTCCATGTCTATCCAGCATCGTCTCGCAGTCGGCGCACTCTGTGCTGCGCTGCCTGTGCTTTCCATGGCATCAAGTCATCGCGAAGCGCCAAATATCACGCGGCTACCCACCGTCGATTCGACCGATTTCTATCTTTTCAATTCCTATGAGCCGGGCCGAGGCGATTACGTCACCCTGATCGCGAACTATATCCCACTGCAGGCCGCCTATGGCGGTCCGAACTATTTTGCGATGGATTCGGCCGCGCTCTATGAAATCCACATCGACAATGATGGCGATGCCAATGAAGACCTGAGTTTCCAGTTCCGTTTCAATAACAGGTTGGCGAATAACAACAGAGGACTAAGCTTGCCTATTGGTGCCAGCGGTCAACAACAGAATGTCGCTGTGCCGCTGAAGAACATCGGGCCCATTTCAGCGACTGACAGCTCGGCACTGAATTTCAATGAAACCTACACAGTGACTCTGATGCGTGGCGATCGACGGCGCGGTCAGGCTGGTGAAGTGACCAATGCCAGCACCGGACGCGGCGAATTTGGCAAGCCCTTCGATTTTGTCGGCACCAAGACTTTCGGCAGCATCGCCGGCTATGAAAACTACGCCAGCAAATTTGTCTACGACATCAATGTGCCGGGATGCAGCGCGCCGGGGCGTGTATTTGTAGGTCAGCGTGCCGAAGGTTTTGCCGTCAACCTGGGTCAAGTGTTTGACCTTGTGAATCTCGTGCCTGTGGATGGCGACTCTTTCCCTGGCGGTATTCGCCAGAACAAAGCTAACAACATCATCGCTGACGACAACATCACCAGCATCGCGCTGGAAATCCCGAAGAACTGCCTGAAAGGCAACGGCAACGGTGTCATCGGCGGTTGGACTTCTGCGAGCTTGCGTCAAGCGCGCATCCTCAATCCCAACGCCACTTTCTCCAAGCCCGAAGTCAATGGCGGCGCATTTACGCAGGTCTCGCGGCTCGGTATGCCGCTCGTCAATGAAGTCGTGATCGGTCTTCCGGACAAAGATCGCTTCAATGCCAGCGAACCGTCACAGGACGGGCAGTTTGCGGCCTATGTCACCCATCCGACGCTTCCCGCGCTGCTGAATGTGCTGTTTCGTGATGCGGTGAATCAGACTTTGGGCGCCAGCATCGCGAATCTCGCCCCGTCCAATTTTCCGCGCATTGACCTAGTGACGGCATTTCTGACGGGTTTCCCGGGCGTCAATCAACTGATGCGTGTCACCGCCTCGGAGATGACCCGCCTCAATACGGGGATTCCTGCGAAATCTGCCGCGCAGCAAAGCTCCTTCGGTATTGCGGGCAACGATCTTGCCGGTTTTCCTAACGGCCGACGCCCTGGCGACGATGTCGTCGACATTGCTCTGCGTGTCGTGATGGGCCGGCTGTGCCATCCGATCCCGGTCAATGGCACACCGACCAACCTGGGTCTGTGCGCTCCCGCGGACGCGCCGGTCGGAACCGCGCCGTTTACGGACGGTGCGCCGCTGAGCGCCGCCGATTTCGATACGCGCTTTCCGTATCTGCGCACGCCGAATGCTGGCGCCACGAACTAACGCGGCGCCTAACAGGAGACTAAAATGAAACAGTTCAAAATAGGTTCCGTCCTGGCCATTGCCGTTGCAGCCATTTCTGGTTGCAGCGGCGGAGCGAGCTCCGGCGGGCCGGAAGTGCAGCAGGCGCCGCAGATCCTTGGCGCGGTAACCACGGAATTCAACCAGGACACGACCTCACCGCTGCTGTTGTTCAAGATTACTGACAATGACACCGCGTCTGGTCAGCTGCAGATTACTGCGAGTAGTTCGGACACGGAACTGATTCCCGCGCAAGGTCTCAAAATCGAGGGCACGGGCGCGGATCGAACGCTGCGCATCACGCCCTCGGCTGAGTCAGTGGGCACTGCGACGGTCACGATCACCGCGCGCGATCTCGGCGGGTTGACGACCTCGTTGGCCTTGAGCGTCAAGATAAATCCGGTGCTGGTAGCTTTCAGTGCACTGACTAACGATGCGTTCGCGAGACAGGAAACCGCGGATGAGTCGAAAGTGTTCGGCCTGACGGTTCAGCCGGATGTCGACCACGATGAAAACGCGTTCAATGCATTGTTGCAGTAAAGCGCAGCTGTTGGCCGGCGCTGTCGTGGCGCTGGCCGGCCTCTGCCTCTCGGCCTGCGATCTGCAGGTCCGCGGCCAGAGCGTCGCTTTCGCGCCGCCGTCGCCGGAGACGATAGTGCTGCAGGTCGACCGGCGTCTCGGCGGCTCGGCCGCTCAGACGACGTTGCCACAGGCCGCCGACGAGCTGCAATATCAGCACAAATACACGGACGCCGAGACCGTGCTGAATGAGTGGCTTGCGTCCCATCCGCGAGATGCATCAGCCTTGCTGCAACGTTCGCAGCTGCGTATCGCGCTCGGCAATCCACGTGCTGCGCTCGCCGACTGTATGCGCGCCGCGTCTGCACTATCGCCTTTGGCCGCTTCGGCCTGCCAGGCTCAGGCCCTCGGCGCACTGGGTGATCGCGATCGCGCGCGCCAGATCGTCGATCGCGCGTTGGAACACCAGGCAGGCTCCCTGGCGGAAATCAGTTGGGCCAGTGGCATCGCCGCGGAACTGGCCGAGAAATCGGGAGACCTGGTGGGAGCGGAAGAGCGGCTAAAGCGCGCAATGGATACCACGGGCGTCGCTCATTACCCGCGCGTCGCCTATGCAGAGTTTCTACTCCGTCACCAACGCTATGCAGAGGCTTGGCGTTTGTTAGACGGCGCGGCAGACTCAAGCGCGATAATGCGCCTGCGCCGCATGGCTCTGGAGAAGATGTGATGCGCCGTAGCTCTTGGCCGATCATGCCAGTCGCCGTGCTGTGCATGCTGCAGGTTGTCGAGGCGCATACCGGTGGTGCCAGCTATGTGGATGTACAGAGCACGCAGAGTTCGGAAGCCCCCCGTCTGCAAGTGGATGTCGCGCTGCCCGATATTGCCACTGCGCTAGGTCTGGATCGTGACGCCGACGGCCGTTTGCGCTGGCGCGAAGTCACGGCCGCCCAGTCTGAGATCGCGAGTTATCTGCAGGCGCGTTTGCAAGTGAAGTCCGCAGAACGTTTCTGCCGTCTGGCAACACTTGGGCAGCCGTTGCTGGTGGATCGTGACACGGGTCGGCACCTGCGCATTGTGTTAGCCATTGGCTGCACTGCTGAGCCTGGCCAACGGTCGCTGGATGCAAGTCCGTGGTTTGCAGAGGCTGCAGATCAGGGGATCTATGTTACTTGGGACGGTGGCAGTGATCGGGTGTCATTGCTAACAAAAACTTATCCTTCGACTGACCTGGACGTGGGGCCAAATGAAGGATTCGGCCGATTCTGGCTGCTCGGCGTCGAGCATCTGCTGAGCGGGTATGACCATCTGGCGTTTCTCGCCTTGCTGCTGCTGGCCGCCATGCACAAAGCCAAGCCAACGCTCGGACTGCGCAGTCTGTTCTGGCAAGCGGCGAAAATCGTGACTGCATTTACGGCTGCGCACTCGATTACGTTGGCGCTGGCAGCGACCGGCCTAGTGCGGTTGCCCGTAGCGCTGGTCGAAATTGCAATCGCTGGCAGCATCCTTGTCACTGCTTTCGCGGTATTGTTGCGAGTGGAACGCTGGACCGGTTGGCCGCTCGCTTTCGGTTTTGGTCTGGTGCATGGACTGGGATTCGCCAACGTACTTGCTGACCTGCTGTCAGGAAAAGATCTGCTGGCGCCGCTCGTGGGGTTCAACTTGGGGATCGAAGTCGCCCAAATCCTGGTGGTTGCCATGGTTTTGCCCCTCCTATGGCAGGCAATGAATCGGCCCCGGTTATTGCGCGGCACCAGTGCGATTTCGGCATTGCTGCTTGCAGGCATGTCGGTGTACTGGATGGTTGAACGATGGCCCTGAGAACAGTGCTGCTAGAAAGATCAGCGACAGTGCGCCCAGACGACAGGCCTGGACGTAGAATCAGACTGGTATGCTTTGGAAGCAGCGCGGGCAAATCTCGCGGCCGCATTACATGCAGGTTGTCATGCTGACTGAGGAATTCAATGACGCCGAGTTGGTGACGTTACTGGGGCGCTGCGCTGGTGGCGATGCCACTGCGTTGTCAGCGCTTTATCGCGCCACCGCGCCGCACTTGTTAGGATGTCTGGTGAGAATTCTGCGCCGCCGCGCGTTGGCGGAGGAAGCATTGCAGGATGTCTTCGTCCAGGTTTGGCAACGCGCGTCGCAATTTGAGCAGCAACGTGGCCGGGTCTTTGCGTGGCTTGTGTCCATCGCGCGCTATCGCGCCATCGACATCATGCGCCGCGAGCGCATGGTGCAGACCAATCCGCTCGAACTGGCGGCGGCAGAAGATGCCAGTCTCTCGATCAGCGACGATGAAACGACGCAAGTGAACGCCGGTAATTCAACCGCCTTACAAACTTGCATGTCGCGTCTCAATCCCGATCAACGGCAGAGTATCCAGCTGGCCTTCATCAACGGTCGTACGCATCCGCAGGTGGCATTGGCGATGAATCGTCCGGTCGGTTCGGTCAAGAGTTGGATCCGGCGCGGTCTGGTGGCTCTGAAGGAATGTCTGGAATCATGCAGTACCCAGACCTCGAATTGATTGAGCGGCTAGCCGCCGATTATGTGTTAGGTACGCTGCGTGGTCCGGCGCGACAGCGCTTTACGCGCTGGATGGAAGCGGATAGTGGCGCAGCTGCGGCAACGCGGCAATGGGAGGATAGGCTGGTGCATATCGCCGACAATGTCAGATCAGTGACGCCTTCGGCGCAGGTCTGGCGCGAGATCGAGCGCCGCATCGCTGAATCCTCGCGTAAACCCGTGAAGTCACGGTACTCGACTTGGCGGCCGCTGGCGCTGGCTGCGAGTGTGCTTCTGGCGGTGGCCCTGTTATGGGTCGTGAATACGCGCGAAGACAGCGCCAACTGGCAGTTGGCAGCGCAGCTGCGTGACGACAAGATGCAGCAGCCGCTCTGGAAGATCGAATACGATGCGACCGATCGCAGGTTGCGTGTGCAGGCGGAGGCTCCCTACGTACTACCGTCGGGCACGGTGCACCAGCTATGGGCCCTGCCGGCCAATGGCGCACCACCTGTATCGCTGGGCTTGTTGCCGCAGACAGGCTCGCAAGCGCTGCTTCTTGATCCATCTCAGACCGCGGCCTTGTTAGCGTCGGGGCAGTTGGCGGTGAGTCGTGAGCCAGCCGGTGGGTCACCGACCGGTGCACCGACCGGTCCAGTGGTCAATGTTGCGAAGCGCCTGCCATTAGTCTGAGCGGTCGCTGACTACTTGGGGGCATCTGGCTGACGCTCGGGCACTGCGGCTGCAAAAGCCGGCAGGCTTTGCAAATGCGCATCGATTGCACGCAATCGCGGATAAGGCGATAGATCGCATTTGAAGCGCCGCGCGTTATACATCTGCGGCACGAGCATGATGTCCGCCATGGTCAAATGGCCACCGAACAAGTGCTTATCATCCGTTGCATAGCGCGTCGCTTCCTGTTCCAACGATTGCAGCCCGGCGGCGATCCAGTGCGAGTACCAGCCATTGACGGACGCCTCGTCGTGACCTAACGGATTGCGAAGATAGTTTAGTACGCGCAAATTGTTGAGTGGGTGAATATCGCAAGCGACTAACAGCGCCATCGCCCGCACGCG
The DNA here is from genome assembly GCA_043769085.1 of Gammaproteobacteria bacterium. Taxonomy (GTDB): domain Bacteria; phylum Pseudomonadota; class Gammaproteobacteria; order Steroidobacterales; family Steroidobacteraceae; genus UBA964. The sequence goes on from JAYVJR010000088.1 coordinate 64,652, forward strand.
TGCCCGGGCCAGAGGATCCTTGGGTAGCAATGGTGGTTCGGGGTGCAGGTCGTTCAGGTATTCAATAATGGCCAGCGATTGGCCGAGGATTCCCTGATCCGTCTTGATGCTGGGTACCAGACCTTGCGGATTTTCCTGCCGATAGGCTGGCTGATTTTGCTCGCCGGCGGCCAGGTTGACGAACGAGGACTGGTAGTCGAGACCTTTTGCGCCCAAGGCTATCCGTACCCGGTATGCCGCCGAACTTCGCCACAATGTAAAGAGGGTCAACATGTGTCACTCGTCCAGGCGTTTGGTGGTTAGCTCTCGCACGCGGCCCGCACGATCGACGCGCAGCGTCACTTGTATTGGCTGGCAGCAGACTTGGCAGTCCTCAATGTAAGTTCTTGAACGATCCGTCAAATCGATCACCGAACCATAGGACTCCCCGCAGTAAGGGCAATTGAGCTGCGACCAAGAGTCGAGCGTCGCATGCGCGCCCGGTTCCAATACCGGCTCCAGACCATAAAGCTGATCAAGCTTGCTGCTCGCCAAGTCCGGCCGGTTGTTAGTCCGCATATACGGATTTCCAGGGTTCGACCAATCGATTTGCCGCGCGACTCATGCGATGATCGTAACCGGAGGATGATAAAAATGAAAACCCGTGCAGCTGTCGCCTGGAAAGCAGGCGCGCCCCTGAGCGTCGAAACAGTCGAACTGGAAGGCCCGCGGTTTGGCGAAGTGTTGGTCGAAATCAAAGCGACCGGCATTTGCCATACCGACGAATTCACCCGCTCGGGAGCCGATCCGGAAGGTCTCTTTCCGGTGATCTTTGGCCACGAAGGCGCGGGCATCGTAGTTGACGTTGGGCCTGGTGTCAGTTCATTGAAAAAGGGCGATCACGTGATTCCGCTTTACACACCTGAATGTCGCCAGTGCAAGAGTTGCCTGTCGCAAAAGACTAATTTATGTACGGCGATTCGCAGCACGCAGGGCCAGGGCGTGATGCCCGATGGCAGCAGCCGTTTCTCGATTGGCAAAGAGAAAATTCACCACTACATGGGATGTTCGACATTCGCGAACTTCACCGTGCTGCCGGAGATAGCACTCGCGAAAGTGCGCCACGATGCGCCGTTTGACAAGATCTGTTACATCGGCTGCGGTGTGACAACAGGCATTGGCGCCGTCATCAATACGGCCAAAGTGGAGCCCGGCGCTAACGTGGTCGTGTTCGGTCTCGGCGGTATCGGTCTGAACGTCGTGCAGGGTGCGCGCCTCGCCGGTGCTAACAAAATCATTGGTGTGGATCTCAATCCGGCGCGCAAATCTCTGGCCGAGCGTTTCGGGCTGACGCATTTCGTGAACCCAAAGGAAGTGCAGGGCGATCTCGTGCCTTACCTCGTTGCACTGACAGATGGTGGCGCGGACTACTCTTTTGAATGCGTGGGCAATGTGGACCTGATGCGTCAGGCGTTAGAATGCTGTCATCGTGGCTGGGGAGTGTCGGTCATCATCGGCGTCGCCGGCTCGGGTCAGGAGATTAAGACGCGGCCGTTCCAGCTCGTGACCGGCAGGGTTTGGAAGGGTACGGCTTTTGGTGGCGCGCGCGGCCGCACCGATGTACCGAAAATTGTTGACTGGTACATGGACAAGAAAATCGAGATCGATCCTTTAATCACCCATCAAATGCCGTTGGACCGCATCAATGAGGCGTTCGATCTCATGCACAAAGGCGAATCGATTCGCTCGGTGGTGACGTTCTGAGCGGCCGCAGGCGGTTGCGTCAGGGTTTTGCGGCGGCGCTCGCTGCGGTGATGTAACAAACGACAGCTGCCCGGTCAGCTGAGTCCCGGAGTCCGGTAAAAAGCATGGTCGTGCCACGGATAGTTTTGCGTGGCGTCGCGATGAACGAATCTAACAAAGTTGGTGACCAGTTCCAGCCAACCGCACGCATGCCGGCTGAGAAGGCGAAACCTGGCTGGCTGCCTGCTTGGCGCCCCATGACTCCCGCCAAGGTCGGTCCTTCGCGCATGGATTCCTTGGCGGTCAGGGAGTGACACGCGGAGCAAACCTGGAACACCTCTTTGCCGCGCGACAAGTCGCAAGCGGCGGGTGACTGCGCGGACGCTGATCCGCCAGCGACCAAGGCAGCTAACAGTGCGATTCGAACTGACGTTTGCATGACGTGCGACTCTAGGGCGATAGGCCATGCGGCGCAAGGGTCGCTGGTATCCTGGCCACTGCCCGGACCGGATTCGCAATCGCTTGCAGGCTGCCGGAAATGCCTCTACGCTGGGTTTACGAAGGAGCGATCATGAGCAACAAGCAGTTTTTTTCCCGTCGTGGCGCACTGACCGCGGCGGCGGCGAGTGCGGCAGGTTTGTTAGGGCTGAATTCTTTGCCAACTGTCGCTGGCAACAAGCGCCGTGGCCCGCAACTGCCATTGGAAGACCCGGCATTGCGGGCGCGCATTCGCGCCAAGGTCAGTGGGTCCTGCGGCGCCGAAACGGTTTACACGTTTTGCCGGTTACATTTGTACCTGTGGCTCAACGATGGCAACCTAATTCCCATGGTGTCGATGGCGAATCTAAATATCGCCTCGTGGGAGCCCATGGCCAACGGCAACTACAAAGGCAAGGTGCATGAGGTCGGGGTGTATTCCAAATTTGATACAGATGAGCTGATCGAGACTTGGAAAAACCCAGTGACGGGCGAAGAGCGCGAGGTCTGGCAATTTGTAGGTGGCCCTTTGTCGGTCGAGATTGGCCCGGACGGCATCGTCACCGGCCCAGAGGCGACGCTGAAACCGAAAGCGATGCGCATCGAGCAGTTCGGTGACATGGTGCTGGTGCCCTCGCAGTCGGCGTTTTCGTTTCCCAATCCCATGAAGCCAGATCGTTGGCCGAAGGAGTCGGGCGGGTCGACGTTTTTTTGGGATTCACATTACGTGTTCGGCGCGCGTGCCGGCGATGTGATGAATCCGCGCGTTACTAACGCGCCGGCTTTCGTGCAGTTCCAGAACATGGTGAGTTTTCATCCGTGGATCGGCATGGGCCAGAAAGCTGGTCGTACCTATGGCAAAGCTTACGGCTCGAAGCTGGGCTCTCTCGAGGAGATGCCGGCTGCAGCGCGGGCCAACATCGAGAAAAAGACGCCGGAGATTTTCGATATTCCAAGCTGGACCAAGCCGCGACTCGATTTCGTCGAGTTCATGCAGCAGCGTAAACCGACTTGACGCAAACGCTACGATTCGGCGCCGAGATCAGGCGCGAGAGGCAGGTGATCCTGGCCTCGATGGTGGGAATTTCAGGCAGCTGTCAGGCTGGATTGATGTGTGCGGGGATGGCCTTGGGCGGGGCAGGGCTTCTGTTGCTGACGCTCGGATGTTGTCCGTTGCACTTTGAGCAGCGTCAATGAGAACTAGATTGTTGACGGCTTCATGATCTGGACCGTGGCGCTCAAGGAATTACGCGCTGCGTTGCGGGATGGCCGGGTTCTGGCCGGCGGTGCTGCGCTTTTTCTGTTAGGTATCGTGGCCCTGCTCAGCGCAGGTGCGCGCTATCAAACCTTGTCGGGCGAGCGCACAGCCGCACAGGCGGTTGTCGCGCAGCAGTGGCGCGAGCAAGGCGAAAAAAACCCGCATTCCGCTGCGCACTACGGCCTGTATGCATTCCGACCGGCCTTGCCGCTGGCGTTTTTCGATCCCGGTGTGTCCTCGTACGAAGGCGTCTCCATTTGGTTGGAGGCGCATAAACGCAATTTCGCGACCGGGCGACCCGCGGACGATATGACACCGTTGCTGCGTTTCGGCGAATTGTCGCTGGCTTTTGTTTTTCAGGCATTGGTGCCGTTGGGGTTGATTCTGATGGCCTACGCCGGCATCTCGAATGAACGCGAGAGCGGTACATTGCGACAGTTGCTAGCGTCTGGCATCACGCCTGGGCAGTTGTTCACCGGCAAATTTCTGGGGCTCGCGCTGGCCGCGAAAATTCTGTTGGCGCCGCTGCTGCTGCTGTGCGCTGTGGCTCTGATCTGGTCGTCAGGTCTCGCGTGGCTACCCTCGGCGCTGGTGCTGGGGTTGGTGCATGGGATCTACGGCGCGCTGATCTTGTTGCTGGCACTGGTGGTTTCGGCGCGCGCGCGTTCGTCGCAGGCTTCGTTGCTCATCTTATTAGCGTTCTGGGCGGTGAGCAGTTTTGTCGTGCCGCGTATTGCAGCGGATCTCGGTCGTGTGCTGCATCCGACACCCAATGTGCAGGAGTTCCTGCGGGCCATAGACTCTGACCTTGCCAGCGGCCTGGACGGCGTACCGCCGGCCGCCAAGATTGCGCAGCGGCGTGACGCTTTGTTCAAGGTCTACAAAGTGACTCGCGAAGAGGATCTGCCCATCAATTTCCAGGGTGTGGTGTTCGGCATTCAAGATGAAATTGGCAACGCGGTTTACGACAAACACTTTGGCTCGCTTGGCAATGCCATCGACGCACAGGTGGGTGTAGTCGCAGCCGCAAGCATCCTTTCACCGCGCCTGGCGTTGGGCGCGTTGTCGCAGGAAATCGCTGGCACCAGCATCGATCATCAGCGCCAGTTCGCCTGGGGCGCGGAGCAGTACCGTCGCAAACTCATGGAAGTGCTCAACCGCGATATCACTTTCAATTCGCGTTCAGGCCAGAACAATTACCGCGCCGGGCCCGAACTTTGGCGCAAGAGTGGCGAGTATCGATTTGTCGCCGAACCATTGCGCGGGTCATTGCTGCGTAGTGGCGGACCTATCACGGTGCTGGTGCTGTGGTGTCTCGCCATGCTCTTTGCTGCTGTCCTTACCTGTCGGCGATTGCAGGCGCTCGCATCATGATGCGGGGCATGTTGACTGAGGAGTTTCGCTTGCTGCGCCGCGAGGGCGTGGCGCTCTGGGCCATGCTGGCGCTCGTTGTTCTGGTGGTGCTCGCAGCACTCAATGGGCGCGCATTGATGTCTCTGGAGACAACCGTCGGCAAGGCGGCGGTCGCCGAAGCAATGGAAACCCGCGCGGCTTTGTCGCAACAGGCGGCACGCGGTGTTGCCAGCGCGCGTGAACCGGGTGCCGTGGGTTACAGCGTGTTAGCCGCGCCAGTATTATTGCCATCGGCGCCGTTGAGCGCGCTCGCGATCGGCCAGACTGACTTGTTGCCGGGGAGATATCTGGTCACCGCCCGCGGCGCGCACAGTTTTCTCGGTTTCTCCGCGATCGACAATCCATTGCGACTGGCACTCGGCAATTTCGATGTCGCGTTTGTCATGGTGTGGCTGCTGCCGCTGGTCGTCATTGCGCTGACATTCAACCTGGTTTCCGGCGAGCGCGAACGTGGCGTGCTGGCAATTGCGGCCGCTTCGGGCTCCGATCTGCCGAGCTTTATTGCGATCAAATGCGCGGTGCGCGCACTCACGTTGTTAGCAGCAGTGTGGGCAGCGCTGTTTCTGGCAGCCAGTGTCGGCGGTGCGGCGGCAGCCAGCGGCCCAGACTGGGTCCTGTGGTTGGTCTGGGGTGTGACGGCAACGATTTATGGCGCGTTCTGGTTTGCACTGGCCGTCTGGGTCAATACCCGGGGCTTGGCGTCGGATATCAACGCTAGCGTTATGACGGGTGCATGGCTGTTGTTTGTCGTGCTGGCACCAGCCCTGACCAATCTGGCCGCAACCACGGTGTTTGCCGCGCCGTCGCGTGTCGCGCTGACAACCGAACTGCGCGAGGCGACCGAGGCTGCGGACAAACGCGCCGCAGGTGATCGCGACAAGTATTTCTTTGATCACCCGGACATGCGCGGGCAGGATATGGACATGACGGCCTATTACCGCAGCGTGGCGCGATCGGAGCGCGAGATTTCCGATGCCATGCTGCCGTTGTTAGCAGGTTTCGACACTCAGGCGCTCAGGCAACAGCAGCTGGTAGGGCGTCTGCAGTACCTCTCGCCCGGAACACTGACGTATCAGGTTCTGACATCGCTCGCCGGCAGTGATGGTGCGCGTCACCGCCAGTTGCGCCAGGATGCACTGCAATTCCACGCCCGCTGGCGCGATTTTTTTGACAGCCGGCTCAATGCCTCGATGTTGCTAACTGCCGACGACTATCAACGCATGCCAAAATTCGTATTCCGTGAGCCATCTTTATCGGTGGTGCTACAGCGGAATCTCGCGCCGCTGGCCGCATTAACCTTGCTGGCTGGCGGTCTATTGGTCTGGGCGCTCAGGGCTCTTCGGCGTACTTCGATTATCTGAACCGGAATAGTGCATATGCTCCAGGCCCGCGAACTTTGCAAAAACTACGGTGACGTCGTCGCGCTCAGATCACTGAATCTGCGCGTTGCACCCGGCGAGATCTATTGCTTGTTAGGGGCGAACGGTGCCGGAAAGACCACGACCATCAATCTTTTGTTAGGATTCATAGCGCCGACATCGGGTCAGGCGCTGGTCGGCGAGATCGACGTTGCGCGCGACGCCGCCGCTGCACGGCGCCAGCTAGCCTATATACCGGAAACCGTGATGCTCTATGGGGCGCTCAGCGGACTTGAGAATCTGGAGTATTTCTCCAAGTTAAGTGGGCAGCGGCACGAGCAGACGGCATTGCACGGTTTCCTCGCGCGCGCCGGGCTCGCCCCCGATGCGCATGCACGGCCACTTAAGGGCTATTCCAAAGGCATGCGCCAGAAAGTGGGTGTTGCGATTGCGTTGGCCAAGCAGGCGCGCGCCTTGCTGCTCGATGAACCGACCTCGGGGCTCGATCCCAAGGCCAGCAACGAATTTTCCGAATTGATCCTGGATCTGGCGCGAAATGGCGCCGCGATTCTGATGGCGACGCATGATTTGTTTCGCGCCAAGGAGACCGGCACCCGCATTGGCATCATGCGCGAAGGTGTCCTGCGGGCTGAGTTCGCGGCAGCCGATGTCAGTCATGGCGCCCTGGAAGAGGCCTATCTGGAACACATGAAGGACTCACCTGCAGTTCCGGCCGCAGACTGACCGCGGAGCGATCAAAGGACTGTTCAGGCGGCCCCGGTCGCGTTAAGGTCAAGCTTCCTAAGCGGCTATCGACACGGAGAGCAGTCCTATGAATCGCAGTCTCAGTTTGGCTATGTATGCGGGTGCGGGCCTGGTGGCTGCGAATCTTGCGTCCGGCCACAATACCTTCACCTCCATGTACGCGCCTGCTGGTTATTCACACGACCTGGAAATGCGCGTTACTCACGGCTGCAAAGGCAGTCCGGTGAAAGAAGTTCGCGTCAAGATTCCTGAGGGCGTGATGCGTGTAAGTGCTGCCGTCAATCGTGAATGGACGATCGAAATGAAAATGCGCAAGTTGCCGAAACCGGTACCGGGCGAAGGCGGCAACATGATCACAGAAACCGTCGACGAAATTATCTGGAAAGACCCGAAGTCGCCGATCCCGGCCATGGGTTCTTTTGAAGGCCTCAAGTTTCGTGGCATGTTGCCTAACACGCCCGGGCAGATATTGTTTTTCCGCACGGTCAACATTTGCGTCGTTGGCGACGACAAATACATCGACCTGCCCAAGGAAGCGCTCAAGGCCAGTACACCAGACTTGTCGGGCAGGTTGTTCAAGTTCATGACAGCGACGCCCGGTCCATCGCCGTTTTTAATTCTGGAAAAGCCTGCGCGGCCGCAATATCCGTTCGCGCCACCGGCCGCCGCTAAACCGCCGGCAGGCCGCTAACAAACTGAGGTAGTGGCGATGCTGCTTTTTCGTGCCCGAGCTTTGAGTGCTCTGCGGGCGGCCTGTTTGGCTTGCCTGGTGATTGTGCCGCAGGCTGCTTTGGCGCATGCAGTGCTGATGGAGTCCGCTCCCAGGGCGCAGCAGCAGTTGGACGTTGCGCCGACCGAAGTCTCCGTCACATTCAATGAAGGTGTGGGCCCGATTTTCTTCCGCATCATCGACAAGAGCGGCAGCGAAGTGGGCAAGCCGGGTGAGATCCAGCTCGACGGCACGAAAATGCGGATGCCACTCGGCGCTGCTTTGCCAAACGGCACCTATGTGATGACGTATCGGGTGATCTCGGCGGACACACACCCGGTCGGCGCGACCATCCCGTTCTCCATTGGCGAGCCGATCGGCGACCTGACCGGCGCGAGTGCGGCAACTGCCGCAACCAGTTCGATGTGGACATGGCCGGTCGCAATCAACCGCTGGCTACTGTACTGCACCATGTTGCTGGCGGCAGGTTCGGCGCTGTTTGTGTTGTTGATGCCAGCGCCGACCGTGCTTGTTGCAAGCGCCCTGCGCGTGGGTCGCTGGGCTGCGGTAGTGGCAGCTATTGCCTATCTGCTGTCGATCGGTATTGGCGGCGCCGAGATGCTGTTAGGTGGCGGCGGTGCGTTGTTTGAGGTCGCGTCCTGGAAGCGTGGATTGGATAGCACGCTGACGCCTAGCGCAGTCATCGGAATTCCAGCCATGGGATTGATTTTCTGGGCATGCAGTCAGGGAGCCACCCCGCCGCGAGCAGGCGTGCTGGGTCTGGGCGCAGCCTTGGGCATTGCGAGTTTTCTCGTCACGGGGCATGCGGCAACAGCCGCGCCGGTTTGGCTGATGGCTACCACGGTCGCCGTGCATCTGACGGCTACGGCGTTCTGGATCGGCGCGTTCTGGCCGTTGGCGCGCAGTACCGTGGTGCTGCCAGTGCGCGAATCGGGCGCGTTGCTGACGGCGTTTTCCAGTCGCGCCGCGTGGGCGGTCGGTGCGATTGTGCTTTCCGGACTCGTCATCTCGTGGACCCAGGTGCAATCCTTCGGCAATTTGTTCGGCAATGATTACGGCATCGGCCTGCGGCGGAAGCTGGTGCTGTTCGCTTTTCTGTTAGCTCTCGCCGCGATCAATAAATTCTGGTTGACTCCTGCGCTGGAGCGCGGTGAATTGCATGCGGCGGGTCGCATTGCAAAGACCATCAAGGCAGAGCTGGGGCTGTATTTGCTGATCCTACTGGCCGCGATGAGCCTGACACTGACGACACCGCCGCGCGCCATCGTAAGTTCTACTGCCGCCGGTGGTGGCATGGCGGCCGCCATGACGGCGAACGATTCGATACGCGGCACGTTGCAGGCGAACGGCTATACCGCGGACTATGAACTCACGCCGGGCAAGGCCGGTGAAAACATGATCATGGTGACTGTCAAAGGCGCCGACGGCCAAGTCATCGAAAACCTGACTGATCTTGAGATCACGCCGTCGCTGGCTTCGGCCGGCATCGCGGATATCCGGATCAAAGCCAGCCAGCAGGCTGGTGGCATGTGGCATGCCATGGTGCAGGAGATGATCATCCCGGGGCAGTGGACGCTGGGTCTGGATGTCTTTGTCACCGACTACGACAAAGTTGAATTCAGCGGCCCGGTCGAAATTCGCTGAGTGAATCGAACATCGCCACAGCCAACGCGCGTGTCACTTTTGCAGTCTGTTTCGGTGCCTATGCGTTGAGCCAGGCGGAGCTGGCGCTGTTGTCCTATGCGTTGCCGCCGCTGCGAAGTTCGCTCGGCCTTAGTCTGCTGTCGGTTACGCTGGCCATCAGCACGGCCTACGTGATTGGCGGACTGTTGCAGGTGTGGTTTGGGCATCTCACCGATCGCTTCGGCCGCAAGAACATGATGCAGGTTTCGCTGGCTGGTTCGTCGTTGTTCGTCGCCGCCCATGCGCTGATTGGTTCGCTGTGGCAGATTGCTCTTTTGCGTGCCGGTTCGGTGTTCACCGGCGGCGCGCTCTATCCGGCGACCGGTGCGATGGTGACCGAAGTGGCCCCGGCGCGGCAGCGCGGGCTTTGGGCCGGCATGCTGCAGTCCGCATACCCGGTCGGATGGTTTCTTGCGGCGGCCATCGCGGCGCCCATGCTGACACTGTGGGGCTGGCGGTCGCTCTTTCTCGTACCCCTGTTAGCTCTGCCATACCTATGGGTGGTGCGGCGCTTTCTACATGAGTCAGACCGTTTTGAGGACGTGCGTGCCGCCAACGCGCAGCGGCCGCTGCGGCAATCGGTCGCAGCGTTGTTTGTGCCGGCTATGCGTGCACGCACTCTCACCTTGCTGTTGGCACAGTTCCTGTTCGTAATCGCCTATGGCAGCTCGGCACTGCTGTTTCCAACCTATTTCAATGAGGCGCGGCACCTGCAGGTTGGATCGGCAACCTGGCTGGTCGGCTTCGGTAATCTCATCGGTGTAGTCGGCTATTTGCTTGCAGCGGTCGTGGGTGAGTACTGGCTGACACGCCGCACTACGGTGGTGATCTGGACTTTGTTAGGTGCGGCATCATTGCTCTGGCTTGTCTGGGGAACCAGTAGCTACTTCGGCACACTGGCCGCCTTTGGTCTGATGAGCATGTTTTTCTACGGTACGGCGGCAGTTAAATTTGCCTTTGTGGCCGAACTGTTTCCGACACAGTTGCGAGCCACGGGCCTTGCGGTGTGCACCTCTCTGCCGGTCAACTTCGGCATTGCTCTGGGTCCACCGCTGATGGCAATGGCCAAAGATCGCATCGGCTGGGATATGACGTTTTCGTTGCTGATCGCTGTGCCCTTGATCTGTGCGGGGTTGCTTTATCTGCGGTTGCAACCCATTCCATCCGGCATTGCGCTGGAGGATGTGCAGACCCAGTTGGCGAAGGAATAGAATGTGGCGATGAAGTCCAGCAGACTAACGGCCATGGCACTGCTTGTGGGCTCTGTGCTGTCAGGGTGCGCGATGCTCACTCGTGAGCAACTGGGCCGGGATGTTGGCCAGATTGTTAGCAGCAATGCCGGCGTGACGCCGAAATGGCGCCGACAGGACTTGGCTGATCGGCAAAAGATCGTAGAGGAGCGCCTGAAGGCCGGAATCAGTGCGGATTCAGCGGTCGAAGTGGCCTTAATAGCCAGCCCTGACATCCAGGCCATTTTCGAACGCGCAGGACTTGAGCGCGCCAACTACCTGGAAGGCACATCGCTCAGTGATCCGATGATCGGCTGGAGCCGCCAGGGCTTGCGGGGCGGCGCGGGCAGTAAAGTCGAATGGAATGTGCTGCAAAGCCTATCGAGTCTGCTGACTTTGCCAGTCAGGCGGCGCGCTGCGGAACGCGAGCTGGATGCCGCGCGCATGACGGCCGCGCAGGATATTCTGGCGGCGATTACCGATGTACGCTCGGCTTGGATAGCCGCTCAAGCCGGCGAAAAAATTGCGTACCTGGCCGCCGAGCGCAACGATCTCGCGCGTTTGCAAACGGAGTTGATGGAACGTTACGTTCGCGCTGGCAATGAGCCAGTGACTGAGCTTCAGGAATCGCGACTCGCCTACGCCGAACAACAGCGCATCGCGGCGGCGGCCGCTGAAGCCGGCCTGCAGGCGCGAGTCAGTCTCGAGAGACGCATGGGTGTCAGTGGATTGAATATCGCCTGGCAATTACGCGGTGAGTTCACGGCGCTACCTGAATCTGATGGTGAACTTGCCGATCTGGAAGCAATTGCCATCAAGAATCGGCTGGATTTGCGGGCCGCGCGGCGGCGGGTCGAAGCGCTGTTGGCGAACCTGAGCGATGCGAGGATCAGGCGCATATTGCCGGACCTGTCTGTCGGCTATGGAAGGGAACGTGATCCGGGCGGCGAGGTGACTGCAGGGCCACAAGCGGAGTTGCAGTTGCCGATTTTTTCGTCGGCCCAGGCGTCGCTGGCGCGCAGCGACGCCAATACGCAACTGGCGATGCGCGACGTCGAAGCATCCATGCTCGCAGTACGCGGTGAAGTGCGACTTGCCCGTGAGCGGGTGTCGCTGGCACGCGCAGGGTTGCTGTTAGCACGTGACTCACAGGTGCCCGCCGCGGAAACTCTGGCAGAGGTGCGGCAGCGGGAATTGGGCTACATGCTCATCGGTCCGTTCGAGGCTATGGAAGCGCGTGGTGACGCGATGGCAGCCCGACGCGAGCTTGTTGAAGCGGAGCGTGACTACTGGCAGGCGCGTCTGGCGCTGGCACGGGCCGCTGCGTTGCCGCTCCAGGCGGTGCGCGAATGGGCAGAACCCGCCGAGAAACCCGCACCATGAGTGATAAGTTCCGCAGCGATCTGTTGTCTCGTCGCCGCGTTTTGTTAGGTACGAGCGCGTTGGGAGCGATCTCCAGCCTGGCGGCCCAAGCAGCGACGGCCGCGTCTGCCGTGCCACCGCCGCGCCGTGTGTCGGGACGGGTCATTACGCCCAATGGCCGAAGCCTGCCGTGGAAAATGGTTGGCGGTGTCAAAGTCTTTCATCTGATAGCCGAAGAGATCGAGCATGAGTTCGCGCCAGGCACACGCGTCAAAGCCTGGGGCTATAACGGCACAACGCCTGGTCCGACGATCGAAGCGATCGAGGGCGATCGAGTTCGGATTTATGTGACTAACAGATTGCCTGAACATACGTCTGTTCATTGGCACGGTATCTTGCTGCCTTATGGCATGGATGGCGTGTCAGGTCTCACACAGCCGCCGATTCAACCTGGCGAGACCTTTGCCTACGAATTCACACTGAACGAGTCCGGCACTCGTTTCTACCATCCGCATGCTGACGAAATGGTGCAATTGGCGATGGGCATGATGGGCATGTTTATCATTCATCCGCGTGGACCGGCCACAGTCGATCGTGATTTCGCCTACACGCTGCACAATTGGGCTGTGCACCCTGGGACCTACCGGCCGGATCCATCGGTCATGACGGAATTCGATTTGTGGACATTCAACAGCAAGGTGTTCCCGGCGACCGAACCGCTGGTGGTGAGGACCGGGCAACGCGTGAGAATCCGCATCGCCAACCTTTCCATGCATGAGCATCCGATTCATCTGCATGGTCATCATTTTCGGGTGACTGGCACCGATGCCGGTTCGATTCCGCTCAGCGCCCAGCGCCGCGATTCGACGACGCTGGTGCCCGTCGGTGGCGCTGTCGATATTGAGTTCACCGCACGAGCACCTGGTGACTGGCCAATGCATTGTCACAAATCACACCACACCATGAATGCGATGGGTCATGGCATCCCCAATCCGTTAGGTGTCGAGCAAAGCGATCTCGACGAGCAGATCGCGCGGCACTTACCGGGGTATTTTTCCATGGGCAAAGGCGGCATGGGCGAACATCAGATGCACACCGACATGGGGCATCACCCGGCGCCGGATAACACCATGCCGATGATGGCGGGCAAGGCTCTGTTTGGAAACGTCGAGATGGGTGGCATGTTCACTTTGGTGAAAGTGCGGGACCGGCTGGTAAACTACGCCGACCCAGGCTGGTACGAGCCGCCGGCGGCAACGCTGGCTCGCAAAGTCAGCGATGATCCAGACTTCAAACCCTGATCCATGATCCAAGCGCAGGGGCCGGTCTGCATCGCGATCGTTCCATATCGTGAACAACCTGGCGTCAAATCCCGGCTGGCTGGACAGCTGACTGCGGACCAACGATTACAACTGGCCAGAACGCTGCTTGTCCGGGTTCTCGATGCATTGTTAGCGTCGAAGAATCTGATGACGGTACTGCTGGTTGGCGATGCGCCAGCGCCGGCGCGCATTGCCGCGAATCATTGCGTAATTCACCTGAATACGCATTTGTCGCTCAATGAATCCGTGGCCTTGGGCTGCCGCAGGGCCCAAGAATTGCTCGCCGACGAGGTGCTCATCGTGCATGCGGATTTGCCGACGCTGACCGCGGATTTTGTCGACCGATCAATCATGCAGGGGCGCACTCTGTCGGGTGTCCGCCGCGCTGCGCTCGCCAGCTGTCAGCGTCGGGACGGCACTAATCTGCTGTGGCTGGCGCCTGCGACTGCGATCGAATTTTCCTACGGTCCCGATAGCCGTCGACGCCATTTGAAGGTTTTGCACGATGCGGGGTACAACGTGGCTGAGTCGCCCGCGATTGCCGATGTCGATACCGACGAAGATCTGGCGCTGCTGAGGCTCTAGGGAAGCTCTGCACAGGTAACGCGGGCGCGGCCGAGACGGATTTTTTCACTGGCAAGGAACGACGAGTGATGTGTATCGAGATACATGAGCGAGG
>JAYVJR010000089.1:0-17478 GCA_043769085.1 Gammaproteobacteria bacterium
CCCGAGAAACCGTTGCCTTCGGCTAACACTTGCCCATGTCGGCTGTGTAGAGGACTTTCACCTCCCAGTGAGTGCGCCCTGCCGGGCGCACAAAAAAACGGCGGGCCAAGGCCCGCCGTCTTGATCGTCACCGAAGCCGTTAGCTTCAGAATTGGACCGACGCGTTGAAGTACACGTAGCGACCCAGCGTGTCGTAGAACCCCGCGTAGACATTGCCGTTGCAAATCGTCGTTGGGCAAGTCGACAAACTACCCGACGGCGAGATCGGCGGATCCTTGTCGGTGATGTTGTTCACGCCGATGCGCAAGTCCAGCTTTTCTTTGACCGTCCAGGAACCTGTCACGTCCAAGTAGTTGTAGGCGCCAAAATTGGAAGTTGCCCGGTAAAAGTTGTTGCGAAGCTGAGTGTCAGCGCTCGATTTCTCGGTCGCCACGTCGCCAATATGGCGCCAGCGCAAGGCCAGATCCAAGCCGGACCACGGGGTCGCCCAGGTAGCACTCAACTGATGCCGCCACTCAGGGTTCGGGACACCGCACTTGGCGCCATAAAAGCCGACGCAATCAAACTTGGCCCCGCCAGTGAGCGGCTGGACAAAGTTATCGGTCATGTACGTAGCTTCAAGCGAGTAGGACATCGAGCCAAAACTACCGATCTCATGACGGTAACGTGACTTGAGGTCGATGCCGGTCGCGCCGATCGATCCGAAGTTGACGTTCAGATCGCTGACAAAGCCGTCGTTCGAGCGCCACAACGAGCCAGACGGCGAGCGGCGCACCGCATTGCAGAACAAGGGGTTACCGGTCGTGATGCAGTTGGTGAGAATGATGTCGCCACCGATCGCGCCGACCACGTTGTCAATCTGGATGTCGAAATAATCGAGCGAAACCGACAAGTTCTGCACAAAACTCGGCTTGTAAACGAAGCCGAATGACAGTGTGTCTGCGATTTCCGGTGTCAGGTTGGGGTTACCACCCAACAAGCCATTGTACTGCGCCGCTGGGTTGGCGCCGATATTGCCGTACTGAGCAGCCGTCACGCCTGAACGCGCGCATTGCGCCAGCGTGAAGTTAGGAGTGGCACCCGCGCATGGATCGGTCGTGCCATCAAGGCCAACGGCCTGCGGGAAGAACAATTCGCCAATGTTCGGGGCACGCACCGCGCGCTGGTAGCTACCACGCACGCGCAGATCCTCCACAGGCTGCCACTCAACGCCGGCCTTATAGGTGTCGGTGCTAAAGCCGAGGCTGTAATCCGAAAAGCGGTAGCCCGCTTCAAGCGATAACGATTGTGCGCCGGTCCTGCCATCGACGAGGGGCAAACGCATTTCTGTGAACAGTTCTTTCACGTTAAACGAGCCAGACAACGGAGTGGTCTTGCCACCAGCGCCGGCTGCGATGCCACGTGCGCTGGCGTCATCGGGACGGAAGTCCAACTGCTCCGAACGCCATTCGGCACCGATGTTGATCTGCATGCCCGATTCGGCACTTGGCAATTTGACGCCGTAGGCACCCAGATCGCCCGACACGTTGCCGGAAATCACACGTTCGGTCACGTCGCCCGCGACCAACAGCGGAATCGCCAGATAGGTGGTTTGCGCAGGCGTCACACCGCCCGGCCGCCAGATGTTCCAAGGCACGCAACTCGTGTCGGAACGATCGATCACGGATTGGCAAATCGCAGCGCCAGGGGTCGCCGTGCCAACACGGGTGTCTGGCACGATGTTCAATGCGCGCGCAATTTTGTCGTTCGACAGATAGTTTGCGTTGGAGTTGCTGTTCAACGTCGTACCGAATTGGCCATAGACGTCGAAATTCCAGTTCTCATTGATGTCGCCACGCAGGCCCATCAACGCGCGGTAGTTCTTCGCATCGAAAATGGCCTGGCGACCGCCGCCTTCCACGTTGCGACGACCGATGTACATGCTGATGTGATCAGTTTCGCCCTGAGCCAGGAGATTCGCCGGCGAGCAAACGAGGTTGCGTTGTGCTGTGCTAAACAGCGGATTCGAGCAGGGAATGCGGTGATAGGCACTGAAGAACTCGCCGCTAGGCGCAATCTGCGCCACCGACTGGTTGCTCGAGAACATGAACTCGGCGTACGCGTTGACCTTTTCGCCCACGTCGTAATTCAGGTAGACGCCTGCAGTGTAACGCTCGGAAGGACGCTGGTAATGGTTGGCTGGACCGAAGTTATAGAAATCGGTCGCCGCGCTGAAATTTCGGAAGCCGCCACCTGCGACTGTTGGGTCGACGGTGACCGTAAACAGCGAACTGGTGAACGCGGCGTTATACGCTTGGAAGTAACCCGTAGCACTGGTCGGTGAACCACCGCAGCTCAGTGCGCGAGCGGGATTGGCGACCAGCTGCGCTTGAGTCGGTGTGTTCAGCGAGCAGGAACTGTAGTCGTACTTGGCCTGCAGAACGGCATCGTCGCGAGAGTAGGTCGCGTAGAACACCGCGTTGCCCTTGTCGTCTGCGAAGTTCGAGCCCATCGTGATCGAAAAGTCTCTGCCGTAACCAGTGTTGACTGTGCTGTCGGGCAGCGCGAACCCGCGATTACGGACCACACTGGCAACCGGGTTGTCATTCTTGTGGTTGTTGAAGGAGTAGTTGGCGTCGATCTTGATGCCTTCAAACTTGGTGTTCATCACAAAGTTGACAACACCCGCAACGGCGTCGGCGCCGTACACCGAGGACGCGCCACCTGTGAGGATGTCGACACGTTCTACCAGTGAGTACGGGATCTGGTTCAGGTCCGACGAGTTGGAACCGTTGGTGCTGGTGCCGGGGCCAAGACGGCGGCCGTTTACCAGCACGAGAGTGCGCTTGGCACCCAGGTTGCGTAGGTTGACCGTGGCGGTACCGTTGGAACCGTTGGCCACCGTGGAACCCTGCGCGGCAAATACCTGCGGCAAGCTGTTCAACACGTCCTCAATGCGGGTCATGCCCGTGGCTGCAATGTCCGATGTCGTCACCGAGCTGATGGGGCTGATCGATTGATCGTTCGCTTCAACCCGCAGGCGGGAACCTGTGACTACGATTTCAGTCAGCTCGGCCGCCGCGCCTTCCTGGTCTTGCGCGTGAAGGATTGTCGGAGCGGTTGCGGCGGCCATTGCTGAAATGGCGTAGCGCACGGCCTGTCGCACGTTGCGATTTGTTTCCATCTAGTTCTACTCCCGTGAATGCATGCAAAAAATATGGTTAATGCACCATCCCTCCGCACTCAAAATCACGTCGATGAGTATGAGGTCAGGCGCTATATGGATTAATTACAACATGTAATGGCGGGGTTGCCAACAATCCAGCCCGGGAATTTTATTTTTGTGGTTTTTATGCAACGAATTGGCTAGCGAAACCAGCAGTTTGTGGCCACGGTAATTCGGGTGTCAGAGCCATAAAACGGCGCTACCTCATGGTAGAGGTAGGATGGAAACACAATGATCTGCCCCGCTGTCAGGCGGAAATTCCTGACGCCTACTGCATAGGCCGGCAACAGATTGGCGTTGGCAGGATCCTGGTACGCATTCGCTCCGGTCCGCGGATCAATAAACCGCAACATTCCACTGAGGGGTTGGTCGGCCACAGCTTCACCGGCACGCACGCAATACACCGCAGACCAAGAAGCCAGTGGATGATTATGGGCCACAAAAGACCCGCCATAGCGGGTGATATGGAACCAGGTGTGATTCTGCATGGTAAGCGTTGCCAGTTTGTCGGGCGGCGCGCCGGTGGCTTGTTGCACGACCTGGGCAATGGCGTTCATGACGACCGCCCGCAACTCCCGGACACAGGCCTCGGGCCAGCTGAAAAGATTGAACCGGCTTTCGAATAATTCCGGTTGTGGCAGATGACTGGGGGTGGGATTGCGAAATTCATCATTTTCGCGCACCAGAAACAGTGCCTCCAGGTCCCGATTCAGGCGTTCACAGTCTGTTAGTTGGCCTGTGCCGATAGGTACGGCGAAAGCCGGGGCGATAGTGAGCGTCGCCTCTACCATGGCGGCATGTCCGTCTGACCAGGCGTCGTGAAACGCGCGCGCCCAATCACCAGCAGCAGCTCGCCGCGACCCTGCAGCAAACTGAGCTCGTGCGGCAGAGACGCGGGAAACACAGCCATGTACCCGGGCGTCGGACGCCATACATGGTGCGCCAATCCGAACGGTGCCTTGAGCCGCCAGTTACTGGCATCGATCAAGGTATTGCCAAGCCGCGTTTCGTAGAGACGCAGCACACCGTTCGCCGGCCGATCTGTTGTTAGCTCCGGCGCGGCAACACAATAGGCCATACACCAGGTCGCCTGCGTATAGCTGGTCGTGGGCAGAAAGCCGCTGGCGGCGATTCGTGCAAAATGAGCACGCGCGTCGATTGTGAGTTCGCCAAATTCCTGGTCGGTATATTCATTGCATGCGGCAACCACCGACGCCAATGCTCGCAGCATGTGAGCACGCAACTGCTGCACGCGTGGCTCCTGCCAACCGAACAAGTCGTCGCGGCTCTGGAACAGCAGCGGATTGTTAGGTTTGTGCGCACATCGAAATTGCGTGGCAACGCGGCCGTCCAGTAGTTGCTGCAATTCACGATTGAATTCAAGATTGACCGGCAATTGCAGCGACGCGAACGGGGTTGCAAAAATTGGCGTCAGACTGCCGGCGACGGGTTGCATGCTAGCGATCCGCGGTCAGGGATCCGACGGGCAAAGATCACCAAGGGCGGCGCGCAGCGGCCCGATGAACTCGCGGTAATGGCGCCAGCGGCCCGAAGAACTCTGGTAGATAGGCTCGCGCGCCTGCCAAACACTGGCGGACTTGACGACACCGCTGTCGCGTCCCACATCGAGGCAACTCTCATGCCAGTCAAGTCCGCAAAATTGCAACAGCCGTTCGGCCAATGGGCGCGGCTGCTGCACTAACAAATCGTAATCAACGTCAAAAATATCCTGCGGATACAGCGCGCGCCAGTGCGCCATCAGAGCGTGGTATTCGCGGTAATAGTGACCAATATCGGCGAGATCAAACGCATAGCTGAGGCGCTGATCGAGGTGCAGGAAATAGAGCGACAGGCAGACATCGAGTGGATGGCGCATCGTGTGGATGATCTTCGCCTCTGGGAACATCATCTTGATGAACCCAATGTGCTGAAAATTGTCAGGGCGTTTGTCGGTGACAATGGGCGCGCCCGGAAAAGCCTGCCGCAAGTAGTCGAGGTAGGCGCCCGCGAGCCGCTCCAAATCATCGGTTGTTAGCATGCCAGCGGCTACAGGCAGCGGTTGCAGCAATGAGGCAACCATACGCGGCACGAGTTCCAGCTCACCGCCCGCGCGCACCGCCGGATGGCCGGACACTATGCGCTCGACCAGCGTTGTTCCGGATCGGAACAGGCCGCAAATGAAAATCGGCCGCTGCGCGCCGAAGCGCATCGTTGCGTGGGTATTGCCGCCATGGAACGACGCCCGGATTTGCGCAAAGTGGCGCTGCAGCGTGTCGCGGTCGTATCGCGCCACTTGCTGTGGTGCGCTTGCGCGGCTTAGTCTGTTGCCCTCGGCAAAAGCCGAAAAGGCGCCGGCATAATCGCCGCACTCATCCAGAACCTTTCCCAGCGCAAAAGCAACGCTCGATCGATCTGCTGCGCTCGCCTGCTCATTCCGTAGCGCAGCGCGCAATTGTGCTAACAGTGGATCATCGGCGCCCGCAACGCGCTGCAGGCCGGCGAAACGCGCCAGTGCCTCATAACACTGGTCGTCCGCTGCGAAGATTTTGCGATAGATCTCGCTGGCCTCATCGCGCCGGCCAAGGTCCTCATAGAGATTGCCGAGGTTGAACTGCGCCGGACCGAAGTTTGGGTTTTTGCTTAGCGCTTGCTGCAATTCCTGCTCAGCCAGGTCGGGACGATGCAGGTGGTCAGAGTAGATAACGGCCTTGTTGAGGTGCGCCTCTTCCGGGCCTTGCATGCCAAACGCCACCGCTTGATCGTAGGCCGCCAACGCGGCGTCGAACTGGTAGAGACGCCGTTGCAGCACTCCGAGGTTGTACCAACAGTCCGGCAGATTGGGAAACTGACGCAAGACCGTCTCGTAAGCGGCCACGGCCTCATCGATTCGGCCGGCCTGATCCAATTGCATCGCGGCGTTGACCAGTTGTTCGATTTTTTCCAAGTCGGCCATAGGCGCGGATTGTAACCCGCGGCGTGCGATCAGTTTTTGCGGAGACCTTTGACGGCTTTGCGGCTCATCCAGGCATCGACTCGCGCGACGGCATTGACCCGCATATTGACGTAGAACAAATCGAAGTCATTGAAATGCAGCATTCCGCCGGGCAATTTGACGATTGCGTAGCCCGCCGCCGGCAAGGCGCTTATTTTGACAATGCCGTTGACACAGGCGGCACCCAGGACGCCCGCTTCGGTCGGCGGCAGACTGCCGTCGGCGCGCGTCGCGGGCAAGGCGCCGAGGTTGGCACTGGCCGGTACTGCGGGTCGTGTCAGCGAGAAACTCAAGGGATTCACACATACGATTTCGGTCTCGGGATTGGCGCCGTACTTCGCCAGATAGCGTTGCTGGCCGGTCTTGACCAGCATCGCGCCGTCGCTGTCCGGATCGAAGGCATTCCAGCTAACAAAGCAGCCAGTGTCATGCGGTTCGGCGCACACCGGGACGCCGTTGAACGAGCGTGACACGACGCCGCGCGCAAAGGCGACTCCGATCGGATAGGCAGCCACCAGGCGCGCACGCATTTTGGGATCGCGTGCGAATTCCTGCAGCCAACGCTCGGTGTGCGCTGCACCCTGGCTGTGGCCCGCGATAATGAAAGGGCGACCCTTGTTCCAGTGCTTCATGTAATAGAGAAAAGCAGTTCGCACATCGCCCCAGGCAAACTCATGCGCCGCCATGCCCTTCATGGCTGGCGGAGCCGCCAGGGTAGCGGCCGTGGCCTGGCGGTAGCGCGGCGCAAACACCCGGCAACAGGCATTGAACACCGCGGCCTGGCGCGCGATCACCGACTCATCGGTCCATTTGTTAGTGGCAGCATCATCGAGCGATTGGTTCCAATACTCACCGCCGCGATAGGTGGTCGGGTGGATGTAGAACACATCGACGCGGGCAGTTGCCTGGCGATCGCCAAAGGCGTCGCCCTCCGGCACCAGATCTGCGGCATCAGCGCGATCCGGCAACGCGGCCCAGTGGGCGAGATTCGCGTAGTTCGGTGCCTCCGGGTGTGGCTGTTCGCCAAAGGCTTTGGCGGGCATGCCGGGTGGCCCCAATTGCCCGAAGGCCTGTGAAACTAACAAAAAGCCGGTGGCCAGAAAAAACTTTTGGCATATGCGCATGGTCATTGTTCCAGTGCCTTGATGAACAGATTCAGAAACTTGCCGTCGTCCAGATCGTAGCGCAGCTTGCCGAGCCGGACTACCACGGCTTCGAGCGAGGGAATCACATACACACGCAGACCGCCGCGACCGCCCGCATAGACAACGTCTGGCCGAGCGAACGGTGTCGGTGCTGCCGGCATTTTCTCACCGCCAAAGGCGCGCGGCGCCAGCGGCGTCGGCTTGACGAACCAGAACATGCTCATGTTAGGTATTGCGGCACCGGGCAATGCCAGCCGGGCGATCCAATCCTCCGCAATCAGTTGCCGGCCGTTTGCACGGCCACGGTCCAGCACCAGCTGACCGACGCGCGACCAGTCGCGAGCGCTTGCCTGCAGGCAGCACAACGTGCGGGTGTGGCCGCCAGGGCGGTCAAGACGCACCAGCGCCTCGCCTGCGCCGATGGGCGACCAGATTCGGCTCGACAGAAAGTTCGCGTAGGAGCTGCGTGCGGCACGCTCCAGAATCAGGCCTAACAACTGAGATTCCAGGGCGGCGCCCCTGCCCGGCTGTGCATCCGCAACAGGCTGCACCGCCAATAACTGGGATTCGAGGTCGGTGCCGATGAACAGCCCGAGTCCTGCATTGTCGACTTTCAGCTCAAAGGCAGGATCGACAAAGCCGGAACGGCCGTAAAGAAGATCCTCAAGCGTGATTCGGCCACGCGGTCCGCCACGCCACTCCGGGATGTAGGTATCGATCGTCGTGCTGACAGACGGCAACGTGCCATTGGCCAGGGCCGCGCCGACCACCAATGCTAACAGCCCGCGGTGCATGCTTTGCGAGTCGTAGCGGCGCGTCGGGCCACCTGCGGCATCGTGCCACTCGGCAACAATCTGGCCGTGCTGGCGCACCACGACCGACAGCGACTCATAACGAACCGCGCTCTCCATGGCCGCAGCCCATTTGGGTGCCAACGGCAACACGGGTGATGGGTCGACGCTGGTCTGGCTCCCGGCGCGTACGCCTTTGACGACCACGAACGGCCGATACCAGGACGTGGCAGTCACCACATCATCGACAGGTGGCATCACCGCGAAACGCTCAGCGACGGTCTGCGGGCGGGTGCAGGCCATCAAGAGCTGCGCGCCCAGCAAGATCAGCCACAAACGGTATCGAGTCATGAAGCGCATTAAACGCTGAACCGAGCTTTGTTACAGTAGCGCGCATGAATGCTTCCACAGCACGGTTCCCCAAGGCCGCCCACCTGGCCTGGGGTGTGGGCTCGCTGGGCACAATTGCCTACATCAATACGGTCACCGCGCTCGGACTGATCTTCCTGACCATGGTCCTGGGCATCGAACCGGGGATCGCCGGCCTGTTGATGACCGCCGCGCGGGTGTTCGATGCGTTTTCGGATCCTGCCATGGGCTACCTGACCGATCGCACGCGCTCGCGCTGGGGGCGGCGCCGGCCCTGGATGCTGGCTGGCGCCATTGTCTGTGGGGTCATGCTGGCCGCTTTTTACTCAGTGCCCAAATTGGAAACCACCGCCGCAACCACGGCGCTCGCGATGCTGTTGTTGGTGGGTTATTCACTCGGCTTTACGATTTTCAATGTGCCCTACATGACGATGCCGATAGAAATGAGTCGCGATCATCAGGAGCGGGTCAGCATCATGTCGTGGCGCGTGCTCTTCATGTCGGTCGGCAGCTATCTGGGCAGCGCGGTCGCGCCCGTGGTGCTGGAATCAGTGGGTCGCGATGCCAGGGGTTTTGCCATCGTCGGCATGATTTTCGGTGCTGTGGTATTCAGCGCAATGCTAACGGCGTTTCTCGGCACCGCCAGCGTGCCCACCAGCGAATACAAGCCCTCGCACCTGCCGCTGCGCGAGCAGCTGCGCACGGCATTTGAGAACCGGCCGTTTGCGCTGCTGATGGGCGTCAAGGTTCTGCAGTTCATCGGCATCGCGGCGAACTCCGGCACGCTCGCCTACTTTGCGACCACGGTGCTGAAGCGCGATTTGAACGTGATGTTCGTCTACGGCACGGCATTTATGGTAGCGGTCACGGTTAGCATCCTTTTCTGGCGCCAGCTGGCGCGGCGCATTGGCAAGAAGCAGGGTTTCATCATCGGCGTGATCGGCCACATCCTGATGGCGCTCACCTGGCTGGTGGCAACGCCGGCCGAGCCCGAGATTTTTGTGCCGCTGCGCGCGATCGGCCAGGCGTTTTTCAGTTCTGCCATTCTGCTCTATGGCCAGGCTGTCTGGATCGACGCGGTCGACTATGACTACCGCCGCACCGGACTGCGCCGCGAAGGCCTGTTTACTTCGGTTTATGTCTTCGTCGAGCGTCTGGGTTATTCGATGGCGCCGATGGTGTTAGGTCTGCTGCTGCAGTGGTTCAAATTCGATAAAAAACTGCCGCTCGAACAGCAGCCAGAATCCGCCTCCACCGCTGTGATGGTCTCACTGGTGGCCGTACCGGTCATAACGTTCGCCTTGTCGCTGATTTTCCTGACGAAGTATGATCTGACCGATGAAAAACTGGACGCGACGCGTCCGCCAGGAGTTGCGCTATGATTAGCATTGAACAACGCGGCCGTGCGGGTTTGCAGTTTTTGGGCAGCCTGCAGCAATGGTCCGGTTCTGAACTTCGCGACCAAGCGGACGCGGATTTTGCTGCGCAACCAGAAGCAGCGTCGCTGACCCAGGAATTTACCAGCGATGTCAGGCCGCATGTCTGGCAGGAACGGATCCGGCGTGCACGCGACGTCGCGGAGCGCTCCAAAGCCTACCGCTTCAATCGTTTCTTTCAACGCTGGGTGGCGGAGCAGAACTTCATCCGCGCAATTCCGGCGGTCGAACGACGCCGCGCAACGTGGGAAGATTTGCTCGCCGGCAAGCCCGCAGGTGATCCGTCGCGACTGGTCCTTGATCCGACTCTGAAAATGCCCGACTGGTACGACGGCATCGAGTGGCATCTGGAACCCGGCGGCTGGGATGGCTACGACCTGGCGATGCCGATGTTTGCGGCCGGCATTGGGCCCTATGTGTTTTCCCTGGGCGGATATGCGGCCGTCGACGTGCACTGCGATATTAAGGCACAGCGCCACAACGTCATCCAGTTGTTTCGCAACAAGGCCATGCGCCGCCTCTACGAACCCGGCTGCGGTGGTGCTAACACCTTGGGAGTTGCGCGCCAGTATTATCCAGACGCGAACCTGGTGGGCGGCGATCTGTCGCCCGCCCTGCTCAGGAACGGGCATTTCCTCAGTGAGCTGATGGGCTGGAAAATCACTTTCCGTCAGGAAGACGCCAGCGCCGTCGCGGAGGCCGACGCCAGTGTCGACGGCGTGATTTCCTACGCGCTGCATCACGAGATGCCACCTGTCATCTCGCAGAAAGTAATCGCCGAGATGTTTCGCATCTTGCGCGCGGGCGGCGAAATGATCATTAACGATCCGCCACCGTTCCGTGCCGTGCCGCCACTCCAGGCCGTGATTCTTGACTGGGACACAGACAACCGAGCGGAACCGTATTTTTCTGCGGCCGCCATGGCCAGTTTGCCCGAGATGATGCGCACCGCCGGCTTCGTCGACGTCGAGGAGTTTGCGCTCGAGAAACGCGGTTACCCTTGGGTCACTCGTGGACGGAAGCCCTGAGCATGGCAAGGACGGTGCAACGTCCCGAACGACCGCAACTGGAGTCGCGCCAGCTCGACGATCTGATGCGTGTGAATGCCGAGTTGTTAGGCGAGCTATGGGTGCTGCGCGACCGCGTGACCGTGTTGGAACATCTGCTCGCCGAAAAAGGCGTGGTGAACCGCAAGGCGATCGACGACTATCAGCCGACAGGCGCCTTGGCCGACGAACTGCAGCGCGAGCGCGATGCACTGGTGCGCCGCGTCATGGGTGCACCGCACGCGACCCACTACGATTTCGAGACGCTGAAAAAACAAACCTGAGCGGACAACAACATGACTTTGCAAAGAATCGAAACCGGCGTGCGTATGTCGCAGGCCGTTGTGGCAGGCGGACTGGTGTTTCTCGCCGGCCAGGTGGCCAATGACACCCAAGCCGATGTGTCGGGCCAGACGGCTCAGGTTCTGGCGCAGATCGATGCCTTGCTGGCCAAGGCTGGCAGCAATAAGTCCAAACTGGTGTCGGCGACCATTTACCTCAAGGACATCGGTGATTTCGCGGCAATGAACAAAGTCTGGGACAGCTGGGTCGCGAGCGACGGCAAACCGGCACGCGCCACTGTGCAGGCGGCGTTGGCAACGCCCGCGTACCTGGTCGAGATTCAGGTGGTGGCTGTTGGAGAATCACGATGAGGCGCGTTATCTGTCTGGCATTTGGATTGCTTTTGTCTACCAACGTCACCGCGACCAGCGCTGGCCCGCCAAAGTACGCATTGCCCGCCATGACCACGCCGGATTTTTGTGCGCAGCTGCAGTCGTTTACGGAAGGCAGCAAAGTGGTGGCGCAAAATGTCGTGCACACCACTTATGCCGGCTTCGTTTCATCCAAGCCGGCCGCACAACCGCTAACGACACAACAGTTTGTCGAATATGCGCCCGGTGGCAACACCCTGCCGGTTCGCATCTCTTGCAAACTCAAAACCGGCGATCATCTGATTTCCATATTGGGTGCCGGCAGCGCGAATGACCGCTCGCTGACCTGTCGCGATGCTCATCAACAGGTGGTGCTGGCGGTCTGGGCGTCGATGACGCGCGCGGAAATGCTGCGCGTCAAATTCCACCCCGACCGGGTGATGCTCGATGGTGATGATGTTCGTTACACCGGCTCCAGCTGGAAAAGTCCATTTCAGGGAATGTATTTGGGCGAAGACAAGCTGCCGCATTTGATTTCCAAGTCCTTGTATGCGGGCTGGACCGACTGGCGTTGGAAGTTCATGCCAGATCGGTTTCGCGGCACGCATTACTGTCATCTGGTTGCACCCGAGACCATGCGCGCGGTGATGTTAGGCGAGATGTCCCTGCCACCCGGCCCAATGCGTTAGGCTGATCTCCATGAACACCACGCAGACTATTGCCGTGATCGGCGGTACCGGAGATCTCGGCTCGGCCATCGCGCGACGGCTGATTGCCGCAGGCTGCCAGGTAATTCTTGGATCCAGAGACGCAGCGCGTGCGGCCAGCGCGGCGTTGGCGCTGGACCCGTCCGGCAAGACCCGCGGTACCGGCAATCTGGATGCGGCCAGGGCTGCCGATGTGATTATCGTGACTGTTCCGTTTGGCTCGCAGGAAGATGTTTTGATTGTCATTGCGTCCGCAGCGCAAGGCAAATTGGTGGTCGACACGACCGTGCCGCTGCAACCGCCCAAAGTCATGCGGGTGCAATTGCCGCCGGAGGGCAGCGCCGCCATGCGCGCGCAGCGCTTGTTAGGTCCTGGCGTGACGCTGTGCAGCGCTTTCCACAACGTCGCCGCGCACAAACTGGCGACCGATGCGGACATCGATTGCGACGTCATGGTGTTTGGTGACGACAAGGCCGCGCGCGAGCGCGTTGTCGAAATTGTCACGGCATGTCGATTGCGTGGCTTGCATGGCGGTGCACTGGCCAATTCCGCCGCGGCCGAAGCGCTCACGTCGGTTCTTATATTCATGAACAAGCATTATGCGGTTGACGGCGCGGGCCTGCGCATCACCGGGCCGTGACCGGTCGCTTCAGTGTTAGCGCTGTTGCCGGTTTGCCGGAGATCGAACCCGGCAGCGACCTGCCGAACGCCATTTGTACAGCGCTCCGACGCGCTGGCATTGCCCCCGGGCCCGGCGACATCCTGGTAGTCGCCCAGAAAATTGTCTCCAAGGCTGAAAACCGCTATCGATTGCTGGATGAAATAACTGCTGACGAGGAAAGTCTGCGTATTGGCAGAATTACCGGCAAAGATCCGCGATTTGTCAGCCTGGTATTGGCCGAAAGCTCGGCGGTTGTGCGCGCAGCACCTGACGTTTTGATTGTCAGGCATCACCTCGGGCTGGTGATGGCCAATGCCGGCATCGATCGCTCGAATCTGCCAGCCCGCAGCGATGGGCGCGAGCAGGTGCTGCTGTTACCTGCCAACCCGGACGCCAGCGCACGCCAGATACGCCGCGTGCTGGTGGAAAATTACGGCGGTGGCGATCTGTTAGGCGTGATCATCTCCGACAGTTTCGGCAGGCCCTGGCGCATAGGCGTCACTAACGTAGCAATAGGCGTCGCCGGGCCGCCGGCGCTGATCGACCGACGTGGCGAAGCAGACCGCGCTGGCCGAAGATTAGAAATGACCGAAGTGGCATTTGCCGACGCGGTTGCGTCCGCTGCGGCGCTGGCGATGGGCGAGGCCGCTGAAGGCACGCCGCTGGTGTTGGTGCGGGGACTCCAGTGGCAGCCCTCGCGCCAGACCTCCGCAGATCTGCTTCGACCCGTGATTCAGGATCTGTTCCAGTGAATCCGCGGGTACTGGCGCTGTCAGGAGGCATTGGCGGCGCCAAGCTCGCGTTAGGTCTCTATCAGACAATGGCGCCAAACACGCTGACGGTTCTGGCCAACACTGGCGATGATTTCGACCACCTTGGGCTGCATATCTCGCCGGACGTCGATACCTTGCTCTACACACTGGCGGGACTTGCAGATACCGAACGCGGTTGGGGTCGCGCCGGCGAAACTTGGCGTTTCATGACGGAATTGCGCCGCCTTGGCGCTGAGGACTGGTTTTCGTTAGGCGACCAGGACCTGGCCTTGCACGTGGAACGTACGCGCGCGTTGCGAACCGGCGAGGGCTTGACTTCGATCACCACCCGGGTCGCAAATCGTTTCGGCATCCATGCACAGCTGCTGCCAATGTCCGACGATGCGGTCCGCACCCAGCTCAGCACATCGATCGGTGTGCTCGACTTCCAGCGCTACTTTGTGGCGGAACGCACTCTACCGACCGTCCAGCATATCGAGTACCAGGGCGCAGCTGACGCAGCTGCCAATCCTAAGGTACTCGCTTTGTTAGCCAATGAGGCGCTGCAAGCAGTCGTCATTTGCCCGTCAAATCCATGGCTCAGTATCGCACCGCTGCTGGCAATACCCGCATTGAACTCTGCAATTGCCGCGTGTAAGGCACCGGTGATTGCCATATCACCGATTGTCGGCGGCGCTGCCATCAAAGGGCCCACCGCCAAAATCATGACCGAGTTGGGTCTGCCGGTGACCGCGGCCGAGGTGGCGCGCTTCTACGGCACGTTGCTCGATGGTTACGTAATCGATCATGCAGACGCGGCGCTCGCGAATGAGATCGGTATTCCCGTACTGACGACTTCAACCGTCATGCGCAACGACGACGACAAACAGCGCCTCGCCCGCGAAGTGCTCGACTTCGCGCAGGCACTGCGCTGACACCTTCATGTAACTGCTGCGTCTGCGTTAGGGTCGGACGGGCGCGACGGTTAGGTCTGCGTGGCGAATGGGCGGCGGCTCGGGCGCGCGGCCAGCGCAAACTTAGTGCCATCAGATCAACTTGGGAAAAGGTCCTGTGAGGAACGTTTGCGCCCGCGCGCCCGAGCGAACGCGCGTGATCGCGCGCGAGTCTGCGAGCCGCGATCACGCATGCGCGCCGCCCTTTGAGCCGCGCAGACCTAACCGTCGCGCCTGTCCGAATCCAGCGAAGGCGCAACAGCTAGCGCAGTCGCGGCAACAGATGTTTGCCAATGATGTCCAGGCCCTCCATCGGATCTTCATGCAGACGCAGAGAGATTTCCGTCAGGCCGGCACGCTTGAAAGCTTTAAAACGCTCGACTTCGCGATCCATGTCTTCCAGTCCGCCGGTCGACGTTAGCCCGTACATGAGTCGGTTGCAGATATCGTCCGGGATGCCCTTGACGATGCCACTGCGATCAAACCAGGCATCCACAAACGCCTGGAAATTCTTCACCACCAGCTGTGTTTCGTCTTCATTGAGATACAGTCGGCAAACATCGGCATCCAGTTTTCGGCCGCGCCAGGCGAGTTCCCGGCGGGACTCCATGTGGGCTTTCGCACGATCGTGCTTGATGTGCCAGCCCCAGAATGCGTTCACACGCGCGGGGTGCGTAGCTGGCGACATGCGCGCCGCCTGCCCCTCACGCACCGCAGCCATCGCAGGTGCGATAATCTCAGTGGGAATCGCGCCGAGGTAGACTCCATCGGCAGTTTTGCCAGCCATCTTCATCATCTGATGGCGATAACAGGTGATATAGACGTACGGTGACTGCGAGGCGCGCAGCCAATCGTAGCTGCACGGGAACTTCACCTGAAAATGCTGGCCTTGGTAGCCTTTGGCCAGGCCACCGCGCCCGGCCAGCATGACGATCTCGGCCGCCTCGCGCACGGCGCCGACGATTTTTTCCGGTTTGCTGAGCGCCATCGCCTCAAGATTGCCCTCGCCTGCACCAATCGCCAGCAGCGCGCGCCCACCGCTCATTTCGTTGAGTGTCAGCAGACTGTTAGCAATCTTGAGCGGATGCATCTCGAACGGGCTCACCGCCAAAGCACCCAGCAGCAGGCGGCTTGACTGCTGCGCCAGCGGCACCAGTGTCAGAAACGCATCCCAGTGCGCAAAATAGTTGGAGGTCCACACGGCGCGGACGCCATAGCGTTCCGCCGCAACACCCAGTTCGGCAACCTGGGTGGGCGTCAGATTGGGTTCGAGAATGATGTCGATTTCCATAAGTGGTGCGATGCTAGCACCGTCATTGCGAAACTCGCTGTCCGACGGCACTCGGCTGCGCAATAATGGACAACGATGGCCATTAGGGTTGTTGAACTTCACCACCATGCATTAAGGCCGGGCGCCACTGCCGCGGCGGGCGATCGCGTGCGGGATTTCTATCGCGAAGTACTCGGACTCGCCGGCCTCGACCTTGGTCAGGGTATCGACGCCGCAGAGCCGCACGTGACGCTGGCGGTCGCGGATTTGGACGCGGCACGACTGGAATTGGATCGGCTCGGTGTGATCTACCGCAGCCATGCGCTGGCCGGCAGCGTGCCGCGAATCTCTTTGCGCGACCCGGCTGGCAATTTGCTCGAACTGCATCAGTGGGGTGCCGGGCGACACGCCCACCGGCAAAGCGATGCACCGTTGGATCGCGGCGAATACCAACGCGTATGGAGCGCCGTCATGTTCGCCGACATGCGTGGCTTTACGCGCATTTCCGAGCACCTGCAGCCCGATCAGGTGGTGCCGCTGCTCAACGAGTACTTTGACCTGTTGACTGACATCACGTTAGGTCATGGCGGCCGGGTGTTTCACATGGCCGGCGACGGCATGATGGCCGGTTTCGGTGTGCAGGACAAACGCGACGATTCTCCCTGCCAGGCGGTGCGCGCGGCCCGCGAGATGCTGACGCGCTTCGGCGAACTGGCCAAGGAATGGCACCGCCGTCTCGATGTGCGTACCGGACTTGGCATCGGCATCAACGCCGGCGAAGTCATCGCAGGACATGTGGGCAGTCCAAGTTACCGCCACTACACGATCGTCGGCGATGTCGTCAATGTGGCCTCGCGGCTCAGTCAGCGAGCGCGGGCTGGCGAAGCACTATTCTCACGCAGCGTGATGAAAGTCATCGAGGAACGGAAGATTGGCCTGCGTTACGTACAACTGCCAGCCCTGCAATTGCGCGGTCGCGAGGCACCGGTAGAAATATTCTGCCTTCCCACCACCGATCGATCGTCTATTTGAGCGCCCGGTATACGCCTTCTCTCAGCAAATAAGCGGGTCGGTCGCCGTCCGGCCCAAGATATTGGGTCATGACGACCGCCACAAAATCATTTTCCTGGTCAATGATGTAGCTGGTGCTGGCCAGCCCGCCCCAGCCGACCTCTTTGTTAGATCCTGGCGCCGTGTGCGCGCGCTCCGGCAGTCGCACACCGATCCCGAGCCCCCAGCCATAGCCCTTGAAGATCGAAGACCAGTCCTCCTTGTACCAGTACACTTCACCGCCCATCGCGGCTGTCAGTGTATTGGTCGTCATCCGCTCGACCGTTGCCTGCTTCAGAATTCGAGCAGCCCCCAACGCACCACGGCCTAACAACATCTGTCCAAACCGCAGATAGTCGGGCACGGTTGACAGCAGGCCGCCGCCGGCAGAGAAAAAAGTACCGGGCCGGTCATAGGTGCTGGACGGCACTGCAGCCACTTTTCGCAG
>JAYVJR010000090.1:0-6751 GCA_043769085.1 Gammaproteobacteria bacterium
GGCCACAAATGCCCGGCTACGGCGTTGCTCCCTCCTTACATGGAATGACCATGCTGCGTCGGTCGCGCCTGGTACCCGGGCATTTGTGGCCTAACGCGCTTCGCGCTACCTGTGCAGAGCTTCCCTAGCGGCTGCGGTTGCCCTTTTCGGCCCTGGCAAATTCGCCCTGGACCATTGGCTCAAGAAATAGCAAGCTGCCGAGCTAACAATCTAAGATATTGCACGAGTCAAGCATGGACCAAAAACAGCATCCTCGAATGACGATGGCTGCCGCGCAAGCGGCTGTGCGCCAGGGTAACGGCCGCTTTGCCGAACTCTTTGCGCACGGCAGCCTGAGCGTGGAGTTCTATCAGCCGCCTGGCGTTGACCTGCAGCAACCCCATACGCGCGACGAGGTCTATGTGATCGCCACGGGTCGGGGTGAGTTCGTGCATCAGGGCCAGCGGCGAGAATTCGAGGCCGGCGAAGTGCTGTTCGTGCCTGCGGGCGCGATACACCGTTTTGAGAATTTCACGGCGGACTTTGGCGCCTGGGTATTCTTTTATGGTCCGGAAGGTGGAGAAACGCCCTAGAGAACGGTTGACTGTCCTCTAAATGCAGAGTACTCTAATAATTAGAGTTTAAGCAGATAGGCCAACCATGACTAGTACCAATCCTGCCGAAGATCTCGCTTTTATCCGCAAGATCATGGATGAATCTCGCTCTTTCGCAGAAGTTGGCGGCATGCACTTCGTCAACTGGGGCTCGGTGACGGGCTTCGGGATGTTCGCCACCTGGGGCATCGCAGCTGGCCACCTGCCTGGCAATGGCAGGGTCATCTGGGGCCTGTGGGTGGCGGCACTGGCGGCCGGCTTCGCGCTGGCCTACCTGCAGGGCCGCAAAGAGCGTTCCGCACCGGTGCGTCACGCTGTCAATCGCCAAATTGGCGCGGTCTGGTTCGCTGCGACCATGCCCATGTTGCTGCTGTTCTTTGTCGGTCAGTCATTCGAGCTGATACCGCCGCGGGCGATTCCTTCGATTGCGGCAGCTTTGTTAGGTACGGGCATCTATCTGACGGGTACATTGGCGAAAATTGGTTGGCTGAGAAATCTCGCTTTCGCCTGGTGGGTTGCCAGCATCGGTTTGATGCTGGTCCGCGGCGCCAGCGTTTTTCTGATGTATGGCCTGCTGATTTTCGCCCTGTATGTTGTGCCCGGTTTCAAGCTCAACCAGATGGTAAAGCGCGCCGGAGCGTAACGGTGGCTGACTTCGACCATACGTTGATCGATGACGTGATTCACTCGCGTTTGCGTCTGGCCATCATGGCGGTTCTGGCATCAGTGGAACGGGCCGAGTTTTCCTTTTTGCGCAAAACGGTGAATGCGACTGACGGCAATCTCGGCGCGCACCTGCGTAAGCTGGAGGAGGCTGGCTACATCGGCACTGAAAAATTATTCGTCGACCGAAAGCCGCGCACTGACTGTTTTCTAACCGAACTTGGGCGCAACGCATTTCGCGAGTATGTGGAACGCCTCGCAGGACTGGTGCGGGCGCCGGCCGTACCTTTAAAACAAGGAGAAAAAACTTGAATACCGCACATTTGTTAGCTACTCCGACCGTGCCAAGGAGTCAGGCCATGCTGGAGATCAAAGACCTACGCAAGAGTTTCGGCGATCGAGTCGCCGTTGGTGGAATTTCTTTTGCCATTAATCGCGGCGAGACCGTCGGCCTCTTGGGCCCGAACGGCGCCGGCAAAACGACCGCGATTGCCATGATCTGCGGCATTCTCTCGCCCGACGTTGGCAGCGTGCTGCTGAATAACGAGGCCATCACTCCAACGGCTTCGGGCATCAAGCAGCGTATCGGTCTGGTGCCGCAGGATCTCGCGCTCTACGACGAGCTGTCTGCCTGGGAAAATCTGGAACTTTTTGGCGGGCTCTACGGCTTGCATGCGGCGCTGCTGAAGCAGCGCGGAATCACGGCCCTGCAATTGGTTGGGCTTTACGACCGTCGAGGTGAGTCTGTCAAGACTTTCAGCGGCGGCATGAAACGGCGCCTGAATATTGCCTGCGCACTGCTGCATGATCCGGACGTAATTCTGTTAGATGAACCTACGGTTGGCGTTGATCCGCAATCGCGCAATGCTATTTTCGAAAATATTGAAGCCCTCAAGCGACAGGGCAAGACAATTATCTACACCACTCACTACATGGAAGAAGCCGAGCGGCTATGCGACCGCATCGTCATCATGGACCGCGGTCGAGTCATAGCGAACGACACGGTCGCCGGGCTTTACGCGCAACTACCTTTAAAGCGCGAAGCGGTGATTGATCTGCCGACCAATACAACCAACGACAGCGTGGTTGACGAACTCTCTGCGCGCTTCGGCGCTCAGTTTCGCGTGCAACAGCACGGCGCGAAACTGGAGGACGTTTTCATGTTGCTGACGGGCCATGCCTTGCGCGATGGAGTGGATAGCGGAGAAACATCATGAGTCGCATGGCTATGTGGGCGCTGATACGCAACGATATCAGGCTCTATCTCTCCGACCGACGTGCGCTCATCGTTGGCATTCTGGTGCCCATTCTGATCGCCGCATTTTTTGGCTACGTGTTTGGCGGCGGTGGCAAGCGCAGCGACAACGGCCGCATTCCCATTGCACTGGTCGATGAAGATCAAAGCCCGGTGTCGCGCGCTATCGTTCAAGATCTGCAGAGAGACTCCATCGTCGGCGTTCAGCTGTTAGATCGAGCTGCTGCGGAAGCACAGGTGCGCAGCGGCAAATTCGATGCTGCGGCCATTTTCCCCAAAGGTTTTGGCAGCCAGACGCCGCGCGCGCTGTTTTCTGGCAGGGACAAGCCGGTCATCGAATTGCTGGTCGACCCCAGTAAGAACATGAGTGCCCAGGTAATCCAAGGGCTGTTAGCGCAGCATGCCATGCAGCAGATTTCCAAAGAAAGTTTCAGCGGTGCGGGCGGGCAGCAAGCCATGGATGGGTTTCTGAGTGAATTGGGAGATCCAACGGTCAATGAAAGTTCGCAGACCTCTGAACTGCGTGCATTGCTGCAATCGGCACGCAAATGGAATGAACGCGGTGGCACTGCTACCGGTATTGGCCCAGGGAACGATGCGGGTGGTGGCCTCAGCATTCCGTATTCCGTCAACACGCGTGAGATGACCTCCGGCAACAACGTTCCCTATAACGGTTACGCACATTCCTTTGCAGGCATGTCCGTGCAATTCATCCTGTTTGCTGGCATCGATGCCGGCGTAATGTTGTTACTGTTGCGCGGACGAGGCCTGTGGCAGCGTATACGCTCCGCACCGCTCAGCAAAACGCAATTTTTGTTCGCACGCGCGTTGGCAACCATGCTCATCAGCCTTTTCATGCTGACGACGATCTATGCGGTGGCTGTGTTGGTTTTTGGTGTACGGGTGGACGGCAGTCTGCTGGGGTTTGCCGCCATCGGCATTGCATTCTGCCTGCTCAACGCCTGCTTCGGTCTGATGCTCGCGACGCTGGGCAACAGCGCACCTGCCGCGCGTGGTCTGGCGACCATGGCGGTTTTGCTGCTTGTCATGTTAGGCGGAGCATGGGTGCCATCATTTGTGTTTCCGAAATGGCTGCAGGAGCTATCGGCGCTGAGCCCGGCGCGTTGGGCTGTTGACGGACTGGATGCCATGACCTGGCGCGGCCTGCCTCTGCAAGCCGCTGTCACGCCGACGCTGGTGCTGTTGGGCTGCGCGCTGCTGTTCTTGGCGATCGCGATCTGGCGCTTTCGTTGGGACGACCGCTAAAGTCGGCGCGTTAGGCGCGCCGCTTTGTTTCAAATTGACAGGTGCGTCTCAAATATCTCGACCGCCTGGCCAATGATCCAGACCGCGGTCGGTTTCTGCCCGTCAAATTCCAGCTCGATGTCGATATCGCCCGGGCGACCAACAAAATGCCCCTGTGTGGCATGAAACGCCGCACGGCCGTCGGTCGGGGTCAACAACCCAAGCTGCGCGAGGTAGGCGCCGAGGATGCCATGTGCATTGCCACTGACGGGATCTTCGGGGATACCTAACGCCGGGCAGAACATACGCGATTCGGTCTGGCTACCGCTATGCGCGCCTTGCAGCGTGAAAACAAAATGCCCAGCGGCGCCGAGCTGCGCCGACAGTGTATTGAGGCGCACGAAGTCCGGTTTCATGTGCTTGAGCTGCTCGTGACTGCGCACGCCGATTAGCAACCGCGTGCTGCCGCTGCCGCCGATACGCAGCGGGCAACGCGGATCGATGTCGGCGCTGGAGAGCGCCAGCGCATCCAGTACTGCCAATCGTTCGCGTTCATTAAGTTCGCGTCCAATGACCGGTGCCGGCTGTCGGATCGCAATCGAGCGTGCCGGACCCTGACCGCGCACTTCAATCTCGTAGATCCCGGCTTTTTGCTTTTGACGGCGCCGCTGCGCGTCGGCGCCGCGGCGCGACAGCACGAACTGAGCCGCGATCGTGGCGTGGCCGACAAAGACTGCTTCCGATCGTGGCGTAAAAAATCGCACCCTCAGGTCATGGTCCGGACCATCCGCAGGGAAAACGAATGCAGTGTCGGCATTGTTGAGCTCGCGGGCGATTGCCAGCATTTCACCATCGCTAAGGACCTCTGCGCCTAACACCACGCCGGCGGGGTTGCCCGTGAATCGCTGTTGAGTGAAGGCGTCGATCTGAAATACATGCACAGTGCGTGTCATGGACAGATTTCCCTAAGGTCAGACAACCGGCGTGACCTCTGAGGCGCGCGCGCGGCGCTTGCGGTCCGCCTCCTGTAGTTGGCGCTTGCGTATGCGGATCGACTCCGGCGTCACTTCCACGAGTTCATCATCATTGATGAATTCGACCGCGTACTCGAGGGTCACCGGAATCGGCGTGGTCAACAACAAAGCGTCATCCTTGCCGGCAGCGCGCACGTTGGTCAATTTCTTGGTCTTGATCGGATTCACGACCAGGTCGTTGTCGCGACTGTGGATGCCGATGATCATGCCTTCGTATACTTTGGAGCCATGCTCGACGAACAGCCGGCCACGCTCCTGCAGCGTGAACAAAGAGTAGGCAACGGCTTCGCCCGGTTCATTGCTGATCAGAACGCCGTTGTGCCGCTCCGGTATCTCGCCTTTGACGATCCCGTAGCCATCAAAAATATGACTGGCCAGCCCCGTGCCGCGCGTCATGGTCATGAACTCGCCCTGGAAGCCGATGAGTCCGCGAGCCGGCACCCGGTAGTCGAGGCGTGCACGGCCCTGGCCATCGACCGACATGTCGAGCAGTTCGCCACGTCGCACGCCCAGTTCTTGCATCACCGAGCCTTGGTGCTCCTCAGCGACGTCCACAGTCAGTGCTTCAAAAGGCTCCTGCCAGACATCGTCAACCAGGCGCCGCAGCACCTGCGGCTTACCAACGGCGAGCTCATAGCCTTCGCGGCGCATATTTTCGATCAGGATGGTCAGATGCAGTTCGCCTCGGCCGGACACGCGAAAGACATCGGCATCGGCGGTATCTTCGACCCGCAGAGCGACATTGCTCTCCAACTCGCGATACAGGCGGTCGCGGATCTGTCGGCTGGTGACAAACTTGCCTTCGCGTCCAGCGAGCGGTGAGGTGTTGACCTGGAAGGTCATGACCAGAGTTGGCTCATCGACGTTAATGGGCGGCAGTGCCGACGGTGCTAACGGATCGCAGACAGTCAAGCCGATGGTCACGTTGTCGATGCCTGTGATGGCAACAATATCGCCAGCGCTGGCGTCGGTGACGCTACGTCGTTCGAGACCGTGAAAAGTTAAAACCTGCACAATTTTTCCGGTGCCATGATCTATATCGCCGTTGCGCAGTGCGACGGTCATACCGGGTTTCACTGAGCCGCGGCGAATGCGACCAATGCCAATCCGGCCTACATATGAGTTGTAGTCGAGCGTTGAGATTTGCAATTGCAAAGGAGCGTCGGGATCCGCCTGTGGCGGAGGAATGTGGCGGATGACCGCGTCGAATAGCGCCGCCATGTTGTCCGGTCGCTCGGTGGTGAGATCGGTGGTCGCCCAACCTTCGAGCGCCGAGGCGTAGATGATCGAAAAATCAAGTTGCGTATCGGTTGCGCCAAGTTTGTCGAACAATTCGAAAGTGCGGTCGACGACCCAGTTGGGTCTGGCACCTGGTCGATCAACTTTATTGACGACCACAATGGCCTTGTGACCTAACGCCAGCGCCTTGCGCGTGACAAAACGCGTCTGCGGCATGGGTCCTTCGACCGCGTCGACCACGACCAGCACACCGTCCACCATCGACAGCACGCGTTCCACTTCGCCGCCGAAGTCGGCATGGCCCGGCGTGTCGACGATGTTGATTCTGGTATCACCGTATTGGATCGCGCAGTTCTTGGCGAGAATCGTGATGCCGCGCTCGCGTTCGATGTCGTTGGAGTCCATCACACGTTCGGCGATGCGTTGGTGCGCGGCAAAGGTACCCGACTGCTTCAGCAGACAGTCCACCAGCGTGGTCTTGCCATGGTCGACGTGGGCGATGATGGCGATGTTGCGAATCGGACGGGGCGCTGACATAAATTTGGCGGGTGTTTCAGACGGCAAAAAAGGGCGCGAAGGGTAACAGAGCGCCGCGTTGGGGGCGACTTTTTCGCGATTTTGCACTAACATCTCCACTATAAACCTTGGGGTGGCCTCAAAAAGGAGGCCTGAGATGCGCAATGGTCGCGAACCCGTTGAACCTGATCCGGTTAATACCGGCG
>JAYVJR010000091.1:0-13695 GCA_043769085.1 Gammaproteobacteria bacterium
CTGGCGCAGGCCATGATGCTGGCCTTCAGCACTCAGTTGTGCGACCGGGATGGGCGTCGTCCGCCACCCGTCGGTGCAATCCGCATGCTGGAGAAAACGCCCAAGAACAGTCTGCGCATTCCGTTTCTGAACGCGCTTTTTCCCGATGCGCTATTCATCCATCTGGTGCGCGACCCGAAAGAAAACCTGAGCAGCATCATGGACGCCTGGCGGTCGCGGCGCTTTGTGACCTATCCGACGTTAGGTACGGTGAATGGACCCTGGTCACTGCTGTTGCCACCGGGCTGGCGTGACCAACTGAACAGCCCGCTGGAAGCGGTGGCGGCGTTTCAGTGGTGCGCTGCGCACCGCCACATCCTCGACGACCTGCGCACGTTAGCACCGGGGCGACATGTCACCGTGAATGCCGCCGAGTTGCTGCAGAACCCGCGTGCTCTGGTCGACAAGCTATTCGAGTTCATCGGTCTGCCGGTCGACCCGCGATTCGCAGACTATCTGGCGCAGCCTCTGCCTTTGTCCGAGCATACGTTGACACCACCGCAAGCCGACAAATGGCGCTGCAACGATGCCGCCTTGGCCCGCGCGTGGCCCCAGGTCGAGGCCATGGTCGTCGAACTGAATGCTGCGCTGGACGTTGGCACGCCGCCCCTGGATTGTGCTCCCCCGGTGGTGCTCGGCACTGCGGCTGCGCTCGGCCGCAATTCTCCGTGTCACTGTGGCTCCGGACTGCGCTATAAGGCGTGTCACGGCCAACTGCCATGAAACTAGTAGCTCCGTTTATTTCGCTCCCATTCCGTTTCGACGCGCATCGTCTGACGGACGAACTCGCGCTGCTCGAAGCGGCCCCGTGGCGATTGCACCCTGACAAGACCAATGGCAACTCGGCGCTGCCGCTCATTTCCGCGGCCGGTGGCGACAACGACGACGCCACCGGCGACATGCAACCCACGCGCTGGCTGGAACGCTCGCCCTATCTGCGGCAGGTCATCGCCAGTTTCAACGAGGTATTCGGCCGTTCGCGACTGATGCGGTTGGCGCCTGGCTGCGAGGTGAGCGAGCACGTCGATGTGCACCACCACTGGTTCAATCGCGTCCGCATTCACGTCCCCGTGGTTACGAACCCAGACGTTATTTTCTACTGCGGCAACGAACAGCGGCACATGGCCGCCGGCAGCTGCTGGATCTTCGATACGTGGCGACTACACCGAGTGCTGAACGGCGGCCAGCAAACACGCACCCATCTGGTCATCGACACTGCAGGTTCATCGCGCTTCTGGGAAACGGCGACTCGCGCCAACGACGCGGCACGCGCCGACCAGTTGTTAGAGCCAAAATTCGTTCCTTACGTCGAAGGCCTGCAGGCAAGCGTGCGCACCGAGCGCTACGGGCAGCAGACGGTCATGTCGCCTGGGGAAGTAGACTATCTGGTCGAGGACCTCATGCGCGACTGCAGCGCCTTTGACGGCAATGAACCGACGCTGCTGGCCACTTACCAGCGTGTGCTCATGGGCTTCTGCAAAGACTGGCGCGCGCTGTGGTATCAATACGGCATCCAGCAAGTAGGCTGGCTGCATTACGACAACTTGCTGAAAGCGACGTTGGCCGCGCTGCCGGACGCAGTGCCGCCGCTTTTGCTGAACGGCAACTCCGTAGAGGCGAAACGCGCATTTCTGGAACGAGTCGGATATTCGGCCGTGGTGCCAGGCGTGCACGAGCAGTTCCTAACGGGTGTGTCGTCATTGCCGCCACCTTCGGCTAACGTCGCCCGCAACGCGCCCTGTCCTTGCGGGTCAGGCCGGCGTTACAAGCAATGCCACGGGGTCGATTTGGGTTAGCCGCTTGCATTGTCCATCTCCCAAGCCTTTAGGAGCTTGGGCTGCTGGATTTTCCAGTCGATGACGCCGACCGACTCGGCCCAGCGGTTGTACTGCGACTCCAGATCAAGAACGATGGATGGGTTCCTGGCAGCCAGATTATCCAGCTCGGTCCGGTCGCGCTCCATATCGTAGAGCTCCCAGGGCTGATCGAATTGCCTGACGAGCTTGAGATTGCCCACGCGCGCTGCGCAATTGCCTTCATGCTCCCAAAAAAGCGGTTGCTGGCGCAACCAGGGCTTACCCGACAACAGCGGGATCAGACTTTCGCCGTCCGGACGCTGCAGCGCTTTTCCGCCGAGCTCGGTGGGGTAGTGGGCGCCCGCGGCCTCGAGAATCGTGGGCAGTATGTCGGTGACGTGGCAGGGCGAGTGCAGAACGCCTCGTGAACGCATGCCGGCCGGCCACTGTGCTAACAGAGGTGTCGAGATGCCGCCTTCGTGCACATAGTGTTTGAAAAAACGGAAAGGAGTATTCGAGACGTTAGCCCAGGCCTGATCGTAGCTCATGAAGCTTTCGGGTCCACCGGGTTGGATATCGGTGCGATTGCCGATCTGTATCTTGCGGCCATCGTTGGTCACATTGGGATAGAACTTGCCCCAGCCCTCGGCACGCATGGGCTCGGCGCAGCCGCCGT
This sequence comes from Gammaproteobacteria bacterium, assembly GCA_043769085.1. Classification (GTDB taxonomy): domain Bacteria; phylum Pseudomonadota; class Gammaproteobacteria; order Steroidobacterales; family Steroidobacteraceae; genus UBA964. The sequence goes on from JAYVJR010000091.1 coordinate 2,512, forward strand.
TGTCCGAGAAAAAGAGCACCAGCGTGTCGTCGAATTGACCCAACCGTTGCAAGGTGCTGAAAACACGGCCGATCTGCTGGTCGAGTCGATCGATCTGCGCGGCATAGACCGCCATGCGTTGTGCTTCCCAGGGTTTCGCGGCCGCATCCTGCCAGGCGCTAACGTCAGGGTCGCGTGGCGACTGCTGCCAATCGTGTTGTAGAATTTTCCTGGCGCGCATTTCCTCGTGGCGCGCGCCACGCAACGCGTCCCAGCCTTTGCTGTAGTGGCCGTCGTAGCGTGCAACATCTTCTGGCAGCGCATGCAAAGGCCAGTGCGGTGCCGCATGAGCGAGATAGAGAAAAAACGGTTTGTCGTCGCGCACGCTGTCTTCGATCATGCCGATGGCTTTGTCAGTGATTGCATCGGTGAAATAAAACTCGGTCGGCGACACCTCGACCTTGCGATCGTCCTCCATGATGAACCAGGGCGAGAAATAGTGAGTGACGCCGTCAATCATGCCGTAGTAGCGATCGAAACCACGTTGTCTGGGCGTTGGGAATCCCGGGCTACCTAACGTCCAGCTGTTCACGCGCGTGGCCCAAAGGTCACCGCCCACATGCCACTTTCCCGCCATCAGCGTGCGGTAGCCGGCGGGGCGCAACGCCTCGGCAATCGTGGCAGTATCGTCGCGCAGGTAGCCCTGGTAGGCGGGCGTGCCGAGGTTGGAGCCCATGTGGCCGATCCCGGCTTTGTGCGGATAAAGACCCGTCAGCAACGCCGATCGGGTTGGGCAGCAGCGTGCCGCGTTGTACATGGATGTCAAGGCGGCACCGCGGGTCGCGATGCTGTCGATGTTAGGCGTGCGAATCTCGGAACCCATGAGGCCAAGATCGCTGAATCCCAGGTCATCCACCAGGATCAGAATAATGTTAGGCTTTCGGCCGGCACGCGGCGTGCCCTGTGCGGCGCAGCCGGCAAGATTGGCAGCCGCAGCAGCGCTCAGGCCCTGTTGCATGGCGATCGTTAGGAATTCACGTCGTCGCAGACTGCCGGACAGCAGTTTTTCGTAGGCGCAGCTGATCTGGATTTGGCCTGGCAAGCTAGCTCCGATAGGACGGGTCAATTCGATCAAGCATTCTTAGCAAAGCGTCCCAGGCAAGATTGAGCCCGTCTGGATCGGCCACCAGATGCGCAGCTGCGGTTGGTTGTGGCGCGTTGAACTGGCGTTCGGTGCGAGCACAGATCTTGTCGTCCGGCAGGCTCAACGCTTGTCCTGAACTCTGCGCTGCCAGCTGAATCTCGCAGGCTTTTTCCAGGTAGTACATGCGCATGAACGCCTGGGAAACGCTTTGGCCCACCGTCAACAGGCCGTGGTTGCGCATGATCATCACCGGTTGCGCGCCCAGACTTTGCACCAGTCGCTGCTGCTCATCGAGGTCGTAGGAGATCCCTTCGTACTCGTGGTAGGCGACCCGGTCATGGAATTCCAAGGAAATCTGGTTCACTGGCTGCAGTCCATCGCGCTGCGCCGCCACCGCGCAGCCGGCGCGCGTGTGCGTGTGCACGACGCACTGCGCGTCGGCGCGCGAGTTGTGAATCGCGCCGTGGATCACGAATCCCGCCAGGTTGATGTAGGGCTTGGTCGAGCCGACCGGCTTGCCGTCGCGATCTAACAAAACCAGATTGGAGGCCGTGATTTCGTCCCACATCAAGCCGTAAGGGTTGATCAGGTAGCGATGCTCGGGACCGGGAACGCGCACGGTGCAATGCGTGTAGATGAGATCCGTCATGCGGAAATGCGCCAACAGTCGATAGCAGGCGGCGAGTTCCTGGCGCAGCCGCCATTCTTCTGTCGGGATCTTGGCTGTTGTTACTTCTGCCATTGAATAGCTGCAATTTTGGGCAACATCACGATCCAGCCTATCAGACCTAACACGTTGATCGCACCAGCCAGCAGGAACGCACGATCGAAGCTGCCAGTGGCACCTATAATAAACCCTGTGGCCGCAGGCGCCATGATGCCAGCGATATTGCCGCACATGTTTTGCACCCCCACCCAGCGAGCTGAAGCCGCGGGCCCGGCAAAAATCTGCGAGATGGCGAATGCGCCGGGGGAGGCGATACCGATGACCAGCTCATAAAAATACAGACAGGCAATTGAGCCGGTTGCGGGCAGAGACACAATGCCGATCATGCAGATGATTCCGACTACGTGATAAAACCCCATGATGCTTTTATAGGTGACACTGGCTGAATGCCCGGCCCGAATCCAGCGATCTGTGGCCCAACCGGAGACATAGGCGCCCACAGCGTTGATCAGATAAGCCCCACTCGCCAGCGCTGCCATGGTGGCAATCGAGAACCCGCGTTCCTTGATCAGGTAGGTCGGCAGCCAGGCGAGGATCAAATAGAAGGCATAGTTTTGGGAGAACAGGCCGAGCGCGGTGCCCCACAAGCTACGCTGCCGCAGAATCTGCCGGAAACTCGGGCCCGCATGGGCGTTGTCCTTGAGACGCGGCTCATGGACTACAACGCGGCTCCAGGGCAACAGCCATACCAACGACAGCGCGCCGAACATCAGGAACACGGGTCGCCAGCCTAATTGCGCGATCAACAGACCGCCTAACAGCGTGCCGGCCGCAGGTCCGATCAAATAGCCAAAGGCGACGATGCCATTGGCCTCCCCGAGCCGTGATTCAGGAACGCCGCTGGCGACCAGCTTGGACATGCAGGGAAAGCTCACGCTTTCTCCCAGACCAAGCATTAACCTCAGTATCAGCAGCATCAGGAACGATCCCACCAGGCCGGTGGCGAGCGTGGCTACAGACCAGATCAAGAGACCGCCAGCCATAACCTTGTGCGCGCCATATCGCTCGGCCAGCCAGCCTGCCGGCACCATCGCGAGCACATATGTGATGTAAAAGGCCGATAGCAGCAGTCCGAGTCTCTCGGGCGAGAGCTTGAGTTCGTCCTGGATCAGGGTTGCGGCGGTGGCGAGATTGCCGCGGTCGATGTAACTGATGAACATTCCGAGCGCCACCATCAGCACCAGCCGCATTGGCGAGGTCGGTGTGCGCGGCGTTTTTGTTTGAGTCACTTTGCCCCCGAGAACATGGCCTGCCCCTAGTGTGGGGTCCCATTGATGACCGGCGACTGCGCCATTTCCAGGTGGAGATCATTGCCGTTGTACGGAAACTTGGCGATGTACTCTTCGTTGAGCTCGATGCCAAGCCCCGGTTCCGTCGGTGGAATGACGAAGCCTTCTGACCACCGAATCGGTTTCTTGAGAATGGCCGCATGAAATCCGCCCCAGGTTTCGATGCTTTCCAGAATCAGGAAATTGGGGCTGCAAGTTGCAATCTGGATGTTAGCGGCGCCAGCCACCGGGCCGCAGTAGAGGTGCGGTGCAATCTGCACATGGTCAACCTCGGCCATCGACGCGATCTTCTTCGCCTCCAGGATGCCGCCCACACGTCCGAGATCCATCTGCAAAATGGCAGCGGCGCCCGCGCGCAGCACGCGCGCAAACTCATACTTGGTCGCAAGACGCTCGCCGGTCGCGATCGGGATGCTGGTAGCGCGCGCGACCTTGGCCATTTCTTCCGGCGCATCCGGCGGCACGGGTTCTTCAAACCACAGCGGGTCGTACGGCTCCAATCGGCGCGCCAAGCGAATCGCACCCGCGGCCGTCATTTGCCCATGCGTTCCGAATAACAAGTCCGCTTTGTTGCCTACCGCCTCGCGCAATCGCCTGACAAAGCGTTCGCAGAGATCAAGCACTGGCAGACTGAGCTGGCGGCCATCGAAAGCCGAGTAGGGGCCCGCTGGATCAAACTTGATGGCCGTAAATCCCTGGCGGACCAGTTCGACAGCGCGCTCAGCCGACAGGTCAGGGTCCTGGTAAACGTCGACCTTGTCATCGGGACGCGCATAAATATAGGTGTAGGACCGCAGCCGCTCATGCACTCTGCCGCCTAACAAATTATAGACAGGTTGGTCAGCTTCCTTGCCAATGATGTCCCAGCAGGCCATTTCCAGTGCACTTAACACTGCTGCCATCGAGACATCAGGTCGTTGCGTGAATCCCGATGAGTAAATCCGGCGCCAGTGGTTCTCGATATCATGCGGGTCCCGGCCAAGCAGGTAGCGCGCAAATACATCTTCGATCATCCGCGCGACAAGTGCTGGGTGAAACGGCACACAGTAGGCCTCGCCGACGCCCGACACATTACCATCGGTCGTCAATTTCACGAACACGAAATAGCGGCCACCGTAGTGCGGTGGCGGATTTCCAACCACGAAGGTCTTGATGTCCGTTAGCTTCAAGGTTTGGTGCGATCAGGCGGCGTAATAGCCGTTGATCGACTTCACTTCGAGAAACTCCAGCAACCCGTAGGTGCCGCACTCGCGGCCGTTGCCTGACTGTCGGTATCCGCCAAATGGCTCCAGATAACCCTGCGACGCGCCGTTGATATGCACGCTGCCGGCTCGCAGTCGGCGTGCTACTGCATGTGCTTTCTGCATGTCGTTGGTCTGCATGTAAGCGGCCAAACCGTAAGGAGTGTCGTTTGCGATCTCGATGGCTTCTGCCAAGGTCTTGAAGCGCAACAGGCACAGAACGGGCCCGAAAATCTCCTCGCGCGCGATCCGCATCTGGTTGTGAACATTCGCAAAGATAGTTGGACGAACGAAAAACCCGCGTGTGATTCCATCCGGGCGTCCGAGGCCGCCGGCGGCCAGCGTTGCCCCTTCTTCGATTCCAATCGCAATGCACTTCTGCACTTTGTCGAACTGCATGCGCGACGACAGCGGTCCAAGATGACGACCTGGCATCACGGGATCGCCCACTTTGGTTTCGTTAGCAATTCGCGCGGCAATTTCGACCGCGCGATCGTAGACGGAGTCTTCAACCAGCATGCGAGTAGGGGCGTTGCAGGACTGCCCGGTGTTGCTGAAGCAATTGCGCACACCTTCCTTGATCGCTTTCTCAAGATCGACATCCGCAAAAATGATGTTGGCGGACTTGCCGCCAAGTTCCTGCGTCACGCGCTTGACGCTGTCGGCTGAGGTCTTGGCGACGTCAACGCCTGCGCGGGTTGAACCCGTGAAAGACATGAGATCAATTTTTGGATGTGCGCTCATCGCATGGCCGACAACCGGGCCGCTGCCATGGACCATGTTAAACACGCCCTTGGGCAGTTTGAGTTCATCGATGAATTCAGCCATCAACTGCGCGGACAGCGGTGCCTGCTCACTGGGTTTCAGCACCACCGTGCACCCTGCTACCAGCGCTGGCGCCACTTTGGCCATGATCTGGTTGATCGGCCAGTTCCAGGGCGTGATGAGTCCGCAGACACCGATCGGCTCGCGCACGATGTTAGCCCCATCGATCCGGGCCTCCCAATCAAGTTGCTCCGCTGCAGTGATCGTGCCGTCGATATGGCCTGGTCCGGAGGCCGCCTGTGCGTTGCGAGACATATCCAGCGGCGCTCCCATTTCGGTAGTGATCGCGGTCACCATCTCATCGAAGCGACGCTCGAATACCGCGCGCAGGCGTTGTAGGATGTCGATGCGTTCTGCCAACGGCGTAGCTGCAAACGCCGGAAATGCACGATAGGCCGCCTCGACCGCCAGATCCACATCGGCCTGCGAACCCATAAGAATTTCCGCGACCTGACTTTCATTGGCCGGATTAATGACCGCATAGGTGGGGCCGGGTTTGACAGGACCGGTCCAGCGACCATCAATGTAGTGTTGTAAGGATTTCATGGCTCTCTCAACCTGAGTAAAAAGTTAATTCTGCAAAAACTTCCGAATTGCCGCGGCCACCACCGGAGGATCTTCTTCTGGTAGCGAGTGGCCCAGTAGCGGAAACATGGCAATTTCGGCGTTCGGCAACCAGGTGATCAGTTCGGTTCTTTCTTGGGCACCAAACAGACTGTCCTTACCGCCAAACATCAGCAGCGTCGGCGCTTTGATCTTCGCAGCGGTGACGCGCAGGTCCCGCGAACTCTCGCCCTGGTCCAGGATAGCCCGCCAGATGTCGGCAGGAATGCGCGCCGATTCATTGCGCATCATGCGCTGGATATCGGCGCTGAGCGTGGGCACCGTCCACCAAGCAATCATGAATGGGGATTCTGGATCAATGGGGTCCTTGAGTTTGCGTATGCCCGCATCGAACGATCCTAACGCGGGCGGCGGGCGCGCAGCGCGAGGGCTCGCGGGGCTACGATTTCCCATGGTTCCGGCAATCACGATCAGATGCTTGGTGCGATCTGGCCAATAGGCTGCAAACGTCTGCGCAACCATGCTGCCGAGTGAGTGGCCCACAATGGCGGCGCGCTCAATGCCGAACTGGTCGAGAAACAGTTTGACGTCATGGGCAAAATTGACGCGTGAATAACAGCATTCAGGTTTGTCGGAAATTCCGTGACCGCGCTGGTCTAACAAAAACACGTGGAAGTCGCGGGCCAGCAACTTTCCCAGGGGCACATAGCCGAGCGAACTGTTGGTGTAGCCGTGCAAATAGATGAGCGGCGGATTCTTCGGATCGCCGAGTTCGATGTAGCCCAGGGTCATGCCATTGGCGAGCTTCGTGCTCTTTCGGAGCGCCGCAGTTTCGGTGGCAACATCGGCGGCTGTCGCCAAGGGCGGGATTGCCAGCCACAACGCCGCAGACGCTAACAATCCGAGCACAACGGAATGCTTCATGGTCTGGAACTCCTAGACAACTTTGACACCGGTGGCGCGCTCCTGGTCCTGTACCAGCCGACGGGCGGACCAGAAATAGTGAAAAGTCGCCCAAGCACCCATCGGCACCAGCCACAACATGCCGGCGCGCAGCGATTCGCCATTGGCTACATGATTGGGCGCATACCAGTCGCTCAAAAAACCGACCATCTGCGGCGCGATAATCAGATTGCCGACGTTAGCCACGAACAGCGTTGCAGCGCAGAACTGCGCACGCATGCGCGGCTCGCACAGATTGTTGAGCAAACCGAAGCAGGGGCCGATGTAAAAATAGATTGCCGGAATGAAAATCCACGACAACGCCATCGCCATCGACAGCGACTGCGTCGTATAGATGAAATAGGACACGATGGTTGCGATACCCACTCCGGCGCCCATCATCCAGACGATGCGTCTTGGGTCGTTAAACCAATTCGTGGCTAACAGCCAACCCGTCAGAATCGTCGCCGCGGAGCCGCCGATCAGATGGATGGGGCCGACCAGCGCGCCCGCTTCGCCGACCGTCAGTCCGAAATTGCGCACCAGGTAAGTCGGAGTCCACCACACCAGTCCCCAGCCCCAGAGTGCCGTCAGAGCGCTGGCGGTCATGACATGGATCGCTGAACGTTGCGTCCACAGGTACTGCATCGATTCTTTGAATGAAGCCGATTCGTCCGCACGCGGCGCCAGGCCGTCAAGCTGACCGCGGCGCGGTTCGCGGACCGTGAAAAACACTAACAAGCCAAATATTACTCCGGGTACGCCGAGCCACAGGAAGGCCGCGCGCCAGCCGGACTTGTCCGCGATAGCGCCAGCGACATCTGCGCCCAGCCAGGCACCAATGGAGGCGCCTAACGCGAAGATGGTCAGTGCCATGGGACGGCGGCTGACAGGGAAATAGTCGGAGAGAATGGAATTGGCGCCGGGTGTGCCGCCGGCTTCGCCGATCCCGACGCCAATGCGTGCGAACAGCAGCTGCCAGTAATTCTGCGCCACCCCGCAGAAAGTGGTCATAGCGGACCAAACAATGACCGACACAGCAATAATGTTGCGCCTGTTGCCTCGATCGATCATCCACGAAATTGGAAAGCCAAAGATCACATAAAAAAGCGCCAGCGAGACGCCAGTCAGCCAAGCGATCCCCGAGTCGGTCAACTGTAGTTCCAGCCGGATCGGTTCCAGGACGGTTGACATCACGTACCGGTCGGCGATGCTGAGGGTATAAACCAGCACCATCATGGCGAGCACATACCAGCGCAAGGCCAATGAACTGGACGCAGGCTCTGCGGGACGAACCTCTGCCGGTGAATTCATATTCGCGTCCTCTACTGTGAAATACCCGGCCATCATAACCCGCTATGGCTCCCAGGACGTTAGGACAGCCTAGCGGGCGAAAATTATTTGTCCTAATGGAAAGTGATTTCTGGATGCGGGCCTACTTGAAGACCACTGTTCGGCTACCGTTTGGGAAGATGCGGTGTTCAATGGCGTAGCGCACGGCGGCTGCCAAGGCCCGGCGCTCGGAATCGCGCCCCACGGCCACCAGCATCTCGGGGGTATCTCTGTGATCTACGCGTTCGACTACCTGTTCGATAATCGGGCCTTCATCGAGGTCACTGGTGACGAAGTGCGCGGTTGCGCCGATGACCTTGACCCCACGCTCGAAAGCCTGGTGGTAAGGCTTTGCGCCCTTGAATCCCGGCAGGAACGAGTGATGGATATTGATCGCGCGGCCCTGCAGTTTCCGGCACAGATCGTCTGACAGTATCTGCATATAGCGCGCCAGCACCACCAGTTCCGAGCGAGTCGATTCGATCAGTTCCAATAGCTTGCGCTCCTGATCAGCCTTGCTCGCCAATGCGGTGGCGATACAGCAGATCCTCCAGGCAATGGTCGAAATTGGACACCAGCACTAGCCACGCGTATGCGCTCGCTGGAATCGTGGATCCGCCAGCTCATCTGCTCCTGGCTGGCGACGCTGACAAACTCCTGGCGCAACCTGGCCACATCGACGCTTTCCCCGCCTACCCCGCAAAACGTGACGCGCACAAAGAAGCGCTGGGAAATGGTGTCATCGAATTGCGGCATTTCCATGATGTAGAAGCGCCGCGCCGCCAGAAACCCGGTTACGGCCGCCGTCGTGCCCATGCGGCTTTCACAGCTAGCGGTCAATACCAGGGGGTGTTCCGTATCGAAATGCATGTTCGCACGAACGCATAGCCGCAAAGTCTGAAAGCGACGAAGCAGTGGCCGATTTCGCCATCCCCGGCGATAACGACTGGCACCGTTTATTATATTATGGCCATTACATAAAAAAGGGACTGCAACGATGCAAACCGTTAGAACTCTAGGCCTTATGGGCACGGGCGTGATCGGTGCCGGCTGGGCGGCACGAGCGCTGCATTTTGGGATCGACGTAGTGGCGGCGGACGTCCAACCGAAGATGGAAGGCGTGCTGCGCGCTGCCATCGCCAATGCCGAACCGGCGCTGGCGCGTTTGACCAGCGCACCACTGCCTAACAAAGGCAGGCTGACATTCACGACCGACGTTGCGACCATGGCGGGGCAGGCGGATCTGATCCAGGAGAGCATTCCAGAACAGCTTGAACTCAAGCAGCAGGTACTTGCAGTTATCGAACGCCACGCACGTCCAGAGGTGATCATCGCGTCGAGCACTTCTGGCCTAATGCCCACGGATCTGCAGCTGAACATGCAGCACCCCGAAAGACTCTGCGTCGCGCATCCTTTCAATCCCGTCTACCTGTTGCCGCTGGTGGAGATGGTCGGCGGCGTCAAGACCAGCGAGGCGACGCTGCAGACAGCCTCTGACTTTTTTGCCTATATCGGCATGCATCCGCTGCGTGTGCGGCGTGAGGTGCCTGGACATTTGACAGATCGGCTGCAGGAGGCAATCTGGAGGGAGATCCTGCACTTGATCAACGACGGCGTGGCGACCACTGGCGAGTTGGATGCCTCCATAGTCTATGGCCCAGGTTTGCGCTGGGCAGGCATGGGAACCAATCTGATTTATCACCTAGCTGGCGGCGAAGCCGGCATGCGTCACATGCTGGCGCAATTCGGGCCTTGTCTGAAATGGCCATGGACCAAGCTTGAAGCGCCTGAGCTCACGGAAGCGCTCATCGATCGCATGGTCGAAGGCACACAGGCTCAGGCAGACGGCCGTTCGATTCGCGAGCTCGAGCGTTTGCGGGACGATTACCTGGTCGCTATTCAGCAGGTACTGCGCGAATACAATATTGGCGCCGGCGCGACGCTGCGTGCGCTCGAGAGCCGCCTGCAGGACGATGCCGCGGCCCGGGCAGACCACAGCAAGGGCGATTCTCTGTTGCCGCGCTGGCCAATGCGCGTGCGGCCCGAATGGATTGACTACAATGGTCACTTGACCGAATCACGGTATCTGCAGATTTTCGGCGACGCTATCGACAGTTTCTATCGCAGCGTTGGTATTGATGACAGCTACCGCGCCGCTGCGCGCATGTTTTTCACCGTTGAGACGCACCTGACGCATCAGGCCGAAGCGCTTGTCAACGAGTCGCTCTTTGTGACGACACAAGTGTTGGCGGTAGACAGCAAACGCCTGCAGGTTTTTCATCGTCTGTACCGTGAGAAGGATGACAAGTTGTTAGCAACCAGCGAGCAGATGTATTTGCACGTGGATACCTCACGGCGCGAATCCTGTGCCATAGAGCCGGCGGTGCGCGCACGACTCGAGCAGCATGCAGCTGCGCATGCGAAGCTGCCCAGCCCTCCGGAGCGAGGCCGTTCGGTGGGGTTGCAGGCTGCGAACTGAGTCATGCCAAAACTCGTCGATCACCACGAACGTCGCGAACAGATTGCTTTTGCGACCTGTCAGGTGGTCGCGAAATACGGATTTGAGCACGCCAGTGTCGCGCGCATCGCCAGCGCTGCCGGTTACACCACGGGCATGATTGCGCATTATTTCAAGACCAAGCAGGACATCATGCTCGCGGCGCTGCGGCTGAATCTGCATCGCATCGAGACCAGGCTGACCACCGGCAAACACCCGAGCAGCGATTTGCTGTCGGTCTTGTCGGAGTCGCTGCCCATGGATGCCGCCCGCCTGGCTGAGTGCGTGTTCTGGACGGCATTCTGGGGGCAGGTCTCTACGGATCGCAGTGCGAAGCAGCTCAATGCCTGGGTGCACAAGGAATACGCACGCGTGTTTGAGCGCTGCATCGCCGCTCACTGGCGACAATGGCAACGCTGGTCGCCCGGTCTGCGGGCAGATGTGTTGGCCTCGTTGATGACATTTATCAATGGGCTGACATCGAGTGCCGTGACCAGTCGCGGCGACTGGCCCCCTGACAGGCAGATTGCGCAGCTCGCGTTACAATTGAAGTTCCTGCACGATTGGGCGTGTCGATCCAGCAAGGCGCGCACCAGGCGCCGCCCCGCGCCCTAGGGAAGCTCTGCCCAGGTAACGCGCCTCGC
>JAYVJR010000092.1:0-28925 GCA_043769085.1 Gammaproteobacteria bacterium
TTTTTGGCGCGCGTTACTCATCGATCTAAAAATCCCATTTGCCGCTAACGCAGCAGCATGATCTGCACAACGGAAAACGGGGTTTATCAGGGACGACTACTTAGACTAGAGCTAACAAACTTGATTACTACTCGATGTCTGCTCGCTTCGGGCGTTATATTGAGTGTAGTCAGTTGTAGGGGTGGCAAATCTTGCCATTGACGGTTACTTCACCTTGGGGCATGGACTGCGTTTCCAACACCGTAACTGCAAAGTTCCCGAAATCGTAGCGGTCACCAATCATCGGCTTTACTAAGGTTGGCACTGGCTTGCCGGTATCCCAAAACTTTGTAGTCCAATAGATTTCATTTGGACCAATGACACGTGATCGCGGATGGAATGCATATATTCGCTGGACCTGCTCGTGTTGGCCTGCATCGCTTAACTGCGTGAATTCAAAATGAAACAGTTCCTTGCCCATGGCTCCGTTGCTAACGCCGCAGGTCGTTTTTTTCACGGACTCGAAGAGTTCGCGTAGCTTGTTCGCTCGAGCTGTACTTGGGCTTAGTCGCCACGACTTGAGGAACGGGCGATATTGATCTCCGCTGCAGTAATATTTTCCGTTGTATGAGAGGTAGCGTTGCCCTTCGCAAGCCAAGCCATTGTTGAACCAGACGTTGGCCTGTAGCTGCGGACTCAAGCCGCTACTAAGGAGTTCACTCCCTGCTTGCAGCGCGGCGCCACGTCGATTCGTCTTCAGTGCGATCAGCTGAAAATCGGCAAGCGCCGTTGTGTTGTCAGCGTCCGCACGCAACGCGGCGCTGATTTCGCGATAGGCCTGCTCAAACCGACCGGTGGCGTAGTCGCGCTCCGCGCGTCGAGTCCGTTCCGCCGAAAGTGTCTTCAGAGTTGACTGATCAGGCAGTCTCAGTAATTCTGACAATTCAGCGACGTCCGGCTCGGAGAGATTCGGATTGCGTTCCCTAGCGGAAGGACTGCCGTACTCGCGTAGCCAGTCCAAAGGATATCCGCGGCTGGACTTGCTAAATGTCAACGCACCGTTGGCTAGCAGCAGTTTGATCAATCCAGCCGAGGCGTAGCGCACGGCATAGTGCAACGGCGTCATGCCAGTGGTCGAAACCGTGTAGTAGCAGTTGTCAGATGGAAAAATTGTGGCGGCGTTTGGATCTGCCCCGTGGGCAACTAACAAGGCCGCGCTCTCTTGCTGGTTGTACTGCGCCGCATACATCAGGGCAGTCTTGCCGAAATCGTTCACCCAGTTCGGGTCGGCGCGCTGCTCCAGCAGATAGCCCAAGGCCTCGGGATACATCACAGCACTGTCCAAAACCTTAGATAAGGGTACTCCCTCAAGTCGCATGGCACGCACGGTGCTCATGGACAAACGTTCCAACAGCGCTATTCTGAGTGCCTCTTCATCGGCGCCCGAATAGGGCTCATACATGTAAAAGCCCATGGTATTGGCCACCGCCGCAGTCAGCGCGCGAGTAGCCAGCTTTCGTGCCTGATCCGCTGTCAATCCGAACTTCGCAACATAGAACTGCGTCAATTCATTCGTAGTACGTCCGAGCTGCGCCACATACGCAATATAGGCCTGTCGTTCGAGCACGCCACCCGATGACCAGGTTTTCAGCTGCTCACGAATGCGGCTGTAGTCACCGCCGCTATTCTCGCTTTTCAATTCCTGATTCTCCGCCCAAGGCCGAAAAGCCCATGGACGGTAGAGCGCTTGATAGAGCTCCCGCTGCAGTTCAGTCTTCCACCTATAAGCGGTGCTCATGCTTCCGCAACTGCCTGCACCTCGCGTTAGTCCATTCGCCGCGTCTCTGAAGGCATCGATCGTCGTGAGTGCGGCCTGAAGTGCAGCGTCCGGATTGTCACGCAATTTGTTAGGTTCGACAATGACGTCACATGCCAGGTTCAAAGGAACCCTCTGCGTCAGCCGATAAACCTGAAGGTGTCCGTCCGTTACGCCGATTACGTAGTGATCGCCCTTTGCGGACTCGTACGTAGCCCACGTTTGCGCAGCAGGAGTTGCCGGGTAATTAGTTTCCCCTTCCGATTTAGCTATATCGCCTTTCTGGAACGGCTTTGCCGAAGCCACTACAGTGGCTGTCTCGCATGCACCACCGCACCCTGGATTGGTTTGGAAGTACAGGTAAAACACCGATCCGTTAGGTTCAACAAGTTTGACCTGGGCCGGATCGCCGTCCAATAACTGGACTGTTGGACTGGTTTGCACTTGGCCTTCGTAAGGACGCGGAAGTCTCCTCAGGTCCTTGAAATAGTTTGCCTTGTCGCCATACGGGATGTCCCAAGTAGCACCTGACTTGAAGATAGCCCTAGCGTCCGCTTCGATAGACGCGCAGACCCGATCATTGTTTTGGGTGAGCGTCGGCACAAACCACGCTCGATCGAGGTTTACAGTCATCGTACCGGCAGACTCTGAAGCCTGTGCTATTGCGGCGACAGCAGTCAAAGTCACTATAAGCGCCGTGAATCGCATGGCCGCGCTTTTCCTAAGAATCACTTGGTTGCGCTCGACGGAGTTACTAACAACATGTTACCTGAGCTGACATCTTGATGAAAAAAATCGCCATAAACCGTGATCTTCGTTGTTGCCTGACAGACAGTTGGCGCCTGCCAAATGCTTGAGTCGGCACCACTACCGCCGATCGCTAGAAACGCTGATGGAAGTGACAGGATCCCGATTTCTTCGGAAGACGTTAGGCTACGCGGTCTCGCCATGGCAACCAAACCTTGTGGCTGGAACTTATGTCAGAATAGACGGCTTCCTGTGGCGGCAGCGTGACGGATATCTGGCAAATTGTGGCGCGGTTTCGGAAATTCGGCGGCTCAAAGCAGTCGTTGGCGATTGGCCGGTGTGGGTCAGCCGCAGACTAATCTGGCGACTTCCAGTTGTTTAGCAGCGCAATCTTTCCGTAGCGCCGGGCTTTCGCATAGTAGCGGCCGTCAGCTGTCACCAGCACCGCACCCTCGCCTTCAAGCGCCACGGCGTGATAGAGCGTGTCGAAAAGATGCTGCTTGGTCTCGATCGCCAGGTTGGTTGCTCGCGCGATGACATTCGGATCGTCGGACGTTGGAAATTCCAACGCCGCAAGCAGTTCGACATCCCGAACCGCCGTAGAAGGAGTAAGTCGCGCAGCGACGGCTGCCACTTCTGCCAGCCAATGCACAGGTTGTAGGATTTCCATCTCCCCCTCTGCAACTGACTTCATGATGGCCGATGCCTTGTCAGTGTTTGGTTCGCGCTGTGGGCCCTCAATCAGCCATTTGAGAATCACGCTCGCATCGAGCACGATGATCACGGACGATCAGCGGCCCGTGCCTTGCGTATTTCCTTGCCACTGACGGATGGCCGACCTGCGCGCGCGCTGCTTAATTGGCGAAACACTCGGCTTCGCCTGATCTGGAGCTGGCGCTCGCGCACGGCCCTTCGCATCAAGTCGGCAATGATCGAACTCTTGTTCTGATCACCGAAAGCTTTGTCGAATTCCACCTTTACATCATCGGGCACGCTGAAATTAACAGTTGCCATAAGCGAACCCTATTGTTGAAATATTCAACAACAAAAATATACGCCATCGCCGCATGGCGGCAACCGTCGTTTCAAGGGTGCTTGTGCGGAATTGCATCAAATCATTGCTTGGGCGCCCGATTGCGACGTTAGGCCGATTCACGAAGTTGGTCACCGTCTCGCCTTGTATGCGGCATATCGCGCCGTCCTACGGATTGCTCCAATGGGGTCCGCGTGACAGCTCGACCAGTTCGTAATAAGTCTGCATGTAGCCCGCAACCTGGCCTTTCAAAAACAGGTAATCGCCGTCGGCCGTGCACCAGACGTCATAGGGAGGGTGCTCCTGCGGCAGCTCCGGGTTGGTGACGAATTGGTAGTGCAGGGCATCGAAGGTGCCGGCGCCGACGGTCACTTTCTCCGGGCCCACGAACACCAGATTCAGGCCGATGGAAAACAGCATGGGTCCGGTGGCGCCGCGATGATCCGGCGAAGACAAAAGCATCTGTTGGATGCGCTGGACCTGGCCGGGCTTTTTCTGGTCGATCAGTCGCAGGTGCCAGGCATCACAGGCGATCGCATGGTTCTGGAAAGTCTTCAGCGGTGTGGCGATGTCCATCCGTTGAGAGACGCGGCCTTCAAGCGAAGTGTTAGCTTCGCACTCGGCGTAGGACGGGTGGAACCGAAACCAGCCGGAACCCATGAACTTGCTGCCGACCGACAAGCGCACAAAACAATCGGTCGGCATCCAGTCGCGGTCCAGTGAGTAGGTAATGTCCCGCATGACAGACGGGCGGTCATCGATCTCGCAATGCGCGGTGCAGGTGCGCGTCCCATCGGCATGCACATCGATACGGAAATACTCCCGCCCGCGTTCCTGATTGAGTCGCTCTGGCTTCTTGCTGGTGTACAGAACCTTGCCCATCACACTGCGGTGATCGCGCTGCAGGATAGGGAGGCCGTTCGACGGTGTGTTGCTCATAGGTTCGTATTCCAACTAAATAGCGCGAAAAACGTCAAAATTGTTCCGTCAGTGGTTCAATAATCCAGTCGGTGGCGCTATGCCCAAGACTTCGCTTCTTCCATACCAATTCTGAAATGGCGTCGGTTATAGAGCAATAACAGCATGCCGATCACCGAGAAAAATGCTGCGACTACGGTGATCGAATAGCGCAACTGCGACTCGTCATGGAAATAGAAATCCGTCATCGCGCCGACCGCGGGCGGACCGACAGTCAGGCCAACCACGTTGAGCACAAAGTAATAAAACGCGGTGATCTGCGAGCGCATATGCGGCGGTGAAATTGCCAGCACGGCCGCCGCGCCTGCAGCGGTTGGCGCCGCGGCGCCGATCGAAGCCGGTATCAACATGACCAGCGCGAGTTCCGGTGTGGGCATCAGCGCGAAACTGCAATAGCCGATTGCCATGAGTACATAAGACGCGATACAGATCCGCACGTAACTGTCCTGGTACTTGTCCTTGAGCAGGTCGCAGGCCCAGCCACCGGCAATGACACCAAAGAGTCCGGCAAACACCGTAACGACACCGCGCCAGGCGACATACATTCCCCAGGTCTTGTCGTCGAGCTGGTAGGTGCGTCGCAGGAACTCCGGAATCCAAAACCCGACGCCATAGGCCATGATGGCCAGCACCGACAGCGCCAGAAAAAGCACGATGTAGGTGCGCCAGCGCTTGAAGAGGAATGCCAAGGTCTCCCAAAGTGGTGCTGCAATGGGCTTTTTGCCGGTGCGCAGAAACTCGCGCCTGACCGGCTCCTTGATGGTCAGCACCAGGAGTGCGATCAGAAAGCCGGGCAAGCCCACATAGATAAACATCTGCTGCCAGGGCTCAACCTGCCCAATGATCGGCCAGACCTGCGGTCCAGCGGCAAGCAAGGCGGGATAAATGAGGCCGCCGCCGATGATGAAGGCAACCCCACTGCCACTGGAGACGCCCGCGGTATAAAACCCAGTGGCACGGCCGACTTTGTCGGGCGGAAAATAGTCCTTGATCATGGGCAGAGCAGAAGGATTCAGCGCGCCTTCGCCAGCGCCGACCCCGACGCGGGCGGCGAACAGCCCTGGAAATGTGGTTGCCATGCCGCATGCGCAGGTCATCAGACTCCACACTGTCACGCCGCCGAACAGCAGCCAGCGTCGATTGCCCCGGTCCGCAAGCCAGCCGAGAAAAATTCCGATGAAAGTATAGAAAAATGCGAACGCGAACCCTAACAGCCAGCTGATCTCCCAATCCGAAAGTTGCAGCGAGGCCTTGATGTCCTTGACCATGAGCGCAATGATTTCGCGGTCGACAAAAGCCAGCACGTAGGCACACCACAGCACGAACACCACGTACCAGGCATAGGCCGGGCGTGGATAAGGAAAATCTTGGTCGTCGGCGCGTACGTTCATGGGCTCATTTTTGTTAGCCAGCGAAAGTGTGCTGGGCTTTCAGGTTGCTGGCCAGATCATCAAACATGATCATCTGCGCGCGCGCATCCGATTTGATCTGCGCGCCTGCACTTCGGTCAATGATCACGTTAACTACACTCGGACCGTTGTGGGCAAAGGCTCGGTCGAGCGCCGGCTGCAGCTCGGCGGGCGTCGCGACGTGTTCGCCGTGACAGCCAAAGCCCTGGCCCACCAGATCGTAGCGCTGGTACCCCAACTCAGTGTTAATAGTGCGCTTGATCGCCTTGACCTGGCCATGCAACTCCGTGCCCCAGGCGCCGTCATTGCCGACCACGCAGATGAGTTTTAGGCCAGCCATCGCAGCCGCATGCAATTCGGCCGGATAAAAACCAAAAGACCCGTCACCGGTTGTCAGCAAAGTGGGCGGCACATCGACGCCGGAGGCCAGTGACATTTCGCGCACCGCAGCCGCGGCACCGACGGCGAGCGGCGTGCCTACCCCCATCGCACCTATGGGGTAATGGTCCAGAAAACCCGGCGAGCGCTGCACTTTGAGCGCGCCATACATCCAGTTTTGTACGTCCGCGCCATCGCCAACAATGACCGCGTTTGCGGGCAGGCGCTTTGCGAGTTGCCGACCTAACACCAATGGGTGAATGCTCTGGTGCACACCGCTTTCGACTTGATCCAGATAACTCAGCCGGTCTTGCAGCGCCGCGCGCAACCAGTCGCCGCGCGCCGCGACCATCGCAGGATTGCCGCGCAGGCCAACGAGCGCTTCCCGCAATTGGCCAGCGGCGAGCCCGGCATCGGCTGAAATTGGTACATCGATGCGGCGATTGCGTGATAGTTCCTCGGCTTCGACATCGATCTGAATGAATTTGGCGTTCGGTGAGAAACGCGGCGACAGTCCATAGCCCAGGCGCTGCTTGAGTCGGGCGCCAATGACACAAACGACATCCGCATCTTTGGCGGCGATCTGCATCATCGGCCAGTTGAAGGAACGCTGCCAGTCTTCCGCCACCACGCCGCGCCCGAGGCCATTGCCTGCGATCGGAATATGGAAATTGCTGACGATGTCCTCGAGTGCACCACTCGAGGCACGGGTCGCGACGCCCGAGCCGCCATTGCCGGCGGAAGCATTGCCCCAGGCAGCGCCTGCGCCAGTGATGATTAATGGTCGATGCGCACCAGCTAACAAATCTGCGGCGGCAGCAATTTGCTGCGGATCCGCGCCGGCGCGTGACAACTGAGCCGCCGGCTGAGCCGCGGCGCCGTAGTCGCTGAGCGTTGCCTGCAGGTATTCCTGTTGAATCTGCAGTACGACCGGCCCGCGACGGCCGCTCAATGCACGTTTGGCCGCGACATCGACGAATTCAGCGAGGCGTTCTGCGGCGGGCACGGAGCGCGACCACTTGGTAATGGTTCCGACCAATGGATGCTTGACGTTATCGTACTCGGATTCCGCTTCGGTCCAGGAATTGGGCAGCCGCGCAATCAGGATCAGAACTGGCGAGCAGGCATGAAACGCGGTGGCAATGCCGTTTATTGCGTTAGGTGTGCCTTGGTCGGCAATGATCAGTGCGACGCCGAGCTTGCCGGTGATGCGTGCGTAGCCGTCCGCCGCACCTACGCAACCAGATTCGTGGCGGTTCGAGATGATTCTGAAGCCATCCCGATCCAGTGCGTCTAACAAATAGGTGTGCGAGGCGCCTGCGAGCGAAAATACTGTGCCGATGCCGTAGCGCGCCAGTGCCCGGCTGACAACCATGCCGCCGGTGATGCCGCCCAAACTGCTATTTGTCATGCGTCGGACTGTATTTCAGGTTTAGCGCACGGTAGACAAATGCCAGCAGCCACAACGGGCCGATCAGCAGGAACTGCAGATCTTTGAAAAAGGACGGCTGTTTGCCCTCGATATGGTGACCGATGAACTGGACGATCCACGCCAGCACGAAAATGACCAAACAACTCTGCCACAGCGGCCATGGCAGTCGGGTCAAAAGACCTAACAAAAAAAGCAATAATCCGAGCAGCGGAATCATGCCGAGCGCCAGTGGCGGCGACAGAAACCAGTAGTACAGCAGCGCCAGAAAACTGACCACGTAAACCCAATTGAACGCTGGCCAAATTGCCAACGATGGGGCGGGCAGGCTGGCGACGAAGCCGAGCACTGTCAGCACAATGGGCGGTACGCACAGCCAATGCAGCTGCTTGTTGACCGGGTTTTGGTGACTCTGCCCATATTCGGTGAGCCACTCGTTAATATTGCGCATGGAAATCGGACGCTACGCTCGCCAAAACGACTTGGCAATGGGACTCTGACGTGCCGCCCAAACCGCGCGTGTTTCAGCGCCTTATCGCGGCAATAGCCGAGCGCAGGCTACTCAGCGACAGGAAACTTCTGGAATGGTACCCGCCGTTCCTGTGGATGCGGATCAAGGTGCTGGAGATGTCTGATAACTGGCGCCGCGTGCGCATTCGCTTGCCATTGAATTCCGTGTCCCGCAATCCAGGCGGCGCTCGCGGACCCAATACCGGCGCTGGCTTGTGCCCGGGTGTTTCCCGGCTATTCGACCTGGACCCGTGCCATGACGGTAGTCTTTGAGCATGGCGGTACTACGGATCTTGAATTGCAGTTCGAGTTTTCGCCGCAGCAGGAGTCTGCTATTCGCGCGGAACTGGCAAGCAAGGGCCGCGCAATACGGTAGCCATACGGCCTCGCGGCTATAGCAAAGCGACCAGCCCGCCGGCGAGTGGCGCCGGCATTGGCTAGAGTTAATAGGGTCCTTAAAACACCGATCTTCGATTACAATCGTCCAGTGAACATCTGCGATAACAGTCCGCATCACGCTAACAGCGATTTCGCTCGCAAGCGGCACCTTGTCGTTGCCGTGCTGGTGGCTGCTGTCCTGTGGCTGGCGTTGCTGCGCGCCACGCACGTTCATGACGCCACATCGGTTCCAGATGGCGATCACGCTCAACTTTGCGACATTTGCACACAGCTCAGTGCGCCCTCCGGCACGTCGCCTGCCCAGCCGGCTCTGACCTGGTTTGCAGCCTGGTCGATCATCACGCTTGTCGTTAGCTCATTGCCTGCGGGAACGGCCCGGTATCACTCCTACCAGGCTCGCGGTCCACCCCGGCACTGATTCTCCGCCCGTCGCCGGGCCCTGCCATCGAGATTTCGAGTCTGCAGCTGTTTGGCTGCGGATCTTATTCGTTTTGCGGAGATTCCCATGAAAAAATTGATTGCTGCCGTTGCGCTGGCGCTGAGCGTGCCGGCAGCGTTTTGCGATGATGATTTGTCCGAGGTTGTTGTGACGGCCGCGCCTTTCGCGGCGACGATCGGTGACACGGCCCAGCCGGTGACGGTGATCGCGGGTGACGCCTTGCAGCGCCAGAACAACTTGAGCCTGGGCCAGACGCTGGCCAATACGCCGGGTGTCAGTTCGACGTTCTATGGTCCGGTCGCTGATCGTCCTGTACTGCGCGGGCTCTCCGGGTACCGGGTTGAAGTACTCAGCGACGGGCTGACAGCGATGGACGTGGCTAACATCAGCGACGACCATGCCGTTGCCATCGATACCGCGGATGCCACGCAAATTGAGGTTTTGCGCGGCCCTGCGGCACTGCTATATGGCAGTGACGCCGCGGGTGGCGTCGTCAATGTCGTGACGCAGCGATTTCGCGCCGACAGAATGGCGGCTCCCTGGTCGGGAACCCTGGCGTTGCACGGTGGCGATGCGCTGTCCGAGCGCAGTCTCTCCGCAAGGCTGGCCCTCTCGGGCGAACGCGGCAACTTCTATGTTGAAGGCAGTGACCGCGAAACTTCGGACATGCGCACGGCGGATTTCCGGGTAGCTAACAGTGCCAGCGAAACCAGTGCCATGGGTGCAGGTGGCAATTGGCTGTTTGCAGACGGCCAGCTGGGAGCCGCCTATTCGCGCTTCGAGAGCAACTACGGTTTGCCCACGGAGGCGGAAGCGTTTATCGACATGCACCAGGAGCGCGTCGATCTGCGATACCGCGCGAACCTCGAGAGCGCAGGGTTCAGCAGTGTGGAAGCGCAGGCGGCTGGCAGCGACTACACACACACTGAATTCGAGGCGCCTGGTCAGCCAGGCACCCGGTTTGACAACCGGCAACTGGATGCGCGCGTTGCGCTTCTCAGGAAACCCTCCGAGCAAAGCCGCTCGCAGATCGGTATGCAAATCAGTCGCCAAGATTTTTCTGCAGTGGGCGACGAGGCATTTGTCCCGCCGAGCCTGACGACCACCGTCGGACTGTTTGGTGTTCATGAGCGCGATCTCGGCTCCTGGCAGTTGCAGGCGGGTATGCGCATCGACAATCAGCGCATCACGCCCGCTGCGGTCGGTCTGGCCCGCTACGACGACCACGCCGTCAGCGCGTCGCTGGGTGCGGTCTGGCGGGCGGTTGCAGGCCGGCGGTTTTCCGTCGCCGTCAGCCGCACCGAGCGACATCCTCAGGCAACTGAGCTCTATGCCAACGGTCCTCACCTGGCGCTGGGGCGTGTCGAGGTCGGCAACGATCAGTTCCGCAAAGAAGTGGCTAACTCCCTTGATGTGACTTTTCAGCAGCGCGGTGAACGCTGGCAGACCGCCGTTGCCATGTTCTACAACCGCTACCAGAACTTCATTTTTCCGGCGGCCGACGGCACTTTCGTGGGCGGTGCAGAGGACGAGGAAGCTCTGCCGGTCTTTCAATACGGTCAGAACGACGTGGAGACCTACGGCGCTGAAGCGGAGGCGGCGGTTTTGTTAGGTCACGCGCAGGATGCGAGCGTCCGGGTGCGCGTTTTCGGTGACTGGGTGCGCGGCCGACTCATGGACGGCGGCAATCTGCCGTCGATTCCGGCGTACCGGGCCGGCGTGGCTTTGCAACTCGATGCCGCACTGTGGTTTGCAGAATTGCGCTATACGCATACAGGCGCCCAGACCGAGACGGCGGCGAACGAAACGGCAACGCCAGGATTTGACTGGCTGGCTGTGGAAGGCAGTTATCGACTGAAGCTTGCCCGCAACATCCTCTCAGTCTATCTGCGTGGCGACAATCTGCTCGACCGGGACGCGCGTCTCCACGCATCGCCTTTGAAGGACATCGTGCCCCTGCCGGGACGCAATGTGCAGCTGGGAGTGCGCTTCACTTTCGGGCAGTAACCGCCTGCGCGGGTTGCTGCCTCAGGTCATCAGTCCGCGCAGTTTCTTGATGGCGTTAGCTTCAAGCTGACGGATGCGCTCGGCGGAGACGCTGTATCGTGCGGCCAAGTCATGCAACGTCGACTTGTCATCGTCGCTCCAGCGGCTAACAAGAATATCGCGGCTGCGGGCATCGAGCGTCGCCAACGCCTGCTGCAGACGATCATGGGTGGCGCCCTCCCATTCTTCCGCTTCGGTTTGCACGGCAGGATCGGCATCGGGGGAAGGCAAATATTGCGCCGGCGAATAGCTGGCATCGTCCTCATCGTCGGTGGCCGTCGGATCGAAAGACAAATCTCGCGCCGACAGGCGCTGTTCCATCTCTGTAACTTCGGCGACGCTGACGCCAAGCTCTTTGGCGACAGCGGCAGTCTCGTCGGCCGACAGCCAAGTCAGATTCTTCTTGAGTCGGCGCAGATTGAAAAAGAGTTTGCGTTGCGCTTTGGTGGTAGCGACCTTCACCAGACGCCAGTTGCGCAGCACGTACTCGTGAATCTCCGCGCGAATCCAATGCACGGCGAAGGAGACGAGCCGCACGCCCATGGCAGGGTCGAAGCGTTTGACGGCCTTCATCAGGCCAACATTGCCTTCCTGCACGAGATCACCCGTTGGCAGGCCATAACCACTGTATCCGCGGGCGATATGCACGACGAATCGCAGATGTGACAGCACCAGCGAGCGCGCCGCCTCCAGATCGCCATCAAGGCGGAAGCGCTGCGCCAATTCCTGCTCTGCCTGGCGCGACAGCATTGGAATGCGGGACACGCGATCGAGATAGGCGTCGAAACTGCCCAGCGGCCCGGTCAGGGCAAACTCGGCGACATCTTTGCCCGAGCGAAGAGCCAGTGCGCTTGTACTCATCGGTACCAAACCTCCAAGGTGAGAACCCATCATCTACGAGCGCTATTTTAGCACTCGGAGGGTTTGAGTGCTAAGTACGCTTCACAGTTCGTTTGTGAAGCCTAACTGTTTGTTTTTGCTGATAAAATAGTCAGGCGCGCGGTTCGATCGCTGCCAGCTGACGCCCTGCGGAGAGCCAGGCGCCGAACAGACCCAAGCCCAGCGCACCTAGCAGCAACACGCCAATATCCAGCGGGCCAGCACCCTGTAGTTTGAAACCGCTGCCGTACAACTCGGCCAGGCGATTCGCCGGCCCGGAAATCAGGGCGATACCCAAAGACACCAGTCCTAACGCGAGCACTGCGCCCACCAGACCATACAGAGCTCCGGTGTAGAGAAATGGCCGGCGCACGAAAGCGTTGGAGCCGCCTACTAGTTTGGTAACTTCGATTTCTGCGCGACGGTTAAGGATCTCCAGCCGAATGGTGTTGCCGATGATGGCGACCACGCCGAATCCTAACAAAAAAGCTCCTAACAGCATCAAGCGACTGAGAACCAGCAGAATGTTGCTGAATCGCTGCACCCATTCATTGTCCACCTGCACGGATTCCACTTCGGGCCAAGCCGCGAAGTAGCGCTTCATGTTTTCCATTTGCGCGGGCGTGCTGGAATCCGCAGCTGGCCGCACATTGAGAACGTGTGGCAGCGGGTTACCCTCCAGCGCCTGCAGGGCTTCGCCAAAACCGGAGTGCTCGCGAAATTCCGCCAGACCCTCATCTGCAGGGACCAGCTTGATGGTGGCAACGCCGCGCCTCAGGCGGGCATTACGGGCCAATTGCTGCGCTTTCTCCAGTTTGACGTCGGTCTTGAGATACACGGTGAGGTCGACCGCGTCTGCGAAATTGCCGGTGGCCGTCCTAAGATTGTCGACCAGCAGTTTCAGCGCCAATGGCATGGCGAGGGCGAGCGCGATCGCAAAAACGGTCATGACGCTGGCAAGCGGGCTGCGAGCCAAGCGCCCCAACGCGCCTAACAGAGCCTGCACATGGCGCAGCAGCCAGGTCACGACGGCAGCCATTATGCGACACCAGCTGGCGGCGAAGGTTCTGGGGCGTGCGCCATGGCGCTGTGTTCTTGCAGTTTGCCATCTGCCATGACCAACTGCCGCGTGCCGAACTCGCGTACCAGATCGTGGTCGTGTGTGGCGATAACCAGCGTTACGCCAACTTCCTGAAAACGTTTGAAGAGTCGCATGATGTCGCGCGCCAGTTCCGGATCCAGGTTGCCGGTGGGTTCATCGGCGATGACGATAGGTGGTCTTGCCACGAAGGCGCGCGCAATGCCGACTCGCTGCTGTTCTCCGACCGACAGTTCCAGCGGCGACAGTTTCTCTTTGCCTAACAATCCGACCTGGTCAAGCGCTGCGCGCACGCGTTTGTCGACTTCGCGCAGCGGTGTATCGGTAACGATCAGAGGCAGAGCCACATTGTCGAAAACCGGGCGATCAGTGAGTAGTTTATGGTCCTGGAAGACCATGCCGACTTTCTGGCGCAATGCGGGGATCTTGCCAGCGGGTAGATCGCGGGTTTGCATGCCGGCGACTGTGACGTTGCCTCGGCTTGGGCGTTCGAGCAAAGCGATCAGCTTCAACACCGAGCTTTTGCCGGCACCTGAGCGGCCCGTCAGGAAAACCATTTCGCCAGCGGAGATCCGCAGGCTGACATCGGTCAGCGCTTCGCGGCCATTGGGATAACGCTTGTGTACACGTTCAAATTCAATCACGGCGGCGCAGTATGCCCGCCCGCGGAACCATCGACCAGCGCGCGCGCGAAAGCGTCGGCATCGAACTCGCCGAAGTCCTCCGGTCCTTCGCCGATGCCGATATACCGTATGGGCAGTCCAAAGCGGCGCGCAATCGCGACCACGGCTCCGCCCTTGGCGGTACCATCCAGTTTGGTGATCACGAGGCCGGTCACGCCGACGGCGGCATGGAATTGCTCCACCTGCGCGAGCGCGTTCTGGCCCTGGTTGCCATCCAGCACCAGCAGCACTTCGTGCGGTGCGGTCGGTTCGGCTTTCTGCAGCACCCGTTTGATTTTGCGCAGTTCTTCCATCAAGTGTGCCTGCGCCTGCAGACGACCGGCCGTATCGGCAATGACAATGTCGGCGCCGCGCGCACGGGCCGCCGCGATAGCGTCAAACATGACTGCCGCTGGGTCTGACCCGGCCGCCTGTGCGATTAGAGTGGCGCCGGTGCGCTGCGCCCAGATACCCAGCTGCTCGATCGCAGCGGCGCGGAATGTGTCGCCGGCCGCGAGAATCACGCGCCGCTTTTCATCGGCGAAGCGTCGTGCCAGCTTGCCGATGGTTGTGGTCTTGCCCGATCCATTCACCCCGACCACCAGAACTACATAGGGCTTATGGTGCGTGTCAATCTGCAAGGGCTTGGCGCTTGGCGCGAGCAGGGCAGCAATGTCAGTGCGCAGCGCGCTCAGCAGCGCCGCGACATCGGCGAGCTCCTTGCGCGCCACCTTTTTGCGCAGACTCTCCAGTAATTCACCCGTTGCCTGCACGCCCACGTCCGCGCTCAGCAGTCGGGATTCCAGTTCTTCCAGAATTTCTTCGTCGATCTTGCGGCCGCGAAACAGCTCCGCCAGGTCGTACGACAACCATGAATTGGGTTTGTTGAGTTTTTGCCGCAGGCGGCCGAAAAACCCCTGACGGTCATTGTTCTCGGGCATAGGGTGCGCAGATTTCTAACAACCAGAGGGGCAGCCAAGGCCGCCCCTCTGGACAAGAGATCCGATCCGACTAAGGCTGGACGACTGCGGCGTTGCTGATCCTGATGATCGCGCCGTCCGAAGCCAGGAAAGTGACTGCCTGTGTTTGCATTTCCACCGTAGCTGCGGCACTGGCTGCAGGGCTCAACAGCGAACCGTGGCTGCCGGCGGTCATGTTGATCCAGCCCCGCGACGCCGCATTGGCGCCCACGGTACCGAAGCGCGCGAGGCTGGCGGCGGTATACAAACGCTGCGATGCAGTGTTAGGTACAACAGTGTCGCCAGTGACCTGCTGCACCAGGTAAGGTCGCAGCGCGACTGCCGAAGTCACGTAGTTCAACGGGTCGCCTGCATCGACTGCGGTCTGTGCATCGCGGAAGAACTGTGGCAGAGCTGTGGACGGTAGGCCCTGTGCCGCCAGTCCGGCGCGGATTGTGGGGCCGAAGGTTTGAGAATCGTTCAACAGTTGCGCGATTCCGCCGCCCGGCACAGAGGCAACCGCTGCGCGCAGGCCGCTTGGCAGGCCCGCGTAGGTCGTGCCGACGATGCCACCCAACGAAAGGCCGACAAAATAGATCTTGTTAGCATCGATGTCGGCAACGGCGTCACCGTTCAGATCCAGAGTCGGCACCGCGCGCGTGAGCGTCAACAGGTCGGTGGCTGCCTGGCGCAGGTTGTCGCGGCTGGTCAAAAGTGACGCGAGATTGATGAAATGCGTGCCCGACGGATCGCGGCCATCGCCGCCCGGCGGCGCCGTGGTCGTGTTGTTAACGAGATCCAGGTCGAATGTGCGCTCGTAGGAAGCTGCTCCCGCAGGCGCTGTTCCGCCATAAAGAGGGTTGGCAGGTACTGCGAACAACGGACTCGTACCATCGGTCAGTCCGTGCAGTGGCTGGTCGATGGAAGTCACGACAAAACCTGCCTGGGCCATGGCATCGGCAATCGCCAGCATTTGCGTGCGATTGCCGCCGATGCCGTGCTGGAAAATAACCACTGGCCAGCCCGCGCCTGGTTTCACGCCGCCGCCCGCAGACGTCGCGTTAGGCACCGTGTACAACACCGGAATGGTAAGCGTTTCAGTGACCAGCGCTACCGGGTTGAAGCGTGTGAGGAAGCGGCTGTTAGCATCGAGCGGTGACGGGTTGCCGGTCCATGATGCGCTCAAGGGAGCGGTGCGTGACAGGTAATAAGGAACCTGCAGCGTGCCGGCGAACAAATTGGCTCTGCCAGCGGCGCCAGGCAATGCCTGTGCCGTCGTCAGGCCGGTGGGACGGGCGGTAATCGGCCGCGGCGCCGCGGCAGCAATTTGCGCCGCCAGGATGTTCATCGTGTCGCGCGTATTCTGCGTCGAAAAGCTGAAGCTCTGAATGATGCCTGCTGTGTTGACGCCAACACCACCGGCGATCTGGAACTGCGCCGCGGTCAAACGACAGATGCCGTTGAGCGTCGCATTGGTGATCGCTGTGCAGGTCGGCAGAGCAGCCTTGATGGTTTCGAAGTCGGAGTCCGCATTGGCCGCGGTGCCTGACGCGCTGCGAATACCGTTGGTCAGCACCACCAGATAACCCACGTTGGTTGCGCCTGTGCTCGGCAGAAGTGGCTTGAGCGGCGTAATCAGCAGGTTGGAACCACCCGTGGTCGGGTCAGGATTTACCGTCGCCGAAAAATCCGTGCCAAAGGTGAGAACGCCGCGAACGCCCACGGTTGCTTTGGTCGTGTTATCAATATTGACGTGGACGACGCGCACGTTCGCCGCTGTCAACGTAGCCGGATCAATCGCGCTGCTGAATCGCACCGATATCGAAGCGGTGGTCGAAAAACCGTCGAGCGCATTGACTGCGCCACCGCCCGGTTCTAACGAATTCGCTGGCAGATTCAGGGTGCCGTCGGTCGAGCCATTGAAATATAGGTCAGTGGGATAGGGCAGGATCGGTGTGGCGGTGACGCCGTTGACAGTAACCGGCGCCACATACAGTGCGCGGAAATCGCTGCGGATGGGGGTAGTGCCACCGTTAGGATTGTTGTTGCCGCTCGCGGTGTTAGTCGCGCCAACAGTACCGCCGGTACCGTCGGATGAAGAATTGGAGCAACCCGCCAGCAAAATCGCTGCGAGTAATACGGGGGCGGCAATGAGTTGCCTGTTCATGCTAGAGACTCCTAAAGTGGACGGGCGGTGGACGTTCAGCGCACCGCAGTTCTTGTAGTAGATACGCTAGGGTACGCTTCCGGGCAGAACTGAGGCAAGCGAGCTGCGTGAGACGGCGAGGCAAAAAAACCACAACGGCCGGACGACGCCTGCACGAAGTTGCGGCGCCGCAGTCGGCGGTCGAGCTACGCATCATTGCCGGGTCCTGGCGCGGTCGCCGCTGGCGCTTCCCGGCCATTGCAGGAGTCAGGCCAACACCGAACCGAGTCCGCGAAACCCTGTTCAACTGGCTCGCGCCCCGAATTCTGGGTGCTCGGTGCCTCGACCTGTGCGCTGGCAGCGGAGCCCTGGGTCTGGAGGCTTTGTCGCGCGGTGCAGCGCAGGTGATATTCGTCGACCAGCAACGCGAGGCGGTGCGGTCGCTGGAGTCACTTCTTAAGGACTGGCAGGGTACGAATTACCAGATCCATTGCAGTGATGCCGCCGACTGGCTATCGCGTGTGTCCGGGCTGCGCTTCGACATCGTGTTTCTGGATCCGCCGTTCTCAGCCGATCTGGTGCCAAAGTTGCTGGCGCGGCTGCGCACGTCGGGTTGCTTGGCACCGGCAGCCTGGATCTATCTTGAGCAACCAGCGACGCTGGCGCCACCAGCCGACTGGCATGTGCATCGGTCAGGTCGCGCCGGCGCGGTCGGGTATTATCTGCTGCATGAAGCGTAGCGCTTTGTATCCAGGGACCTTCGACCCGATCACCAATGGTCATCACGACCTGGTGCGGCGGGCGTCGGGAATTTTCGATCGGGTGCTGGTGGCTGTTTCTGCCAACCCTAACAAAGTGCCGATGTTCACGCTGGACGAACGGATCGAGATGGCCCGCCACGTGCTCGCCGACGTACCTAACGTCGAAATTGCCGGGTACTCGGGCCTGACGGTCGAGTTCGCTGCACAGCACGGCATCAATTTCGTGGTGCGCGGACTGCGCGCGATTTCCGATTTCGAATACGAATTTCAGCTCGCCAACATGAGCCGACACCTGTCGCCGGTTTACGAGACCGTGTTTCTGACGCCGAAGGAGCAGTTCACATTCATTTCTTCGACGCTGGTGCGCGAAATTGCGGTGTTGGGTGGCAATGTGAACGAATTTGTCCATCCGCTGGTGGCAGCCGAATTGCGCAAAAAGCGGCGCGCCTGAAGCGCATGCGTCCGATTCGTCAGCTGATCCCGTTATTTGTTGTTCTGTGGCTCGTCATAGGCGCCGCTGCGCCGCTGGCTGCCCAAACAACCGCAGTTGCATCGCGTGCGCCTGGTAAGTCCGCGATAGCCAGCGCTCATCCGTTGGCTACGGCCGCCGGCGAGGAAATTCTCGTGGCAGGCGGCAATGCTTTTGACGCCGCGGTGGCAGTTGCCGCCACTTTGTCAGTGGTCGAACCCAGTGGCTCGGGTCTCGGCGGCGGCGGGTTCTTTCTGCTGCATCGTGCCAGCGACGGGCTGGAGACCATGATTGACGGCCGGGAAAAAGCGCCTGCTGCTGCCAGCCGCGATATGTTTCTCGATGCTAACAAAGAGCCGGTACCGAGGCTGTCGGTGGATTCCCCGCTGGCCGCCGGCATTCCCGGTGAACCTGCGGCACTGGCCTATTTGTCGGCGAAATTTGGCCGCTTGCCTCTCAAACAGGTGTTGCAACCTGCGATTCGCATAGCCCGCGCAGGATTTCCGATGTACGCGCGCTTGCAAGGTGTCGTCCGGCAAAAGCGCGAGACCCTCAAAAAGCAGCCCCATGCGGCGCGTATCTGGCTGGATCGCAAAGGCGAGGTTCCGGCGCTCGGTGCGATCATCCGTCAGCCGGAACTTTCTCGCACCTGGCAGTTGTTAGCTGACAAGGGCATGGCTGAGTTCTACACCGGCAAGCTGGCGCGCGCGACGGTGCGCGAGGTCCGCGCGATCGGCGGCATCTGGTCAGAACAGGACCTTGCAAGTTACCAGGTGGTCGAGCGCAAGCCCATTGTCGGCCATTATCGCGGCGCGCGCATAGTCTCCGCATCGCCGCCAGCGGCCGGCGGAGTCGCGTTGGTCGACGCGCTCAACATTATCGAAGGCTTCGACTTGGCGCGCATGGATGCCGCCACTCGCACACACGTGATCGTCGAGGCGATGCGC
This sequence comes from Gammaproteobacteria bacterium, assembly GCA_043769085.1. GTDB lineage: Bacteria > Pseudomonadota > Gammaproteobacteria > Steroidobacterales > Steroidobacteraceae > UBA964. The sequence continues at coordinate 19,086 of JAYVJR010000092.1, forward strand.
CGTATGCATCGTGATCGCGCGGTCTATCTGGGCGATCCGGATTTTGTGCCGGTGCCGGTCGAATTGCTCACTAGCCCCGCCTACGCGGCAGGACAGCGGGCATCAATCAACCTGATGCGCGCAATGCCGTCCGATCTCTTGCCGGGTCTTGAGCCTGAGCAGGGCAAGGGTACGCAGACCACGCACTTCTCGATTATGGACAAGGATGGCAATCGCGCCGGTGTCACGATCACGCTGAATTTCTTGTTAGGCTCAGGTTTGATGTTGAAAAACTCCGGAATCTTTCTCAACAACCAGATGGACGATTTTTCCATCAAGACTGGCGTACCTAACGGTTTCGATCTTGTTGGCGCGGATGCGAATGCGATAGCGTCCGGCAAGCGCATGTTGTCTTCATCAACGCCGACTTTCATTGAATCGCCGCGCGGACTGATGATTGCCGGGTCGCCGGGGGGCAGCTACATCACCGGCATGGTTTTGCTGGCAACGCTGGATTTCATGGCCGGAAAATCGGCCCAGGATATCGTTGCTGCGCCACGTTTTCACCATCAGTACCGGCCCGATGTGGTGCAGTTCGAAACCGGTGCCCTGAGCAGTGAGCTGCGCACTGCGCTCGAGGCCCGTGGCCATAAAGTGGCGGAGGCGCGCCGTCGCTGGGGCAACATGCAGGTGATCACTTGGGACTACGCCACCGGTAAAGTGGACGCAGCGGCGGATCCGCGCGGCGAGGGCGCAGGTCACGTTTACTGATCGGCGTTCACTTTTTTCTGGCCAGGCGCCGTCGCTGAGTCGGCTTGCGGATGCGCGGCGGTGGTTTGGGCGCAGCTGGCAGTTTTTTCTCGCGATGCAGATCCACAGCACGCCACAAATACCAGCTGGCGACGCTGCGCCATGGCGCCCAGCGCTCGCCGAAACCAGCTAACGCGCTGGGATGCGGCATGGTTCGTAACCCGTAGGCCAGCCTGAAGCCGCTGCGCACGCCAAAGTCATCGATTGGCAGTACATCGGGGCGCCCGAGCTGGAACATCAGCATCATTTGCACGGTCCATGGGCCAATGCCGCGCACCTGCGTCAGCCGATCGATAATTTCCTCATTCGACAGCGACAGCAGCTGTGTGCCGTCAGCCGGTACCGTGCCATCCAGTGTTCTGGCCGCGAGATCGAAAATCGCGGCGATTTTGCCGCGCGACAAGCCGGCGCCGCGCAACTGCGCCGGGTCGGTCGCTAAAACCTGTCCTGGTTGCGGGTGCACCGCCTGCGGATAAAGTGCGAGAAAGCGCTGCAGGATCGTGTTAGCTGCGGTGCCATTGAGTTGCTGATGCGCGATTGCGTGGGTCAGGTGACTGAAGGGCGTGCCGCTGAAACTCGGTGCCAAGGTGCAGGGTCCGACCGCCTTGATGACAGCTGCCAGCACCGGATCTGCAACACTGAGTCGCCGGCGCGCGTTGCGCCAGCCATTGGCCGCAGGGTCAGTAGCTGGCTTCATTTTTCTCGCGCCGCTCGCGCGGGCTGACAAGTGGCGCAAAAATAGCTGGAGCGTTGACCCTGTTTGAGGTGCTGCAACACGGTGCCGCATTGCCGGCACGGTTGGCCGGCACGCTCATAGACAAACAGTTTTTGCCGGAAATAGCCCGGATTGCCGTCGCTACCCACGTAGTCACGCAAGCTAGTGCCACCAGCGCGGATCGCCATGCCTAACACGCGGCGCACGGCACGCACCAGAAGATCACAGTCCCGTTGCGACAAGCCGCGCGCCGCGCGCGTGGGCCTCAGACCCGCGTGAAACAGCGCTTCGCTGGCGTAAATATTGCCGACTCCGACAACCAAGTGGCCGTTCATCAGCAGTTGTTTGATCGCGACCCGTCGCTTGCGCGTGACCCGGTAGAGGTAGGCGCCATCAAACCCGTCTTGCAACGGCTCTGGCGCGAGTTTTGCGAGCAACGCATGTTCTTCGGGCGGTGCTGCAGTGTGATGCAGGCTGCCGAAGCGGCGCGGGTCATTGAAGCGCAGCACCTGATTGGAGCCTAACAAGATATCGACATGATCATGTGCCAACGGTGGCGTGCCGGACGGCAGGATGCGCAGGTTGCCTGACATACCCAGATGCCAGATGATGGTGCTATGGTCATCAAGGCCTAACAAAAGATACTTGGCGCGCCGCCCGACCGTAACGATCTGTCGTCCCACCAGCCGCGCGGCGAGGTTGCCAGCGACCCGCCAGCGCAGTCGCGGTTCGCGCACGACGCAGGTGTGGATGCGCTGACCCAGTAGGTGCGGCTCGAGGCCGCGGCGCGTTGTTTCAACTTCCGGAAGCTCAGGCATGAGCCTGAGTTTATGACGCAGAACCGCCTGTCGGCGGCGCCCGGTCTATTTGATCTTGGTTTCTTTGTACGAGACGTGTTTACGAACAACCGGATCGTATTTCTTGGTCTCCATCTTTTCGGGATGGAGGCGCTTGTTCTTCATCGCCACATAAAAATGGCCGGTTCCGGCAGTAGACAGCAGTTTGACTTTTTCGCGCATGGTGCGGCCCTCAGATCTTCATGCCCTTGGCACGCAGACCGGCGATAACAGCTTCGACGCCGTTTTTTTCCACCGTTCGCAATGCCGAGGTCGACAAACGCAGGGACACCCAGCGCTTTTCACCTTCCAGCCAGAACCGCTGGGTATGCAGGTTCGGCAGAAAACGGCGACGACGCTTGTTGTTGGCATGGGAGACCGTATTGCCAACCATGGGCTTCTTGCCGGTAACTTCGCACACGCGGGACATGAAAGTTCTCTTTTTAAATCAATGGTTTAGTTACAATTTGGTGGTTTTGTGGCCGCCAAATGGCCCGCCTTTATACCGGAACGCAGCCGGAACGGCAACCGCGGGCTGCGCCGCTGCGACCCGCCTGGCTCCGCCGGTCACATCAGGCCTCTTTCGGCGAGCGACACAGCCTCGCCGCCGGCGATGACCAAATGGTCCAGTAGCCTGATGTCCACCAGTGCGAGCGCTTCTTTCAAGCGCCTCGTAATCATTTCATCTGCTTGGCTGGGTTCCGCTACGCCGGACGGGTGATTGTGCGCCAGGATGATTGCTGCCGCATTGTGCGCAAGAGCCTGGCGCAGTACCTCGCGCGGATGTACCGTGGCGCCGTCGATGGTGCCGCGAAACATTTCTTCAAATCGGATCAACCGGTGGCGACTATCGAGGAACAGACAACAGAAAACTTCGTAGGGGCGGTCGCGCAGCTGGGCGACCAGGAAACTGCGGGTTTCTGCGGGCGAACCGAGCACTGACCCGGATTCGAGGAACTGGCGGTAGTGGCGCCGGGCGATTTCAAGAGCGGCATGCAGGCTTGCGTAGCGTGCCGGCCCGATGCCGCCACTCGCCAGCGCCGCGTCCGATGGCGCGCAAAGGAGACCGCGCAGAGATCCATGACGGGCAATCAGGTCTTGCGCCAGCTCGAGCACATTGCGCCCGCGGACGCCGGTGCCGAAAAGTACTGCGATTAACTCGGCATCGCTGAGCGTGCCGGCCCCTTGCGCCAGCAGTTTTTCCCGTGGGCGAAGGTCGTGAGGCCAATCCTTGAGCCGTGCCGACGGCTGGACGGTGAATGTGTTCATCGCGCCATTCTTGCGGGCGGACCGCGAAGCCGCTAGACCTCGAATCGACCGTCCTTTTGCAGAATCGAATCGGCTAACACAACCATTACGTGAGGTTGATATTTGCGGCCGTGCGTTGCCCGACCCATAATCAAGACCACATGGAACTGGCTGGCAAGAAAATACTCCTCGGTGTGACTGGCGGCATCGCGGCTTATAAGAGTCCCGATCTGGTGCGGCGACTGCGCGAACGCGGCGCCGACGTTCAGGTGGTCATGACCGCCGGGGCCCGCGAATTCGTGACACCGCTGACGTTTCAGGCGGTGTCAGGGCGGACGGTGCGCGACGAGTTGTTTGACAGCGCTGCTGAGGCCGCCATGGGTCATATTGAGCTCGCGCGTTGGGCGGACTTGATTCTGGTCGCGCCGGCTACCGCGGATTTTCTGGCGCGCCTGGCGGGCGGCCATGCCGACGACTTGCTGGCAACGCTCTGTCTGGCGACCGACAAGGCTATTGCGGTCGCGCCGGCGATGAATCGCCTGATGTGGTCTAACGTTGCGACGCAGGACAACATGCGCCTGCTGACTGAGCGTGGTATTGCGGTGTTAGGTCCGGGCAGCGGCGATCAGGCCTGCGGCGAAACCGGCGATGGCCGCATGCTGGAGCCTACTGAAATTGCCGAGCATGTGAGTCGATTGTTAGGTGGTCGCGGCCCGCTGGCTGGCGTGCGCGTATTGATCACCGCGGGGCCGACCCGCGAGCGCGTCGATCCGGTGCGTTTCATCAGCAATCGCAGCTCCGGCAAGATGGGATTCGCAGTGGCCGCGGCGGCACGCGCTGCGGGGGCGGACGTGGTACTGGTGGCAGGTCCGGTGTCCTTGCCGACACCGCCCGGCGTGCGGCGCGTCGACGTTGAGAGCGCGGCGGACATGCTCGCTGCGGTCGAGCGCGAGGTGGAGCGCACGGCGATCTTCATTGGCACGGCGGCCGTCGCCGACTATCGCCCAGCCAATCCCGCAGGACAGAAAATCAAAAAGAACTCGCCCGAGCTGGAAGTCGCCATGGAACGCACGGTCGACATTCTGGCCAGCGTTGCCGGGCGCGCTAATCGGCCATTCGTCGTCGGGTTTGCGGCAGAAACTGAGCAACTCGAGCACTATGCGCGCGGCAAGTTGCAGAAGAAAAATCTCGATATGATTGCGGCCAACGATGTCAGCAATGACAAGGTCTTTGAGCGCGATGAGAATACTTTGTTAGTGTTATGGCCTGACGGCCGTCAAGACATCGGTCCGGGCGCCAAAGATATGGTTGCTGAGGAACTGGTGGCATTGATTACCACTAGATTCAAACAGCGTAGCGCGATCAAGTCCTGATGCCTGACACTCCCGCCGTGACTCGCACGCTGCAGCTGCGCATCCTCGACCCTCGCATGGGCAGTGTCTGGCCGATGCCGGCCTATGCTACCGGTGGTTCGGCGGGCATGGACCTGAGAGCCTGTATCGACTCGCCTCTGGCATTGGCGCCCGGCAGTGCAGAGTTGATCCCCACCGGGATCGCGATCTACCTCGCCGACCCAGGGCTGGCAGCGATCATCTTGCCACGCAGCGGTCTCGGCCATAAGCATGGCATCGTGTTAGGCAACCTAACAGGCCTGATAGATTCTGATTATCAGGGGCCGTTGCTGGTGTCGTGTTGGAATCGCGGTAGTGTGCTGTACACAGTGCAACCGGGCGAACGCATCGCGCAGCTCGTGGTTGTGCCGGTGGTGCAGGTGGCACTGGATGTCGTAACGGATTTTGCCGCAACCGAACGCGGCAGCGGCGGATTTGGCAGTTCTGGCAGCCGTTGAGCCGCGTTCGCCTACCGTGAACTGGAGAAACGCGACTTCAGGGTTCTGTAGCGATCAATATCGACCTGGAATTGTTCGCGCAGCCTGCGTTCCTCGGCCATGCGCTCGGCCAGTTGCGCGCGCTGCGCAGACACTTCTTTCATCGTCCGCACCAGGTCTTCAGCCAGCTGGTCCGGCATTCGACGGGCGTCAGCCGATTCGTTGTACGGACGAAAAATCTGTACGCGCTCATGCAAAGACTCGAGCCTGTCCCGCAGCGACTCTTCGTACGCCTCGATCGAACGCCGTGCGTCGGACATTTGCTGCAGACGCTGGTCGCGCAGTTGTTCGATGTCACGCACCGACTGATAGGTAGTCAGCAGAAAATTGTCGTGCTGCCGCTCTTTGTCGGCGATCAGGCCAAGCTCGGTTTCACGGGCAATCTGTTCAGGGGATTTCTGCGCTGCACGCGTGCTGACTACAACTCCCTGAGAGTTGAGAACCGTGGACTCGCCACGCACATATTCCGCTGGTATGCGGTCGCCGTAATGCGCAATGCCTTTTTCGTCGACCCAGCGGTAGACCGGGCGCTTCTCACCGCCACGTTGCTGCGCCACGGCTGTATTGGCTAACAATACAACCAGCACGGGCACCACGAACAGGGCGCAACGCACTGCGACTGAACCAGCAAGGCGGTAATTCGGGGATTTCATGCGCTAATCAGTAGCAGTCGGTCCTGTTCGGATACCATATCGTTCCCGATAATCTTCCAGGCGTGCAATCTCACTTGCAGAAATGCGAAGCGCGTCACCCGCCGGTCCGCGGCAGAATTCAATCAGATCAGCGAGTGTGACAATACTCACACATCGCAGCCCAAATTCCGATTCGACTTCCTGGGCCGCCGAATGCGCACCCTGGCCGCGTTCCTGGCGGTCGAGCGCCAATAGCACCGCAACCGGCTGCGCGCCGTTGCGACGAATCAGTTCCACCGACTCGCGGATCGCGGTGCCCGCGGTAATGACATCGTCGATGATCGCGACCCGGCCCTTGAGGGCCGCGCCGACAATCACACCGCCTTCGCCATGGTCCTTGGCCTCCTTGCGGTTGAACGCCCAGGGCAGACTGAGCCGATGATGTTCCGCAAGGGCACCGGCGGTGGCCGTCACCAGAGGGATGCCTTTGTAGGCGGGGCCAAACAACATGTCGACCGCAACGCCGGAGCGCTGCAGGGCTGCGGCGTAGCAGCGGCCCAGCACGGCGATCGCTTCGCCGTCGTTGAACATGCCGGCGTTGAAAAAGTACGGACTGTCGCGACCCGACTTGAGCTTGAACTGGCCGAAACGCAATGCTTGACGGCTGACGGCGAGATCAAGAAAGCTGCGTTGATAATCCTGCATCGCCGTTATCATAACCCCGATGCGACTCATAACTCTCAATGCGAACGGCATACGTTCCGCGGCCAGCAAAGGCGCGTTCCGCTGGCTGGGCAGTCAGCAAGCGGATGTGATCTGTCTGCAGGAAACCAAGGCCCAGGAGGATCAGCTCGATGGCCACGGCGCGGAGATCGCCGGCTATCACCGCTTTCTCTATGGCGCCGAGCGCAAAGGCTACTCCGGCACCGCGCTTTACTCGCGTCGCAAACCCGACAAGCTGATCCGCGGCTTTGGCATACCCGAGTTCGACGGCGAAGGCCGTTACCTCGAAGCGCAATTCGCTGATCTATCGATAGTGTCGCTCTACTTGCCTTCGGGATCGGCTGGTCCGGAGCGACAGGCGTCCAAATTTCGGTTTCTGGATGCGTTCGTCCCGCATCTGCGCAAGCTCAGCAAACGCAAACGCCAGTATGTCCTGTGTGGCGACTGGAACATCGCCCACAAGGCCATCGATTTGCGCAATTGGAAGTCCAACCAGAAAAATTCCGGTTTCCTGCCTGAAGAACGCGCCTGGATGGATCGCTTGTTAGGTGAGGAGGGTTGGGTGGATGCGTTCCGCGAAGTCTGCGCCGATGGCGATCAGTACACCTGGTGGTCCAATCGCGGTCAGTCGTGGGCCAAGAATGTCGGTTGGCGCATCGACTACCAGATTGTTAGCAGCGGTTTGCGCGGCAAGGCAAAATCGGCCCGCATCTACAAAGATGAGCGCTTTTCCGACCACGCGCCGCTGATCATGGACTACCAGCTGTGAGTCGCAGCGGCATTTGGCAGTCAGTTCGTCCGTATTTCGAACGCGAGTCGCTGGCCGCGTTTTTCGTCGGCGTGTCGTCAGGTTTTCCATACGCGATGATCGGCGCAACGCTGACTACGAGGTTGGCGCAAGACGGCATCGAGAAAAAGACCGTGACCGCATTTGCTTTGGCGTTCCTGGTTTACAACCTGAAAGTGCTCTGGGCCTGGGTTGTCGATGGAATCCGCCTGCCGTTGTTAGGCAGGCTAGGCCAACGTGTCTCCTGGCTGCTGTTCGCGGGCGCTATGGTGATTGCCGCGGTCGTCAATCTGGCGCTGGTTGATTCGGCAGCCAGCCTCCAAGCAACAGTTGTCGCTGCCATTTTGGTCGGTGTAGCAGGCGCTACCTACGATATCGTCATTGACGCTTATCGGATCGAAACGCTGAAGCCCTACCAGCTCGGCGTCGGCTCCGGCATGTCGCAATATGGTTGGCGAGTCGGTTCCGCCGGCGCCGGAGCCCTGGCATTGGTGGTCGCTGGCCGCAAGGGGTGGGCTGCGGCCTACGTTGTCTGTGCCTTGTTCGCCTTGCCGGCCATGTTGACCGCCTTGGTGGTGGGCGAGCCAAGTCGCCGTGTCGTGGCTAACACAAAGAAAAGTCTGTCGGACCTATGGAGTTCCATCGCCGGGCCTTTCCTGGAGTTTTTTCGCCGGCCCGGCGCCTGGCTGGTGTTGCTCTTCATCCTGGTGCACAAAATCGGCGATACGCTGGCCAATCTAACTTTTCGCCTGTTGTTCAACGATTTGCAATTCAGCAATGATGAGATCGCGATGTACGATGTTGGCGTTGGTTTTTGGGCCTATTTGATTGGAATATTCATCGGTGGCATTGCCTACACACGCATGGGACTCAAGCGTTCTGTGCTACTGGCGCTGGTGTTGATGTGCGTGTCGAACCTCAGTTTTGCCATGCTTGCCTCGGCCGGCCACAGCAATTACGGCATGGCGGCCGCGATTGGTTTTGAAAACATTGCCAGCGGTTATGGCGGAGTCGTTGTGGTTGCCTATTTCTCGGCGCTCTGCAATCTGCAGTTCACTGCCGCGCAATATGCACTCATATCCGCTGGCGCCAGCGTTATCGGTCGACTGCTCACCGGCACGACAGCGGGTGCCTTCATCAGCAACATGGGCTATGAAAATTTCTACGTGCTAACGACGATGCTGGCGCTGCCTGGCATCCTGATTTTCTGGTACATGATGAAAAAAGGGCTGGTAGACCAGGCGATGGGTACTGCAGGAGGTTCGGCTGACGCGCGAAATTGACACGGCGCGCATCCTCTGCTCGATCGCACAGTTGGAAGAACAAGGTTGTCGCGGTTTTTCAGTGGGCGAGGGCGACTGGCCGCTCAAGGGCCTGGTAGTGCGCCTGCCGAACGGCCAGTTGCGGGCCTTCCTCAACTGGTGCCCGCATCAGGGGCATCCGTTGAATCTCAAACCGCATGGTTTTCTCACCAAAAACAATGCGCTGCTGATGTGTCATTCACATGGTGCAGTGTTCGAGAAAGATCAAGGGCGTTGCCTCTGGGGTCCGTGCGTCGGCAAGCATTTGGTCCCGGTACCCATCGAGCTAACGGATGGTTACGTGCTTCTATCCCAGGAAGCTAACATTTCTACGTTGGCAGCGTCGATCGAACGATCCTGATCGCCGTTGTCGTCGTCCAGCGGATCCATGTCCACAGAGCCGCTCCAGTCCTCGGGAGGTTCCGCTGATTCAATGAAATGGCCGTTGGCTTCGGCAGTCCAATCTTCGATGTCCATTTCTTCGATAGTGCCATCGAAGTACTGCAGCTCAATGCAGCCGCTGTCTTCATCCAGCGCAACAACTTCAAAACTCTCCCCGCCGCGGATGCGGTACCAGTCGCCAACCTTTGGGTAGGGAGTGGTCATGAATGACATACTGCGCTTGCCAGCGACGACTGGCAATCCGGGTTGATCCTTATTGCAAGGCAGCAAAATGATTGAGCAAGTTATCAAGTTCTTCGTAGTATTTTTTGTGGTCGTTGAGCCGCTATCGCTCGCGCCGATCTTTGCAGGCCTGACCGACGGCGCCAGCGACGCCTACAAGCGCAAGATGTCATTGAAAGCGGCGATTGTCGCGATCGCCATCATGACGTTGTTTGCGCTGACGGGCGCGGCCTTTCTGCGCACCATGGGTATCAGTATTGACGCGTTCCGGATTTTCGGCGGACTGCTGCTGTTTCT
>JAYVJR010000093.1:0-14829 GCA_043769085.1 Gammaproteobacteria bacterium
TTTTTGGCGCGCGTTACTCATCGATCTAAAAATCCCATTTGCCGCTAACGCAGCAGCATGATCTGCACAACGGAAAACGGGGTTTATCAGGGACGACTAACTACACTTTCGGCGTTCACTCCCGTGCACGCCCGATCGCCCCCAGCCGGACCATTCGAGCGGTTAATTCAGGGGGTAAAAACGAGTTGGATTCCGTGCAGTTGGATTCCCGGAGTTACCCGCCATGGCACTTACTGACAAAGAGCTACAGTCCTTGAATCCTCGAGAGAAACATTACAAAGTCATTGACGGCGACGGGCTGCACTTGGTCATTCCTCCGCGTTCTGCGACAAGGACTTCGTCGCAACGAAGTGCAAATCGCGCTCGACCGATAGGCCGAGCGGACCGCGCACATCAGACAGCTCGCGCAAATCGACGTAACCGAGCTCAGGTGTCCCAAATCCGAGATCACATATGCCAAATGCACGCCACTCACAGGCCGGATCCAGTTCCGTGAGCAGCCAGGTGGCCTGCGCATCCGGCGTAAAGAGCTTCACCACTGGCAGGGGATCAAAGTCACGACTCGACGCCGCGGCATAGGCACTGGCGCGACCGTTTCGCAGCAGCCGATCTTTAAGATCAGAGGTTAACAATTGCATAGAGAGATCTCCGTGTTAGGAGGGCTCGGCGAGCCCCTTCGCCCCGCATGCGGGGCTCGCCGAGTCCGACCGGAGATCGATGCAAGAACCTCGACCGCATCCAGATCCGCGTCCAGCCTCCCGGTTGCGCGCGCCGTGACAGCTCCGCTGGCGCGGCGTGCCGCCGCTTTCGTCCCTGCAGATCACTTCGTCCGTTCGCGTGCGTGACCGTCCGCCGTCGACCTAACAAGTTCGTTGTGAACAACGGGGCTTTGCAACGCTTTTAAGGGTATGCGGCATTCGTGCGGAAACTGGGTCGTTTCTCGGGATAGGCGGCAAGCGGGCTATCGCGAACAATGTCGGTACTTCGATGAAGTAACGACGCCACGCCAATCACAACAACAGGACCCAACGAACATGCAACCCACGAAGTCGGCCGCGCAGACACTCACCCCCGTGATTTCCAACGAGCGAAGGAGCGCGCTGCGATTCATGCGGCTCACCGAAGTCATGCAGATGACCGGACTGCGCAAGACCATGATCTACCAGTTACAGGCCGACGGCGATTTACCGCAGCGGGTGCAGATCAGCGCCCATTGCGTCGGTTGGATCGAATCGGAAGTGCAAGCCTGGCTCAATCAACGCATCGGCGGCCGGCAAGCGGCCACGCGCGTTAACAATCGGCCGCCGGCGTCACGATACGTCGCCTCAGCCATCAGTTGATCGGAGGGTCGTCCTCCCACCCTAACAGGCCGCCCACGCGCGCCAAATCGAGCGGTGGATCGCCTCGCCTGTCGGCCAGTGCCTGCAATCCGTGTCAGCAACTCGTACAGCGCGCGCGCCAGCGACGATCGGCTTCAACATCGTCGATGTAGAGGCTGCGGATCTGGCCACGCTCTTCGATGCTGATGATCCACCCTTCTGGATCGGGCACGAACTGCAGGCGGGTCGTCTCTTCCTTGATGATCAGCTCACCCTTCAATCTGGCGCCGCGTTTGGGTAGCGCGGCAAGTTGCGCGTCGAGATTGTGGGTGCGCAAGACAATCGTGTCGGGGAGCTCGGAGCGATCTGCGGGTTCTGCGATACGGTCGCCGCCGGGCGCGATCTCGAGCACCGAATCATCGCCGAGCGCAAAAATCGCGGACTCACCCTCACGGCCCAGCATCGCGAGGCCGAACGCGTCGCGATAGAAGCGAACCATAGCAGGCACATCCGCGACATGGCGGATTGCACGGCTGAGATAGTGCAGCGAATCGGGCAGCGGCGGCAGACTGCCCAGTCGGAACGGTCCCGCCCGCCAGTTCTTCAGTGCACGCCGGTCGGAGGGTAGCGGCGAGTCAACGGAGCGTTCCTCGAAGCCTGTGACCAGGTTGTCCGGGCCGCGGTAAAAAAGCGTGCGGCCCCAGCGAGATTGGGTTTGGGAGACCGGCGCCAGGCCAAACGACGCCATACGCGCACACCACTTCGCGAGGTCATGAACGCGAAACACCGGCAGCATCGCGGCGCTGCCAGCATCTGCCTGGCTGCGCGCCGGATGATCGTCCGTCTTCACCTCGAATATCAGGTCCTCGCCCGCCCACAGCAATACGAGGTCGTTCTCCCATGCCCGCACCAGCGGAAGCCCGAGAATCTGCTGGTAGTAAGGGGTAAGCTCCGCCATTTTCCTGGCCCTGGTGCGCCGCATCCACCAGCCGAGCGACTGAATGTCCGCCGCAAAGGGCGCGGTCATCGAAGTTGCGGCCGCGAGGCCGACGGTTGCAACACCAAAACCGGCTCCCGCCGCGGCCAACATCCTGGCGAATGTCCGCCGGGACAGCGTACCCGCGTGCACTGGCGCACCAGTTTGCGCGCGGCGCATCAGCGGGCCGGTTCGTCCGGCCAGAGCGGTTCCGCAAGTTTTCCGCCCTGCTGATCAAAAAAATTGTAGACCTCGACCTCAGTGATCAGACCCTTGACGACCTTGAAACGCTGACCACGGCGCACCGTGAAGGATGGCTTGTCGCCCATCGGGCCGATGTCGAGCATGTAGAACGCGCCGACCGAACCGGTTGCTTCGTCCACCAGCAATCGCACGTTGCGTGACCCAAGGATGTCCTTGGACGCGTTTAACTCGGAGCGGAATTTCGCTTCGTGGGTCACTTCGATGTTGCCCTGTTCGGTACAGCGGACGCTCGGCGCGAAGGGAATCGCCGACGCATCATGTCGCGAGAGGCCATCGAGGTAGATCGACACGGTCCGGATCAGGCAGGCGCGGGAACCCTTTACACAGACTGGTTTTACCTGCTGAGCGTGCGCCGGAGCACTCAATGGCAGCACCAGTGTTAGCAGCGTCGCGGCAAGTCTCATGCGGAACATCATTGTGAGTCTCCAGTGTGCGCAGTCGCTCACGCGCGGACTTCAATTATCATCGCGCAGCACGTTTTTCGAAATCTGCCAGCCCTGTTGCGTCCGGCGCCAGGTCATGTGATATACCCACATCACCGTCTTCACGGGTTTCTGCGCGCACGAGTCCTCACCCAGCTTGCGGCAATCGGTCCCAATGAGATTTTTGGTGGCGTCGAAATACACAGCGGGCGTACGCGTTCTGACCGTGGTGGGCGTGACCTCATCGAACACGGCCCCGATCAGATAATGGCGACCGCCGATCGCCTTCGCGCGCTCCGTTGCGACTTCCGGCGGCGTGTTAGCAACGATTTCCCGGCCTTCGAGGATCAAGGGCGGCCCACCTTTGACGAGGTAGATCTCGCTGACCACGTCCGGCGTCATCAGCGTGTCGGCCAGTTTGCGCAGATCCCGCGGGCTGCCGCCCGGTCCGTCACCATCGGCATAGAGCCCGTACAGCACCAGCTTCTGGCGAATCTCATCCTGGATCAGCAGACGCTCGAGCGGCGGCATCCCCTTCACAACCGGGGCGGCACAGCCTGCGCACAGAAGCGCCAGAGGCGCGCCCCACTTCAATGCCCTGACAATTACGGCTGAGATTATGCGAAACACTCCGACTCGTGCTTAATCTGCCAGCGCCTGCTGACACTGGTCCAGCGCCTCGTGCAACAGCGCGGCCACATCGGACGTGCGTGTGTAGAAAAGGCCGTCCTTCCAATCCACGTGCTCGACCACGCGCGTGACATGACCGAATTCACGCGGCTGCAACGGCGTCAGGCTGCTGATCACCATCCTGTTCCAGTCCGCGATCGTGACGACTCGAGCCGGGCCGTCGGACAGACCCCGGCCGGGCGTATCCGGTTCGATGACGTTGCGGTCCCGTCCCAGTTCCGCGATGAGCGGGGCAAACTCCTGCGATGAAAGCGGTGATGCGTGAAACATTAACAGCGGGGTTTTCCAGCGCGTGCCTGACAGACTGGTCTCAAGATGTGCCGTTAGATCATGGATCTGGTCGTAGACACTGTCGACGAAGCCCTGCTTGACGCGAAGCGTCATCGGATCGGCCCGCACTGCCGTGGTTGCCGTGTCAGCCACAGCGTTGGCGGCGAACAGCGTAGCGCTGAAAAATAGCACGTGAACGAGCGCCGCCTCGCGTCGCTTTGTTAGCTCAGCCTTCATTTGAGCGCACGTCTGGCTTTGATCCAATTCTCCGCATTGGAGGGATCACCCTTGCCATTCCACGTCGCGATGTCAGGATATGCGAACACAGGACGCGTACGGTCGTAGCTGTCGGCAGGTAGCGGATAGCGCGGCAACTGTACATAGGTCTCCCCGGCCGAGTTGGTAACCATCGGATAGGTCTCGGCCTTCGGCCGGAACGCGATCACCTGCTCCGGCGCGACGCCTTTCTCGACCCAGTTCTCGAGCGCGGTCAGCCAGTCAAAATCGCCTCCACCAGGTCCGCCGCGACAGTGACCCATACCTGGAAACATGAACAGGCGGAAGAACGAGCGCGTCGCGTCTGTGCCGCCGACTGTGCGCGTTGCGGTTTCGTAGTAATCCACGGTCGCCTCAGCCGGAATCTGGTTGTCGTCCCAGCCGTGGAATAGCAGCAGCTTGCCGCCGGCTGCCTTGAAAGCGCGCAGGTCAGGATTTTGCGCGCTGTACAGCCATTCCATGACGCCGAGGCGTTGCGGGTCGCGGTCATAATCGAAGTCTGTTTCCCGATACGCCGGGCCCGGCGAGTAAAAATATCCCGCATAGGTCATCATCGAATTGCCGGCGCCACCAAATCCCGACAGGTAATTGCCCGGCTTGCCATCGCTGCCCACGAAGCTCGGCGCCCAGGTGAGTTCCGATCCTCGCGGCATGCCGAAGTAGAGCTTGCGGCCTTTGGAGTTGGTTGCACCGCTGTAGATCTTGCGCACGACGGCCGCTTCGGCGGCCGTGAGGCAGGCGGCAGTGTTCGCGCCGACCGGGCACGCCATCGCACCCGGATCCCAGCTGCACGCAAGTGGGTTCTGCAGCACGTCGAGCGCCTTGTCGGACTTGGTGGCACAGGCCCGCATCACGGCGTCGTGGATCATCGGCAGTTTGCTGGCATCCAGAATCGCCTTGCCGGTCGCATCGACGTTCGCTCGTGCGCCCCACGAGAGAAACAGCGGCGTGTCACCCGTCTGGAAATACGGCGGCGCGCCGGCCACGATGCCCGTGAAGTCCTCGGGAAAGCGCTGTGCTTCGACCATCGCCTGGCGGCCACCCGTGGAGCAGCCGTAGAAGTACGACTGCCGGGCTGGCTGGCTATAGAAGAGGCCCACCAGTTCTTTGCCGGCCACCGCCGTCAGGTGAGTGGCTCGAGAGCCGAAATCGATCAAGCCTTGCAGGTTCTGATACCCAAAGGCCCAACCCACGCCTTTGTGCCCCATGTCCGTGGCGATGACCGCATAGTTGCGGGCGAGTGGCGGGTCGAACTTGTCGTTCGGGATCATGCCGCAAGGCCCACCGCAGCCGCCCATCAGCATCTTGCCGTTCCAGTCGGCCGTCGGTAGCTTGAGCACAAAGCCGATCGTCGGTGCGATCAGACCCTCGATGCGACAGATCTCGGGCACGCCACGCTCCGGAGCCACGATCTTCGCCGAGATAACCGTCGTGGGTGCATCGGGAAGCTGCGCCAGATACTGCACCATCGGCGAAAAATTCAGGCTCGGCCTGAACGCCTCGCACGCGGCTGCAGCGTCGCCTCGTGGCACCGGGGGTGGCGCCAACGGTCCGCTGATTTCGGCGGCTGAACCCGGACCGCACAAGAACGTCGACGCCAGCGCGCCTGCTATGGCCGAGCGACGTACAGTTGTCCTGTTGAGAGTTTGCATGCGTCAACGCTCCAATGCTTCAACTCAATCAACGTGCGCCAGAATGGCCGTGTCGTCAACGTGGATACTCATGGTTATGCAACGGGCAGTGATCGTCCCGGCCTACAGTGTGCGACTATTCGGCGCAACCCGTACTTCGTAAGGGACGAACCATGAACGGCGTAGACCGACGCAACTTTCTGTTAGCGGGGGCTGTAGGAACGACGTTTTTGTTGGGTAGCGAAAGCCTGGCTGGCAGTCCGTCGGCATTGCCGTTCGATGATGCCCAATTTCGCCTGCGTACCTGGCTGCGGCTGACCGCTGACCTAGGCGGCCGTGTCCTGTACACGTTTCTCGGTGGCATGGTGTACGGCTTCCGACCGCAGGCAGACGACCTCGCCCTCGCTGATTTTGGTCGCCGCCTGTATGGCTATCGAAGTTGCGTCGCACGACAAGTCAGGGCTCAAACCGATGGCAGTTATCAGGTCAAGTCGCGCGGCTGGTTCTTCTATTGCCATGCCGAAACCGGCGTGTACTTCCTCGACTTCATCAACCCGTACACCCAGCTGCGCGTGGAATGTCCGCCCCGCATGGGTCCGGTAACGACCCAGACTTATGACGCGCAAGGGCTCCGCAGACCTAACGGCGCAGCGGACGCAAACCAAACCAATCTGGGACCGCCGTATCACTTCGACCACGCGGTGATGGGGGACAATATCTGGATGCGCCAGAACGTGTTCTCGCGCTTCAAACCTGCGGACACGACCTGGTACAAGCTCGAATCCGATATCCTGACCTATACTGCCAAGCTAACGGACGTTGCGAACTCGCGTCTCGGGCACATTCCCAACACCACGGCCCACAATCTGGTGGCCGAATGGCAAACCTGGATGAATATGCACGGCTCGCCGGGCCATATTCTGTTTGTAGGCAACGGCGCGCACAGCTTTCGCCCCAAGGACCTTCCGCCAGAGATCCGCCAGACCGTGGAGCAGGAATTTCCAGGCACGTTGCTCGAACCCTTGAGCTGGACCTAGGGGCCGGGAGCGCGACCGACCCAGCGAATGTCATCGGCCGCATTTCCAGTCATAGGCATGCCCCCAATTGGCACTTTCCGCCCTACGCTCGGTAGGATCCAGCGGCCATGGCTCGCCTTCGCTCTGACCCACCGCCTGAACCCCGCCCCGAAACGCTGCGGTTCTTGCGGGCACCCCATCGACTGTTGATCGGTGGCGACTGGGTGGAGGGCGCGGGCCGCCCGATCACGGTTGAGAATCCCGCTCGCGAAACTGTGTTAGCCGAGATTCGTGCCGCGTCTCTCCAGCAGCTGGACGACGCCGTCGCGGCGGCCCGCGGCGCCCTGACAGGCGTTTGGCGCCGCACGTCATCCGGCGATCGTGCCGACCTCCTCAATCGGTTTGCCGGCTTGCTCGAGGCAAACACCGAACTCATTGCCGAGGTGATGACCCTGGACAACGGCTCGCCGCTCAGTTCAGCGCGCATGGTGGTGAAACATCTGGCCGTTGCCCTGTGCCGTTACTACGCGGGCTGGGCAACCAAGATCAGTGGCGAAGGATTCACACCTAACATCGGCGCCCGGCCGGACAACGGCTTCCTGGTCACGACCTTGCGCGAACCGGTGGGCGTGGTCGGCGCGATTGTGCCGTGGAACGCCCCGCCTGGCATGCTCGCGCTCAAGATGGCGCCGGCGCTGGCAGCGGGGTGCACGCTGGTACTCAAGACGGCCGAGGCCGCGCCCCTGGTCGGCGAAGTGTTCGCATCGCTCTGGCAACAGGCCGGGGGCCCTGCGGGCGTATTCAATCTTGTCCACGGTCATGGCGAGGACATCGGGGCTGCCATGGCAGCCCATCCCGGGATCGACAAGATTGCATTCACGGGCTCCACCGATGTCGGCCGCCAGATCCTCCGTGCAGCGGGCGGCAATCTAAAGCGCGTGACGCTGGAACTCGGCGGCAAGTCTCCTTTCGTCATTTTCCCGGATGCGGATCTCAAAGCCACCATTCCGGCGGCGGCGATGGCCTGTTATCTGTCGAGCGGCCAGGCGTGCATGGCCGGATCGCGACTTTTTGTGCATGAAGACGTGCATGATGAAGTGGTGGACGGTGTCGCGCAGTTTGCCAGCACGCTGCCGATGGGCGATGGCATGCGCCCCGACACGGTCCTGGGACCGCTGATCTCGGCTCGGCAAAAGCAGCGTGTACAGCGCTATATCGAGATCGCCTGCGAGGAAGGTGCACAACCGCGCCTGCGGGGCGACGACCCGGGAGGTCCGGGACATTTTCTCCATCCCGCGCTGTTCACCAACGTCCGACCCGGGATGCGCATCGAGCAGGAGGAGGTTTTCGGGCCCGTGTTGTGTGTCATCCGGTTTCGCGACGAAGACGAACTGCTAACAGCCATCAACGGCACCCAATACGCGTTGTCCGGCTCGGTGTGGACTCGCGATATTCAAAGGGCGTTGCGCATGGCCCAGGATATCGACGCGGGCCAGGTGGGCATCAACGTCCACGCAGCGATGAGCGCCGAGACGCCGTTCGGTGGCAATCGGCAGTCCGGCTGGGGCCGTGAATTCGGGCGCGAAGGTCTTGACCCGTATCTCAAGACCAAGGCGATTTCGATTAATCTCGGGGAGCGGCGATGACCAGTATCGGCGATGATCGCGAACTGCCAATGCGCGAGCTAGCAGACATTGTCGGCACGCAGCACATTCTCACAGACCGCGCCAGTCGAGAGCTGTTTTCTCGAGATGTGTATTTCTGGGACGACGCGCCACTGGCCGACGCCATCTTACAGCCCGGGTCCCCGCAGGAAATCGTCGCCGTGCTGAAGGTTGCGCGGGCCCACGGCTTCGCCATCGCGCCGCGCGGCGGCGGCACGTCCTACACCGGCGGCTACGTGCCGGCGCGCACCGCAACCTTGATGTTAGATTTGTCACGCCTCAATGCCATCCACGAGATCAATGCGCAGGATCACTATGTAACGGTCGGCGCGGCGTGCACCTGGCAGCAGCTCGACGACGCGCTGCGACCCCTCGGACTGAGACCCGCACTGAAGGGTCCCATCTCCGGATCGCACGCCACTATTGGGGGCATTGCGTCGCAAAACACCGGCTCAGCGTCAATGGCGCCGTTTCTGTCGCTGGAAGTCGTCATGGCCGATGGCCGCATAGTACGCACCGGTTCAGCGGGCATCGCGCACGGCGGCGCCCCGTTTTCGCGCTGCTATGGACCGGATCTGACCGGTTTATTCCTGGGCGACACCGGCGCCTTCGGCATCAAGACGCGATGCACGTTAGCACTGGAAGTGATCCCGGCGGGTGTGGCCTTTGCGTCCGTGGCATTTCCGACGCTGGCCGCCCTGACTGAAGTCATGAGTCGCATTGGCCAGAGCGGCATTCGTTGCCACATGCTCGGCATGGACCCGGTGAAAAATCGCAGCGCCACCAAAGTCGGAATCCGAGACGGTCTCAACACGCTGGCAGGCGTGATCCAATCGGCCGGATCGGTACTGACGGGTCTGCGCCAGGCGGCCGCGATTGCCGTTGCCGGCCAGAATGTTCTGGCAGACGTCCCCTGGTCACTGCACCTCACGGTTGAGAGCCATGATCAGGTTGCCGCCGATCATGCACTCGATGCGCTGCGGCCACTGTGGGCTGGCCGCGCTCACGAGGTCGCGCCCTCAGTGCCTGTCGCGCTGCGCGGCCGGCCCTATTCCATCCGTGGCATTGTCGGACCCAAAGGCGAGCGCTGGGTGCCCGTGCACGGCATATTCCCGCCGAGCCGGCTCGCGCAGGCGGTCAGTGACACCGAAGCCTTTTTCCGCCGTCATGCGCAGCGCCTGTCGGCTAACAGCATTGAACACTCGTTCATCGTCACCTCGTCCGGGCCCGCCGTGTTGCTGGAGCCGATGTTCTACTGGCCGGATGTCGTAGGGCCGCTTCACGCCCGCGTACTCGGCGCCAAATTTGACCGCTTCGCACACCATCAGGCCAATCCCGCCGCGCGCGCCGTGGTCATGGAGTTGCGGCGCGAACTTGCCGAGCTGTTTCGCGGTCTCGGTGCCGTGCACTCGCAGATCGGCAAGTACTATTTGTTCGCCGGCAACCTGCAGCCCGACACGCTCTCGGTGTTGCAGGACCTCAAGCGCACACTGGATCCCGATGCCTGCCTGAATCCCGGAAATCTCGGTTTGTCTTGACCTATTCACACGCCCTAACACGCGAGACTGACATGAAAACACTCATCGCCCTGATATCGATACTTCTGGCAGCACTGTTAGCCAGCGCGCCGGCGTCGGCGGCCGAGGCACGCTCGACCGACGCGACAGCCGCCTGCACTGCCCTGGCAAACGGCGTCAACGCCGCCAAATTCGGCATGATCCCGGAGGCGCATACCACGGTGCTCACGGCGGCGATCCTGCCCGCGCATCGTGATATTCCGGAGACCTGCCGTGTCGAAGGCGTCATTGCGCCCACGGTCGGGTTTCTGCTGTACCTGCCGACCCGGGACTGGAATGGAAAATTCATGATGGTCGGTTGCGGCGGCGCCTGCGGCGCGTTCCTGCCGTTTCGCATTGAACCGCCGCTGGTGCGTCGCTACGCGGTCGTGGCCACCGACCTTGGACACAAGGGCGGTCCAGCCAACTTCAGCTTCGCCTATAACAATTTGCTGGGCGTCATCGATTTCGGCTATCGCGCCACGCACGTAACGGCCGTGGCCGCCAAGGAACTGGTCGCCGCGTACTACTCGCGGGCGGCCGCACGCAACTACTTCATGGGCTGCTCCACCGGAGGCCGCCAGGGCCTGATGGAGGCCCAGCAGTTTCCGACCGACTTCGAGGGCATCATCGCCGGCGCGCCGCCGCTCGATGAAACCGGCGATTCGGCCTACCACCTCAATTGGATCATGCGATCTAACGTCGGCACGGATAACAAGCCTATTCTGACCGCTGATCGCCTGCCGTTGATTCACGACGCAGTGCTTGCCGCCTGCGATGCGCGCGATGGTTTGAAGGATGGCGTACTTCAGGATCCGCGGGCCTGCACCTGGGATCCTGGTGCGATTGCCTGCAATGACGGCGCGTCCACGGCGGCCTGCCTGAGTGCCGCTGAAGTGACGGTGGTGCGCAAAATATACAGCGGTGCCACCACTTCCAGCGGCAAGGCACTCTACTTCGGCATGCCGCGCGGCTCGGAGGACCAGTGGTCCATGCTGATCAACATCGGCAATCCGCCGGGCAGCGGCGCAATTGGCGATTCGCTGATGCGTAACGGCGCATTTTTCGATTTCCCCGGCGCCAATTACTCGGTGATGGATTTCGACTACGACCGCGATCCGCCGCGCCTCGCCGTGATGGAGCGTCTATACAGCGTGCTCAATCCCGACCTGCGCAAATTCAAGGCGGCCGGTGGCAAGCTCATTTCGTTTCACGGCTGGAATGACAACAACATCCCGGGCGGTGCAATGGTGGATTACTACGACACAGCGATGCGTACGATGGGCGGCGAACGTGCCACGCAGGATTTCTATCGATTGTTCATGCTGCCATCGGTCAACCATTGCCAATACGGCCTCGGCGGCGGCGAAGTCGACTGGATCACGGCGCTGGAAAACTGGGTCGAGAAAGGACTGGCACCAGACGCCGTGATGGCACATCACATGTTGACGGAGCCTTATCCCCTGATTCCTGGCGAACCCTGGGCGCAGATGGCGCGGCATCCGCTACCCCCCGGATCGTTCGATCGTGTCCGGCCGGTGTTCGCGTATCCCGACGTGGCCGGCTATTCCGGCAAAGGCGATCCGAATCAGCCAACCAGTTGGGCCAAGGCCAAACGGCCACCGGTCAAGTGACGCCACGCGCTGACCTGACCAGGTAACGCTTCCGGCTGGAGATCAATCCCGTGAAAACCCGCGCCGCCATTCTGAGTGCCATGAAAGCACCGCCGCCCTACGCCAATTCTCTGCCACTCGCGGTCACCGAGGTGGATCTCGCGCCACCCGGGCCGGGCGAAGTGCTGGTGCGCGTGCGCGCGGCGGGCCTCTGCCATTCCGATATGTAGGTCATTGATGGCAATCGACCGCGCCCATTGCCCACGGTGCTCGGTCATGAAGCTGCCGGCGAAGTGGTCGAGCTCGGCGCTGGCGTCAGGGATCTCGTGGCAGGCGATCACGTGGTCACCGCGTTCGTGCCAAGTTGCGGCCACTGTGCGCCCTGCCGGGATGCGCGCCCCGCACTCTGTGAGCCGGGCTTCGCGTCCAATTCTGCCGGAACGCTGCTGTCAGGCGCACGCCGCCTGCAGCATGCGGGTACGCCGCTCAATCATCACCTCGGCGTGTCCTGCTTTGCGGACTACGCGGTCATGGCGCGCGAATCGCTGGTGCGCATTGATCGCAGCGTGTCGTTCGCGCAGGCTGCCGTTTTCGGCTGTGCCGTCATGACCGGCACAGGCGCCGTACTGAACACTGCCGCGTTGCCCAGGGGCGCCAGCGTCGCCGTATTAGGCCTCGGCGGCGTCGGCCTGGCGGCCTTGTTAGGTGCCCGGTTGCGCGAGGCGCGCGACCTTGGCGCGACGCGCTGCTACAACGCCGCCGACCCAGACGTGGTTGCAAAGGTCCGCGAGGACAGCCAAGGCGGCCTGGAATACACCTTCGAAATGGCGGGCTCAGTGCGGGCTCTGGAAACCGCCTGGCAGATCACGCGGCGCGGCGGCACCACAGTCACTGCAGGACTCTCGAACCCCGACGCCAAGTTCACGGTCGGTCACCTCGGCATTGTCGCGGAGGAACGCACGCTCAAGGGGTCCTACCTGGGTAGCTGCGTGCCGAGCCGCGACATCCCGCTCTACATCCAGTATTTCCAGCAGGGCAAGTTGCCCGTGGATCGGTTGCTAGCCGAGCGTCTCCCGCTCACCGACATCAACGCCGGATTCGACCGCCTCGCGAGCGGCGAGACCGTTCGGCAGATCATCGAAATGCCATAGCTTGATCCTCGACCCGCGCCGCGGTCCACGCTGACGTTCGCACAGTGGCAATAGAAAAAGCCGACCGCCTCTTGCGAGACGGCCGGCCATTCGCTCTTCAAATCGACCTTCAGAACTTCCAGGCGAACCGCGCGCCGAACTGGCGCGGCCGGCGCGGGTTGTTGCCGATCGTCTGGTTGTAGCCCATACCGCCCAGGGCAATCGTCGCGTTGCTGCCGTAGGGATCCGTCAGACGGGTTGTGCGCAGCGGCGCGTCCTCGTCATTGCAGTTGCGGCAATAGATCTCAAAGGACGTGTTGCCCTTGTCGAGACCGATACCGAGTTCCAGCATGTACCAGCTCGGAGACTTGGCGAGGTTCATTTCGGACTCCCACTGGCCGTCGGAGTACTGGAGGTTGCCGCGCGGGCTCAACGTCCAGTCGTTCATGACGGTCGTGTGGTAGGCAAATCCGATCGACGCGGTCTTCTTGGGTGCTGTCTCCAGCTCATTACCTGACACCAGTTGCGCACGGGTGTTGAACTGGCCATTGCTGCCTGCCGAGAGACAGCGCGGGTCGGCGCCTAACAGCGCCGCTCCCGCGAGCCCAGACGCCGGGCCGTAAAGCAGGTTTGCGAGCTGGATGGAGCAGAACTTTTCGTACGTGCCGTGGTTAAACGACAGCTGGCCACGGAAGGTCCATTCTTTGGTGGGCGCAAATTCGGCATCGAGACCGAAGCCATCGATTTTTGCCGCACCGCGGTTCTCAGTGACGCCAAAGAAGACACCATTGAGGAAATAGGTAGCCGAATTCTGCAGGTCAGACCATTTCATCTGATAGATCGCACCATTGAGCTTCAAGCGATTGTCGAGCCACAAAGTCTTGAAACCGATCTCATAGTTCTTCAGTTCTTCTTCCTGGATCGTACGTTGTGCCTCGGTGGTACCCGATCCAGGCTGACCAATCTGCGATGCGGTGTTGATGCCACCCGGGTTGTTGCCCTTGGAATACGTCGCATAGACCTGTGCATCGGGTGTGATTTTGAATTGCACGTTGACGCGCGGCAGGAACGAGTTGAAGGACAACTGGCCGCCGATCACGGCGTTGTTGGCCTTGACCGGGTCCAGAAACGGCACCGAGCTGGGACCTGCGGCGATCGTCTGAGTGTATCGGCTGGAAATGTTGTAGTTGTAGATCGTTTCCTTTTGCGATCGGCCCTCGAAGCTTGCCGACCATCGGTCGGTGAAGTCGTAGAACAAGCCGACAAAAAACGACGCATCGATGACCGAATTGCGTGTGACGAACGGGGACGGATTGAATCGATTCTGAGTCACCGCCGTTATCGAGCCAGTCCATCCGGTCAGCACGTCGGTCCGGAACAAGGCCGCAGGGCTCGTGGGCACGCAGACTGTCAGGCAGGCGGCGTCCGTGAACGCGGCGGCATCCAGATTGGTCTTGAGCGTTAGGTAGTAAGCACCCACCGAATAGCGAAATCGGTTTTCGCGACTCGAGTCAAGCCGCAGTTCCGCAGACTTGTCGCGAATCGTCTGGTAGGCCGGTGAGAAGCGCGAACTCGGAAATGCCGTGAAATCGCTGTCAGTGAAATTGCCGAACGGCTGGGTTTCTTTGTTATCCGCCAAGGTCAAGCGCAGCTCGTGTCCTTTCGGCAGCGCATACGTGGTCTCCAGGGTCACGCGCTGAGTGTGGTTGCGATAGGTCGGGTCCGCGAAAGTATCGTAATTTCTGACGCCGCCAGGAAAACCGCCCCGAAACGCATCACCCGGATTGATCGTGCCGCCAAAGTAAAAGGCCGGCTGCGACGTGGCTTGAGGCGTGCAAACGGCCGGCGTCGTCGCAGTCGCCGCGACGCAGTCGCGGCGGGTCTGCTGATAGACGGTGGTGCGGTACTGCGGCAGCAGGATGTTCGAGAACGCCGGGTCGTCGTGATCCTTCGTGTACGAGGCGCGAGCCTCCATTCGCAGGCCTTCGATCGGCATGTAGAC
>JAYVJR010000094.1:0-10111 GCA_043769085.1 Gammaproteobacteria bacterium
GTCTCGTCCGATATGGATTGGGTAGGACCGGTTGCCCAGGTCGACTGTTAGACTCTTCACGGCAAAAGTATAAGGTCAAGGCAGCAGAAGTTCGCGCATAATCTGTTCGGCAACCCTGCGCACTTGGCGCCGGTCAGTCGATACCACGGCATGCGCGGTTTCGGCGTACAAAGGTTCACGCTCGGCCATCAAACTTGCGAGCTTGCCAGCGATATCCTCGGTGTTTTTCAGTAGCGGCCGGTTGTGCCCTTCCCGTACGCGCTGCGCCTGTTGCTCCACAGTTGTCTTGAGATAAACGACAAACCCGCGTTCACGGAGTGCTATGCGGGACTCTGGCGACAAGATGGCACCACCGCCGGTTGACAGGACGATACCTGAGCGCTGTGTCAGCTCGTCGATGACTTCGCGTTCCCGGACCCGAAAACCCGCCTCGCCTTCCTTGTCGAAAATCAGTGGAATATCGACGCCGGTGCGGCTTTCGATTTCGGAATCACTATCTATGAATTGGAAACGGCACAGTTTGGCGAGCGCCTTACCGACAGCCGTCTTGCCAGATCCCATCGGACCAATCAGAAAGATACTGCGCAGCGGTGGCGTCGACATGGGACGCTAGATTAGCACCCAAAGCAAAACGGCCGCCCCGAGGGGCGGCCGCTGTTGTCGTGGTCTGATCGACCGTCAGGATCAGTTCGGGTTGGCGCAGGTAGTCGCCGTGCCGGCCGGACTTTCGATTCCCGGAGGCGCCGTATTCTGCTGACTGAAATCGGTGGCCGCCCCTGCGAGGTCAAAATCGACCGAGCGCACAAACTCCGTGCCGCTCACCGTCGTGCGTACTTCCAGCCTCACGCGATCCCAGTACGCCCATTCCTGCGGGTAGATCAACGTTATCAGTGCCGATCCATCTACGCCGGTCGTGACTCTCGAAGTCGCTGCGACAATATTGCCGACCGACAGGCGCCCATCACTGTTGTAGTCTTCGCCCGCATCAAGCACACCGTTTCGGTTAACGTCTTCTTCGTTACAGAACGCCTCACCAGGCAATGTGCTTATTTGGTTCCGCCAGAAACTCGCGCCGATGTTGTAAACGCGAATACCTTTGTAGTAGCGGGTCGACAATACGTTGACGTCCACGCTTACATTGGGCACGGCATTACCATTTGAGTCGGTCACAATCACCGTATACAGGATTCGGTACTGAGCTTCGTTGGGCTCGGTAATGGTGTTACCCGTGCCCAGTGACATAAACACTTCTTTGTTAGCGACAGTTAGAGCCACCGTTTTCGTGATCGTGCTTGAAGCACCTTGCACGCTTGCGGTAATCACCACTCCATCCTTGGCGCTTGTTACATTGGACGCTGTGTAGGACACCGACGCGCGACCCTGGCTGTTGGTCACCGCAGTACCTGCGGACAAGGTTCCGCCCGTGATGTCCGCCAGTCCAAAGCTGACAACCTTGTTTTTCACCAGGTTATTTGAAGGGTCTCTAACGGTGGCCGTAATCACAACCGTCCCTTGGGGCGACACATTGAACGAGTCCGGCTGCACGTCGATGAAGGCCGCCGTCTGGGCAATGAACTCAACCTGACGATTGGCAGTTGCATTGCCGGAAGTCGCCGTCACGACACCGCCACCGGCATTGGATGCCTGCACGGTCACGGAAACCTGCCCCGCACCGTTAGTCACGCCTGTGGCAGTCGTGCTGGTTGTACCATTGAGCGTGCCGCGGGTCGTCGAAAATGTCACTGTCTGGCCCACGACCGGAGCGTTGTTGGACAGCCAGGTTGCAGTCAAGGACTGCGGCGTACCTAAAGGTACCTCCAGGCCATCCGTCGCGGGAGTCGTGAACTGGAAAGAATCCGCGTTCACGCTGATTGGAACTGCACGGGACAAATTCGTCAGGCCGGAGAATGTCAGGGTTTCGGCGCCGCCAGCTATGACCGTTACATCGACCGTGGCTCGACCCTGGTTGTCGGTCACGAGACTGTTCGAGCTCAGCGTGTTGCCGCGCGCCGAACTCACCGCGATGGTTCGCCCCGCGATCCCTCGATTGCCCGCGTTCAAAAGGGACACGGTGTAGGTGGCGGTCTGGCCAATGACGAGTGCACTGGGCCCCGTGGCGCTCAGCGTTGAACCCGTGACATCGATATTGATGGTCGCACTAATGCCTTGGGCCGACGCTGTAACCGTGATGGTTCGGTTGGTCGGATCACCCGCGCTGACCAGATCTGCTTTGGCCTGACCGTTAGCATCCGACGTCGCCTGCACGACAGTGAGGCCGCCCGAGGTCGACGTGAAGGTGACCGGTACGCCTTGCATAAAGCGGTTCGACGAGTCGCGGACAAAGGCCGTGATGTTCGCCGTGGTGCCGCCGTCCGACTGAATGTTCGTCAATGACGTTTGTAGCGCAATGGAAGCCGGTGTAGTCGTGGTCGTGGGTGCAACGACGCCGACATTCACAGTGGCACTGAAGCCACCTGCGCGCGCTGTGACGGTGATCGTACGCAATGACGCGTCACCTGCGATACCGAGCCGCGCAACCGCGGTAATGGTCGTGCCGCTAGTCGTGCCGGCGACCACTGTGAGCGCACCGGATGTGGATTCGAAGGTTACTGGCACGCCCGCGATCAGGCGGTTTTGCGCATCACGAACGAAGGCGGTGATAGTCGCTTGTTGCGTGCCGTCGTTGCTGACGGAAACTACGTTGCTGGCAACAGCAATGGAGCCAACCGCCGGGGGCGTCGACCCTGGTGCTTGAGGCGCACCTGGCGTCTGAAACGCATCGCCGCCGCCACAGGCGGCCAAAAGACTAGAACCGAATAAGACAAACCACAACGCAATTTTGCGCATGTCCACACCTGCGTAAGCGACCACGAGCCGACATTGGCCCCTTAGTAGACATTTACGCCTTCCCTGAGGATTTTTGGTGTGACGAAGATCAACAATTCGTCTTTATTGTTTGTCTTATTTGTGGTTTTGAAGAGCCGTCCTAACACGGGAATATCGCCAAGATACGGGACTTTGGTGTCTGTGACGCGCTTCTCAGTTTCGAAGATTCCGCCCAACACCACCGTCTGGCCATCGTTGACGATTACAGTGGTTTTGATTTCACGCGTGTCGATCGACGGCACGTTGACGCCGCCCGATGCCACGAAGATCTGGCCGACGCTGTCCTTCTTGACGACGAGATCGAGAATTACGCGGTTATCGGGCGTAATCTGCGGTGTGACCGTCAGAGCTAACACAGCCTTTTTGAAGCTTATGGTGGTCGCGCCGCTCGACGAAGATTCCTGGTAGGGAATTTCCACGCCAGCTTCGATGCTCGCTTCCTTCTGGTTGGAGGTGATGACGCGCGGCGAAGAAACGATCTCGCCTTTGCCTTCCGCCTCCAACGCCGACAATTCAAGGTCGACGATGTAATCCGCGCCTAACAATGTCATCGCAAGCCGGCCGGCGGGATTGGACACCGGGAGATTGACGTTGTAGCGGCGTGGCGCGTTGGCGCCAGTCGGAATGCCGATCGGAAAGGGCGTGCCGTTGGACGAGTTCTGCAGGTTTTCCAGCGCCGAGCTCAGACCGATGTCGGTACCTTCCAGCGAGCCGGAGTTCAGCAGCACACCATTGGCACCGTTGTCGCCGATGCCGGTGTGTCCAGCGCGAACACCCAGCTCACGCTTGAAATCATCGCTGACGATGACAATGCGCGATTCGATAAGTACCTGTCGCACCGGAATGTCGAGCTGGCTGACCAGCCGCCGGATGTCTGCGATCTTGTCGGAGGTGTCCTGCAACAGCAGCGTATTGGTGCGGTCATCGACCGCGACGTTGCCGCGAGTCGAGAGCATCGAACCACCCTGCGATTTGATCAACTCCGCAAGGTCAGAGGCCTTGGCGTAATTAACTTGCAGAAACTCTGAGCGCAGTGGCGCGAGGTCCTGAATGTCCTTACGCGCAGCCAGCTCGGCCTTCTCCCGCGTGGCAAGTTCTTCAGACGGGGCGACAATGATCACATTGTCGTGCTGGCGCTTGTCGAGGCCCTTGGTACGCAAAACAATATCGAGCGCCTGGTCCCAGGGCACATTCTGCAGTCGCAGCGTTACGCTGCCAGTGACCGAATCGCTCACCACGATGTTCTGGCCGCTCGCATCGGCTAACAACTGCAGTACTGCGCGGGTTTCAATGTCCTGGAAATTGAGGTTGAGTTTCTCGCCGGTGTACTGGCGCTTTTCCTCAACGGCTGCCTGGGCCTTGCGCGCGGGTTGAATTTCAACCACGTATTGATCGTCTGACTGATAGGCGAGCTGCTCGAAATCGCCGCTTGCGTTAATGACGATGCGCGTGCCTTCGCTGGAACGAACCGCGTCAAAACTCGAAACCGGCGTTGCAAAATCCATCGCGTCGTAGCGCCGCGCAAGACGCGCGGGGAGATCAGCGCCCGCAAAATCAACGACGATCTGGTTGCCCTGCGGGCGCAGGTTGATCGGTGTGCGCGGATCGGTGAGGCTGACGATAATGCGGCCGGTGCCGTCACCGCCACGGCGGAAATCGATGCTCTTGATAGCGCGTCCCAGAGCACTTGCGGCGGCCTGCGTCGGCGCACTGCGCTTCTCGACACCACCACCTGATACAGCCTGTTGCGCAGACGTTGCGCCAACCATGAGCACGATGTTATTGCCGTCAACACGTGTCTGATACGGGACAAGTCGATCCAAGTTCAAAACCAGTCGCGTACGTCCGGCGGCTTCTGCAGCTACGATGGAATCGACGCCGCTGGCGCGCACATCAATGCGCCGCGACGGCAACGCCAGCGCCGTACCCGGCAAATCCAGGGAAATGCGCGCTGGGTTGTCGATGGTGAACGCAAGCGGCTGGGGCGCCGGGCCCGAGAGCTTCAAGGTGACTTGGAGTTGTTGCCCGGGCAAGGTCTGAACATCGACTGCTTCGAGTTTGTTAGGGCCGCTCTTGCTCGGCGTATCAGCCGCGTTTGCTGCGGACATTGCCAGTCCAAGCGCAACAGGCGCAAGAGCTAACAACGACCAGCGTCGCATCGACTGGATCAAGACCTTGGCTGTCATTTCGCTTGCTCTCCCGGTCTCACTGTTCAATCTGTTAACGCCAACGCGGCTGGCCGTTCCATATAACCACCCAGTCCGTCTGGCACAATTTCTGTCAGTGAGATTCTTGACGCCGTTATGCCGTCAATCTTACCGTCACTCTGACCCACAAAGTTTCCAGGGCGAACTCGATAGACGAGCCCTTCCTTGACCTTGACCAAGCCGAATACCTTGCCGCTCAGACTGAGCGTGCCAACCATCCGCAATTGATCCAGGGAGTACTGTTCGAGAATTTCGCGATTGCGCTTGACGTCCGGCCGCAACGAGGGCGAACCACCGGGGCCACCGAGTCCGCCTGGCAAACCGGGCAAAAAGGGCGAACGCAGCAACTTGGCGCTGTAGCTAAAGGCCTCGTAGGGCTTGACTTCAGGCAACGACGCGACGCTGCCGCCGGGCTCACGGCGTGTTTGTTCGACAAACTGACGCAGTTCTGCGTCGCGGTTTTCGCAACCAGCCAGCAAAACCGCGGTCGCGGCGACGATAGCAAAATGCCGCATTATCCTGTGCCTCCCGCGGGCGGCGGCGGCGAACCCGGTGGCCTCGCGGCCTTGGCTTTCTCGGCCTCAGCTTCGGAAATTTCGTCTTCGTCGAGGTAACGATAGGTGCGCGCTGTAACGTCCAGTGTTAGCTGATCAAACACCGTGTTCACTTCGGGCTTCACTTCGATGTCGTGCAAGGTCACGATGCGAGGCAGTGCTGCTATGCCGCTGATGAACTCGCCGAACTCGTGGTAACTGCCGGTTAGCCGGATCTTGATCGGCTTCTCGGCATAAAATTCTTTTTTTACTTCCGGCGAAGGCTGGAAGAGTTTCTCTTCGAGTCCTGCCGCCAGGCCAGTCTGTGAAATGTCGACCAACAGATTGGGCACTTCAGTTTTGCCGGGCAGCTGTCGCAACAGCGCACCGAATGAGCGTTCGATGTCCTTGAGCTGCTGTTCGTAGACCGACAAATTGACTGCCTTTTGATGTTTGGTCTTGAACTCTTCGCGCAAGCGTCGTTCTTCGGTCTGCTGGCTTTCAAGTTCTGGTTTGCGCTCATTCCAAACCAGCAGGTAGAACAATATTCCCGTCATGATGGTAAAGAAGCTGGCTGCGGCGCCGATGCGCACCGGCAATGGCCATCGACCCGGATCTTTCGGGTCCAGTGATTGCAAGTCCTGCAACAGACTCATTGCGCGCCTCCGGCAGAGCCAATGCGCATACGGCTTTTCTTGCCGCCATTCGCTTCTTCGTCGCCCGCTTCAACTGTTACTTGATCGGCAAACAGCGTGAAACTCGCACCTAACGGCTGGTTAGGTTTGCTCTCGACGATGTCGAGTTCCGGCTTGCGCAGCCATTGGCTGGAATCGATGTTGCGCATGAATGCCGACACGCGCGTGCTTGATTGCGCAACGCCGTCAATCTTGAGTCGCGGGCCGGTTTGTTTGATGCCAGTCAGATAGGTGCCATCGGGCACCGTGCGCGCGAGTTCGTCGAACAAATGCACAATTTCCGGACGTGCGCGCTGCAATTTCTCGATGACCTGCATGCGAGAAACAAACTTGTTTTTCTGTTCTTCGAGGCTGTTAATTTTCTCGATCTGTTTATCAAGTTGCACAATTTCCGCCTTGAGAGAAGCGTTGCGAGCTTCCTGGGCGTCAATCATCGAACCGAAGAAAAGATATGCGCCGAACGTCGCCACCAACGCAGCAACCAGCGCAGCGCCTAACGAAACAAGGAACGCCAATTTGCGTTCGTTACGTTGCGCCTCGCGCCATGGAAGTAGGTTTATGCGTGGCACAGCGGGACTCAGCTATCGAAACTACGCAAGGCCAGACCACAGGCGATGAGCAACGCGGTGGCATCCTTGTTGACCGCCTGTGCGCGAGCACGCGACGAGAGATTCATCTGTCCGAGTGGATCACCGCGCTCGGCAGCGATGCCAACGCGACTGGAAATCACATCCGCAACCCCAGCGATGTTGGCGCATCCGCCGCACACAAGGATCTTCTCAGGCTGCTCCCGGCCGGAACCGGATGCGAGATAAAACTGCAGCGAACGGCTGACCTGCTGGGTCATATCATCGATGAAAGGATCGAGAACTTCAGACTGGTAGTTGCCGGGTAGACCACCTTCTTTTTTGGCGCGGCCGGCTTCTTCCATCGACAGGCCGTAGGTGCGCATGATCTCTTCTGTTAGCTGCTGACCGCCGAAAGGAAAGTCGCGCGTGTACACCACCTTGAGGCTGCGCAGCACGCTGAAGGTGGTGCTGCTGGCGCCGAAATCGACTACCGCAATCGTGCGATCCATGCCGCCGTCAGGCATCTGGTGCGTCATCAGATGACAGGCATTTTCAAGCGCAAAAGCCTCTACATCGACAATCTTGGCAGTCAATCCGCCAGCGCGAACCGCATTCTGTCGTTGCTCGACGTTTTCCGTCCGCGTCGCGACCAGCAACACATCATTGCTGTCGGGATCTTTTTCGCTCGGTCCGAGCAGTTCGAAGTCGTAGCTGACTTCGTCCATGGGAAATGGAATGTACTGGTCAGCCTGCGTTTCGACCTGGCCTTCAAGATCCGCCAGGCGCAGATTTTTCGGCATCTGGATGACTTTGGTGATGGCTGCGTCGCCCGCTATAGCTATCGCCACATCTTTGCTCTTCGCGCCTGCGCGTTTGACCGCGCGACGTATCGCCTCGCCGACCGCTTCGCCGTCGACGATGTTTTTCTCGTTCATCGAATTGGCCGGAGTCGGCTCAGCCGCGTAGGACTCGACGCGATACTGCTTGCCGGAGAGGGACAATTCGATCAACTTGATGGAGGACGTGGTGATGTCCAGACCAATGAGCTGACGGTATTTGCGGCCAAAAAGGAACACTAATTAGTCCATATTTCAGGAAGTTACGAGCCCAAGCCATCGCGTTCTGTAAACTAGCAATGAACTATATACAGCAGTAAGTCAAATTGCACGTCGTCAGGCCACAGGCTCTATGGGTTAGACACGGCGCGAGGGAAGACGATGCGGCAGTAGACCTGCACCGGCAACCCCGCTGTCGTAGATCCATTGACCCTTAGACCGGAGGCTTTGCGTCCCTGCCTTTCGACAGGTTTGCAGCAGTTACTATGCATAGCCGCGGAACACTCCGCAAGAAGATAGGATCGCGAACAGTGTGAATATGTCGAAAACATTCAGTCGATTGTTGTTGGCTGTGATCGGTCTCACGTTTACGGCGGCTTACGCATTCTCCTGTGTATTTGTCTATCTGCGCCCGACCTTGCCAACGGTCGAAGCCATGCGCAATACAGAAATGCAGGTGCCTTTGCGCATTTATTCTCGCAGCGGCCAGCTTATGGCCCAGATAGGCGAGCAACGGCGCATTCCTGTCACCATCGAGCAGATTCCGTTGCGCGTCCGCCAGGCCTTTATCGCGGCCGAGGACGATCGGTTTTACGAGCACCACGGTTTCGACTACGCCGGCGTTATCCGCTCGGCCATCAACAATATCTTCAGCAACAACCTGCAAGGCGGCAGCACCATCTCCATGCAGACGGCACGCAGCATGTTCCTGACACAGCGGCGCGACCTGCGGCGCAAGTTGCAGGAATTGTTCGTGACCTATCGCCTGGAACGCGAATTCAGCAAGGATGACATTCTGCAGCTTTATCTCAATGTCATCTATTTTGGGCATCGCGCCTATGGCGTCGCAGCAGCGGCCGAAACCTACTTCGGTAAATCGCTTGATCAACTGACCCTCGCCGAAATTGCCACGCTCGCACGCGTACCGCAATCGCCGTCGCGAATTAACCCGATTTCTGCACCCGAGGAAATGGTCGGCCGTCGCGGCTACGTTCTGCGGCGCATGCGCGAATTGAAATTTATCGCCACAGACGAAGCCGAAAGTGCTGCCAAAGCGGTTGTTAGGGCGCGGATTCATTCGCCAAATTTTGAGATCGAGGCCCCTTACATCGTCGAGATGGTGCGACTGGACGTGATTCGACGCTTCGGCGCGCAAGCCCCCAACCAGGGCTACAAGGTGTTCACGACGGTCGACACGCGTTTACAGGCCGCTGCCAATCGCGCTGTGCGGCTTGGGTTGATTGAATACGACCGCCGCCACGGCTGGCGTGGCGCGCAGAACCACGTGGAGCTGAAAGCAGACGATGGCGCAACCGAGTTCGCCGGTTACGTCGATGAGTACCCATTGTTGGGCGGGCTCACACCCGCCGTCGTCACCGAGGTTTCGGCCAAGTCCGCCAAGGCCTATGCGCACAACGCAGGCCCTGTGCGGCTCGACTGGGATGCCCTGTCCTGGGCACGGCGCAAGATCAGCGATGACGAAACGGGTCCCGAACCAAAGAATGCCAGCGAGGTGTTAGCCAAGGGCGACATCGTTTACGTGCTGGCCGGGCGCAACGGCATTGCGCAATTGGCGCAAATTCCAGAAGCGGAATCAGCGCTGGTGGCATTGAATCCGCGGGATGGCGGACTCGCGGCGTTGGTCGGCGGCTTCGACTACTTCGAAAGCGGCCGCGGCAAATTTAATCGCGCCACCCAAGCAAAGCGCCAGCCAGGATCGGCGTTCAAGCCGTTTCTCTATTCCGCTGCGCTGGAAAATGGTTTTACGGCGGCCTCTGTGATCATGGATGCGCCCATCATCATTGACGATCCCGGTATGGAAGAGGCTTGGCGGCCGGAAAACTCCAGTGGCCGGTTTTATGGCCCGACACGCCTGCGCGAAGCGTTGGTCAATTCCCGCAACCTTGTTTCGATCAGGGTGTTGCAAGAACTTGGCGTACGCAAGGCCATCGACTACGCCACGCGCTTCGGTTTCCGGCGTGATCAGTTGCCGAATAATCTGACACTTGCGTTAGGCACGATGCCGGCGACACCGATGGAAGTCGCCACTGCGTTTTCTGTGTTCGCAAACGGTGGCTTCGCGGTGCAGCCCTACTTCATAGATCGCGTGGTTGCACCTGACGGCAAGCTCGTGTTTGAGGCGCAACCGAAAATCGCCTGCCAGGC
>JAYVJR010000095.1:0-2086 GCA_043769085.1 Gammaproteobacteria bacterium
GGCAGCGCATACGGATTGCCTGCAAGACGTGCGCGTATCAGTGCGTAGGTGAGGCTACCGTTGCTCACCGCAAGGTAATCATCTTCCAGGCGCGCCGCGCCGTTAATCCTTGGTGCATCGACCGTATCGGCGGCCAGGCCAAGCGGATCATCCGTCAGCGCGAAGGGACGTGCAAATCCTAACGGCGTGTAAGCTGCCTGCCGTGCTTCCATTTCCAGTCGTGCCACGTCGCCGCGCGCAAGCATGTCGTGGTGCCGGGGTGAAAGCAGTGCTGCGCGCCGCCCGAGTTGCGCACGTATCTCATCGAGCATACTGGCGTCGAGCGAGAACTCGACCCGATCGAATACCGGTGACCTGCGCAATGCATCCGCAAACGCCATTGCGGCTGCACGTGTATTTCCCGGTTCTCGAGTGCCGGCAAGAAACAGCAACTCGCTGCTGGCGCTGGCAGCAAACTGCCGGATTGCCACCATTGCGTCGCGATCGCTGCTGGCGCTCGGCAACAGATCCAGCAAATTCGATTCGACCTGGACAGATGCGAGGCCGCGCCACCCGAACCAGACTGCGAAGCCGCAAATTGCGAACAGTGACGTCCAGAATGACAGCGGGTGCGCAGCAGGCTTCATGTTGGATCTAGAATCGCGCCCTGTCGTCCGCCGGCAGAGGCTTGCTGCTGAATATCAGGTTATGCAGCGTGATCTCGGTGCGGTTACCGCCAGTATCGTCCAATACGATGCTATCCGCCGCAGTTGATCCTGCTAACACTGCCTCCTTGAAAACACGGCCCAGCGCAGCGCGGCGCGCCCTGAGACCCACACGCCATTGACCGCCGATGCGCTCGCCAAACAGCGAAAAGTCGCGCGCCAGTGCATCGAAATCAAGCGCAAAAAGATTAAAAAAAATACGCGCCACCGTCTGCTGAGCCGGCTGCGACACCCTTCCAGCTGCCGCGTGCGACACATCGTCGTACTTGCGCGTAATGCCGGCCCCGGTAATTACCATGCATGAGTTCAGCGGCTTGACTGTGCACCACTCAACGCCAATGCCACGCGCATACAAAAATGTGCCCTGAGATTCCAGTGGGCGAGGCAAGTCCCTGACACGGCGGCGTTGTATGAACTCGCCGCGCACGACCTGGGCGCTTGCTAACGACACGCTCGCGGCGTTAGTCAGTTGGCGCAAATCAATCGGATTTCCAGGGTGATTGAAAACGGATTCGACCGGGACTCGGTCGGCACCGGATGCGCATTCGATCAGGATTGCCAGTGATGCGATCGCTGCTGCTCTCATGGAACGAATCCAAGGCGTTCAAAAAGGACGTCGGGCGAACGCAGACACATCTCGCGACTGTCCATTCGGACTGCGACCTGGATGCTGCTCCCTTTGCAGACTCTGTGACTGCTGGCGGCGTCCGTAATGAGGTAGTCGACCTTCAGTCGATACTCCCATTCCCTGAGTCTGGCCTCGACGCGCAGCAGATCGCCGAAGCGCGCCGATTTCACGTAACGGAGCCGCATGTCGATGATCGGCCACATGTAGCCTGAACGCATCATGTCGTCATAGTTGTAGTTAAAGGACTGCAGCAACTCGCAGCGCGCAATTTCAAAGTACTTGGTGTAATTGCCATGCCAGACGATGCCCGCGGGGTCGAGGTCGTGAAAGGGTATTTTCACGATCACGTGACGCCTGGGCAATTCTTGGTTCATGGTCGCGAGCTGCTCCAATGTCGCGCGACCAGCAACGGCAGGCGCGACAACATGCCAAAAAAGAGCCGCGTATGCATCCAGGATATTCGCAGATTGTCACGCAGTAGATTGAAATGAGATACACCGTCCGCAGGATACGTCACTCGTGTCTCACAGGTAACGATCGGAATTCCGCGCCAGATCGCACGGACCAGGATTTCCGGATCGAAATCCATGCGCCGTCCCAGATGCTCGCGTGCGGCGAGCTGCATCAGCGGCCCCAGCGGGTAAACTCGAAAGCCACACATGGAGTCTTCGACGCCACGCGACAGGGTATTCACCGCAACCCAGAAATTGGTAATTTTGCGGCCGAACAATCGGGACTTGGGAATAGTCGGGTC
>JAYVJR010000096.1:0-60597 GCA_043769085.1 Gammaproteobacteria bacterium
CGACCGAACGCCAAGTGCTGTCGGTTGCCCGCATGGTGGGTGGTTCGGATGCCTTGCGTAAACTGCGGCAAGGCGATTTGTTGTTAGCTATTGACGGCAAACTGGTCACTCGTTTCCGTGAGGTCGAGCGCGCGGTGGCTGACAAGACCAGGGTCAAAGTGTCGGTCTGGCGTAACGATGCCGAGCGCGAGCTGGACGTCGCAACCACTGAGCTCGCCGGCGTAGATATCGATCGCATTGTCATGTGGGCGGGCGCTAGCCTGCAGAAACCACATCGCGCCATGCTTGCACAGCGCGGCATGCCAGCCGAAGGCGTCTATATCGGCTATTTTGCCTATGGGTCGCCCGCGACTCGCTATGGGCTGTTTCCCGGCAGGCGTATTGTCGAGGTCGATGGTCAACCAACGCCGGATCTTGACACTTTTCTGCGAGTGGTCAAGAACAAGCCGGACCGTGCCGCGGTCCGTTTGCGTACCATCGCCTGGAACAATGCGCCAGACGTGATCACCCTCAAGCTGGATCAGCATTTCTTCCCAACCTATGAGCTGCGACGCGGCCCAGCCGGCTGGGAACGCCATGAGATCGATCCCTGAATCGCAGTCAGTCCCGCCGGCGCTGTTAGCTGAGGCAGTGGCGCGGCTGCGCGCGGGTGCGCTGGTCGCATTTCCTACCGAGACGGTTTATGGCCTGGGTGCCGATGCCAGCAATCCTGCGGCTTTACGGCGCCTCTATGAGCTCAAGGGCAGGCCGTCCACGCACCCGGTGATCGTGCACCTGCCTGACGCCAGTCATCTTTTGCACTGGGCCGCGGAAATACCGCCGGCGGCCGCGCTGTTAGCGCAGAAGTGCTGGCCAGGGCCGCTGACGCTGATTCTGCCCAAAGCTCAACAAGTGAGTGCCGCTGTCACGGGCGGACAGGACAGCATCGGTCTCAGGGTTCCTGCGCATCCAATCGCGCTAGCGCTGCTGCGCGCGTTTGGCGGCGGCGTGGCGGCGCCGAGTGCCAATCGTTTTGGTCGTGTGTCGCCGACGACGGCTGCGCACGTGCTGAGCGAGTTTGGTGCCGAGGCACCGTTGATTTTGGACGGTGGTCCCTGCGAGGTCGGTATCGAGTCAACCATTGTCGATGCACGCACCAACGACATTCGGATTCTGCGTCCAGGCATGTTAGGGATCGAGGCGATTGCCGCGACGCTCAGCGAGTTGCACGATGTGCACCTGCATGCCGACAGCGGCGACGAGCCACCCCGTGTGCCGGGCTCGACGGCGGCGCATTATGCGCCGAGCGTGCCGATGAAATTGTTAGGTATGGAAGCCCTGCTGGTGGCGCTGACACAACTGTTGCGCAGTGCGGGGGTTGCGGCTGTTATCGCGCGACAAGACCCGCCGCACGCAGTGCGCCCGCAGATCGCCGCCGGAAAGTTACGATGGCTATCTCTTGGCTCTGAACCAGCAAGCTATGCGCAGGGTCTTTATGCGGCTTTCCGCGAGCTGGAGTCCGGTGGCACGTCGCAGATCCTGGTCGAAGATCCACCGGCAGAGCCCGCCTGGCAGGCAGTGCGCGATCGATTGGCGCGCGCTGCCCACGACTAATAGTCACTAACTGTAAGATGAATTCGCCGCACCCGGCACCTGGCCATCAAACTGGATAGACGTTAGACGTGGGGATGCTCCTATGCGTGTTGTACCAGCGGTATTGATCGCACTGACATTGCAGGGCCAGGCAATGGCCGCGGCACCTGAACAGATCCCGGTCAGGACATTCTTTGAGAATCCCAAGATTTCGCGCCCCGCGCTGTCGACTGACGGTAAGACATTTGCTTTCATCTTTTCAGAGGGCGATAAACAGACCGTGTTTTCGCTGGGTGTGGCGCAGGGCAGTAAACCGGTTGCGCTCGTCAGGTTCAGCGATCCGGAGATGCGTCTTGCCTGGCTCAAATGGGCTAACACCGAGCGTCTGTTGATCAGTGCCGAGGCTCGAAATCCGATATCAGTGGGAGTTCGCAGCCGTTTGCGGCGCCTGTATGGCATTGATCGCGACGGCAAGAACCTTGGCTGGCTCGGCAAGAACTGGTCGCGCTTCGGGTCAGAGGAGTTGCAGGTGTTCTACCAGGACCAGATCGTCCACTGGACACCCGCGGAATCGGACAGCGTTCTGATTGAGTACCAGAATCCCTATGAATCATCTGCGGATGTCATGCGCATGAACGTCAACAATGGCAAGGTGACGCTGATCCAGCCGCGCGCCAACAATATCCAGAGTTGGCACGCCGACGCTCAGGGCAATGTGCGCGTCGGCGAAGCGACGACCGGCACCAATCTTTATAAACTCTATGCGCGCATTGCTCCGAAGGACAAATTGGAACTCGTCATTGATCACGCTATTTTTGGCGACGGTGGGCCGACGTTCGCCGGATTTCATGCCGACCCCCGCAAGCTCTATGTGGCGGCGCCGCTGGACGGCCGTTCCGCCATTTTCGAGTTTGATATTCCGACCAAAAAAATCGGTGAATTGGTATTTGCGCATGACCAGGTGGACATTGATGGTCTGCAAAAAGATGCGGGTATGGAGGAGCGCGTTGTCGGTGCGCGTTACACGCTTGATCGACCGGTGATCCAGTTCTTTGAGCCATTGGCGCGCGAGCGGCATCGCGAGTTGACTGCAGCGCTCAAACTCCAGTTTGGATCGGACGTATTTTATGAGGCTGTTAGCGAGTCGGGGAACGGTGACCAGCAAATTCTTGAAGTGAGCTCCGATGTACAGCCGCCAGTTTATTTTTACTACGACCGAATCAAAGGGCATCTCGTTCGCACAGTGGAAACGCGTTCAGGTCTCGGACCGAAAAATCTGGCGCCGATAAAAAGTATCACTTATCAGGCTCGTGATGGCCTGACGATTTCCGGGTATTTAACACTGCCACGCAATGCGGAGTCCAAGAGCCTGCCAGTCGTCGTGAATGTGCACGGCGGTCCTTGGAGCCGTGATCTCATTCAATGGGACCCGGAAGTGCAGATGCTTGCGAATCGCGGCTTCGCTGTTTTGCAGCTGAATTTTCGCGGCTCCACCGGGTTTGGCGAAAAACTACTGGAGGCTGGCTATCGGGAATGGGGTCAAAAGATCCAGGATGACATCACCGATGGCGTCAAATGGCTGATTGCCAGCGGGACTGCCGATCCCGATCGCATCGGCATCATGGGCGGCAGTTATGGCGGCTACGCGACCCTGGTCGGATTGACGAAAACACCCGAGCTATATCGCGCCGGCGCGGCGTATGCATCCGTCACCGACATCGGTTTTTTGATCAGCGACGACAAATGGTACGACTGGGGCTATCAATGGCACGAAACCATGATCGGCGCCGAGCGGGGTGATCAGAGCCGTCTGCGCGAGGTTTCGCCGCTGCGCCATGTCGAGAATATGCGAGCCCCTTTGTTGTTAGGTCATGGCGAGGACGATCAACGGGTTCACGTCCGGCAGTCACGGCGGATGGCCAAGGCAGCGCGCGATGCAGGCAAAGACGTTGAGTTTCTGGAGTTTCCGAACGAAGTTCACGGTTTCCTTCTGGAAGCCAACCGGGTCAAATGGTATGAGACCCTGAGCGCCTTTTTTGAGAAAAATCTGGCGCTGCGCACGGCAAGCAACAACTCTACTACGGCGCCTTCAGCACGTTAGACTATAAACTCATTCCACCGGCACGGTCCGATCCTGTGCCCAGGCCTTTAAGCCGGCAACCTGTTCGGCCATGACCACGGAGAGGGGCCGCGTCGATTGCATTTCATGCGCAATGTGGCGAGCATTGGCAGATTCCTTGTGACTCATGGCGGTGTAGCGCGCTGCCACCACGGCCTGCTCAATCTCGGCACCGGAAAAACCGTCGCAATATTTGGCTAGCGCCGCGGCTTCGGCTGGGCTGATTTGCAATTGTCTTTTTGCTGCGTGGATGCCAACGATTTCTGCGCGCACGTTGGCAGTCGGCAGGTCCACAAAGAAAATCTCGTCAAAACGGCCTTTGCGCACCAGTTCCGGCGGCAGAGCGCTGATGTCATTGGCGGTGGCAACCACAAACACGCTCGCGCGCTTTTCCGCCAGCCAGGTCAGGAACGTACCTAACAAGCGTCGCGACACGCCGCCGTCGCTGTCGCCGGTGGCGAGCGCTTTTTCGATTTCGTCAGCCCATAGCACGCAGGGTGCGAGCGCTTCGGCGGCCTGCAGGGATTCGCGTAGATTTTTTTCGGATTCGCCTTGCCACTTGCTGTACAAGGCGCCGAAGTCGGCGCGCAGCAACGGCACCCCGTACAGGGCGGCAACTGCCTTGGCTGCGAGGCTCTTGCCGCAGCCCTGCACACCTAACAAAAAAATGCCTTTGGGAACATCGAGGCCGGAGACGCTGCCGTCAAACGCCGGTTTGCGCTGACTCAGCCATTCGCGCAGTCGTCGCATGCCGCCGATGTCGGCGAATCGTGCACTGGCCGGTTCATAGCTCAATTGTTCGCCGCGGTTCAGCAAGGTATATTTGGCCCGTAAAACCTCTGGCATGTCGTTCGCATTGAGCATGCCATCGTTGAATATTGCCTGGCGTGCGAGATGCTCCGCCTCGAGCGCCGTTACCCCGGCGAGATTCTCGACCAGTGCTTTGCCGGCATGACTGTCGACTTTCGCCGGCCGCTGTGGATTGATGTCGTTCCATTCATGGGCAACACGCGCAACAATCATTTTTCGCTCATTCAAGCTTGGCAATGCAATGTTGAAACGCGCCGCGAGGTGTTCAAGCTCGGCTGGCAATTTCAGTTCATGGCTAACAAACACCAAGGTTCGGGCCACGCGCGCGTAGTCCTGGGCAATCTCGCGAATAAGCCGGACGTTGATTGGATCGCTTAGAAACGGGTGGAAATCGAGCAGCACATAAATCCCCGCGGTAGGAGTCGCCTTCAGGTGTCGCAGCAGAGCCTCGGGTTCGCTGAGGTGTTTTTGTGTGCCCCCCCAAGTCCATGTCGAGGCGGCTCATGCCGTCGGTGGCCGACCACTGAAACACGGCCCACTGGCGTGGCTGGCGAACTTTGTGGCTGGCTGCCCGGACCAGTTCCAGCACCCGGCCTTCCTCACGGCTCTCGATGGCGATCAGGTGTAGCCTGGACGCCAGCAGTATTTCGAGCTCCGACCGGGGGTCCGAGGCGCCTGGACTATTCATAAGTACCCCGGAATGTAACAAAGTCCGGGTTCTTGCCCAAAAACCGGCCTGGGATATTGCGATGTGGCTCAATTTCCCTAGAATCCGATGCAAAGGGGGCCAGGTTGCGCCGCGGTGACCTGGCCCCGATCATTTTAAGAGGTTTGTTCAGATAATCATGCCCAAGGTTGAACGTGCCAATTCACTGACCGTCCGGGGTGGAGGTCCTGCTATCGCGCCACCGGTTCCAGCTGCGCCAGTGCGTCCTGTGGGTCCGGTTAGGCCATCCCGCTCCCGCAAAGCGCGCTGGATCGATCCATTTGAAACACGAGAGATCCGTCGTCTGGTGCGCGAATTCGGTTCGCCATTGCTCATCGTTGATTGTGAGCGTGTCCGGCAGCAGTATCGCCAGCTGAGCCGCGCTTTGCCGGGCGTGTTGCTGCACTACGCGTTGAAACCCATGCCGCACC
This sequence comes from Gammaproteobacteria bacterium, assembly GCA_043769085.1. GTDB lineage: Bacteria > Pseudomonadota > Gammaproteobacteria > Steroidobacterales > Steroidobacteraceae > UBA964. The sequence goes on from JAYVJR010000096.1 coordinate 5,639, forward strand.
CGGCCGTGGTGCGCACGGTCTATGCGATGGGCGGCAATCTCGACCTGGCGACGACCGGCGAAGTGGAACTCGTGGCGCGCATGGGTCTCGACCCACAGCGTTGCATCCATACACATCCGATCAAGCGCGATACTGACATCGTCGATGCGTTGAAGCGCGGTGTGACGATTTTTGTAGCTGATAATCACGATGAGGTTCGCAAGTTCGCTCGTCATCGTGGCAAGGCGCAGCTTCTGTTACGGGTGTCGTTTCGCAGTCCGGGCGCAGTCTGCGATCTGTCGCGCAAATTCGGCTGCGATCCCGAAGATGTCGTGCCGTTAGCAAGGCTCGCGAAAGATCTCGGCGTCGATATCCGCGGCTTGTCATTTCACGTGGGTTCGCAGGCGCAGACTGCCGCCAAGCACGTTGAGGCGATCGAGGTCTGTGCGCGTCTGATGACCCTGGGTCGCCGCGAAAAACTCGGGGCTTTCGATACGCTCGATATCGGCGGCGGCTTCCCGATCGACTACGCGCAGCGCGTGCCCGATATCGGTCGTTTTTGCGCTCCCATCCGCAAGTCGTTGGCCGACTTGCCTAACAGAATTAGCGTCATCGCAGAACCCGGTCGCTACATCGTCGGGCCGGCAGCGATCGGAGTCGCAACGGTCATTGGTCGCGCCAAGCGCGAGGGTCACTGGTGGTATTACCTTGACGACGGCCTGTATGGTTCCTATAGCGGCCAGTTGTATGACCATGCGCGCTATCCGGTAGAGGCGTTGCCTGCTATCGATGCCGATCCGGCGGCGGAAAAGTTGCCGTCTGTGCTGGCAGGTCCCACCTGCGACAGCATTGATGTGATCGCAGAAAACCTGATGTTTCCGGCATTGCGCGCGGGCGATCTGCTGATTGGTCGTTCGATGGGCGCGTATACCTGGGCGAGCGCCAGCGATTTCAATTTCTTCCCCAAGGCCACCGTTGTGTCGGTCAATTCCGATGCCGGTGATATCGGCGGCGTCGTGCAGGTTCTGCGCTGATGAGTCTTACGCGGCGCCAGTTTGCCCTGCAAGCGGCGTGCGCGGTCAGTGCGGCTGGATTCGCCCTGCGTGCGCAGGCCCAGGCAGTCTGGCAACCGCGGGACTTTCGGCTGGAGTTGCACAATACGCACACTGGTGAGTCGTTCGCGGGCGATGTCTGCGTCGGCGACGGCGTTTATGATCAGGACTGCTTGCTGTCCTTTGATCGCGTGTTGCGTGATCATCGCAACGGCGAAGTGCACATGATCGATCGGGATCTTTTTAGCCAGTTGTTGGCATTGCCGCGATTGTTAGCTGTGCCAGCCAGATATGAAGTCATCTCCGGTTATCGCTCGCCAGCAAGCAACGAGGCGCTGCGCTCCGCCGGACGCGGCGTTGTGCGCAACAGCATGCATCTTGAGGGCCGGGCCATCGACATTCGCCTACTGAATGTGGATTGCGCGCGGTTGCGCGATGTGGCACTTCAAGCCTCGCGCGGCGGTGTCGGCTATTACCAGAGTTCTAAATTCGTGCACCTGGATACAGGGCGAGTGCGCGCCTGGGCCGGATGATTCTGCAGCCGGATACGGCACTAGCTAACGCTGTTGATGTTTGCCAAGTGCGGCCGCCAGCTTGGCGTCGTGATTGTAGATATCCTCGAAAAAAAGCACGTTACCTGCTTCAGTCGCGATTGAAGTCGCGTACATAATGAATACTCGTACCGGAGCCGGCAGGTTGATACGCTGAGGAGTCGTTCCTGCAACCGCAGCTTCGATCGCGGCGCGATTCCAGGTCGGATCATTGCGCAACAAGAATTCCGCGAGTTTGAGCGGATCTTCCAGTCGTACGCAGCCATGGCTGAAAGCGCGTCTTGGTTCAGCGAACAGGCCTTGCGCCGTCGTGCCATGCAAATAGACGTTGTGGCGATTGGGAAACAGAAACTTCGCAACGCCTAGTGCGTTGCTGCCGCCCGGCTTTTGCCGCAGGCGCAACCGGCCCGCCGCCAGTTCCGCGATATTGTCCGGCGTCGCTGCCAGTACGCGGCCGTCGTCGCCTTCGCCCGCCACTATCTCAAAGCTGTTAGCTGCCAACCAGCTCGGATTGGCGTAAATGCGCGGCATGAATTCGTTCAGCAGAATAGTTCGCGGTACGTCCCAGTACGGTCGCAGCACAATAGTCCGAAGGTCGGCCGCGAAAACCGGCGTGTTGTTGCGGGGAAAAATTTTTCCAACCACCACTTTCATCTGTAGCAGACTGGCTTCGCGATCGCTGGTCGTTGAAAAGGCAAACAGTCGAAATTGCGGGATATTCACCAGGATAGGTGGCGATTCGAGTTGTGGCGGCAACCAGCGCGCGCGCTCCAGCGAGTATTCAAGCTGTCTGACTCGTTTGACGAGCGGTGTGGTCAGCAAGCGAAATGTCGTCGGCCCCAATGCCCCATCGATCGCCATACCATGTCGATCCTGAAATTTTTCCAGCGCCTTGCTGAGCTCGGCGTCGAACAGCAGGTCCTCGGCTGGAGCAGCGACGGTCGTTGGCAAGTCGCCTAACGCCAGCAGCAGGCGCCGCAGCGCGGCGGCGCCCGCATAGGCCTCGCCCGGCCTGACGGTGCGTTTGGGCAACGGTGGCAGCGCCGTCAGCGTTGGGTCAAGCGTCAGTTCGCGATAGCGTCGCAAGGCAGACTTGAGCAGATCATAGTGATAGAAGCTGGGCTCGAAGTCGTCGAGCACGGTCTTGAGATCGCGCGCGCCAGCAAGCGCCATGAGGGCAACTTTGAGATCCAGACTCGAGTGGGGTGCATCCAAATCGTGACCCACATCGCGCGGCGCAACGCGGCCAGCATGCAGATCCGCGACAAAGTGCGCGACCGCAGTCGAGAGGCGCAGGTCGAATGCACGCCGGGCCGCCGGGTCCGTGGCTGTCAGGTTTGTTGTTAGCTCAGCAATCAAAGTACTGGCTGCATAGTCCGCGGGGTCAAGACCGCGGTCTTCTGCCGCCAGCAACTCCTGAATGACTGCCTGTGCGCTGGCTGTGGGCCGGTCGCCGCGAAACCACACCAGCGGCGCGTCGGTCGTCGTATAGAGGCCGTCGATCGCCACCTGCCAAGATGGCACTGGCCTCGCGGTTCTTTTTTGCGCCACTGCTGCGACGGGGATTGCGGCCACCAACGCGATCGCAAAGATTTTGCGCAGCGATTCATTCATGGGGTGGATTCTAACGTTATGATGCGGGCTTGAATGCAGATCGAACGCGCAGAATTTATCACTGGTGCCGCCAGTGCACAGGGACAGGCCCGAGATCTGACTATCGTCATCGATGTGTTTCGGGCCTGTACGCTGACGGCTGTGGCCCTGGCATTGGGTGCTCAGCGTGTCGTGCCCGTGGCCGCAATCGCAACTGCCGAGAAACTCAGAATGGACCATCCTGACTGGCTGCTGCTGGGTGAGCGCAATGCTCGTCCGTTGCCCGGCTTCGATGGAGGTAACTCGCCGAGCGAGCTTGCCAGCCATCAGCTAACAGGCCGCACTATTGTCCACACCACACATGCGGGAACACAGGGCCTCACCGCCGCCTACCGCTGGGACGGCAAACGGCACGGTGTGGTGCGTGTGCTGACAGGGGCGCTGGTCAATGCCGCGGCGACAGCCGCCTATGCGCGACGCGCCTATGACGCGGGCGTCGCATCGCGGATAACGCTGGTGGCAATGGGGCAGAACGCGGTCGAGCGCTGCGCTGAGGATGATCTGTGTGCGGACTATTTCGAAGCGCTGTTGCGTGGACAGTTTTTTCCGTTGGCGACGATCCGCGAGCAATTGCGGCGCGCACCGGCAGCCGCGAAGTTTTTTGATCCCACCGCGACCTGGGCCCCTGAGGCGGACTTTTATCAGTGCGTGAATGTCGACAGCATCGATTTCGCAGTCGGTATGTCGATGGCAGAGGACGGCTTGCCATCGCTGTTCCGATTGGGAATGCAGGGGGTAGCATGAGTCGCGTACCAGGCGGCCCCGCTGTAGTGTTCGATATTGGCTGGGTGCTGCTGCATCTGACGCCGGGTCCGGTGCTCAACTGGCTTAGCGAGCACAGCGTCCAGCACTCAGGCATCGAGGACATCGGGGCGCGAATCGGTCTTGAAGATCATGAAAGCGGCCGATTGAATGGCGCTGGCCTGTTAGCCAATCTCGGCAAACTGGCTGGCAACCCCGATTTGGAAACGGCGCGCCGGCTCTGGCTCGACATGTTTGACTACCAGCACGGTATGTTCGAACTCGCACAAAGACTGCGGTCGCGCTACCGCGTTTTCCTATTGTCTAACGTGGGCGATCTACACTGGGAGCATCTGAATGAACGCTATCGAGTTAGCGACATTGCAGATGATGTATTGCCGTCCTTCCAAGCGGGCATCATGAAGCCCCATGGTGGTATTTATGAACACGCTGAACGCCGCTTTGCGTTGACGCCCGCGCAGACGGTTTTCATCGATGATCGTGTCGACAATATCGAAGCAGTGCGGCGTCGTGGATGGCATGGCATAGTGCATAGTTCCGCGGAAGCCACGATCGCCGAGCTGCTGCGCCTGGGCTACCGAACCGACTGATATGAATACTTTGATGGACTTTGCCTGGTATGCGCACTTGAGCAACGCGGCCGTGCGTTTCTTGTTTCGCGACAACCCGCAGTGAACACTGTCATTCACGCGCGGGTCGAGCGATTGCGCGCCGGGTCGGATCCGACCCTGGTGGCCCGCTTGCCGAGTGGTTGGGCGGTGTTCGGCGAGCAGCAGTTTCTGCGTGGTTATTGTCTCTTGCTGCCGGACCCTGTGGTGCCACACCTCAACGCGCTGGCCGGCGCGGTGCGCGGCCAGTTTCTTCTCGACATGGGGCGGATGGGCGACGCCCTGTTAGCTTGCACGTCGGCCGTAAGGGTCAACTACGCGGTTTTCGGCAACCAGGATCCGGCTCTGCACGGGCATGTAGTGCCGCGGTACGCGACAGAGCCGCTGCCCCAGCGCACCGCGCATCCTTGGACCTATGATTGGACGCTGGCCGGTGCGTTCGACGCCACGGCTATGGCGGGGCTGCGCGAACAGTTGGCGGCCGCACTGACCAAGGATCAACGCTGAACAATGGACAGGCTGATCAACCTGCTGGACTTCGAAACCGCCGCGATCGCACGTCTGCCGGCAGGGGCCCGCGACTACTATCGCGGTGGCGCAGGCGATGAAATTACGCTGCGCGCAAACCGCAGTGCCTGGGACCGCTGGGCGATCCACTACCGCGTGTTGCAGGACGTCGCAGTTCGGGATCTTTCGGTCATTTTGTTAGATCGCAAACTGGAGTGGCCGGTGTTGATCGCGCCAACGGCATTTCACCAGCTGGCACATCCGGAAGGTGAATTGGCGACCGCACGTGCTGCAGCGGCGGCCGGTACCACCATGGTGCTGTCAACTTTGTCGAATAAGCCGATGGAAGAAGTTGCGATTGCGGCGAATGGCAATCTTTGGTTTCAACTGTATTGCTACAAAGACCGGGCAGTTACTCGCGATCTGATTGCGCGGGCGGCAGCGGCCGGTTGCGGCGCGCTGGTGCTGACCGTGGACGCTCCGGTTGGCGCGGTCCGCGAGCGCGATGTGCGCAATGAATTCAGTTTTCCGGTCGATCTGCCGGTCGCCAATTTGCTGCCGTCGGGTTCGCGATTTTCTGACCCAGCGTTGGGGCAAGGTGGTTTTTCAGCGTACATCAATCGCATGTTTGATCCGGCGCTCACCTGGCGCGACCTGGAATGGATCGTATCGATCAGCAAGTTACCCGTGCTCGTCAAGGGCGTTGTGCGTCCGGACGACGCACGCCGCGCGTTGAGCCGTGGTGCCCGCGGCGTCGTCGTGTCGAACCATGGCGGACGGCAGCTGGATTCGGCGCCAGCGACCGCGGACGTGCTCGATTCGGTGACGCGCGCTTGCGGGCCTGACGCTTTGGTGCTCGTTGACGGCGGTATCCGCCGTGGTACCGACATACTCAAAGCGATCGCGTTAGGTGCCAAAGGCGTGTTGATCGGGCGTCCGGTGCTCTGGGGACTGGCAATCGGCGGCGAAGCCGGCGTGCGTAGGGTGCTGGATATTCTGCGTCATGAGTTCTCCGTCGCTATGGCGTTGGCGGGCTGCCGCACGCTGGAGGACGTCGATCGCGCGCTGTTAGGTCGTAGTTTCCAGTCCGGCGCGTAATTTCTGCAGCAGACCGGCGAGCTCGGTCACCGGTTCTGAGCACACTTGGCCGCGGCATAGATAGGCCAGCGCATTGCCCTGGGGTTTCTTGCTGCTAAGCGCTTCTGGCAAATCCGGTGCATCGCCCGGGATCGCGAACACCAGACGGCGCGGCGCATATATTGCGGCGATCTGTTGCCGCCAGCGCTCAATCGTCGCCGCGTCACCGCGCAGCACCACGATTTCAGGCAGGTGCAGCGATTCTTCCAGTGCGGCTAACAGGCTGGTGTGCGCATGGGGCGCCCGGCTCATGGGTTCCCAGCCGGCACGCAAGCTGCGGTCGGTTGCGTCCAGATAACGCGTTTCGCCCAATAGAAAACCCAGACGCTGCAATGCCAATGCGGCGATGGCGTTGCCGTTAGGTGTGGCATCGTCGCCGAAAGTACGCGAGCGGTAAATCAATTGCTCGTGATCATCGGCGGTAAAATAAAATCCACCTTGCAGGTGATCGGCAAAGTGCAGCAACAAGACGTCCGCAAGCTCGCGCGCAAACTGCAGAAGTCCTGAATCCCAGCGCAGCTGCAACAAGGTCAGTAGTGCGTCGATCAAGTAGGCGTGATCATCCAGATAAGCTGCCAAATGCGCGTGTCCGTCTTTGTAGGTCGCTAACAAGCGCCCGTCACGCCACATTGTTGCGCGGACAAAAGCTGCAGCGCCGCAGGCGGCGTCGAGGTAACGGTGGGCAACGGCAGGCTCCTGCCAACAGGCTCTGGCCGCGAGCGCCAAGCCGCGAATGGCCAGCGCGTTCCAACTGGTCAGCAGTTTGTCATCGCGACCGGGAGGCACTCGGGTTGCACGCCGGCTCAGAAGTTTGCGACGCGCAGAGTCGATCAGCGCTGCACAGGCGGCAGGTTGCTGGCCCGTTGCGCTCGCAATAGCGTCGAGACTCTTGAATACGTGGAGATGCCAATGACTCTTTTCGAAATTCGGTTCACGGTCAAGACCGAAACGTGCGGCAAACATCGCGAACTCCTCCGCGGTCAGCAGATCCCGGACTTCGTCCCGGTGCCACACGTAGAATTTGCCTTCGTGTCCTTCGGAGTCGGCATCGAAACTTGAGCGGAAGCCACCCTCGGGCGCGCGCATTTCAGTGAGCAACCAGTCGGCAGTGCTGCGGGTGGTGTCGCGGAACAACGGCTCACCGGTTGCCAGCGCTGCGTCGGCATAGCTGCCTAACAACAAGGCATTGTCATAGAGCATTTTTTCGAAATGTGGGATCATCCACCAATCGTCCACTGAATAACGCGCGAATCCACCGCCGAGCTGGTCGTTCAAACCGCCCTCGGCCATGCGCGTCAGCGTCAGAGTCGCCATGTACAGCGACTCCAGATCCGGTGTGGCATCGTGTGAGGTCGCGTGCCAGTCGCGCAGCAGTCGCTCAATGTTGTTAGCATGCGGAAATTTGGGCGCGCCGCCAAAACCGCCGAATTGGCGGTCGAATTGCCGCGCCAGCTGCTTACGGGCGGCGCGAATCGGACTGTCATCGAGTTGGATATTGTCAGAGGTGGGCGACGGTTCGACCTGCGTAAACGCTTCCATCAGCGCAGCGTTCTGGGTGCGAATGTCGCTTGCGTGTTCACGGTGGTAGGTTGCGACCCGTTCCAGGAGTTCGCGAAATGAGGGCATGCCATAGCGCGGTGTATCGGGAAAATACGTGCCGCCAAAGAACGGCCGCTGATCCTCGTGCGAGAGAAACATCGTCAGTGGCCAGCCGCCGCCACGTTGCGTGAGCATCTGATGCGCCAACTGGTAGATGCGGTCTATGTCAGGCCGTTCCTCCCGGTCCACCTTGATATTGACGAACAGCGTGTTCATCAGCGCGGCAGTGGTGGGGTCCTCGAACGACTCATGCGCCATCACATGGCACCAGTGGCAGGCTGAATAGCCGATCGACAGCAGAATCGGCTTGCCGGTGGAGCGCGCCAGGGCCAATGCTTCGTCACCCCAGGGGTACCAGTCGACCGGATTCGAGGCATGCTGCAGCAAATAAGGGCTGGTTTCGTCGGCGAGTCGATTGCGCGGGCCGGATTGGTGCGATGTGGACATGCGTGCTCACGTAAAATGGGCAATGACTGTGACAGAACCGCTTCCCGCGCTGCAACTCAAACGCCATGAAGAACGCCGCCTGCGTGCGGGTCATCTCTGGGTTTTCAGTAACGAAATCGATGTGGCGGTAACGCCCCTCAAGACCTTTCAACCGGGCGCCTTCGCTCGGGTAGTGTCTAGCCGTGGGGAGTTTCTCGGCTACGGATATGTGAATCCCGCGGCTCTGATCGCCATTCGCATCGTTTCCCGGCACGAGCGCGAGTTGATCACCCCAGCGCTGCTGCGCGCGCGCCTGGCGGAGGCGGCGGCCATGCGATCCAGCCTCGGGCGCGGCCTTTTCCACCGCTGGGTATACGGCGAATCGGATCGCCTGCCGGGACTAGTGCTGGACCGTTTCGGGGACGTGGTGGTCGGCCAAATTGGCACACTCGGGATGGAGCAATTCAAGTCCGAGCTGACCGCAGCGGTTCGCGCGACACCGGGTGTTAGCACCATGGTGTGGAAGAACGATTCGGGCGCACGCTCACTGGAAGCGCTGCCGTCCGAGGTGGAACTGGCTTTTGGCAAGCTGCCAGAGCAGCTTGCAATCACCGAAACTCTGCCCGGTATGCGGCCGCTCAATTACCAGGTGTCTTTCGCGCATGCGCAGAAAACTGGCTGGTTTTATGATCAGACTGATAACCGCGCGCGGCTCGCAGGCTTGATCCGGCCGGGCATGCGGGTGCTCGACGTCTGCAGTTACGCCGGCGCTTGGGCAGTCACTGCCTTGGCAGCGGGCGCCTCGGCCGCAGTCTGCGTGGATGCTTCACAGCCCGCACTCGAGGCCGCAGCCAGCAATGCTGCGCGCAACGACCTAACAGTCGAGACGCGCAAGGGTGACGCTTTCGATGTGCTGACCGAGATGGGCGCCGCACGCGAGCGTTTCGATGTCATCGTGGTGGACCCACCGGCTTTCATCAAGCGCAAGAAAGACTTGCCGCAGGGCGAGGCCGCGTATCGGAAACTCAACCAGCTCGCGCTGCGACTGATGAACAACGGCGGCTTGATCGTGTCCTGCTCTTGTTCCTGGCATTTGCCGGCCGATGCGCTGCTGGGTGCGCTGCAGACAGGTGCGCGTCATCTCGATCGCCTGGTGCAGGTGATTGCTGTTGGCGGGCAGTCGGTCGATCATCCGATCCATCCTGCTATCCCGGAAACGCGCTATCTCAAAGCATTTTTCGGGCGAGTGACACAGGAATAATGCGAAAATAAACCATGCCATCGCCGGTTATCAAGTTTTTTGCCCCTGTCAACGAGCAGACCATTCAGAAGCTGATGGCAGCGGTGGACGAGAAAGTGGCGGCGGGCGCTACTGAGATGACACTGCTGATTTCCACCAGTGGTGGTTCCGTGTTTCACGGTTTGACGGCGTACAACTACCTCAAGGGGCTGCCGCTCAAGCTCACCACGCATAATTTCGGTAGTGTCGATTCTATCGGTGTGCCGCTCTATTCCAGCGGCGATTTGCGGCTTTGCGTGCCGCAGGCACGATTTCTGCTGCACCCGGTGACCATGAATTTTTCCGCCGGCGCGTCATTCGAGGAGTTGCAGTTGTTGGAGAAAATCAAGAGCATGCGGGTGGACATGGACAACTGCGCGCGCATCGTCGCGGCCAATACCGGCAAGACCGAACGCCAGATACTGGCTGCGATGCGCAGCCGTACGTCGTTGGATCCAGACGACGCCGTTGCCTGGGGTTTGGTGCATCAAATCCGCCAGGAGTTGTTTCCTGCCGGTGCTGACGTGGTATCGATTGCGTCATGATTGAATACCTACCGTTCGACAAAGTGGCGTTTTCGCTCGGCCCATTGCAGGTGCACTGGTACGGCATCACTTATCTGTTAGGTTTCGGCGCTGCCTGGTACCTCGGTCGCCGGCGCTCGATGCAACCAGGCTCGACCTGGAAGCCGATCGATGTCGATGATTTTCTCTTTTATCTGATGCTGGGCGTCATTCTTGGCGGTCGAATCGGCTACCTGTTTTTTTATGGTAGCGCCCAGGTCGCTGAGGATTGGCGCTACATCTACCGGATCTGGGAAGGTGGCATGTCCTTCCACGGCGGATTTCTGGGCGTATTGTTAGGTGCTGCCTGGTTTGCGCGCAAACAAAAACGACTGATTTCCGACGTTTTTGATTTCACTGCGCCGCTGCCGGGACTGGGACTTTTCTTCGGCCGCATGGGTAATTACATCAACGGCGAACTCTGGGGCAAGCCCACCGATGTGCCCTGGGCCATGGTGGTCGACGGTGTGCCACGGCATGCGACGCAGCTTTACGAAGCGGCGCTCGAAGGCATGGTACTTTTCACCGTGCTGTGGCTTTTTACGCGCAAGCCGCGTCCACGACTAGCGCCGTCGGGTTTGTTTTTGATCTTGTACGGCAGTGCCCGTGTACTGATCGAGTTCTGGCGCGTGCCGGACGCACAGCTGAACTATCTTGCGGGTGGCTGGCTCACCATGGGGCAGTTGTTGTCGTTTCCAATGTTAGCCGCGGGCATCATCATGCTGATCTTCGCCTACCGCCGCGCCAAGCCAAGCGGCAATTTCACCCACTCCACGCAACAATAGTCAGTCATGCAGGCGTATCTGGACTTGTTGCGGCAGGTGCGTGATCACGGTGCGCGCCGTGAAGACCGTACCGGCACCGGAACGCTGTCGGTCTTCGGTCGCCAACTGCGCTTCGATCTGGCCGCGGGTTTTCCGATGGTCACCACTAAGAAACTGCATACGCGCTCGATCATTCATGAATTGCTGTGGTTTTTACGTGGTGAAACCAACGTCAAGTATCTGCGCGATCACGGCGTCACGATCTGGGATGAATGGGCCGACGACCAAGGCGAGCTTGGTCCGGTTTATGGCCGGCAGTGGCGCAGCTGGCCAACGCCCGACGGTCGGCATATTGATCAGATCGCCGATGTCATGAACCAGCTGCGCAGCAATCCGGCTTCGCGACGCATCATGGTTTGTGCGTGGAACGTCGGCGAGCTGGAGCAGATGGCGCTCATGCCTTGTCACGCACTGTTCCAGTTTTATGTCGCTGATGGCCGGTTGTCATGTCAGCTCTATCAGCGCAGTGCGGATTTGTTTCTCGGCGTGCCGTTCAATATTGCGTCCTATGCCTTGCTGACGCTGATGATTGCGCAGCAATGCGATCTGGCGCCGGGCGATTTTGTCTGGACCGGTGGCGACTGCCACCTTTACCTCAATCATCTTGAGCAGACAGATCTGCAGTTGTCGCGCAATCCTCTGCCCCTGCCGCAGCTCGAGATTCTGCGTCGCCCGGCCGATATTTTTTCCTATGTTTTCGAAGACTTTCGCATTGCCAACTATCAATCGCATGCGGCCATCAAAGCCCCGGTCGCTGTCTAACTCGAGGAACCTCATGAAGAAGTCGATGATCAAGGTCCGTCATTCGCCCATCCATGGCAGTGGTGTATTTGCACTGCGCCGCATTCCGAAGGGTACACGCGTTGTCGAGTACTTGGGCGATCGCATTTCGCACAAGGCGGCGGACGAGCGTTATGAAGACCACGACGAGAACGACAACCACACATTTCTCTTTATTGTCGATCGCAAGACCGTGATCGATGCCTCGATCGGTGGCAATGAAGCGCGCTTCATCAATCACAGCTGCGACGGCAATTGCGAGTCAGCAATCGAAAAACGTAGGGTTTTCATCGACGCGGTGCGCGATATTGCCGCCGGTGAAGAACTTGGCTATGACTACGAAATCGGCCGAGACAAAGACGATCCGCCTAACGTCGATGAAATATACGCCTGCCGCTGCGGTGCACCGAAATGTCGTGGCACCATGTTGTGGCCGGCCAAGAAACCGGCTGCGCGCAAGGCTAAAGTACGCAAGACCAAAGCGCGTAAAAAATTACCACGCAGAAAGACGACTGCCCGCAAGAAAACCGGCGCCCGGCGCGTGGCACGGCGGGCCTGAGGTCATTGTCCGTCCGGCGTCCAATCATCACGCTGGTGGTCGCCATGGACCAACGCGGCCTCATCGGACGCGCAGGTGGACTTCCCTGGCGGCTGCCCGACGATCTGAAGCGATTCAAGGCGCTGACCGTAGGCAAAACTGTGATCATGGGTCGCAAGACCTATGACTCCATCGGCCGGGCCTTGCCCGATCGCCGCAACATCGTCATTACACGTGCCGCGGAATTTGCAGCAGCGGGCGCTGAAATTGCTGGCAGCCTCGAGGCTGCCTTGGCTTTGTGCCGCGAAGATCAGAACGTGATGATCATCGGCGGCGCGGAGATTTATCGAATTGCATTGCCGCTGGCGGATCGTATCGAGCTGACGCGCATTGAAGCGGTTGTTGCAGGGGACGTCTTTTTTCCACTGCTCGCGTCGTGGGAATGGCGCGAGGTTGCTCGCGAGGCGCATCCGGCTGATGCGCGGCATTTGTTGCCGATGAGTTTTGTTACGCTGGAACGACTGCGAGCAGCGCAAGCACCGCCGGGTGATTCTTGAGCCGAGTGGTCAGTTCGATCGACAGTGGAGTTCCATCGTCCTTGGCCTGGTAGCCGTCACGACGTAGCGTCCGCACGCAGTCCCGCAGAGCGGTGCCGCGTTGCTGCGCAGTCGCGTAGGGAATCTCCGGATGAAACATCACCATGGAATAGCGCGGGATGACCCGACCGGGAAACAGTCGTTCCAGCGCACGGGCCAAGGCGCGCTCGATCAGATAGTCGGGATCGATGACGGCATTGCGCATTTCGGCGTAGTTTTCCAGTGCCATCTGCGCGATCGCTTCCGCCTGCGGACGCCGCGCGCACTCGAAAGCGGCGAACAGCGCTTCCCAAGTGTTCACAGTGTCGGTGAGTTCGGTAAGCGCCAGGCAATCTTCAAAGGCGCAGTTCATGCCCTGGCCATGAAAGGGCACGATCGCATGCGCTGCATCGCCTAACAACAACAGCTGGCCGCCGATATGCCAGCGACTGGCGCGGACGGTGCCCAGGATGCCGCTTGAGTGCGCGGCAAATTCTGCGTCGAACTGCGGCATCAGGTTGAGAGCGTCCGGGAACTCTTTTTGGAAGAACTGTCGCGGCGCTTGCGGTGCGGTGCCGAGACTCTCGAAACTGGCCTCACGGCCCTTGGTCGGTAGAAAGAGGGTCGCGGTGAAGCTTGCGTCTGGGTTTGGCAACGCGATCAGCATGAAATCCTCGCGCGGCCAGATATGCAACCCTCCCGGATCGAGCGCATGTTGACCGTCGCGCGCTGGAATCGTCAGCTCCAGGTAACCGTGACCTAACAGATCTTCCCGGGAGTCGAGCCAGCCTCCGGCTTCGAGGGACAGTCGGGCGGCTGAGCCAGCGCCATCTGTCGCAATGGTCGGTGTCAGACCGCATTCGTAATGATTGTCGCTAACGCCATGGCGCAAGAACATCGTGTTCGTCGCGGGCGAAATCGTCGTCAACACCTGGTCGAATCGCATCTCGATACCAGGCTGATTCGCGGCTGCTTCAACCAGCGCGAGATTGAGTCCGTGCCGGGAAATGGAGTAGATCTGTTCGTGCGCAGCCTGGCCATATGCCTGAAATTCCACGCTACCTCCGGGCGCATGCACCATGCGTCCACGCATGGCTATCAGGAGCGGTTCTATCGCGGGCATGAGTCCTGCAGCTTTCAGCGCCTCAATACCGCGGGCCGCCAGTGCAAGATTGATCGATCGCCCACGTTCAGCGGCGGCGCGGCGCGGATCCTCCCGCTTTTCGAACAAGCGCACACGGCAGCCGCGCTGCGCAAGCAGGATAGCTAACAGAGTGCCTGCGGGACCGGCACCGATGATCTGCAGCAGTTCCTGAAAGCGCATTCTAAAGGCCGTTTTGGAGTTCGTCGCGGATCCACTCCGCACAGGTCAAGCATTCTGCGAAGGTGTTGAATAGCGGTGCTGGTGTCATTCGCAACCAGTCGCCGCGACTGTCGGCGGCGAGGCCGCGTTTTTCCAGTCTTGCCAGCAATTCCTGTGTCGGTTGTGCGGCGTGCCCGGACGGTTTGATCGTCAACATGGCGCCACGTGCCTGCGGTTCCGTGGGCGAGATGATTTCCAGCGCGTCGCCGCCCAGGTCTCGCAGGCAGCGCTCGAACCAGCCCGTCAGCGCCATGGATTTTTCACGCAGTGGGCCCATACCCGCACGATCAAATATCGCCAATGATGTCACGAGCGGTGCTGCGGCGAAGACCGGAGGATTGCTGACTGCCCAACCCGCGGCACCCGCCGCTGGCTTGAAACCGGGCAGCATCGCGAAACGCGAACTGGCTTCGTGACCAAACCAGCCGCCCAATCGCAAGCGTTCTGAGTCCTGATGGTGCCTCTCATGCACGAATGCGCCCGCCAGCGCGCCCGGACCGGAGTTTAGATATTTGTAGCTGCACCAGACCGCGAAGTCTGCATCGTCCGCATGCAGGTTCAGCGGCACATTGCCGATCGCATGCGCGTGATCAAATCCAACCAGCGCGCCAGCGGCATGGCTGGCTTGCGCAACGGCGCGGCAGTCAAACGCTTGGCCGGTTCGAAATTGCACGCCGGGCCACAACACCAGCGCGAGTCGCGGCCCATGCAGCGCAATCGCTGCGAGAATATCCTCGTCACGGAAAACACATTCGCCTGGGCGTGGCGCGAGTTCGATCAGGTGGTCGGCGGGATCCAGCCCATGCCAGCGCAACTGTCCTTCAACGGCATGACGATCCGAAGAAAACGCACCCGTTTCCATCAGAATGCAGCGCCGTTGATCGGTGGGCCTGAAGAAACTCGCCAACAGCAAATGCAGATTGATGGTCAGTGCGTTCATCGCGATGACCTCGGCGGGCGCGGCGCCGGTGAGTCTGCCTAACATCGGAGCCAATGCTTCGGCGTACTCTACCCAGGGTGTGCGCGCATGTTTGTGCCCTTGCACACCCAGTGTTGTCCAGTCGTGCCATTCCTGCAGAAGACGCTCGCGCGCCTCGCGTGGCGCAGGGCCTAACGAATGGCCGGCGAAATAGATGCCCTGTGGCACATGGAATTCGCCGCGGTAGCCGGACATGGGGTCAGCGGCATCGAGCGCTGCGGCGCTGACGCGATCGACCGGCAGATCATTGAAGTCTCGTCGGTAAGTCATGTGCGCGATGCACTGCTCAGAGCAAACCACAGGGGCCTTGATGGAATGGCGTCGCCGTTCCAGGCCGGCGCTTGAATCTGCAGAAATCCCGGACCTGCGGCCAATGTCTCAGGAATAGATGCCAGTTCCGTGACGGTGCAATCGCCGCGCAGCGCGTCGCGCGAGATCGGCAGCGTGCTCTGAGTTCCGCGGCTCGGTAAGCCAAAAAATATCCGATGCGCTGTTAGTGCACCGTTGTCCGCGCAGCGATCGAGCGACGGCAGGTCCACGACCAGATGACGGATACCGCGCGACACCAGCTCATGGGCGCATTCGCGCGTGAGATAGGCGGGCGTCGGCTGGCGCGCCGGCGTCGCCAGCACCAGCGCGGACGGCGCGAATGGCAAGCGTTCTGGCCAGGCAGCGATGACAGAAGCAGCTGTTATCAGCAGGTCATGCGTCTGTGGCGGGTAATCCGATGACTCGCGAGTTGCTGCAACAGCTGCTGTATTGACGCGTAACAGAAGTGAGGGCAACAGACCTGGTGGCAGCACGCCGATGACGTGGTGTTCATCTGCTGTCAGGTGACCGACACTTTCGGTGTGCGTGCCGGCGCCATGTGGTGTGATCTCAACGGTTCGGCAATTGCAGCTCGCACCCGTGAAAACGCTGCCGGAAAAATCACCGACGCGATGCGGCCAACTGTGCGCAGGCGCGGTGTCGAACCAACGCGCACCCGTGCCATCAAAGGCGATGGTGGCCGCCAGACTGACCGGAGAGGCCAGTTGCCAGCAGCCCTGGGCAGCGCTGCGATCGCCCACTATTACGTTGATCGTCTCTGGGGTCACGCGAGCGGCGCTTCCGGGAGATCGCAGTGCTTGCAGTGACGTAACGACGGCTGATCGAAAAAGCGACGGAAAATCGGCGGCATCTGTGTTTCGATGTCCGTGATCATGGCGAACTCTTCATGCAACAGTTTTTCGCAACGCTCGCAGTACCACTGAAAACCGTCCGCCTCGTGCCTACCGCGCAGCCGTTCAACGACCAGGCCGATGGTGTTAGCTGGCCGGCGCGGTGAATGCGGCACGTTAGCCGGCAGCAGCATGACCTCGCCGTGGCGGATCGGTACATCGACAAGTTGTCCGTTCTGTACGGTTCGCAGCGTGATATCGCCCTCGAGTTGGTAAAAAAACTCTTCGCCCGGATCGACATGGAAATCGCGGCGCTGATTGGGTCCGCCAATGACCATGATGATGAATTCGCTGTCGCGAAACAGCAGCTTGTTGCCCACCGGCGGCTTAAGGTCGGCGCGGTGCGCATCGATCCACGACTTTAAGTTGAATGCAGCGAGCGATTTCATGGCGCATGAGGACAGACGGCTTGATCTGGCGTATGTTACGCGAATGGTTGCTAGCAGGTTTCGCCGGTCGCGGCGCGGGTTTGCCGTTGGATGTCTATGCCTGGCCTTAGGGGCCGGAGCCAGCGGTGCATTTACAGGGTGGCCTTTCAAGAAAAAGGTAACGCCCCCGCCGCAGCCAGTTCAGGTTCTGAATGTGCAATCGCCGGCCGGGTCGGCGCCCGCGCTGCTGCAGTTCTGGGAACGCAATGTGCTGGTCATCGAACTGCGCAATGCAGGCAGCAATGGCGCTGTGTTTTTGAGCGTGCCAGACAGCGGGCGCTGGCCGGTGCGAATCAGTTTTCGCGCCAACGTGGGTCAGTTTTCTGTTCTGGAAGTGCGCGGCGCGCAACGTGCGGTTGTGCCTTTGCGCGCCGATGGGCCTACGCCGGTGACGATTGCGCTGGACCCTACGGTCTGGACACAGACGACGCCGCAGATGGAAGTCATTTGGGGAGCGACGTCGACGTCAGGCGGCTAGTCAACGCGGTCAGCCATTCCAGAGTGCAAGTCTTTCGCCGACAGTCATGGCTACTGGGTCTGTTGTTCGCCAGCTGTCCTGCCTGGTCAGACGCACCACAGAATTCTAACGACGCGATCCTGACCGCGGCTCGCCGGCAGATCGGCGTCACCGTTCATTACGATCCGGCTTATGTGCGGCTCAAGTTTCCGGGCGGCGACGTGCCTGCCGACCGCGGTGTCTGTACTGATGTCATTGTTCGTGCCTTGCGCCAGGCGAGACGCATGGATCTGCAGCAAGAAATCAACGCCGACCTGCGCGCGAACTGGAATCAGTATCCGCACCGCCTGAACTGGCGCCTTACCAGGCCCGACCCCAACATCGATCATCGCCGCGTGCCCAATCTAATGACCTTTTTGGCGCGCCGTGGTTGGCAGCTACCTGTCAGTCGCAAGGCCAGTGATTTTCTCGCTGGCGACATCGTTGCCTGGGATCTGGGGGGAGGAATTCTGCATGTTGGTGTGGTGTCGGATCGTCTGACGTCGGCCGCGACACCGTTGGTGGTGCATAACATCGGCGCTGGCGTGCGCGAAGAAGATATCCTGTTTCGCTACCGCGCAATCGGCCATTTTCGGCCGTCTAATTGACCATGCTCAATCCCAGGAAATTGCGGCACAGCAAGTGGACCGCTGTTAGCCCGCAGAATAGGCAAAAGCATTTTCTGGTCACGGCGGTGATCGAACCAGCTGTGCCCGGCGATGCGATCGAGTGGGTGGACTTGGAGGCTGTCCATTCACGGCGTGTGCGACGTATGCAATGGCGTGAGTTGACCGACTCGTCAGTTTGGTTGCAGGGCTGGCTGTAGTGGCGCTCGGCGCAACCATCTATGTTTTCGACATTCGCCTGGCCGATGCCGACCGAGCGGTCTATGAAACGCTCAATCTGCGGGTGGCTTGTCATCCCTCTGAAACGCCGGATTTTTTGCTAACACGGGTACTCGCCTATTGCCTGGAGTATGTAGAGGGTATCTCGTTTTCGAAAGGACTCTCCAATCCTGATGAACCGGCAATCGCGGTGCGCGACTTGACAGGGCAGCTGCAGTGCTGGATCGAGGTCGGCGCACCCGAGGCCGCGCGTTTGCACAAGGCCAGCAAAACCGCGCCGCGAGTCGTGGTGTATACGCATCGGGATGTCGACGCACTACTGGTTCGATTGCGCGGCGAGCGTATTCACCGCGTCGACATGCTACGGATCCACGCGATGGATCGCGATTTGCTGGCCGCGCTGGCGACGCGTCTTACACGGCGCATGGAATTCGATTTGTCGGTCGCGGAGCGCAATATTTACATTACCCTCGGCGAGGAGACACTGACGGGAGTAGTCGCAGTGCACCAGCTAACAGAATAGTTCTGAAAGCTGCGACTGACGCGATCTTTGGCCGTTCAGATGGGTGCGGGGATTGGTATCCCGTCGGCAGTTGCCACTCGCACAAGTGCATCTTCCAGCAAGGCCCGCGCGCGCCCAGCCGTTTGTTGCAGGTCGCGGTGCAGGATCGCATCTTCGGGACTGCGGTTCGCGCACTCGGCACTGTAGCGCTCAAAGCTGACGAGATTGACCACCAGTTCCACCAGATGGCGGGGACATTCGCAGTACACGGTGTTTGACGCGTCGGCGAAAGCGGCGAGCGAGCCCTGGTCGAATCGCGGTGGCGCCGGCGCGGTTGCGTCGACCGTGACGGCTGCCATCGCCGGCGACAGCCGCAAGAATCCTTGGCACAGCGACGCCATCTCTGGCGCGTTGGCCGGCGCGCGCGCAATGTCATAGCCTGCTGCGCGTAACTTGCGGACTATGGCGCTGGGTGCAAATTTGTAAAGCACAATGACCTGGCGTGCAGCGCAGAACTCTTTGATGCGCGCCAGGATAGTCGGTGCCTCGTCGTGCAGGGTCGGTAACTCAATGATCAAGAGATCAGCCATGACGCCGCGCAGCCCAGTGGTAGCTTCGCCGACACCGCTGCAGCGTCCGGCGATGGTCACTGCATGACCCGATGCGGCGCGCGTAAGCGACTCTTCGAAACGTTGCGAAGCGAGTAGTGGCCCGACGAGCACAATGCGTAACTCCCGGACGACCTCAGCCATGATCCCACTGGGCGCCGCAGTCAGTTCTCTGACGGTTGACTGCAGCGCAGTCAGTTCGTCGGTTGTCAGGATCGCGATGCTGCCAATTGAATGTCCGAGATCCAGTAATTGCTTGATGAGGGTGAGGCGCCTTACCTCGGCGGTCGTGTACAGCCTTTGCCCTCGGGCGCTCAGTCTGGGTCCGACAACTCCGTAGCGACGTTCCCAGACGCGCAGTGTTTCAACGGGAATACCAGCGAGCCGGGCAGCGACTCCGCTGCGAAATGTTTCAGGGGTTTCGGTGGCAAGGGTGCCGCGGCTGTTCATCGAAGGGAAGTATACGCCAATGAACCGTTAATGAACCGTAATAAATCAAGTAAAGCGGGTCAAAAGACGGACAAATACGGCTCAGTTAACCCTACAGTCGGTTCATGGACGGTTCAAAAAAATGACCTCGTTGCAAACGACCGAGAATCTGGCAGTCGTAGTCGGCGCGACTGGAGGCATAGGGAGCGCGCTACTTCGCCGGCTGGAAGCCTTGGGTACCTTTGGCGCCGTCATCGGGCTCGGTCGTAGGACTGCGCCATCTCTTGATTTGGCTGACGAATCGAGCGTCGTCGAGTGCGCCAAGTTTGTCGCAGGCCACGGCAAGCCACGGTTGGTGCTGATTGCAACGGGGCTGCTGCACCGAGATGGTATCCAACCAGAAAAAAGTACCCGCGAACTCAATGCAACGGCTATGGCCGACATGTTTTCGATCAATGCGATTGGACCGGCGCTGGTCATGAAACATTTTCTGCCGTTGTTAGCTCGCGATGGCAAGGCGGTGCTGGCGGCTCTGTCCGCGCGAGTCGGCAGTATTGGCGACAATAGTCTGGGCGGGTGGTACAGCTATCGCGCCTCCAAGGCTGCACTGAATCAACTGGTGCGCACAGCCGCCGTCGAAATCAGGCGCAGCCACCGTTACGCCATTTGCGTGGCGTTGCACCCCGGCACAGTCGACACGCAATTGTCCGCCCCCTTCAGCAAGGCTGGCCTCGAGGTGCAGCAGCCTGACGTAGCCGCCGAACGCATACTCGCAGTCATCGACCATCTAACAGTCGATGATTCCGGCAGTTTTTTCGACCACCATGGCAAGCCCGTGCCATGGTGAATCCAGCGCCAATCCCATCGCGCAAATTCAGGCGCGCTGTCGGCCGAACTGCATTGTTCATGGCGGTTGCATTCATCGCCTGGCTGCCAGCGGGGATCTTCCAGATTGTGCCATTTGTGCTGTCGCTACCGGGCGAGTCGAGTCTGCGGGTGCACGCAGCAGCTGCTGTCGGTAGTTTGCTGATAGCGGCGTGGGTTTACTGGGACGATTAGGTCCCTCACAAAAACATCGATTTTCAACAAAGGAATATTGTCGTGATAAAAATGTCTGACGTTTGCATATTAGTGGCGGTGATGGTGTCGTTTGCCGTCTCCGGGTTCTTGTGGTTCTCCGGCCAGAAAGATGAAGGGCTGTTCACTGCAGTCTGGGTTCCGTCCATTTTGGGCTTTGGCATCTATTTCAAGTTGCTGGCCTTAAAGGGGCGAAAAAATGACTGAGACTACAATTCTGTACTTCGGCATGTTCTGTTTTGGCATGGCCGTGATTGGCATCATATTGACCATTCTGGAATTCAAGCGGCTCTGAGGCTGGCCAGTCACATATGCGGTTGCTGGCAAATGCGATCGCTGTCGAGATTGATCCCAGTCAATCGGCCGCCCCAAACGCAGCCGGTGTCGAGCGCCAGCAGTTTGGGTTT
The DNA here is from genome assembly GCA_043769085.1 of Gammaproteobacteria bacterium. Taxonomy (GTDB): domain Bacteria; phylum Pseudomonadota; class Gammaproteobacteria; order Steroidobacterales; family Steroidobacteraceae; genus UBA964. The sequence continues at coordinate 26,826 of JAYVJR010000096.1, forward strand.
TGTGACCAGACCTAACGTCGACCAGTGGCCGCAAATGATGCGTGTGCTGGTCGATTTTCGGTTTGGTGCAAGAAACCATGGGCGCATTACGCTGGGTTTGGCGCGCGCGGCGGCGCGCAACGAGCCTGGGCTGTCTTTGAGATTCAGATTCACCTTGCCGCGAGCATTGCAATAACGCAGTCGCGTGAGCACGTTGACGACAAAGCGATGCCGGTCCATGCCGCGGAGCGACTCTGACCAGCGGTCCGGCTTGTCGCCATACATGCGCCCGAGAAATCGCGTGGGGTCTTTTTGCAGAGCGGCAGTCGTTGCGTTTGCGAGCCTGACGGCGTCGGCAGCCGACCATTGCGGCGGTAGTCCGGCATGAATCATCAGGTCGTCATTCGCTGGCTCGAAATGTGCAAGTGGTAGCGTGACCAGCCAGTCCAGCAATTTGCCGCGATCGCGCGCCACGAGCACAGGCTGCAGTGTGTCGTCAGGGCGCATGCGGCGATCGGTGCCCAACGCGACAGCCAGAAGATGCAGGTCGTGATTTCCTAACACAGTGATCGCGTTTGCGCCGAGCGCCTTCACGAAACGCAGTACAGCGAGCGAATCAGGGCCGCGATTGACGAGATCACCTACCAGCCACAGCTGGTCGCGGTCAGATTTGAAGCGCAGCTTTTTGAGTAGGGCGCGCAGCTCCGCATGGCAACCCTGAATGTCGCCAATCGCAAATCGCGCCACTTACTGCAGGATTCCGGGAACCGCGAGCCGGAATGTCGGGATAGGGGCATCGAAGGACTGTCCGCCGTCGGCCATCATGTGATAACTGCCCTGCATCGTGCCCACAGGAGTTTCGAGTACAGCGCCGCTGGAATAACGGAAGCCCTGCCCAGGTTTGATATACGGCTGTTCGCCGACCACACCGTCGCCGCGCACTTCCTGCACCTTGCCGTTAGCGTCGGTGATGACCCAATGACGCTTCAGCAATTTGGCGGGCACTTCGCCTTCGTTGCGGATGGTGATTGTGTAAGAAAAAACGTACTTGCTATCGTCGGGATCAGACTGATCTTTAAGGTAATTGGTCAGTACGTCGATGCGGATTTGGCTTGTCATGGTGGCGGACTACTAACGCTGGCGACCGACACGTACCGCCAGCACGTCGCAAGGCGCGGCATGCAACACGGTGTCTTCGGTGAGGTTGACGAGGATCGACATGCCGTGACGCTCGCGACAACCAATGACAATCAGGTCCGCGCCGATATCGCGCGCGACTCGCACAATTTCAGATTTCACGCTGCCTGCTTCGATGTGCAACGTCGCGTCTTCAGCGCCCAGTTCGCTGGCCAATTGCGCGATGCGTTGGCGCGCCCGATTGACCAGTTCGGCTTCGATCTGCACCGTGGGCATCAGCGTTTCGCCCATCGGTTCAACAGGGACGAATTCAACTACATGCAAAATGTCGAGGGAAGCTCGGTCATGGAGGGCGAGCTCGCGCGCTCGAGCGCCGATGACGGCGCTGTCGTCGCTCAGGTCGACCACCAGCAGGATCCTTTTGTAAGCAGCCATGGTGTGAAGCTAGCCGCTGCGCGCGGCGAGCGCAAGCTTGCCGAACTGGGCCGGTGTCAGGGTCTCGGGGCGTGCACCCGGATCGACGCCGCAGGCGGCTATGGCAGCGGCGTCCAGTTCGCTGCGCAGCGCGTTGCGCAGCGTTTTCCGGCGTTGGGAGAATGCGGCCAGCACTATCCGCCCAAATCTGTCATCCAGGGGGAAAGCCGGTTCGCGGCGCAGTTTGAGACGCGCAACCGTCGACCAGACTCTGGGCGGTGGCGAAAAGCTCTCTGGCGGCACGTCAAAAAGCGCCTCGACTTCGGCGTAGGGGGCCAGCATCACGGTCAAGCGGCCGTAGTCCCGACCGCCCGGCGCCGCGGCCATGCGCTCTATAACCTCTCGTTGCAGCATCACGTGCAGGTCATCGATCTGCTGGTATTGACCTAACAGATGAAACAGCAGCGGCGTGGAGATGTTATAGGGCAGGTTGCCGACCACGCGCCAACCGCCGGCTGGTGTTGGCGCCAGTGAATCGAGTGAGATGCGCAAGGCATCGCCTTCATGCAGATGAAATCGCGGGTTCTGTGCATAGCGTTGCCGCAATACGGGGGCAAGATCCCGATCGAGTTCGATGGCGTGCAGCTCGCAGCCCGTGGCTAACAGGCCAGCGGTCAGTGCGCCGCGTCCGGGGCCGATTTCGAGCACGGTGTCACCCGGACCGGCGTCAATGGCGGCCAGGATTGCGCCGATCACCGACTGGTCATACAGAAAATGCTGCCCAAAGCGCTTGCGGGCCGGACCGCTCATGGTGTGCGGCGGGCAGCGGCCACGGCGAGCGCCAGAGTCAGTGCGGCCTGCAGGCTGCCGACCTCGGCTCGACCGGTGCCGGCCACATCGAGCGCCGTGCCATGGTCCACAGAAGTACGAATGATCGGTAGCCCGAGCGTTACATTCACGGCATGGCCGAATCCCGCGTGTTTCAGCACCGGTAGTCCCTGGTCATGAAACATGGCCAGCACGACATCAAGTTTTTCCAGATGACGCGGCAAGAAAACTGTGTCCGCGGGCCATGGGCCGCTGGCTTCGATGCCGCGCTGACGCGCCGCGGCAATGGCTGGCGCGATGGTGTCGATTTCCTCACGGCCCAGATGGCCGTTCTCGCCGGCATGCGGATTGAGACCGCAAACGCCTATACGCGGCGCGCGACCACCTAACAAAAACGTCAGGTCAGTGTGCAGAATATCCAGCAGCGCGCCGAGGCGGGAAATGCTTAGTGCAGCACTGACCGCTGACAACGGCAGATGCGTGGTCGCGAGTGCCACCCGTAACGTGCCAGCGACCAGCAACATGACGGGCAGCGGCGCACCTGTGCGCGCGGCAAGGTATTCAGTGTGTCCGGTAAATGCGGTTCCCGCTTCGATAATGACGCTCTTCTGCAGCGGCGCAGTGACAATGGCAGCGAATTCGCCGCGGATTGCGCCGTCGATGGCGCGATCTAGAATCTTCAGTACCTGCGCAGCGTTGGCCGTGCACAGATGCCCCGGCGTTACTGCGGCAGCGCAGGGCAGGTGCAGCACCGACAGACGGCCGGCCTGATGGGGCTCGTACTTGGCTCCTGGAACGAAATCTGTGAGCTGGATGGTAAGACCGAGCTGGCGCGCCCGGGCGGCCAGCACATCGCGATCGGCCAAACAGATGAGTTCGCAGTGCTGGCGCTGTTGCGCCAACAATAAGCAGATATCAGGACCGATGCCAGCCGGCTCGCCGGCCGTCAGTGCGATTCGCGGCGCGTTCACATCTGGTTTTCGACGAAGGCTTCGTCTCGCAGCCGGCGCAGCCAGAGCTCGGTTTCTTCCTCGGCCTTGCTTTCACGAATCTGCGCAAAGGCGCGTTGCTTGCGCATTTCGTCGGTGTTATCGAAGTCGCGGCGACCTAACAACTGCGCAACATGCCAGCCGAACTGGGTACGAAACGGCTCGCTGATTTCGTTGTCCTTGAGGCCATCCAGCGTCTTTTCGAACTCGGGTACGAAAGTGCCGGGGTTGGTCCAGCCCAGGTCGCCGCCTTCGGGGGCAGAGCCGGGATCTTCGGAACTCGCCTTGGCGAGTGCGGCAAATTCCTCGCCTTTCAGAATACGTTCGCGCATGGCCATGAGTTTTTGCCGCACTGTGGCGTCATCCTGGATCTCTGTCGGCTTCATGAGGATGTGCCGCACATGTGTCTGGCGGACCACGGTCTGGGTATCGCCACCGCGAATTTCATTGACGCGCACGAGATGGTAGCCGCTCGGTGTGCGTAACGGCTCGCTGCTCTCGCCAGCCTTCAGTTTCGCCACCAGCTCCGCGAGGATGGTCGGTACTTCACCACCCTTGCGCCAGCCTAACGCGCCGCCTTCGAGTGCCGTCTGGCTGTTCGAATATTGCACAGCGAGTCGCGAAAAATCGTCGCCTTTACGGGCGCGTTCGTACACCTCAGCCGCTTTGCGCGCGGCTTCGTCCAGTTGCTGCGTTGACGCAGCCTGCGGTACCGCGATCAGAATGTGCGACAAGTTGTATTCATTGACCTCCGACGGGCGGTTCTTTTGGCGGTCCAGAAATTGGTTGAGTTCGCGCGGCGACACATAAATGCGCTGCAACACATCGCGTTGCCGCAGATAGGTAAGTGTTAGGTCGCGACGCACTGATTCCCGATAGGCGGCATAGTCGATGCCCTGTTGTGCGACTGCTTCCGGCAATTGCGCGAGTTGCAGGTTATTGCGCTGCGCGATGTCTGTCAGGGCATTGTTGAGTGCTTCATCATTGATGCGTAATCCGACTTTGCCCGCACGCTGCATTTGGATTTCCTGCATGACCAGGCGCTCCAGCACCTGCGAGCGCAGCGCTTCCAGCGGTGGCAGCTCGGCTGCGCGCCCAGACTGCTGGGCGTCGGCACGCAGTCGCTGCACCAGCAGCGCCATCTGGTCTTCCACTTCACTCTGCAGGACTACGCCGTCATTGACGACCGCAGAAACTTTGTCGAGCAACAGCCCCTTGGCAGCAGGCGTCTTAGTCGCATCGGTTGCCGGTGGCGCTACGGCCTGGTCGGCCTGTTGTGCATCAGCCCTGGCCGCAAAAAGTGCCAAAGCCAGTGCTACCAACAAGAAGTCGCGTGCCTGGAGCATGAGAATAAATCCTTAAAAATCAGCGAGTTATAAATTTCGCGGCGGTTTCTTCGGCCGTGGCGCTGGAGTATCCCCGAATTGTACTTTCGAGAAAAGTCCCGGCGGGGGTTCCGACACTGGCCAGACCGTTGAGTTCCAGCTGAAGATATATGCCGGTATCTCGTTCGCCGGTGCGATTGGAGATGAACCGTCGTGCCACTGCCCGTACCCTATAACAACAGGCACGGTACTCAAGCCCCACGAACTGGTCGAGTGACGCACGCGCACCGAGGTCATAAACATTGCGCGCGAAAAGCTGCCACCGGTCGCGGACCGGCCAGCTGGCGGAAAACTCCGCCTGTTCCAAGCGACGCAAACCGCTCGTGGTGGCTGTCGACACGAGTTGCAGATCGGTATTGTATTGAGTGCGATAGGCCAGGTTGACGACTTGGTCGGGTGCCGGCTGATACTGCAGTCGCAATTGCGTTCGTTCGGTGCGCGAGGCCTCCGGGTTCCACTGCACACTGGCTGCAACATTCCAATGTCGCCAAGTCTTCAGACCCAGCTCGCCAATCAGGTCGCCGCGCTTTTCGCTGCGCAAAGGCTCGCCGGGCAGACCGACGCGTGGTTGCTTGAGATACCAGGTTTCGCCGAGTGTCGCGGTCAGTTTTTCGCGACCGGTGGCGCCGTCGTATAGGCGAGCAGTCACTGCGGTCGTGATCTGATTGGCGTCGTTGACTCGGTCGGCGCCCACATAGCGATTGCCGCTGAACATCTGGGTCAACGATAGATCGGGCAGCGCGGTGTCGAAGATCGGCAAATTGCTCTGATCGCGATAGGGCAGGTAGAGGTACTGCAGTCGCGGCTCAAGCGTTATCCGCTGGCTGCCCCTTGAGTTTCGTTCCAGGATCAATCCGGCGTCGAGCTGCGCGAACGGTAGCGATCGTTTGGAGGACCTGGGTGCGCCAACCGGGACGTCTTCCAGTTGATAGCGGGTGTAACGGTAACCGGCGGCCGGGCGCAGGTACCAGCCTGGCGCGGAAAAATCCAGGCCGACACGCGGCGCGATGTCGGTGCGCCAGCCGTTTACGCCGGTGCCGCGCGAAAAATTGACAGTTTCGCCGTCCAGCTGCACAAACGCCGGTCCGATATTGTAACGCCCTGACGCTAACAAACGGGGCAGTCGTGCGTACGGACGGGCGGTGGTCTCCAGATTGCGATCGATAGTCTGAAATTGCTGCGCCTGACCTAACAATCGCCAGTGTTCACCGCGGTAGGAAAGCTCGAGATTGCGCGCTGCAAATGCCACGCTGGTGCCCTCCGGGCCCTGCGCGAAATCCTCGAAATACTCAGGGTCACTGACGTTTTCCGCATTGATTCGCGCGCGCCAGCCGCTGGCCCAGTCGGCGCCGTATTTCAGTACGGCGCGGCCGCGGGTTGCGCCGTAAATCCGGTCCGACGGCAGCAGGTCGAAGCGCAGTTCGCCGCGTTGATTGGGTGTCAGGAACCGGCTTTCGCCATTGAGGTTGACGCCGCGGCGGGTGTAGACGGTCGGCGCCAGAGTGGCGTCCAGTTGCGGATGGATGTTCCAGTACCAGGGCACCGTAACTTGCGCGCCGCTGCGGCTGGAAAAGCCGCCATCCGGAAACAAAAAACCACTTTTGCGTTGATCGCCCAGCGGAAAACTGATGAATGGCAAATAGACGATCGGCACCCCTTTGAACTCGATGCGTGTGCCGCGACCGACGCCATTGCGCGCCCGTGTGTCCAGATCCAGTTCGCGCGCCGACAGCTGCCAGGCTGGATCGTCCGATGGACAGGTGCTGAAGCTAACACCCTTGAGTTTCACCCGGCCGTCGATACCGACGCTGACCGACTGCGCGCGACCTCGGGCCGGACGGGCTGGCAGGATGAATTCCGCACCCTGCAGATCAGCGCCTTGTGATTCCGAATATGCGCCGCTGGCACCTCGCACCTCAACCACGGGGTCGCGATACTCGACCTTGCCACGTACATCCAATCGGCCAGTGGCGGCGTTGTAGTCCACTTCATCGGCGCGGATCTGGCGGTCGCCTTGGCGCACTTCAACATTGCCACGCAGCAGGGCGGCGCCATCGACGCCCATCTCGGCGTTGTCGCTGCGCACTTCAATGTTCGAAGCCGCGCTGGCCGGTGGCGTTGCCGCGCTCGCGCCAGGAGTTGCCGCGCGCGCCGCTGCTGCAGCGTCAGCGGAACTTGTAAGTTGGCTGGGCTTGGGGCAGAGGGCAACAGGTTCCGCTGCCAGGACTGCGATGGGCAGGCTGCAGAACAACAACCAAATGGCCAAGGGCATGCGCCGCTGGGCGACCCTGAGTGGCAATTGAGAGCGCGGCGGCATGAGTGACGAACATTATACTGGCACCCCATGACGGACACTCGACACGACGCGATTCTTCGCTGGTTGCAACAGGAAACCTCGTTTCGGCCGGTGGCACTCGACATCGCGTCGGCAGATGCCAGTTTTCGCCGCTATTGGCGCGCTGCGGATATGAACGGGCGCTCTGCCATCATCATGGATGCCCCGCCGGACAAGGAAGACATAGCGCCATATCTGCGAGTCGCCGGGCTGTTGGCGCCGCTCGGTGTTCACGTGCCCGAAGTGCGTGCCGTTGACCGTAATCAGGGCTTTGTGTTGCTGGAAGACCTGGGTTCCATGCCCTACCTGACGGCTCTGAACGAGGGCGGCGACGCTGATGCCCTGTATGGTGATGCCATGCAGGCGCTGCTGCGGATGCAACTGCGCGGCGCTGCCGCCGCAGCCCAGCTTCCACCCTACGACGCCGCGGTACTCGATCGCGAAATGGCGCTGCTGCTCGATTGGTTCATCGACACGCACCTGCAGATCCAGGTACAGCCTGCGGAACAAGAATTGCTAACAAAAACGATGCTTTGGCTGCGCAACGAAGTGCTGCGTCAGCCGGTGGTGTTTGTGCATCGCGATTATCATTCACGCAATTTGATGGTGCTGCCGGGGCGCGGCCCGGGTGTGATCGACTTCCAGGATGCGCTCGCCGGACCGGTGGCCTACGATCTCGTGTCATTGTTCAAGGATTGCTACCTGCGCTGGCCGCGCGAACGGGTGCTGGGTTGGCTGCGCCGCTACCGTGCGGAACTTGCGGCCACCGATGGTGGTCGTTTGTTAGCAGGTGCGGATGACCGGGAGTTTGCCCGTTGGTTTGATATCGTCGGTCTGCAGCGGCATCTGAAAGTGCTAGGAATTTTTGCGCGCCTCTGGCACCGCGACGGCAAGCAAGGTTATCTGCATGATCTGCCTCTAACGCTGTTCTATGTGCGCGACGCGGCTGCGCGCTACAGCGAATTGCAGGCGTTCGCCCGCTGGGTCGAACAGCGACTGGTTCCCGCGCTCGCTGTTGCTAACAAGCGAGTGCTTGGAACGTGAGCACGCCACGGTGCGCGATGGTTCTGGCGGCCGGACTTGGCGAGCGCATGCGGCCGTTGACTCTGACCCGCCCCAAACCATTGCTGGAAGTGGGCGGCCGAGCCCTGATCGATTGGCATCTGGTTGCGCTGGCGCGAGCAGGTGTTCGCGATGTCGTGATCAATCTGTCGTGGCTGGGCGCTCAGATCGAGGCGCACGTGGCCGACGGCGCGCGCTTTGGTTTGCGCGTGGCTTATAGCCGGGAACCAGCGCAGCCACTGGAAGCGGGCGGCGGAATTTATCAGGCCTTGCCACTGTTAGGACGCGAGCCCTTCCTGGTCGTCAACGCGGATGTTTGGACTGATTTCGATGTGGCGCGCATGGTTGCGCTGCCCGATGACTGCGACGCCTTGCTGGTGATGGTTCAGAACCCAACGCAGCATCCACGCGGCGATTTTTTTCTCGACAGTTCACGCTCCAACTTTTCACGCATCGTCCCGCAGGAGACCGCTGTCCGGCGCACCTACGCGGGCCTGGGTGTCTATCGGCCTGAGCTGTTCACGGGTTGTACTGCGGGAAGATTCCCGTTGTTGCCGCTGCTGCATCGCGCGATGGCGGCCGGACGACTGGCGGCGCAGCGTTATGACGGTCTGTGGTTCGACATTGGCACTCCCCAGCGCCTACAGGAGCTCGACACGCGGCTCGCCTCGGGCGCCAACGGCTGAGCGTGCCCTTGGTGACCAATCGGTCCGGCGATAGCCGGCCAATGCCGTAAAATCCACCGGTGGCCGATTTCAAACAGATACCGGTAGTCAGCGAACCCTCGGTGGTTCGTAGCGGCGAAAAATACCGCACGGCGCAGGGCGGCGCCGCGATCAAGGATGGTGTGCGACCCAGTCGTGCCGTTGTGACCGAGTCCGATCCGACGTTAGGCGGCCTGCAAGGCAAGCCCCGCTGGATACGCGCGCCGCTGGCCGCAGGTGTTGGCTATGACAGCGTGCGAGCGCTGGCGCGTGAGCATCGGCTGGCGACGGTTTGCGAGCAGGCCAAGTGTCCCAACATCGGTGAATGCTGGAATGCCGGCACCGCCACCTTCATGTTGATGGGCGAAGTTTGCACGCGCGCCTGCCGTTTCTGCGCGGTCGATACTGGTAATCCACGCGGCTGGCTGGATCCCGAGGAACCGGCTAACACAGCGCGCTCGGTGGAACTGCTGGGCCTGCGTTATATCGTACTGACCTCGGTCAATCGCGACGATTTGGACGATGGTGGCGCCGCCCATTTTGCCGCGACGGTGCGCGCCATCAAGGAGCGAACGCCGGCGGTCGCGGTAGAAGCGCTGACGCCGGATTTCCAGGGCGTACTCGAACATGTCGCGATTGTGCTCGACTCTGGTCTCGAGGTATTCGCGCAGAATGTCGAGACAGTGCGGCGCCTGACTCATCCGGTGCGCGATCCACGAGCGGGCTATGAGCAGACTCTGCAAGTTCTCAAGTTTGCGCATCAGCACCGACCCGCAGTGCTGACCAAGACCAGTTTGATGTTAGGTCTCGGCGAGTCGGATGACGAGATTCTGACGACCTTCGACGACCTGCGCGCTCATGACGTGGATCTTTTGACGCTGGGGCAATATCTTCGACCAACGCCGCATCACCTGCCAGTCGCGCGTTTTGTCGCACCTGCGGAGTTTGATCGCTACCGTGCGCTGGCGCTGGCGCGGGGCTTCCGCGAATGCGTCGCCGGGCCGCTGGTGCGCTCGAGTTACCGCGCCGAGCAGGCTCTGCAGGGCAATAATGCGGGTCTCGACAACACACGATTGCCTGCTTGAATATGCCGGTTGCTAACAAGTTGCCGCCGGATACGCCGCCGGTCGCCGCGATTGGCAGCCGCTGGCTGGGGCGTTGCGACTATGAGCCAGTGTGGCGCGACATGCAGGCGCTCACCGATCGACGCGATGCGACAACACCGGACGAAATCTGGTTTCTCGAGCACCCGCCGGTTTTTACGCTGGGAATGAACGCCGATCCAGCGCATGTGCTGGCGGCAGGCGACATTCCGGTGGTGCGCATCGATCGGGGCGGCCAGGTGACCTACCACGGGCCCGGGCAGCTCATGATCTATCCGCTCATCGATTTGCGGCGCGCGGGCCTGGGCGTGCGCGACCTGGTGACGGCACTCGAGCAGGCCAGCATTGAGCTGTTAGGCAGTCTGGGTGTCCCTGCGAGCGTGCGAACGGGTGCGCCGGGTGTATATACGGCCGACGGCAAGATTGCCAGCATCGGTATTCGAGTGCGTCGCGGCGCCAGTTACCATGGTCTCGCGCTGAATGTGGATATGGATCTGTCGCCGTTCGACCGGATCAATCCCTGCGGGTATGCTGGCCTCAGAATGACTCAGGTGGCCGCATATGGTTGTCGGGCCAGTCCTGAGTCTCTGGCGCGGCAGTTCGCGCCACTGCTGATCGAGCGTTTGACCCAGAAAATCTGACAATGGAGGAAGGTATGGATACCGAGCGCAAGAAGAAAAATTTTGACGACAAGGATGTCGATATGGTGCGCCGCCTGTTGCGGCTGATTGGCGAGGATCCGGATCGCGAAGGTCTGCTGGAAACGCCGCAGCGCTTTCTGAAGGCCATGACCGAGTACACCAGGGGCTATCAGGAGAAACCTGAGGACGTGCTCAAAGTATTCGAGGATGGCGGCGAGGGGGTCGATGAGATGGTCATCGTCCGCGACATTCCCGTTTATTCGCTGTGCGAGCATCATCTCGCGCCTTTTTTCGGCAAGGCCTATGTGGGCTACGTGCCTAACAAACGCATCCTGGGTCTGTCCAAGATCTCGCGCCTGGTCGAGGTATTTTCGCGGCGCCTGCAAGTGCAGGAGCGATTGACCAATCAAATTGCCGACGCCATGGCCAAACACTTGCAGCCGCTCGGAGTGGCCGTTGTGCTTGAGTGCCGCCATATGTGCATGGAATCGCGCGGCGTCAAGCACGCCGGCTCGTCCACGGTTACCTCGGCATTGCGCGGCTCGATCAAGCAGAATCTGGATACCCGCAAAGAGTTCCTGACGCTGATTGGCCACTGAAGATCGCGCGGCGGCTCACTCCTTCAGTATTTTGAGTACCACACGGCGGTTGGCGGCTCGGCCGGCCACCGTGTCGTTCGTGTCGAGCGGGGAGCTTTCACCATAGCCTTTGGCACCGAGTACATTGCTCGCACCGTGCTCCTGCAAATAACCGCGAACGGTTTCGGCGCGACGTTGTGACAGGTCGAGGTTGTGCGCATCCGATGCGCGGTTATCAGTGTGACCAGCCACCTCGATGCGCAGGTCCGGATTGAGTTTCAGCGTCGCGACCGCACCATCGAGCACTGCAAATGACTGCGCCTTCAGGCTCGCGCGATCGGTGTCGAAATTGACGCCCGGCAATTTGATCTCATCGGTCAGTACGCAACCAGTCGCATCGACACGGGCCGGTGGCGGCGTGTTGGGGCAACGGTCATCGTTGTTAGGGACACCGTCGCGGTCGTCATCAGTGCTTGCAACCGCAACCGGTTGCGGGGGCGGTTGGGCACAAGCCGCAGTGCGCGATTCCGCTTCTGCGACCATGCGTTCCGCTTCGGCAATGGTGCCGCGCGCGTGGCGCCAACCGGTTTCGCGGTATTCGTGGCCGGCTTCATTGAGGATGACCTCGAGACAGCCAGTCGCTGCGGACGCGCAGCTGCGCCATGGCGAGGTCTGCAATGCCTTCAGACGGGCCCACAGGTCTTCGCGCAAAATCTCGGATGTGGCCACCGGACTCTTGGTGGCTTCGGGCTCACGGGCCTGTTCCAATGCGCCGATGATGTTGGCGGATTCTGTTAGCGCCGTTTCAATGATGCCGGTCCGGTCGTTCTCGTGGTACTCCTCCAGTCCGAAGGACAGCCAGCACTGCGCACGCGAGAGGTTGTAATCCTCCACCGGAATACCTTTGTCGTTGAGCGCCTTGATGCGCGACTGCAGGCCCTCGATATAGCTCAGGTCATTTCGCATACGGCTGTCCAGGATGCGATTGCCCTCCTTGCCGGATGGCAGCACATCCGGCACTGCTGTGCGGGTCTGCTGCTGCGTCGTGGTTGTGCAGCCGGCGAGTGCGATGCCGGTGGCTAACAAAACAAGCGGGAGTTTGCGTGAGTTCATGGCGTTTCCAGTGGTCAATCTATTGCTTGGTTCAATTGCTTTTGACACTGCCGCCGGTGGTTCCGGGCGTCAGCGAGTTGTTCCAGTTGGCGTTGTCGCCGCGGAACAGCTTCTCGTCGAATTTGAAGCGCAACCGCAGGTACAACCCGCGGCGTGTAAAGTCGCTGTCCAACAGATCCTCATCGCTGAATCCGCGGAAGTTGAAGCCTAACGACAACCAGAGATTGTCGATGATCGATACGCCCGTTTCGATGCCGAGTGCGTAGCGGCGGCTGCCGTTGCCGAACAGCGAATTGCCGGCGATGCCTAGGTCCCAACGCTCGGTGACGTCGTACATGATGCGCCCACCAACAAGGATGGCGCTGAAGCTGTCGTCTACCGGACCGAATGACTCATCGACCCATTTGCCGGCCACCTGTCCCGACACAGTCAGCGGTCGGTTAGGGTGCCAGTTGATGTGTGTCGATACGATGTGCACATTGCGGTCGAGTGGATCTGTCGTGCCAGAGTCGCGTTCGAGTTTCAACTCATAACGCAGCAGCGCATTCCAGAGGTTGGTGTCGGTTTGACGATATGCAAGGCCGACGATGCCACGGTTCTGCGTCACCACGCCCAGGCTGGTGTCGTCATACGAGCTGCGATTGAACAGGTTCCTGCCTAACAGGCTCCAGTCGCGCGACAGTTTGCGTGTGTAAGCCAACGTTGACAGCCAGCTGTTAGCGGCGTCGTCGGTACGGTACTCGAGACGCGCGCTGCCTTTGCTGCCTTCGCGGCTGGTGCTTTCAAGTCCCAATGCGACCGCCGTTGCATCGCCACCCAAACCGTTCAGCACTCGCACCTGTTCCAATGCGGTCGATATGGCCAGGCCCTCACGTAGCGGCCAGAGATTTCGCAGGCCGACTGCCGCTTCGGATTCACGACCATCGATGGCACTGCGCATTCGATACTCGTTGAACAGACTGCCATCGCGCATGTAGGCGGAATCGATGCCGAATACCGTGGCGCTGCGTTGCTCGCCCGGATTCAGACCATAGAGACTGGCAATGCTCTTGGCGTACTCATGGCGGGCGTAGAGACGGGCCTGGTCGGCGATCTGGTAGTCAGCGCCGACTGCCCAGGCATGCGCGCCGCTGTCATCCAGACCCTGCTCGCCTTCGGCGTACACCGATGACTTCTCGTTAGGTTTAACCGTTGCCTTGACGCGCAGTGTTGTGTTTTCGCCCGACGCTGGATTCGCGCCGTTGACGAATGCGCCGCTGCCAATGCTGCCCGCGGGGACCAGGTTGTAGACCGATGAGTAGCTGACGCGCGGCGTCGCAGTCGCCGTCGTAACCTGGTCGTCGAAGTAGCGCAGGCCGCCTTCCAGACGCAGCCAGTCAGTGAACCAGTGACCTAACACAAGACTGGCTCCGGTGCGATCCGCGCCGACCCGAGCGTCGGATGACTGCAGTGCTTCCAGCGTCAGATCGGTATTGTTCGAATAGCGCCAAGTCAATTTGCCGCCGGCTTCCTCGCGGCCGCCATTAAGCATGGCCGCCGGATTGTCAAAATCGTCGGTGGTGCGGCCGTAGAACAGCCGCATATCGTAGCGTTCGTTGAGACTGCGCAGTTCCGTGCGGAAGCCATGACCCAGGCTTTCCGACTGTGCCAGCGTTGCGCTGCGATCACTGCGTGCCGCTTCCGCGAACCAGACGGTATTCTTGGCGATGCTCCAGGACGCATTCACGCTGCCTAACGCATAGGGTGCCACTGGATCCTTGGAATCAGCAAACGACGCCGCGACCTGCAACCCCGGTGTCAGATGCCAGCGCAGCTTCGACCCTGCTGTTAGATACGACGGCCCGCCTTCGTCAACTTCGTAAGTGACGCGGATCGACACCGGATTGAGGTTTTCATCCAGCGAAGGAACAGGTTTGCGGAACAGCAAGCGGCCGCTGAACGGCTCGAACTCGTAGTCGGCAAAGCGCTGCAACGGCTGGATCGAGAGAATGACAGACGGTTGGCTACGATCACGGACAATGATGTCGACACGTTCACTGTTCGTTAGTCCCGCGGCGTTCGACACCTGATAGGGACCAGAAATGCCTCGGCCAGGCTGTTCATCGATGATCTGCCGGACGCTGTCATCGGCACCCCAGATCTCCGCTTCGAACTTTCCTCGTTCGAAGTGCGCGCGACCACCTGTCAGGCTGCGCTGATACAGGCCGAGGTTATGCGCCTCTTCGCCACTGTTGTCAGAGGCGAAATCGCCAAATAACAGATAGGACTTGTGGTGATCGAGCCGCAGGTAACCACGACGGGTCGACTGCGCATCAAATCCTTTGATGCTGGAATCGCCGTAAATCGGATAGAACTGCTCGGGCTGGATGTCGCGGAAAAGTCGGATACGGTCTTTGTCCGAGTCAAAGGCAGTGGTCAGCAACAAGTCCTTTTTCAATACGCCCTTGAAGAAAAAAGCCGCTCGACCGTTGAAGGTCGTAGCACCGTCGCTGCGCGCTTCCGTGGCCAGATTGGAGAGTTCGGCTTCCAGGCCATCGTCGGTAATCACACCGGTGTTAGCGTCCGATGAGTCTCGATTGACGTTTATCTGTCCTTCGACAATTCCGACCGCCAGGGCGGGCCGCAGGTCAGGCATGAAGCTCAGTTCGCCCGTCACATCCAGGTCGCCGGAAGACACACGCAACACGGCATCGCCGGGCTCATGCGGTGCTAACAACGTCAACTCCACCAAACCGTTGGTGGTTTCCACCTGTACGCCGGGTACGCGACGATCGCGGTCCGTCAGGAACTTCGGTGGCGTGTCGCGCGAGTTGCTGTTGTCCGGAGTCACGATCCGACCCAGACTGGTCTCGATGGTCACGGTAACTGGCCGCTCAAGGCGCTTGCCGTCGCGGTCCATCAGTTCGACACGCAGGTCAACGGCGGACTGGCCGTCGGCAGGCACGCCGTCGCGCGACCAGGTCAACGTGATCGCTTCGCCACTGGTACGCGACAGACCTGATTGCAGACCTGGGCCCGGCGATGTGGCCTTGCCAGGAAGGTTGCAGGTACCTGCCGTGTTAGCAGGCAGCGTGACACCCTGGTAACGGCCCGGTTGTACCTCGCAGGACTCCGCTGCGGGCGTTGGAACCGCACCGAGACACAAAGCCATTGCCGCAATGCTTCTGATGACTGACAGATTCATGATCTTGATCCTGAAATAGGGCGTTTTCATCGACGTGCCTCCGGTTTGCAGTCGCCGGGACTTTGTTGATACGCCTCATCGCTCACATGGCGCGGCAGTTCGCAGCGCGTTTCTTTTTCCGGATCCAGGGTTACCGCGGGCTTGTCCTTCGGTCCTTTTTCCACGTCGGGTGCGCGGACCTCTCCGAGCGTGCGCCGGCCGAACACCTGGTTCACGACATCGGTCGTGCACGAGGCGATGCGGAAATCGGCGCGGTGCAGTTCGCCCGCCTTGAGATCAACGAACAACGAGTCTGGGTCACCCGCGTTGCGGCTGCCGGTGGTGCCGAGCCAGGAATTGCGGGGCAGCGTGGTGGAGTCGACCTTGAGGACGTGTGTGACCGGTTTCAGACCGCAGTACGAGTACTTGCCCTCGGAGTCTGAAATCAGATAGGTGCCATCTTCAAAATATAGCCGCACTCCCGGCACACCCACTTCTTCGGGATCCTGAATCTGATTTTCATTGCAGTCGACATAGATCTTGCCGACTACACAGGCTTCGGCGGTGAAGACACCGCCGCGGACACCCACTTTGGCTCGCGCCTCGTTGGACTGCACAGCGCCGGAACGTGCACGCGCGCGGTTGACGCCATCACCCTGGTCAGCTCCGACGCCGAGTCGGACTCGATAAGTGATCGTGAGTTGCTGGCCCGGAGCAAATGCCTGGGGATAGGCAAACGTCAGCCGCGGACCGACGCCACCCACAGGATCCGGCTGCGCCACGACCACGGCGCTGCCGAGCTGGCGACGCGCAGTGCCGGGGATGTAGCGGAAACCTAACGGGAGACGGTCGTCGATGAAAAGACCTGGCAGAATCCCGCCTTGCACGTTGCGCACGCGCAGGGTGTAGCGGACGCTGTCGCCGATTTCAGCATCGCGCCGGTCGACCAGTTTCTCGATCGACAGCACCGCCGGTACGGCCGGATCAAGAGGAATGTGATTGTGAATCACACCCTGAGTAGCCGAACCCACTACCAACTGCAGGTGGTAAGTCGTCGACTGCGTGATCGTTGGCGCAGTGGCCTGCGGCTGTATCAACGCGTTGCCGAGACCTGGCGGCAAGGCCAGGGTCGGCGACGCAGGAATCAAGGTCGACGGCGCGCGATAGGCGGCCGGCGGCGTGATCGCCAGTTCGAAGTTACAACTGGCAGGCGCGTTGGTGCCTAACAGGAACTGGTAGAAGCCATTGGCCCCCGTGGTCATGGATACCGACTGTCCGGCGCCTAACGTGTAACCACCGACGCCTGCATTGACAAGCATGGTGGCTGCGTTGTAACCCGCGCAGACGCCAACCGGACGGAATGTGACAACGGCGCCCGCCACTGGTTGCCGCGTGACTGCGTCGTAGACCACGCCGGACGGATCCACCGGCAGACTTTGTTGCGGCAGGGTCTGGGCTGCAACGATCGTGACTTCGAGCTGGCCGCGCGGATTGAGCGGTGCTGGACGAGATCCGGATTGCGGTTTGTTGTTATTGCCGTTCACTGGCGTGCCGTAGGCAACCTGGGTTGCCGGATCCCGGAACTGGATCAGATAGGTTCCGGCAACGACTTGCGTGAACGCATAGTCGCCGTTGGCGTCCGTCAACGTAGAGCGCACCGGCGCAGAGCCCGGCGGCAAGGTCGGATCGACCAGCTCGACAATCCAACCTGACAGACCGGTATCGTTGCCATCGCGCTGTCGCGTGGTACTGCCGGCATCGAACCACACGGAACCGGTTACGCCACCCAAGGCCTGATAGCCGACTGGCGGCGAAGGCGTGGGGGTAGCGCTCGCCGGGACATTGACCGACTGCGGGTCGTTAGCCGTGGTAAGGCGGTAGCCCGCAGGTTCCTGCGGATTCAAACTCACAGTGCCCGGTGCGACATCGGCGCGATAGTCGCCGTTCGCATCGGTGTTTATTGTTTGTGCCACGCCGGTGCTGTCCGTGACCACCACGGGCAGGTTGCCAAGCGAGGGTTCACCCGGATCCTGCAGCTGATTGCCATTGCGATCTTCGTAGACATGGCCCGTGACAACCGCAAGGGCAATCACTGTCGCCGCAGCCTGATCGTCCTCGGCAGCGAGGTTGTTAGCTGGCGTGGAGTCGGGATCCGGTACGCCAGATGCCGTGACCTCCGCCGTGTTCAGATACGGCCCGCCGCCCAACGTGACCGCGGCAATCGACAGCGTCTGTGACTGTGCATTCGCCAGGTTGCCGATCGTCCAAAGACCGGTGGAGCTGTCATAGCTGGTTCCCGACGGTGCGACCGCGCTGGTAAAGCTGTAGCCCGCTGGCAGTTGATCACGCACCAGCACGCCGGTGGTCGCGGTCGGACCGGCGTTGGTGACGCGAATCGTGAATGTCACCGACTGACCGATGTTCAGCCGCGTCGGTGTCACGGATTTGGTCAGCGACACGTCGGCCTGCAGTTCGCCGAAGTTGTAGCCCGTGGCCGCGGTGCCGGCAGGCAACGGGATGCCGCTGATGCCGTTGTTAGCGACCGAGCCGCCCGATGTTCCAATGGTTGTATTGGTCACGCTGCTGCCGTAACCGCTCGGCTGCGTTTCCGTCAATGAATAGCCAGCACCGTTCGGAGTCGGCAGATTGGCAAAGCTATAGGTACCATCCGTGGCCGTTATGGCTATGCTGTTGATGACCAGGCCGCCGATCGACGTGCCGGTCAAAGTGATCGTGACCCCAGCTAACGGTGGTTCACTAGCTTCGCAACCGTTGTTATTGATATCGACGCAAACTCGACCGGCGAGACCCGCGGGCAGCTCACCGAAGATGTATTGGATTCCGCCGCCGCCCGCCGGCATGACGATATTGCTGATGACGCTGGTGCCTGCACCGCCGGCCGAGCCGACAGTACTACCGGCAATAGTGCCCGCGGTATCGATGCCGTCAGCGTAATTCACCGGCTGTGTCTGCGTCAGGGTGTAGGTACCGGCAGGCAGCTCGGGGATGCTGTAGTTGCCCAAGGCATCTGTGACAAAGGTGCAGGTCGGCAGGACAGTGCAAACGTTCAATCCCGTGCTGGTTGTCCCGGACAGGGTGATGATCACACCCGCGATCGGCAGCTCGCCTGCTTCGCGGATGCCATTGTTGTTAGCATCGAGATAGACACCGCCCGACAATCCGGCCGGCCGTTCGCCGAAGTTGTAACCCAGGCCGAGTGAGCCGGCGCTCATGACGATACCGCTCAGCTGGTCGTTAGCCGCAGTTCCGGAGGCGACGCCGCCGACGGTACCGACCGTGTCGATGCCGTCCGAGTACTGGGTCAGAGGCGGTGAGGCCTGTGACTGTTCCGTCAACGTGTAGCCGGTCGCATCGCTCGCTGGCAAATTAAGGAACTGGTAGTTGCCACTGCTGTCGGTGATCGCCGTGCAGGGGCTGGGCGCAATCAAAGTGCAGACGTTGACGCCACCAGCACTGTTGCCTGATAGCGTAATGCTGACGCCCGGAATGCCACGCTCACCGGCGTCACGCACGCCATCGTTATCGGTGTCTACATAAACCGATCCAGTCAGGCCCTGGCCCTGGACACCGAAGTTGTAGTCGGTGCCGACGGCGCCTGAGGCCAGTGTGATGCTGTTAATGTTGGTCGCAGCAGGCAGCGCAGTGTTGGCTGGCTGGCCGCTGCCACCCAGGTTGCCCGAGTAGCCACCGGTGACGGTCAGGCCTCCCGGAGGTGTTAGGGCGACTGCGTAGCTGCCTGGTCGCAGGCTGTTGCACAGCGGATCCGGATTGCCAGACAAGGGGAACAAGTAGCCGCCGGTGCCACCGGTGACGGTGCTGCAATTGATGGCCTGGCCGAGATCGTTAGTACCGGTCAGCGTGATGGTCGCGCCGGTGATCGTCGCAGTTTCGCCTCCCTGGCGGATGGCATCGCCGCTGCTATCGACATAGACTGTGCCGGCGATCGTCACGGCTAACAATTCGCCGAAATTGCGTTCTGTCAGTGTCACACCCGGATTTAGCGTGCCAATTGCGATCGTTTCACCGACAGCTCGCCCGGCGCTGTTGGCAATGACATTGCCGGCGCCCGCGCCGTTCTGATCGCGGCCGTCCACGTAACCACTGGGCTCGTTAACTTCTGTCAGCGTATAGCCCGTGCTGTCGCTTGGTGTCAGACCTGCGAAGGAGTAGGCGCCACTGTTGTTGGTCGACTGCAGGACATTGATCGCATTGCCTGCGTAGTCGGTGCCGGTCAGGCGGATCTGGACCGGGCTGACGCTGCCGTTGATTCCTGTCTCACCGCCGCCGCGCTGACCATCGTTGTTAGCATCGCGAAAGACAAAGCCGGATACGGCAGCCAGTTGCACTTCCTGGAAGTTGTAGTTGGTGGCGTTCGTGCCCGCAGTCAAGCTTATGCCCGAGATGGTATTCTGCGCAGCCGCAGAGCCGCAATTGCCCGTCGGTGGGCAGACCGACGCGGCGATGGCGGTGTTAGCGCCCGTGGCGCCCGCGCCGAGCGAACCCGCGAACTCGGTGCTATCCGCATGAGTCGTCGTCGGGTGCGTTTCCACCAGAGCATAGGTGCCAGGTGGCAGTACGCCGAAACTATAGCTGCCGTTGCCGGCGGTGGTTGTCGTGATATTCGAGAAAGTGTTGCCGTAGATGTCGGTGCCAGACAATGTGATTTGCACACCAGCCAGGCCTTCGCCCGCGTCCAAATCGTTGCCCCGATCATTGTCGGAATAGACATTGCCTGCCAAAGATGCCGCTTGCACTGAGACGGTTGAGCTGCCGGTGTTGTTAGTCGATATGCTGTCGCCGGAGACTGGGTTGTTTGATAAATCGCGACCAGGTTCGATCGACACGTTGTTAGTCACAGCCGCGCCTAACGCGCCCGCGTACGCATAGTTCGCACGAGCCTCCAGAGTCAGCGTGACGGTGTTACCCGCGCCGACCGGGAAAGAACCGATAAAATCGCAATTGAAGGCATTGCCGGTCCCGCAGTTCACAGTCGTGACGCTGGCCGCTCCCGCGACTGACGTGCTAACAGCTGTGGCTGTGCGCGTGAATCCGGGTGGCAGGGTTTCGACCAGGCGAATTCGGTCGGTCGGTGAAGGGCCGTTGTTGCGGAACACAATCTGGAAAGTGACAGGCTGATTGACGTTGACGGGCGAGGCGGTCACGGTGGATTTGCTCAGCACTTCCAGGTCGGTGCGGGGCACTACAGTGGTGGATTCGCCTTCCGAGTTGTTTAGAGTGTCGGTGTCGTAGGCAGGATTGATGCGTGTTTCGGCACTGGAAGACACGGCATCATCGTTGTAAGTCAGCGGGCCGGCTGGGTCGGCACCGGCAGACGTGAAGGTCACCCGGTACTGAATCTGCTCACCTGCATCCAGGTAGTTGTCAGGTAAATTGTTATCGGCGATACAACGAATCTGATTGGCCGCCGGGTCATTCAGGAAACACACCGGCGCGCGTGCCGGTGCATTGGTACCTGCAACTTCGACCACCGCGGTGCTGGGCGACATGGTGTAGCCGGCTGGGCCAGTCGGCGTGTCGATCATGCGAACGTCTGTGGCGCGTGACGGCCCGTTGTTGCGCAAGGTAATCAGATAGACAATGTTGCTGCCAAAAATCAGCGGATCGCCAGCGGCTGGCTCCACTTTGGTGACTCGAATATCGAGCGCGGGCTGATTGACATTATGGGTGACGGCGCCCGAGTTGTTGCCCGCGTTCGATTCCACCGTGGTCGTTGCGATCGTTGCGGTGTTGGTGTGAGAAATCGGGAAGCCAGCAGTCGCGCCACCAAACGGAAACAACGGGCGAACTTGTATGCTGGCCTGATAGTTGTCACCGCGAGCCAGCGCCGATGGCAATGTGCAGGTCACGGCTCCGGTGCCGGAATTTACGGTGCAATTGCCGCCCGGTGCTGTTGTCGTGGGTGTGCCGACGATTGCGAAACGCGTCGGATCGACGGTGTCGGTGATCTGGACGCCGCTGGCCGGGTTCGGACCGCGGTTGCGATAGCTGATGATATAGGTTGTGTTCTGGCCTACGACCGCCGGGTCAGGACTGACAACTTTGCTCGTGACTTCAACATCGGCGATCGGGTTGACCGTGACACTCGCGGTGTCGCTGTTGTTAGTACCATTGGTATCGACGGCATCAGGTGAGCTGACGCTGGCCGTGTTGGTGGAGGAACCGCTTTCCACCGGCCGCTGGATTTCCAGGATAATAGTGCGTACGTCGGCACCACTCCCGGCGATGTCGGTGAGCGAGCAACTGACTGTTGCGGCGCTGACGCTACAGGAACCGCCTGCGCCCAGTGTACTTTCCGGCCTAACAATGATGTTGGTGGTGAAGCCTGCGTTGTTCAGGTAGTTCGGCAAGGTGTCGTTGACGTTGACCGTCGGCGCAGTATCGGTGCCCTGGTTGTCGACTGTCAGGCGATAGAACCAACTGCTCACGCCAGAACCCACCGTGACCGTTTCCAACCAAGCGCCGCCGACGGCCAGCGATGATTCCTTGGCAATGCGCAAATCGGCCACCCGGGTGGTAGCTATAGCGCCGGCACTCGCACAATCGTTTGCTGCATTGTTGTCAATGGGTGTGGCGAGTGAACCGGCAGTGCCGCCAACGCAGGCGGTGTTAGCTACGTTCGGGAAAGGTGCCACCGCGGGCAGGCCGACCGGGTCGGCCGTGAGCGAGACCGTCAAGGTGCTGCCGGAATTGACCGTGCCGGTGCCTGTGGTACGACAAGTGACAGTCGCGGGGCCGGTGACCGGCAATCCAACGCAGGTCCAGCCCACCGAGACAGCCGTAATGCGTTCGTTGGCGCCAATTTGGTCGGTAAAGATCACCGGCAGCGCTGGCGTATAGCTCAGAGTCGATACGCCATTGTTAGTAATGATCAAGGTCGAGGTGATGGGCGAACCCGACTGCACCGGATTCGGACCTTTTGACTTGCTGACAGACAGGTCTGCAAACGGGGCAACGACGCTGTATCCCACGCTGGTCGAATTGTTGCCTGCGATCGGGTCGGTGATGCCACCTGGCGGCGCTACGGTCGCCGAGTTGGTGCCACTCGTCGGTGTGCTGGGCGCAGTGAGTGGGATGGTGAAGGTCTGCGATGCACCGCTGCCAATGACGCCGCCGGTGCAGGTAATTGTCTGCGCGACGTTTGCGCAGCCAAGCGGCAACGTGCCGATTACGAAACCGGCATCCAGGGTATCGGCTATCGTTGCGCCGGTAACCGGGAAAGGCCCGTTGTTGTTGATGCGCAGTGTTAGATTGAAGTTACTGCCACCGACAACAGGCGAAGGCATGCTCTTGAAGGCTGCGAGATCGGCACCGGGCGCGACGTTGACGACCACATTGCCAGAGCCGTCGTTCGACGGCGTATTCTCAAGGATCAACGCATTGGTCGAAGACATCGCGGCGACGTTGGTAATTGTGCCCGCGATATTTTTGGCCACCCGCCCCGTCAGGGTAATGGGCGGATAGTTGCCGCTCAGCGCCACGCCCGTGTAATTACAGACATAGGTGACACCGCTCGGCGCGCAGGACCAGTTGGTGCCCGAAGCGCTGACGGTATCAAGATCGGTGGTTGGCGGCAGCGTGTCGGTCATCCGCACGGCTGCCGACAGGTTCGGTCCCGCGTTGCTTGCCTGGATGGTGTACGTGACAGTCTCGCCGCCCACGTAGTTCACTTTGTTAGGTGTTTTAGTGACGCGCAGATCTACGCCCTGGCGAACGGTCGGGTTGATCGGCGGAATGGTGTTGTTGCCACTGTTGTTATCTGTGACGCCGGCCGGCGGTGCAATGGATGCGGTAGCAGTGGATGTACCGACCACAATCGCGACGGCGTTGTAGGTGAAAGTGATGTCATCGCCGCCGCCGAACGGCGCGATGTTGCAAGTCAGCGATTGCGAGCCAACGGCGCCAGACAAGGAGCAAAAGGCAGGAAAATCAACGCCTGGGGTGTTGCTAACCTGGAAGTTCGGCGCAACACCGACGGTTACGGTCGCGTTGTTGGCGCTCGCGGGACCGTTATTGGTAACTCGGACAGTGAATACTGCGATGGCTCCGTTGGCGACCGGCTCTGGCGTCCAGGAATACTCGGAGACCTGCAGATCGGCAGTTTGCGCCGCGGCTATGCCGGGTCCTAACAGACCCAGCAGCGACAGCAAGAACCAGCCGGTAGCGCGCAACGATCGGCCGGCCGCGTGGCCAGCGAATGACAACTTCGACATGCTAATTGACTCCCAGGACTGCAGCCGCTGCCAGACTCCGGTCGCAAGCAAGCAACCCGGATTGGCTGTCTTAAACAGTTTGTCCAGGCGCTAAGTTAACAATTGTTTTGTCGCATTGCCTGAACGAAGCAGGTTCGGAATCGCAAGTAAGCTGACTCGCTAACGAATCTGTGAATCAGATCACCATTATCACGGCCTCATGGCCGTTCAGGTCAGCAAGCAATGCTGTGATATGCGCGGCGCTGCGGGCGTTCAATCGGTAAGTTATTGAAACAAAATGGCCCGTTTTGCTGCAGCGCTCATGGATAGCGCCGTTCTCGAGGTCCGGAGTATGGCGCCGCACCAACTCGTCGATGACCAGGCGCAGATCCTGACGCTGTCGGCAGACCACCTTGATGGGGTAGGGTGTTGGAAATTGTAGGAGTTCGAGGTTTTGGTCCGGCATGACGGTGGATCAAACTACCAGGGTTTGCCTGAAACAGATTGTTTGTAGGCATCGAAAGCCGCTCGCAACTGCCGCCAGACAGGGCCAGGTCGTCCGTCCCCTAACAGGCAGCCATCCAGGCGCGTAACTGGCAGGATCTCGCGCAATGCCGAACTGATCATGATTTCTGAGGCAGCGCGCAGTTCTTTGTCGGTGACTGGCACTGCCCGACGTGGTTGCCCGATGCGATCCGCCAGCATCGCAACGACGTCGCCGGTAGTGCCGGGCAGAATATGCGCGGACGCGGGCGGCGTTAGTAACTCGCCACCGGCAACGATATGCACTGCCGCGGAGGTGGCTTCGGTCAGACAACCGTCTCGCAACAGAATCGTTTCCGCCGCGCCCACGTCGACGGCCATCTGGCGCAGCAGGACGTTAGGCAGAAGGCCGACGGATTTGATATCGCAGCGCGCCCAGCGTGGGTCTTCTGCCGTGATGGCTGCAATACCGCTGACCAGAACATCGGCAGGCTGCGTCGGCCAATGTCCGCAGAACGCAAAAACAGTATGCAGGTCCGGCAGCGGTGCCGGATTTCGCCCTTCGTCCGCGCCGCGCGACACTTGCAGATATATGTACAGATCGCCACCACCATTACGGTCTATCAGTTGGCGCGTCAGCGCGCGCCAGCCAGCGTCATCCATGGGGGCAGACATTCGAATGGCGGCCAGGCTGCGATTGAGACGTGCAAAATGCTCCATGAAGCGAAATGGCCGACTGCCGTAGACCGGCATGACTTCGTAGACCGCATCCGCAAACAGAAAGCCGCGATCCAGCGGCGAAATGCGCGCGGCCGCGAGCGGCAGATACTCACCGTTGAGGTAACAAACCGGTAGCGGCGGTGGCATCGAAAAAACCTAACGAAACCAGAGAGAAACTGAATCGCTGATTCGTGTCCACCAACCGCCTGCCGCAATGGCCTTTACCGGGAACAAAGGCACACGCGCGACAACGTCAGCGCCGTCGCGCACCGTCAATTCGCCGATCGCGACATTGGCAGGCAGTGGCGCGATCAGCGGTTCACGCACGCTGGCGCTGGCTGTCACCTTGACGCCTTCCCCGCGTCCCACAGTGGCGAAGAGATTTTGCCGCAGGACCGCTGCGGTGGCGGCGCTTGCGCCCTTGTAAACCCTTGGCTTCAGAATTACATCGCCCGCTGTATGCACTTTGACAGTTTCGAAAAAAGTGTAACCATAATTGATCAGCGCCGCACTGGCGTCTTCGCGCGCTTTGATGGATGGCGTGCCTAACACCACTGAAATCAGGCGCATGCGGTTGCGGAGCGCGGAACTGACCAGGCAATAGCCGGCTGAATCGGTATGTCCGGTCTTGATGCCATCGACGGTCGGGTCGCGAGTCAGCAGGCCATTTCTGTTAGGCTGGGAAATGCCGTTCCAGCCGAACTCGCGCAGTGAATACCATTTGTAGTACTGCGGAAACTCGCGGATCATTGCACGCGACAACGTGGCCATGTCACGTGCGGTCACATAGAGCGCAGGATCGGGCAGTCCGGTCGCATTGACGAAATGGCTGTTGGCCATACCGAGTCGGCGTGCGTATTCGTTCATCATGGTTGCAAACGCCTGCTCCGAGCCGCCGACACGCTCGGCGAGTGCGATCGAGGCATCGTTGCCCGATTGCACGATCATTCCCTTGAGCAGCACCTCGGCCGGAATACGCTTGCCGACTTCGACAAATGACCGTGATCCTTCGGCGCGCCACGCTCGTTCGCTGATGACAATTTCTTCGCTGAGTTGCAGTCTGTTTTCGCGCAAGGCGACGAACACCGCATAGGCGGTCATCAGTTTGGTCAGGCTGGCAGGCTCGAGCCGCTGATCGGCATTCAGGCTCGCCAGCACGCGTCCGCTGTCATGGTCGACGAGAATGTGGGCCCGCACCGGCAGGTCAGGTGGCGCAGGAATTGGCACCGCCGCCCGCGTCGTCAAGCTAACAGCCGAAAAAAATAGCGCGGCGCAAATAGCCTGCCAATTTAACTTCAAAATCATGGTCGGGGTCGCTCCGGCGCAATTAACGTGGAGCGTGATTTTAGATCATTGTGCGGTCGATAAATGGATCAGTCGCGCGTCCGGGACGCCAGTAAGTGCGAGGCGTTCGATCACGTCGTCGGCTTCCGCTGCGCTGCTGACCGGCCCGATGCGAACGCGGTAGATTGCGACGCCTTGCGCGTTGGCAGCGGGTTGCACATCGATGTTGGAAAACCCGGCATTTCGCAGTCTGGTGGTAAGCAGCTGCGCGTTGTCGCGTGAGCCGAATGCGCCGGCCTGCACAAACTGCCCCACCATAGCGACAGGTTCCACCGCGGGCGGCGCAGGCTGCGAATTCGTGACGGCCGCGGCGCTCTGTCCTTGCGCATAGCCCAGCACAGAAATTGCGACAGGCGCGGTGCCTGCCCGCAGCATGTCGAGACGGGCGGCCGCAGAATAGGAAAGGTCGAGAATCCGGTCGCCGACAAACGGTCCGCGATCGTTGACGCGCACGACGATTGTTCGGCCATTGTTGAGGTTCTCAACCCGCAAATAGACGGGCAATGGCAGGGTCTTGTGTGCGGCCGTCATGCCGTGCATATCGTAGGTCTCGCCGCTCGATGTCCGTTGACCGTGGAAACCCGGCCCGTACCAGGATGCCGTACCCTGTTCGCGGTAGCCGCGGGCGTCTGCCATGACGGCATACCGCTTACCGAACACTTCATAGCTTGCCGGGTTGCCGTAGCGGCTACGGGGCTCCACGCGCGGCACTGCGTCCGGTGGCAGTTCCAACTGCGGCGCCGGGCGTTCGGGTATGGATGCCTGCGGCGGCCGCGACAGTAATGCGCTGCAGCCCGACAACGTCAGCCATAGAGTCACCAGGGCGGTCAGAGACCGCGCTTGGCTCAGACTCCGCATCAGCCGCCAGCCGCCGCGCGACGCGAGATGTCAGCAGCCAGATCGTGCACTGCCATCGCGTAACGAATACTGCGGTTGTAACGTGTGATCACATAGAAATTGCCCAGGCCGATGCGCACATTTGGGCCAGTTTCAAGTTCCGCCGGCAGCAATATCGCGGGCGTGGCATCCGGCATCACGCTGTCAAAGCTGACGCCCTGTGCGCGTAGCCCGCCAAGTGTTGCATTGAGTTCCAGATTGCGGAAATCAAGCCTGTTGAAAATGTCGGCGCTCGCACTGGCATCGAGCAGCACCGGTTGGCCGGCGTTCCAGCCATGGGCGCGAAAATAGTTGGCCACGCTGACGATGACGTCATCCCAGTCGCGCAACAGATCGCGGCGGCCGTCGCCGTTGGCGTCCACCGCGAAACGGCGGTAGCTGGAAGGCATGAACTGCGGCGGGCCGAGCGCACCGGCATATGAGCCGCGCACCTGTGTTGCATCAATTTTTTCATCGCGAGCTAACAAAAGTAGTTGCGCAAGTTCGGCGCGAAAAAAAGGCGCACGCGGCGGATAGTCAAACCCCAGAGTCATCAGCGCGTCGAGCGCGCGCCAGTTGCCGGTGATACGGCCGTAAGCGGTTTCGACGCCGATGATTGCAACAATGTAATTCGCCGGTACGCCGGTCTGTTGTTCCGCCCGCTGCAGCGTGGCGCGATGCGCAGCCCAGAATTCTGCGCCGCCCGCGATGCGGCTGGTGGTCAGGAAGTTGCTGCGATACCGCCACCAAGGTGCGACGCGCTCTGCTGGCCTCGCTATGAGTTCCAGTATGCGTGGTTGTGGTTCCCCATCGGCGAGGGTTTCCAGCAGTGCGGCACGGTTGAAGCCATCGCGGGCCGCCAGATTGCTAACAAATTCCTGGATCTCCGGCCGGTTTAGATCGAAGCCCGCGCGCTGGTCAGGGAAGGGCGCCTCGCCCACGGGCGGCATTGCCGCACAGGGCAGCAGCGCCGCAGTCAGTGCCAGCGGCAGATAGCGGCGGATTTTGTCAGTCGGCCAGATCAAGTAACCAGTTTCCGGTGTGAAAAGAGCGACATCAGCATACCGAATCCTGTCAACAACGTGACCGCCGATGTGCCGCCATAGCTAAAGAGCGGCAGCGGCACACCGACCACCGGCAGCAAGCCGCTCACCATGCCCATATTAATGAATACGTAGACGAAAAATGTCAGTGCCAGGCTGCCTGAGAGCAGGCGCGCAAAGGTATTTTGTGTCTGCAGAGCCAGGTACAGCGAACGGCCTAACACAAAGAAATAGAGCCCTATCAATAGAACCGCACCGGCCATGCCGAATTCTTCGCCGACCACGGCGTAAATGAAGTCTGTCGATCGCTCCGGCAGGAATTCAAGCTGGCCTTGGCTGCCATGCAGCCAGCCACGGCCGAAGCCGCCCCCCGAACCGATCGCGATCGCGGACTGGATGCTGTGGTAACCCGCGCCGAGCGGATCTAGCTCCGGGTTTAGAAACATCAGTACGCGATCGCGCTGGTAGTCACGCAGAAAACCCCAGCCAATCCAGGCTGCCGCGCCAGCAACGGCGAGCGCCAGCAGCATGATTCGCACTCTCAGTCCGGCCAGAATCAGTACCAGGCCACCACCAATAATGATAAGTACGCCAGTTCCCAGATCCGGCTGCACAATTGTCAGGCCAGCAGGAACCAGGATGATTCCGAGCACGCCAAATGAAGCGGCCAAGCCCGGTGGCAGTCGGCGCTCGTGCAGGAACCAGGCGGCCGTCATCGGTACAGCGAGCTTCATGATTTCCGACGGCTGAAAACGGATGAAGCCTAGATCCAGCCAGCGCTGCGCGCCTTTGCCGATGTAGCCAATGGCATCGACTACGATCAGCAGCGCAATGCCAATCAGGTACAGCCAGGGCGCGCTGCGTAGCAGCAGCGAAGGCTTGATCTGCGCGACCACCAGCATCGCGATTCCACCTAACAGAACACGGACACTGCCATCCGCGACTCGCCGCAGGCTTTCGCCCGACGCGCTGTAAAGCACAATCTCACCATAGATCGCGATTAGAGCCAGGCCAATCACCAACGGCCCGTCGAGCCGCAGATTACTTAGCATCCGGGTGGTCGAACCGAGTGACAGCAGCGATGGTTGGCTAAAGTTATCCGCCATTATTCCGCTCCTGCTTCACTGCCGTCGGGTACCGGCGCAGGCACTGTCGACGCCTCTGGCGTTTCCGAGGCAACGGTCGGCACAGGGAATTTGCGCTGCAGATAGGCGTCCATCACTTGTCGCGCAATGGGAGCCGCCGTACCGCTGCCGCTGCGGCCGTTTTCAACCAGCACTGCAACCGCAATGCGAGGATCTTCCACCGGCGCAAAGGCGATGAACCAGGCGTGATCGCGCAAGCGTTCGTCGACGTCCTTCTCATTGTATTTCTGATTCTGCGCGATCGTAAACATCTGGGCGGTGCCGGTCTTGCCCGCGATGCTGTACTCGGCTCCGGCTGCACTGCGGCTCGCGGTGCCACCATGCGTGACCGCGAACATGCCGTCGATAATCGATTGCCAGTGTTCCGGACTCGCGCTCGCCGCTGCCAGCGGTTTGGGCGCGACTGCCGTGGTTTGATGCGACACGGGATTGCGCAGGCCGGTCACCAGCCGCGGTGCGTAACTCTTGCCACGGTTGGCAATAATGCTCGTTACCTGGGCCATCTGCAGCGGTGTTGCTAACAGATATCCCTGACCGATGCCGAAAATGACGGTTTCGCCAGGGAACCAGACCCGCAGTTCCGGGCGTTTGAAAGCTTTTCGTTTCCACTCCGGCGATGGCAGCAGTCCGGATTTTTCGCCGCTGATATCGATACCGGTAATACTGCCCATTCCGAACTGGCCAAGCGTGTTAGCCAGGCGATCCGGGCCTAACGCCGCGGATACGCCGTAGAAATACACGTCGCATGACTGAGCAATGGCACGCACCATGTCGACGCTGCCGTGTCCGGCCGGCTTCCAGTCGCGAAAACGGTGGCGACTGCCCGGCAGTGAGTAAAAGCCACGGCAAAAACGCGAATCCTCGGGGACTACGACGCCCTGGCTTAGCGCTGCAAGTGCAACCAGCGGTTTGATGGTCGAGCCTGGTGGATAAGTACCCCGCAGCGCGCGGTTAAACAACGGCCGGTCAATATTGTTGTTGAGCGCCGCGAACTCTGCGCGCGTCAAGCCGCGACCGAAAAAGTTCGGGTCGAAACCGGGCCGGCTGGCTAACGCGATGACATCGCCATTGCGAGGATCAAGTGCGACAATCGCGCCGCGTTGTGCCCAGATCGCCTGCTCGGCCACTTTTTGTACTTCGAAGTCGATGCTGAGGATAAGGTCGGTACCTGGTTTAGGTTGGGTGACACGTAGTTCCGGCACCAGCTCGGTCAAGTTGTCGACCGAGCGGCCCTGCGCATTGACCAGAATTTCGCGCGCGCCGTTGCGACCGTGCAGCACGGTTTCGTATGCGGCTTCGACACCCAATTTGCCGATCAGGCTCGTGCCGGCATAGGCAGTTCGATCGATACGCTCCAAGTCCCGTTCTGCGATTGCTGCCACATAGCCCAGTGCGTGCACTGCCAGCTCGCCATGGGGGTAGACGCGAGCCAGACGGGTACGTATGTCTACGCCCGGAAATTCAAAGCGATGCACAGCAAAGCGGGCGATTTCATCGTCGTTCAGTCGCAGGCGCAGCGGTACGCTGTCGAATTCGCGGCGCGAACGGATGATGCGCAGCAGATCGGGAATTTCTTCCACAGCTAACAAACCAAGTTTCGTTAGGCGATCCAGTGTCACCGCGACCGCCTTGCTGTCGCCGATCTGCTCGCGAATCAGTTCGAGCTGGTACGCGGGCCGATTCTCCGCCAGCACAGCGCCATTACGGTCATAGATGACGCCGCGCGCGGCCGGCAGGGGTTCGATGCGAACGTGATTGCCCTGGCTGAGCTCGGTGTAATAGTCATGCTGGATGATCTGCAGCCAGACCAGCCGCCCGATCAGCACGAACGCGAGCAACGCCGCGACGGCGGCGGCGATGTAAACGCGCTGCTCGAACAGCCGCTGCTCGCTCCAGTGATCCTTGATCGTGACCTGCTGCGCCATGAACTACTCAGCGTGCAACTGCGTATCGGTCGAGAAGCGCTACCAGCAACGGAAAAATAGCTGCGCCGGTCGCGACGTGCAACCAACGCTCCGGTGAGTTCATGGCGTGGCCGGTCCAACCATCAATCAGCCAAATGACCGCTTCAAACAAAAACAACATCAGGCCGACAAACAAGGCCTGTTCGACCAAGGGTTTGTTGCGCAATTGCAAGTGATAGCGGATTGCGATGTAAACAACCAGCGCAATTGCCAGCGCATGCTGGCCCAGTACCGTTCCTTTAAAAACATCGAGCGCCATACCGACCAAGAATCCTAACAAAAAACCGCCGGCGCGCGGTGCGGCCATCGACCAGAAGAGAACCGTGAGTACCGCAAATGCGGGCCGCAGGCCTTCAAGAACGCCTGGCAGCGGCAACAGCTGCAACAGCAGCGCCGCGAATGTCGTCAGGATTGCAGCAGCGCGCGGCAGGCGCTCGTTGTTACTCACGGCGCGACCGCTGCGTCGGTTGACTTGACCGGTGCGGCTGGGTTGCCGACGTTCAGCCACACCAGCGCCACCTGGCGCTCACGTTCCACGGACGCGATCATTTGTGCATCGATGAGCGCCATCGCATTGTTGCCGTCGCGGCGCACGCGTGTCACCTTGGCCACGGGGAAGCCCGCGGGAAAAACCCCGCCGAGCCCTGAGCTGACAAGCTGATCGCCAATTTGCACGTCGCTTTGTGCGGGCAGGTAAGGGAGCGTCAGCGCATTACCGCTGCCCGCGCCGACGGCGAGAGTGCGCACGCCATTGCGCAGAATCATGACCGGCATCGCATGTTCCGGGTCGGTCAGAAGCATGACCTCGGCGCTGAACGGGCCGACACGAAGTATCTGACCTAACAAGCCGCTATTGCTGAGCACGGACTGGCCCTTGAAAGCGCCGTCGCGAACACCACGTGCAATCACCAGTCGCTGGCGCAGATTGCTCAGATCCGCAGAAATGACGTTGGCGGGTTCCCAGCGGGCGATCAGTGCCGGCATCTGGGATTTCAGGCCGCGCAGTTGACTGTTTTCGCGTTCGAGCAAGTCAGCGCGCGCGGCGCGCAACGCCAGAGCCAAATTTGCCAGCTTCAGTCGGTCGAGCTCCGACTGCTGGGTGTCACGCGAGCGTAACCATTTTTGCAGCGACACCCAGGCCGTCGACGGCGAGTTGACGGCAACCTGCACTGGGAAGGCTGCAGCCTGAAGTGCGTAACGAGCCGACTCCAGCCAGGCTTTGCGCTGGTCGACATACATCAGCCCCACAGCCAGAAAGGCATAACAGGCGAAGCGGAATCCTGCGGTCAGGCCGCGTTGCGGCAGCGTGCGATTCGTGGGAAACCCTCTACTGTCTGGGACTATTGAATGCCGAAGTGCCCGGGGCCGAGTTCGTCCATCAACTCCAGAATTCGTCCGCCACCACGTGCGACACAAGTCAGTGGGTCGTCCGCAATGAACACCGGCAGCCCGGTTTCTTCGGACAGCAGTTTGTCGATGTCACGCAGCAGTGCGCCGCCACCTGTTAGCACGATGCCGCGGTCGGCGACATCCGCGCCTAGTTCTGGTGGTGTTTGTTCGAGCGCCTGTTTGACCGCGCTGACAATGCCTTGCAGCGGTTCCTGCAACGCCTCGAGAATTTCGTTGGAGTTCAGCATGAAGCTACGCGGCACGCCTTCTGACAGGTTGCGGCCCTTGACCGACATCTCGCGCACCTGCTGGCCTGGATAAGCCGAGCCAATTTCGAGCTTGATGCGTTCGGCCGTGGCTTCACCGATCAGGATGCCGTAGTTGCGGCGCACATAGTTGACAATGGCGTCGTCGAAACGATCGCCACCGATGCGCGTGGAATTGGCGTAGACAATGCCGTTCAACGACAACACCGCAACTTCAGATGTGCCGCCGCCGATGTCGAGCACCATGGAACCGCGAGCTTCCTGCACCGGAAGGCCGGCGCCCACCGCGGCGGCCATGGGTTCGCTAACAGTCTTGACAGTTCGGGCACCCGCGCCTTCAGCGGACTCCTGGATTGCGCGGCGTTCCACCTGCGTGGAGCCGAAAGGAACGCATACCAGCACGCGCGGTGCCGGTTTGAAGATGCGGTTGCCGTGAATTTTCTTGATGAAGTGCTGCAGCATCTTCTCGGTATAGGTAAAGTCGGCGATGACGCCGTCTTTCATGGGACGTACGGCCGTGATGTGCCCGGGCGTGCGGCCCAGCATCATCTTGGCGTCCTGGCCTACCGCCACGATGGACTTTGTACCTCGGTTAGGGTCATCCTGCACCGCCACCACCGATGGCTCATTGAGGACGATGCCCTGCCCACGGACATAGACCAGTGTGTTCGCTGTGCCCAAATCAATGGACAAATCGGTCGAAAGCGCGCCGCGAAATCGTTTGAACATCGGGTAATTCCGGAGGCGCCAAGCGAGCGCCGTTAGAAGGTACGTAATTTAACAACGGGTGAGACTTGACACAAGGCAAGCGTGTATTATTGCGCGCCGTTTTTTCAGCGGTTTTCAGCAGATCCTCATGAGCCTGACACGCAAAGACATC
>JAYVJR010000097.1:0-3099 GCA_043769085.1 Gammaproteobacteria bacterium
TGCGTTACCCGTTACAGCAGTGGCGGGAGCCTGTGTTAGGTCAAATGCTCGCTTTGCAGTCTCGACTGCCGTCCGCCAGGCATTTCTACCCGCCTCGGCCTGACTGAGGAGTAGGAGCGCACTGGCTGCCTCGTTGCTTGATGACTGGCCCAATCGATCTAAGTTTGAAACGACTAAACGGAACTGCTCCTCCGCTTCGGCGAACTTGCCTTGGGCGAGCAACACTTCGCCAATGCGGCTCCAGACAGCCAGCATGTCGGGGTGTTCGGTGCCCAACGCTGCCGTTGTCAGCAACGCTGCTCGTTCAAGTATGATGAGGCTCTCGGCCAACCGCCCTTGTGCAACACCAACATCGGCAACGTCCAGAAGAATTGGCGCGAGACGCGGATCGGACGAACCAAAGTATGTCTCAACCAAGTTCAAAGCGCGGCGTAGCGGCGATTCCGCAGCGCCAAGATTTCCCTGCGCGGCGAGAATCGCACTGGCACTCCGAAGACTATCGATCAGCGCAGTTGCAAGCTGCGACTCTGTTTGAGCGCCGCTAAGTGATGCTAAGCGCTCAAGGATTGAGGTCGTTTCGCGAAATACATCCAACGCTTCCGCGAGATTGTTCTCATTTTTTAGGCTTCGACCCAGTTGCAGGAGCGCGAAAGCCAGTGAGCGATCTGTCGCGGTTGTTGGCGGGCTCCGACTTGCGCGACGTCGAGCGACGTCAACCTCAGTCCGAGCGTCCTCGACGCTCATCAGCCCTGATCGCAGAGCCGGAGTGTTTCCACGCGTCATCGGAGTTTGTGGGGCAGGCTGTGACAATGGACCGTTGCTGGGTGTGGGCGTGTCAATGGTAGGCGGAGTAGGTCGGGGCTCAGTGTTGAATAGGCTAGCAAGGTGCCGCCACGCTGAACGGGTAGCATCGGCGACTGGCGCGACCGCGCGATCGATGGTGGGCCGAAGCGCGGTGTAATGGCCGAGCGGATCAAGCGCATGGAGGCGGCGGATCTTGTCGAGATCGGAGACCATCACGCTGCCATCCAGCGCGCCGGTGACCAGTGTCTTACCATCCGGCGTCACATCGGCATGCGTGATGATGTGGCCATGACCGCGGACAATGCCAGCAAGCGTAAAGCGTTGATCGAGCGCATCTGCATCTGCCGCCCAAATGCGCGCGGTCCCATCGTCTCCAACAGTGATAAAAGTGCGCCCGGTTTGGTTTCCCACGGGCAAAAAGAACACTTGATTGATACCTGCTGATTTTTGGTTATCGGAACCGTGTTTGATGCGCGGGCCAAAAGGCACCCAGGATGTCCCAAGCGGCGCGGTTGTGGATAGATTAGTGCGCCAAACCTGTGCTGTGCCATCCCAGCCACCGGACACAAGCGATTGGCCATCAGGGGAGAATGCGAGTGACGAACAGTTGGGGCAAGGTGCTTCGATCGTAGAAAGATCGTAAATTGCTGCGGTGTGGTCTTCCGAACTGGTCACCGCGCGCTTTCCATCAGGACTGAACGATGCAGCCGTTACTGGCATGTCGTGACCTTCCAGGACCGCAATCAAACTGGCGGTTTGAGAGTGCCAGACACGAGCACTGCCGTCGTCTGAAGCCGTCATGATGCGGTTGCCGTCATTGCTAAACAACGCCTTAGTCACACGGCTGGTGTGGCCACTCAACACAGCGATTGCTTGACCGGTCTCAGCATCCCAAAGACGGCTGGTTTGGTCATGCGATGCAGTGACGACCCGTTTTCCGTCCGGGCTGAACGAAGCGGCATAAAGTCTACCAGAATGACCGGACAATTTGCCAACTTCGCGGCCGGTTTCGACATCCCACAGTTGAGCGATTTGGCTCCCACCGGTGAAGCCAAAATTATCGCCTAGTGCCGCCACCACCCGTTTCCCATCAGGGCTGAATGCGGCGTCTAGGACATAGCTATCGGGACTATTCAAGATCGCGATCTCGCTGCCGGACCCGGCGTCCCAGAGGCGAGCGGTTCCATCGCGGGATGCAGTGATGACCCGTTTCCCATCTGGGCTAAACGACGCTGAATCAACAGCCGCGTCATGAGCCTTCAATACTGCAAACTCATTGCCCGTCCGGGCATCCCAGAGTCGGACATTTTTCTCGATCCCCGCAGTCACAATGCGTGTCCCATCCGGGCTAAACGACGCTGTTGTCACAGGGCCGGTATGGCCACTCAACACAGCGATTGTTTGACCGGTCTTAGCATCCCAAAGACGGCCGGTTTGGTCACGTGATGCAGTGATGACCCGTTTCCCATCCGGGCTAAACGACGCCGCAAATACAATGTCGACATGACCATTCGCAACTGTGTCCACTTGGCCCGTATAGGCATTCCACAACCGCGCGGTTTTGTCGTCTGAAGCAGTAGCGATCTGACTGCCGGAAGGGCTGAATGACGCGCTACGTAAACCGTTAGTATGGCCATTCAGCCGTTGCGTTGGTTGCAAGTGCCTCGGCATTTGTGTGCCGGAGACCGAAAGAAGCGTTGCCTGCCACCTGTCACCGATCCGGTTCCAAACAATGACGCTGCCATCTTCTGCCGCTGTTGCCGCTAGGTTGCCATCGTTCGTTAATGCGAGTGCGCGCGCGGCAGCAGAATGTCCTCGCTCTTCAACAGCCTGCCCGGTTCCTCTATCCGTAAAAACGACGCGTCCATCGCCAAACGCATTGATGTTTGTCGTCGTCTCCTGACCACCTGTGGCAGATGAGCGACCATCCAGCGCTAAAAGTTTCGGGGTCAGGACTCGATGCGTTTCCGTCCGAAGCAAACTCGACGCAACGCCGGTGTTGCGCTTGTCGATCGTTTCGGCCGCCAATTGCCGCCACGGTATCGGACCAGCACCCGTTTGCTCTGGAATTTGCACTACTGTACCGTCTATCGTGCCAACCAACTCGAATGGTGCGGCTTGGTCACGGCTTAGTCGAACGATCGCCAGCTGGCCCGCTGGCATAACAAGAAATCCCATCTTCTTGAGATCGTCCGTGCCGAGCCCAGGCTTCGACCATATTGGCTTGGTGGTTGCGAGATCCCATAGTGTCAGGGTGCCGTCGTGCCCGACTGTGCCGAATGTCTTGCCGTCGGG
>JAYVJR010000098.1:0-4420 GCA_043769085.1 Gammaproteobacteria bacterium
AGCTTGAGCGCACCAGACTTCGAGTCCGTGCCGCCTTGCTGTGTTCCGTTGGGATGCAGGATGTCGGGTGGGGCCTTCCAGCGGCTCGGGCCCTCGTAATGCTGCAGGCCAACGTACAATGAGGCAAGCAGTTTGTCTTCAATCAGCGGGCCGCCGATAAAGCCGTCAAAGTTGCGCTCGCCGTCGGTGCCAACACTCAGCGCAACACTGCCAGCGACTGTATTGGTCGGATCCTTGGTGATGAGATTCATCGCACCACCGAAAGTCGCCCGGCCAAACTGGGCGCTTTGCGGGCCTAACAGCACTTCCGCGCGTTCCATTTCGCCGAACAGAATGTTGGCTACACTATTGGCAATATACACACCGTCGACGAACGTCGATGCGCGCGCGGTACCGGCCACGCCGCCGGTGAGGCCGCGAACGAAGAACCGACCCGCGCCACCGCGGCCCGATCCTTCCTGATAGTTCATGCCCGGCGTCAAGACGTTCAGATCGCCGATACGCAGTACGTTGTAGTTCTTCAGTGCCTCTTCCGAAAACGCCGACACCGTCAGCGGTATGTCCTGCAGCTTCTCTTCGACCTTGCGCGCAGTTACGACAATTTCTTCGAGGCCGCCGGCCTCATCGCCAGGCGTTGTGGGCGATTGCGCGAGCGCCGTGCTGCATGCAGCCGCACACAGGAGGCCCACCACGCTAGTCGTTCGCATATTCGCAAAGAATTGAAAGGCCATAAATCGGATCTCCCCAGTGCTGCTGTTAGGTCGGCCTGCGCCACGGACATCTGTGGCGCGAACACAACGGTTGTACACAACAACTCTTGGCTTATTGGCGAAGAGATTCAAGCCTGCAAACCGGATTTAGGCATAGATATGCAACGCGGCCGTTCGTCAGAACTCGCCTTGCGCCAGAGTGCTGCGGAACGGCTTGAGACCGGCATAGAAGCACCCGGCTGACAAGGGCACGGTAACGGCCGCCAGGCAGGCCAGCGAATAGCCGAGTGCCTGGTCACTGTGAAAAACAAAATCGGTAAAAAACGCCACGACGATGGGTCCGGTACCTATCCCCGCCAAATTGAGCCAGAACAAATAGACGGCCGACACCTGTCCACGCATGCGATTGGGGGTAATCTGCTGAATAACGGCCGCGGATACGCCGAACGGGACTCCCGCGAGAAGTATGACGATCGAATACAGCGCGAGCGACAGCTGGCCAGTCGGCATCAACGGCGCCACGACGCCGAAGGGCAGAATCAGAATGGCGGCGAGAATGCTCAGACGCATATTGGCATCGACATACCCGCGCTTGCGCAACCACACCGCGCCGAACCCGCCCCAGGCGGTGCCAATCGTGCCGAACACCAGCAGCACCAGCCCGAAACTCACGCCCACATCGGCCGGACTCCAGCCATACGTGCGCTTGAGAAATGTCGGAATCCAGCCCTTGAGGCCATTGGTCATCATGGCGTAGCAGGAGATTCCGAGGATCAACATGCCGTATACCTGACGACGTTCCCACATGTAGGCAACCACGGTGCGCAGCGGAATACGCACCATGTCAACACCAGGCGCCACCGCAACGGCTGCGCCGCGCCGCAACGGTTCGCGAACGGTCAACAGGGCGAGTGCAACTGGCACGCCCAACAGGCCGATAATCATGAAGATGACTTGCCAGGGCTCGTGGTAGCCAAAGCCGGCGATTGTCACGCCAGGCACATAGGCGATGAGCGCACCGCCGCCGAAGGTTGCAATTCCTGCGCCTAGATAGATTGCCGACGTGTAGATCGACAGCACTCGCGAGCGCCGTTCTGGCGGAAAGCAGTCCGACAGCATCGAGTAGGCCGATGGGGACAACGTGGCCTCACCGACGCCG
The DNA here is from genome assembly GCA_043769085.1 of Gammaproteobacteria bacterium. GTDB lineage: Bacteria > Pseudomonadota > Gammaproteobacteria > Steroidobacterales > Steroidobacteraceae > UBA964. The sequence goes on from JAYVJR010000098.1 coordinate 1,870, forward strand.
ACGCTGACGCGTGCGGTGAACATCTGCCAGAAATTGCGAGCAAACCCGCACAGCGCGGTAGCCACGCTCCACACCAGAATGCCAGCTACGATGAGATTGCGACGATTGTGGCGATCGGCGAGGCGACCCATGGGCAAGCCAAGCACTGTGTAGAAAATGGCGAACGCAAATCCATGCAACAGACTGACTTCAAAATCAGAGATTTTTAGCGTTGCACGAATCGGATCGACTAACAGCGTCAACATGGTGCGATCGATGTAAGAGACGATGTAAGCGAGAATCAGAACCGAGAGCACGTAGTAACCCCGAGCATTCGATGGAACCGAGCCCTGACTCTCGGCACTCATGTGGGGATCGAGACTGCCGTGCGCGCGATGACGACCGCCGCCACGATCTTTTTGTCAATTTTGCCAACCCCCGCCGTCGGCAATTCCTTGAACGGGACGAAGTAGCGCGGCATTTTGAATTGCGCCAGTTCGGCGGCACAGTGGGCGCGCAATGCCTCAATCTCGACCGCGCCGCCGGCGACGAAGGCCACCGCGATTTCCTCGCCAAATTCCCTGGATGGCACAGCGACAGCGCAGGCTTCCCGCACGCCAGGAAACTGCAGCACCACCGACTCGATATCGGCGGGATAGATATTGACTCCGCCTCTGATGATCATGTCTTTGGATCGTCCGCGCAGGTACAAGTACCCATCGTTGTCAAATTCGCCGAGGTCACCGGGATAAAAAAAGCCCTGGTGAAACGCCGTCGATTCGTCGCCTTTGTAGTAATGGTCGGCAGACGCCGCGCTGCGGTAGCGGAGGCGGCCCACACGCCCCGGCGGCAACGCTCGATGTTCCCTGTCGACCACTTCGACTTCAACGCCAAAACAGGGCAGACCAACCGACTCCGGGTGGCCCTCGAAATCCTCCGGCCTCAATACCGAGCAGCCCCCTCCTTCTGTGGAGCTGTAGTACTGAAACAAGTTGCCGGACACCTTGCGTCGAATATTGCGCTGCTCGGAAGCGTAGAGTGCCGCACCACTCGAAATCAGCGCTCGCAGAGTCGGCAACAGCATTTCACCATCGTGCGCTATTGCTAACAATCTTGTTAGCTGCGTTGGCACCAGGAATGTTGCAGTTGCCTTCTGCACATTAATAAAGCGGGCCAGCTGTTCTATTTTGTACGGTGGACACAACAAAAGCGCACAGCCGCCGGCGTAAATCATCGCCAGCGCGAAGGCGCGGCCACCGCCGAAATACAACGGCGTCGCCGTCAGGAACCGATCCGCGGCGCTGAGCCCAAGATCGATCCAGAACACCATGAATCGTTCGATGAACTTTCCCTGCGTCGTCAGCGGACCCTTTGGCATGCCGGTAGTACCGGATGACAATGACAGCAGCATCGGACTGTGCAGGCCAACATCCGGGTCGTTATACAAAATGTCGGTCTCGCCGAAATCGACATCGTCCAAAAATATCCACGTCGGATTGCCGCTCGCACGATCGCAAAGAACCTTAGTCGCGCCAAAATTGTCGCAGACGCGCTGGGTCTCGGCGTTCGGCCAGCGCGGGTCGAGCGGCAGGACCACGGCGCCGAGGCGGCTCATGGCCAGCAGGATCACCACGCATTCAGCGCGATCCTGTAGCGAGAGGCCGACGAGCTGGCCGCGCTCGATGCCTTTGGAACGCAAGGTGTGGCAACTGAAGTCGACCCTGCGATCGAGTTGGCCATAATCCAATTGCCGCCCGGGCTCTACAATCGCGGCTTTACCTGGCCGGTAGCGGGCATGCTGACGCAGACGCAGTGATAAAGTCATCGCATGCTCCTCTCAAGCCCAATCGAACATCACCTTGTCATGACCATAACTTTCGATTTTATTAGTAAAGATTCGAGGCAATTATTGCGGACTAGTCATATCGGGGCGGACATAGGCATTGGAACGCCTCCAAGCTACCGCAATCGTCTCACCGAACCAAGAAATTCTCACAGACGTCGAATTCGATGCACTTGTGATAATAAGGGGTGGCAACGGATGGCGCCATGCGCTGCCAGCTGATCAATTCCCTGGCGCAACGGAGCTAGCTAACGAGGCATCATGTCAGGACTATCACTCACGGTCTTTGCGGCACTGGCCGTATCGGCGCTGACAGGATCGGTCGCATCGTCCTCGGCACACGACAACCTGCCGCCTCTGCGGCATGGCTACGTCGACAACCGATACGGGCAGCTTCATTTCAGCATCGCAACGCCCGCGCGGCGCAGTGACCTGCCTCCACTCGTACTTTTTCATCAATCGCCAAATTCATCCGAAGAGTTTCACGATCTGGTTCGGATGCTCGGCCGCGAGCGCATCGCTATTGCCATCGACACGCCCGGCTATGGCGGCTCGGACGGGCCCGCGACAATACCCAGCATTGAAGACTATGCCGGTGCGATCGCGGAAGGTTTGCGGCATCTGGGTTACGGGCGGCAGAGACCGGTCGACGTATTCGGCTATCACACGGGTTCCAAAATCGTCACGGAACTGGCGCTCGCCGAGCCTGGCATGATTCGCCGCGTGATT
>JAYVJR010000099.1:0-2152 GCA_043769085.1 Gammaproteobacteria bacterium
CAATCCAGCTCGGCAAGGGTCTGAAGGCCGCTGATTTTGCGTCAGCACCACTTTTTGTACTGGCCCGCCGTGCCGGCGAGCCGGGCCCGCCGCTGGCCGTCAAGCGCTTGCCGGCGCGTTTTCCTCAGGACGTGGAACTGACCGCAGCCGATGCGATGCTGCCGGGCCGCGAACTGGTCGCGGGCGATACCGTCGAGGTCGTGGCGAGACTGTCCCGCGGCGGCGCTCCTGCCGCGGCAGCTGGTGACCCGTTTGGCATGATTAGATACGCGGTCGGTAAGGATGCGCGCGTCAGCATCACCATTGATCAAGTAACACCGGCTCGTTAGGAGGGGAGCTCGCATGAAGATGCAATTCCGCAGCAGTCCTTCGCTGTGGGCGCTCTATCCGCGAGTCATTGCCGCGCGCAAACCAGCGCTGGTGCGCGCTGGCGCGACTGTGCCACGGATCGAAGCCGAACTTCCAGCGCTGCGCATCGATGCCTCCCACCTGCGGACCTATCGTGAGTGCTGTGGCGCTGCGGATAGCGCCGTGCTGCCCATTGCCTATCCGCACGTGCTCGCGAGCGGTCTGCATCTCGCGGTGTTGTCGCATGCCGCTTTTCCGGTCAAGTTGTTAGGTCTGGTGCATGTGCGCAATGTGATTCGCCAGCATCGTGGCCTGGCCGCGGATGCAGGCGGGGCCTTGCGGGTTGCGATCGACGGGCACGTTGAAACGGACCGTGGCCAGGAATTCACGCTGCACACGGAATGGCGCGCCGCGAATGGCGAGCTAACCTGGGAAGAGGACTGCATCTTTCTTGCGCGGCGTAAGCGCAGGGCGCCGGCCGGCGATCGCAGCCCGGATAGCGATTCGGGCGCACAGACTGAGGCGCGGCCGACCGGCATCCGGACAACAAGCTTTCAGGCACCGGTCGGGCTGGGGCGCAGTTATGGCGTGCTGGCAGGCGACCTGAACCCAATTCATCTCAGCGATCTCAGTGCCAGGGTTTTCGGCTTCAAGGCGGCAATTGCGCACGGCATGTGGTCGCTGGCGCGTTGCGCCTCGGATCTGGATGCGGCCGTGTTGCAGAATTCCTGCGAGCTGGCTGTCAATTTCAAGTTACCGGTTGGTCTGCCCGCGTGGCTGCTGATTGAGCAGTGGCGGCAGCAGGATGGCAGCGGCTTTTGTCTGCGCGACAACGAAGGGAAAAAGCCGCATCTGACCGGCACCCTGCGGCCGCTGCGATGACCGGGGCCAATGCGCCGCAGCGCGGCCGCTTCGCAATCCAGGCCTCCGAATGGCGTCCGCTGCTGGCGTCCGCCGCTGCTTACTTGTTTTTGTTAGGCGGCTATTACATGCTGCGCAGCCTGCGCGAGGCCTATGCGCTGCAGGTCGGGCGCGACCAAATCGATGTGCTTTTCTACCTGACGTTCCTGGTAATGCTGGCGGTCCTGCCGGTGTACTGGTGGCTGGTGGCAAGGGTCACGCGCGGCCGCCTGTTTGCCGGAGTGCTCGCTGGAATTGCCGTCTTGTTCCTGCTGTTAGGTCTGGCGTTGCGCGCAGCGCCGGATTCCAGAATACTTGCTGGATGCTTCTTTGTCGCCGTGACATCGATGAATCTTTTCATGGTGTCGGTGTTCTGGAGCATCATGGTCGATATGTGGCGCAGTGATGCAGCCAAGCGCCTGTTCGGCGTGATTGCAGCTGGCGGCAGTGTCGGCGCCATCGCCGGCCCGTCCTTTAATGCGCTGTTTGTCGAATCCGTCGGCACCTCGAATGTCATCTTCGTGGCCTGCGGCTTGCTGCTCGTGGCCGTTCTGTGCGGGCATTTTGCCCAGGTGTGGGCCAGCACTACCGAGTCGGCGGCAGCGCGCCCGGATACCGTCGTTGGTGGCCGCATCATCGATGATCTGAAACGGTTCAGACATTCTCCGTATCTGCTGGCTATCGGCGGGCTGATTGTGGCGGGCCAGGTGTTAGGCGCTTTCATGTACCAGGAGCAGGCGCGTTACGTTGCCGAACATTACCTCTCGATAGAATCGCGTGCCGGCCTGTTCGCGCAAATAGATCTCGCAGTCAATTTGTTAGCTTTGTTCGTGCAGGTCGTCGTGGTTGGCTGGCTGGTTGCGCGTGGCGGAGTGCGTTTTAGCCTGTCCGCGGTGCCGCTGGT
>JAYVJR010000100.1:0-3005 GCA_043769085.1 Gammaproteobacteria bacterium
GGGCATTCTCGGCGACGCGGTGACCATCGCCCGGCGCATCAAGGCATTGATCCGCGAGCGCACCGGACTCACGGCCTCGGTCGGCGTCGCGCCTAACAAACTGGTCGCGAAGATCGCCTCGGAACTCGAGAAGCCCGATGGGCTGACCGTCATCACAGCGGAGCGCATCCATGCGGTTCTCGATCCGCTGCCGGTCAAGCGGCTGCCGGGTCTCGCGCGCAAGAAAGGCGATGAGGTCATAGCAGCCGGTTTTCTGACGCTGGGTGCGCTACGGCAGACGAGCGATGCAAAACTGCGCGCGTTGTTCGGCAATGACTTTGCGCGCCTGCGCAACCGCGCTTCCGGCATCGACGATCGGCCGGTGGTTACGGACGCGGAGGAACAATCCATCAGTGCCGAGGAAACCTTCGCGCGCGACCTCCAGGATGCGGGACGCCTGCAGACCGAGCTGACGGCACTTGCGGACCGTGTCAGTGCGCGCCTGCGGGCCAGGAAACTTACCGCAGGCGTTGTCGATATCAAGGTGCGCCGCCATGATTTCGAAACCTTTTTGCGGCAAAAAAGCCTGGGCACCAGGACGCACGACAACGCGCTGATCGTCAAAGTGGCACGCGACCTGTTACAGCGCTGGCTCGCGGAGCACTCCGGCGCCAGGGTCCGATTGTTAGGAGTCGGGGTTGCGGATCTCGCAACCGAGGAGCAGATGGATTTGTTTGCCGCACCACCCGCAAAACTCGACGCGACGGTGGACAGAATCCGCGCCCGATTTGGCAAGGCGGCGCTCAGCCGGGGTCTGCGAGGGCCAACGCGGTCCTAACAGCCTGAACGACCGCGCTTGCCGCCGCCCGGCAGCGCAGTAAATACACCCAGGTAGCCGTTAGGATGGGCGCCGAGCACCAGACTTGACTGTTGCCCGTGGCGCAGACACACAAATGTAAGGCCATGTCGCGCAACCGTGTCCACTCTTTGCATCCAGGCGGGCCGATCGTCGATGCGCATACCCGCAAGAGGTCTGCCGGTCGCGTCTGGCTGCGGCGTTCGCAGGTCCAGTACCGGCTCCGCAGCAAGCCCGCTTTCGCAGGCGGTCCCGAGCGTCATTAGAAACACAAACAGGGGAAAATGTTTGCCGTTCATGGGGCCACTTTGCGCCGGTTTTCTCGCCCGCACGCGGCAACTTTTTCGCATTGCTTACGCGTTCACAAAGCGACGTGACATACTTCGCATCGCATGTACCTGTCGTTCTTCGGCCTTAACGAAAAGCCGTTCGCCATAACGCCGGACCCGCGCTACTTATTTCTGAGTGAGCGTCATTCGGAGGCCCTGGCGCACCTAATTTACGGAGTTACCGAGGCCGGCGGCTTCATTCAATTGACCGGCGAGGTCGGCACGGGCAAGACGACAATAATCCGCTCGCTGCTGTCGAGAACGCCGGCGAATTCGGAAGTTGCGCTGATTCTGAACCCGCGTGTCAACGCGCCGGAATTTCTGCTGACGCTGTGCGAGGAACTTGGCATCGGAGTTCCGGATTCGGCCGTCAGCAGCGTCAAGGATCTGGTCGATATTCTTAGTCGCTACCTGTTGCGTGCGCACGCTGCGGGACGCCGCGTCGTGTTAGTGGTCGACGAGGCGCAGAATCTGGCGCTGGATACGCTTGAGCAAATCCGCCTGCTGACGAACCTGGAAACCGAAACACAGAAATTGCTGCAGATAATCCTGATCGGGCAACCGGAACTGAAGGACATGCTGGCCACTGGCGAGCTGCGGCCCCTGGCGCAGCGCATGACGGGGCGCTATCACCTGGCGCCGCTGTCGCGCTCTGAATCGGCATCCTACGTCCGCCATCGCATGCGGGTAGCAGGTTCGGTGCACCCGGTTTTCACCAACGGCGCGCTGGCAGAATTGCACCATCGTTCGCAGGGTATTCCGCGACTCATCAATATCATGGCCGATCGTGGTCTGTTAGGCGCGTTTACTCTTGACCGGCACACCGTGAACGCAGGGCTGCAACGGCGCGCCGCGTCCGAGGTACTGGGCCGTCGCCTGATGCCTCGCTGGCTGCCGTGGGCTGGAGTTGCGCTTGCAGTCATGATGGTCGCGTTAGTATTCTGGTTCCTGAGCACCAACAATGCTGCAAGTGCCCGGCTGACATCGCCGCCCGCCGTGGCCACGGAGTAACGATGTCTTTTATCCTCGATGCGCTGAAAAAATCCGAGACTGACCGGCAGCGCAATGCCAACCCCGGCATGTACGAGCTGAAGGTCGCGGTACCGCGCGCGCGTTTTCCGGCCTGGGCGATCATTCTGGCGTTGTTGTTAGGTATCAATATACTGGTCGGCGCCTGGTACCTGATGCAGACCGACCAGCCGACCGAGATCAATCGCGTCGATGCCGCCGACAAGGCTCCGCAAGCGCCCGCGGCTGCGCCGCCCGTCATGCCGGAAACGGATCGTACCGATGTCGCGCGCGGCATATTCAACCCGGCTGATTTTGAACCTGCCGTGGAACCCGAAAAGGTGGCGCCGGCCGCGGCGCAGACCGCACCACGCGCGACGCGTGCGCCTGCCGCCAGCGCTCGCCGCCCGGCAACCCAAGGTCTGCCGTCGCGCGACGATCTGATACTTGAAGGCATTACAGTGCCGGAAGTCAGCATGAGCCTGCATGTCTACGATCCGGATCCGGTCAGGCGGTTTGCATTCATCAATGGCAATCGCATCCAGGAAGGCGCTGCCCTGACCAACGGGATCCTGGTCCAGGCAATTACCCCCGAAGGTGCGATACTCCTGTGGCAGGACCGCCGGTTTCTGTTAGCACTGCCTTGAATCAGGCCGTTCTGGCATTACCGCAACTGTCGGCGCAGCAGCTCTGCGACGCGCTGCGCGCCGGGATTTACCAGTTGTTCCGGCGCGCCGACCATATAAATCACATCAACGTGTTTCCGGTTCCAGACGGCGATACCGGCACCAACATGGCAATGACCCTGTCGGCGGTGTTAGGCATGCTGGAAA
>JAYVJR010000101.1:0-11141 GCA_043769085.1 Gammaproteobacteria bacterium
TTCCTGAATCAGCTTGCCGGCGTTGTCGGTGGCAGATTTCATGGCCACCATCTTCGCCGCCATTTCGCAGGCGGCGTTCTCGACAGCGCCCCGATAAACCTGGGTCTCGATGTACCGGGTGAGCACGTCGTCCAGGAGTTCAACCGCGCCGGGCTCGTAGATGTAGTCCCAATGTTGCTGCAGTTCGCTGGCATCCACCGCCTCGACGGGCAGCAGCTGCTGGAAATCCACCTTCTGGCTCATCGTGTTGATGAAATCGTTATAAATAAGGAACAGCCGGTCGATACGGCCCTCCTTGTAGGCGTCCAGCATCACGGTGACGGCGCCGATCAGATCCTTGATCTGCGGGCTCTCACCGATATTCGTCGTGGCGGCCACCACGTTGACCTTGAGGCGCCGGAAAAACTGCACGGCCTTGGCGCCGATCAGGCACAGGTCAACCTCGACGCCCTGCTGCTCCCACTTGCGGATCTCGGGGATCAGCTTGCGGAACTCGTTCACGTTGAGGCCGCCGCAGAGACCCTTGTCGGTGGCCATCACGACGTAGCCCACGCGCTTCACAGGCCGGGCCACGAGGAATGGGTGCCGGTACTCCGGGTTGGCCTGGAAGAGATGGCCGATAACCTGGCGAATCTTGTCGGCGTAGGGTCGGGCCGCAGCCATCCGCGCCTGGGTCCGGCGCAGCTTGGACGCTGCCACCTTTTCCATGGCCTTGGTGATCTTCTGCGTGCTCTTCACGCTTTTGATCTTGGTCCGGATTTCTTTTGCGCCTGCCATCTTCTTTCCCGTTTGTATGCTGTAGGAGCGCCTTTAGGCGCGATTCGGTTTCTCGTCGCGGCTGAAGCCGCTCCTACATCGATACGTCAATAGGCTCCGCTCTTCTTGAAGTCTTCGCAGATCTGCTTCAGCTGGCCCGCAATCTCGTCGTTGTAGTCGCCCTTCTCGCTGATCTTGTCGATGATGGCGCCGAACTTGGCCTTGGCATGAGCGTGCAGGGCCGTTTCATAGGCCACGACGGACTTGGCCGGCACCGCGTCGATGAAGCCTTCGTTCACCGCGTACAGCGACAGCCCCATCAGGCCGACAGACAGCGGCGAGTACTGCTTCTGCTTCATCAACTCGGTCACGCGCTGGCCGCGCTCGAGCTGCCTGCGGGTGGCCTCGTCGAGGTCCGATGCAAACTGCGAGAACGCCGCGAGTTCGCGGTACTGAGCTAACGCCAGGCGGATACCGCCGCCCAACTTCTTGATGATGTCAGTCTGCGCGGCGCCGCCGACGCGCGACACGGAGATACCGGCGTTCATCGCCGGACGGATGCCCGAGTTGAAGAGGTCGGTTTCGAGGAAAATCTGCCCGTCGGTGATCGAGATGACGTTGGTGGGGACGAACGCAGTGACGTCGCCCGCTTGCGTCTCAATGATTGGCAGACCGGTCAGCGAACCGGTCTTGCCTTTGACAGCGCCCTTGGTCGCCATCTCGACATACTCTTCGTTAACGCGCGCACTGCGTTCGAGCAGACGGCTGTGCAGATAGAACACGTCGCCCGGGAAGGCTTCGCGACCCGGGGGGCGGCGCAGCAGCAACGATATCTGACGATAAGCGACCGCCTGTTTCGACAAGTCGTCATAAATGATCAACGCATCCTGACCATTGTCCATGAAGTACTCGCCCATGGTGACGCCGGAATACGCGGACAGGTACTGCATCGCCGCAGGCACCGACGCCGACGCCGCGACGATGATGGTGTGCTTCATCGCATCGTTTTCTTCGAGCTTGCGCACGACGTTAGCAATCGACGATTGCTTCTGGCCGATGGCGACGTAGACACACTTAATGCCCGACGACTTCTGGTTGATGATGGTGTCGATAGCCATCGCGGTTTTGCCGGTCTGGCGGTCACCGATAATCAATTCGCGTTGGCCACGACCGATTGGCACCATCGCGTCGACAGCCTTGTAGCCAGTCTGGACAGGTTGCGAGACCGACTTGCGATAGATAACGCCCGGTGCCACGCGTTCGATCGGCGCGGTTCGAGTCGCCTTGATTGGCCCCTTGCCGTCGATCGGTTTGCCGAGCGCATCGACCACGCGACCTAACAATTCAGGTCCAACCGGGACTTCCAGAATTCGACCTGTTGTCCGAACGGTGTCGCCTTCTTTGATGCCCTTGTACTCGCCCAGCACCACTGAACCGACTGAATCCTGCTCAAGATTCAGCGCCAGACCGAACACGCTACCCGGAAACTCGATCATTTCACCGTAACGAACATCGGCGAGACCATGGATACGGCAAATGCCGTCCGTGACCGACACAACGGTACCGACGTTGCGCGCTTCGTTAGCAGAGCTGAAAGAGCTGATGCGCTGTTTGATGAGATCCGAGATTTCCGAGGCTTTGACTGACATGGCGTTTTACCTGTAAAAAATATGCATCCAGCGTTCAGCTGGCCATCAAATTTGTTAGCTTCTCAAGCCGACCCTTGAGCGAGCCATCGATGACGAAGTCTCCAGCGCGCACCACCGCGCCGCCGACCAGGTTCGGGTCGACTGTGCAGTGGAGTCGCACCGTGCGCTTGAGGCGTTTGGTGAGCGCAGCGGTAAACTTCGCCTGCTGGTCCGCAGTCAGCGCCACTGCGGAAGTCAGCGTGACATCGGCCGTGCTTTCGGCGTCGGCACGCATCTGTTCATACTGCGTCGCGATATACGGTAAAAGATTCAGACGACGGTTGTCAGCCAGCAACTGAGCGAAATTGGCGGCGTTGGCAGGCGCCTGAGCGCCGACAACGTCCATCACGAGTTTCGCGAGTTGTATCGGCGTGACTTTGGGACTGCCGATCAGACCTGTTACCTGCGGATCGACAACTACCATACTCGCCCGTGCCAGGAATTGGCTCCAGGCGGGCAGGTCCTTGTCGCCGCGTGCGTAGTCAAACGCAGCGCGAGCATAGGGGCGTGCGATGGTGGCTTTTTCGGCCATGGTTCGTTAGCCCTTGCCAATCTCAGTAGCGAGATCGTCGAGCAGCTGTGCGTGCGTCTTGGCGTCGATTTCCCGACCTAACACACGGGCCGCGCCTACAACCACAAGCCCACCGACTTCGCGACGCAGAGCGTCACGAGCTCGGGTGGATTCGGTTGCCGCTTCCGAACGGGCGGCCGACACGATTCGGCCACCTTCGTCTTTGGCGGTGTTCTTCGCTTCATCGACCAGCTCGTTCGAACGGCGACTTGCCTGATCGATGATCTGCTGCGAACGCTCACGCGCTTCGCGAATGATATCCGCGGCGCGCGTGTTAGCTTCGTCCAGCGACTTCTGCCCTTTGTCGGCAGCAGCCAGTCCGGTAGCGATGCGCTTTTCGCGCTCGTCCATCATGTCCGTGATGATCGGCCAAATGTATGTCATCACAACCCAGACGAGCGTGAAGAACACCAGCATCTGGATGATCAGTGTGACGGTAATATTCACGTCTCTGTCTCCGCCGGGTGCCTGCTAACAGGCGCCGGTATGATGCTTATTGTCCGAACGTCTTGAGTGCGCCGAGGAACGGATTCGCGAACGTGAAGAACAACGCGAAACCGATGCCGATCATCGCGACTGCGTCGAGCAGACCCGCAACGATGAACATCTTGACCTGCAGCGCGGGGGTCAGCTCCGGCTGGCGCGCGGCGCCTTCCAGAAACTTGCCACCCAGCAGACCGAAGCCGATCGCCGTGCCAAGCGCACCCATGCCGAAAATGATGCCGACTGCGAGAGCCGTCATCGCCTGAATTTGAGCAACATTCGCCATGTTTTCCATTTTTCGAACCTCAGGATATATCTAACAAAATCAACTTAAAAAAAGCCCCAGAAAAATTGTTCGGCACTCAGTGATCGTGCGTCTCGTGTGCCATCGACATGTAAACAACAGTCAACACCGTGAAAATAAAGGCTTGCAGCGGAATCACCAGGATGTGGAACCCGGCCCACACCACACCGCCCAGATACTGGCCGACGACCATACCCCAGCCGCCGAATGTATTCAGCGCCGCGGCCCCACCCATGACCGCGAGCAGCAGGAAAATCATTTCACCCGCGTACAGATTGCCGAAAAGGCGCAGTCCGAGCGACACCGGGCGCGCGATATGCTCGATGAGATTCAGCAGCAGATTTGCCGGAAACAATTTGGCACCGAAAGGGTGCGTCAGAAGCTCTTTGGCGAAGCCGCCGGCGCCCTTGATCTTGATGCTGTAGTACATGCAAAGCAGAAAGACCGTGATCGACATACCGAGCGTGATATTCAGGTCCGTGCTCGGCACGACCTTCAAGTGTTCGAGATGCAGGCCCTTCTCGCCGATCAGCGGCAGCAAATCGACTGGCAGCCAGTCCATCGCGTTGAATAACAAAATCCAGCAGAAGATCGTCAGTGCCAGCGGCGCAACGATCCGGCTCTTGCCATGGAAGGTGTCGCGAACCTGGGCGTCGATGAACTCAATGATGAGTTCTACGAAATTCTGCGTCCGGGTCGGGACACCCGGCTTCGCCCTGCTGGCGATACGGCGGAAAAACCAGAAAAACACCACAGCCAGCAGCACCGAAAAGAAGATCGAATCGAGATTGACCGTCCAGAAACCTTCACCGTACGTGAGGTTGGTGAGATGGTGCACGATGTACTCGTTAGGAGTTTGTGCGCCTTCAGTTGCCATGCCGTAATCCCTGCCCTACTTCATTCTTGCTAACGCAACCCAATACACCAGCAAAGTCGCGATATAGGTGGACATCATTGCTAACAACGATGGCCGCCAGAGTACCAGTGCCAACACCATCAGCACGATCGTGACGCCGACCTTTGTGGCCTCGCCCAGATAAAAGCCGCGCACCACCAGCCGCGGATCCGTCCCTGCGCGGTGCCGAAACGCCAAGGCGTACAACGCGAGCGAGGCCAGTGTGCTGATGCCGCCACCTAACAGGGCGGACCAGCCGGCATGCGATCCTGCGATCGCTGAGGCAACCAGGCCGCCGAGGACCGTGATCGCCGCCTGCCCGAAAACCACACTCCTAGCGGAGCGCCGCGCATCGAGCAGTGAGACCTGCAATGGCTGGTTCACTTTGACCACTCGCGCCCGACTTTTGGCCAGGCGGCACATAAAAAGGCCGCTTCACGACCAGGACTTACCCCAGAGTGATGCGGCCCCCACGACTTGCCCAGGTTTTCGCGAAAATTAAGCTGAAAAATCAAGAACTTAAGTCACGCGCCTTGGCAAGGCGGGCGCATTATAAGGAAGGGGGGCTAGCGCGGCAAGTCGATTCGCTGGCTATCGGTCAGAACCAATGCCAGCTTGACCGTCATCCGGCCGCCGCCGGTCGGGACTGACCACGCCGCCAGCGCAGAATCTGCCTGGCTGGCGAGCCGCGCGAAGCCGACTGCCCGGGAACCGCTGCTCTGGGCCAGAATCTGCACGTTCTGCAGACGCCCGCTGACGTCCAATACACCCAACCTTGGCCCAGCGTTCTGATCACTGCCACCCAACCAAGTGAGCAAAAACCCGTCGCCCCAAGCCGCCGCATCGACTCGGCCGCGAACTCGATCCCCGCTATCCAGTGTCTGAGTGGGCGCATCGCGCTGGTCCCATTGACGGACGGTATAGCGCTGCACCATCTGGTCGCCGACCAGGGTGGGCCAGAATGCCAACAGACGATCGCCGCTCACGGCCAGCGCCGGCCCGTTGACCGGACAACCCTCGATCTTCCAGTGGTCGGCGCTCAAAATACGCGGCGGCGACCACTGGCCATCAACGCCACGCGCCGTCACCGCGATATCGCGGACTTCCTCGACACTGCGGTCACGCCAGGCCACCAGCACGCGGCCCGCCCACCGCACGGCGTCGGTCTGGCAACAGCTGCAGGCGCTGTCGTCTAACAGAGCTTCACCACTGCGTTGCCCGCTGCGATCGAGTACCGCCGTGCGCAACGTCATTGGCGCCGCCTCCTCGTCATGTTCGTGCTCGTTGCTGCTGCCCGCGTGCGCTGGTAGTTCCGCGGCGCGGCGCCCGTCGAGCCACACAACCAGGACACGATCCGCCCCATCGGCTAACAAGCTGACAAAACCATGTTGCGTGGGTGTGCCGTCCGTGTGCGGCGACACCGGCTTACTCCAGTGAAGACCCCGGTCAGTAGATCTTGTTAGCTTGATGTCGTATGCGTAGGGACTCGCCGCCGACTTCTGCAGCCAGTAAGTCACCCAGTCGCCATTGTCGAGCACCGCGAGCGACGGAAAATCTGCCCAATTGATAAACCAGTCACGTCCTGCTGCCACACGACCGCGGCGACGCTCGCGTCCATCCCTGTCCAGCTGCGCGAACCAAAGCTCGTTACGCGATCCGTTGCGAAGCTGCCAGGTCAATACATAACCGTGCCCCGGGAGCGCCACAACGTTAGGTTGCGCAGCGTCACCTGGCACCGCAAAGGGCAATGGGCGGATAACCGGCGCAGACGCGTCGGCCTGCGACCGGGATGCGGAGAACGACAGAAAAGCTATGACCAGGCACAGACAAAACGCCCGCCACCAAGTCATTTCATGTGTTCCAGAATTCCATCCAGCTCATCCAGTGAGTTGTAACTGATGACAAGCTTGCCCTTGCCACTGGATTTCGCGTGCTGGATTTCGACTCGCGCGCCCAGCTTGCCGGCAAGCTCGTTTTGCAGACCCAGAATGTTAGGGTCCTTGCCTGCTTCACGGTCCGCCGCAGCGTCGCGTTGTTCAGCGGCGGGCTGAGTCATGCGCCGCACCAGCGCTTCGGTCTCGCGCACTGATATGCCTTTGCGTGCGATCAGCGCCGCGACTTCGCTCTGCTTTCTCTTTTCCGGCAGACCTAACAACGCGCGCGCATGGCCCATTTCGATCGCGCGTTCCTCGAGGAGCCTGGCGACTTCCGGCGCCAGCTCGAGCAGACGCAATAAGTTGCTCACCGCAGCGCGTGAACGGCCAACCACATCGGCCGCCTGTTGATGCGTGACGTTGAACTCGCGAATCAACCGGTCCAACGCGCGCGCTTCTTCCAGTGGGTTTAGGTTCTCGCGCTGGATGTTCTCGATCAACGCCATCGCGATCGCCGACTCGTCCGGCACCTGCCGGATCACCGCCGGAATGGTTGCCAGACTGGCGAGCTGCGCGGCGCGCCAACGGCGTTCACCGGCAACGATTTCGTAGCGTTGCGCCGCGCCACCGGGACCCTCAAGCGGCCGCACCACGATCGGCTGTATCACACCTTGTGAGCGAATCGAATCGGCCAATTCCTGCAGCGACTCGTCGCGCATGTCAACGCGCGGCTGATAACGCCCGCGTTGCAACAGATCCAGTGCCAGATAGCGCAGCTCATCGCCGGCTGGCCGGTTCGCTGCCGGGGACATGCGCGAGGCAGCCCCATCCACGACCGGCTTGGTCGAAACGGCGGCGGGCGGGCGCGACGCAGCCATTTGGCCGAGCAGTGCATCCAGTCCACGGCTCAGCGGCGGTTTCTTCTGACTCATGGGACGCGATCATAACGAATCGCGACCTGCTTCAGGCGGCTGTGCTGGTCGCCTCGATGGGCGGAGCGGCAGCGGGTAGCCAGCGCGCCAGCGTGGCTGAGAGCTGATCGATTTGCACGGGTTTCGACAGGAAAGCATCCATGCCGGCGTCAGCGGCGCGTTGCCGGTCCTCAGCGAAGGCGTTGGCGGTTAACGCGATGATCGGTATTTTTGCGCCATGGCGATTCACGGCTTTTGTCCGACGCAGTTCGCGGGCCGCCTGGTAGCCATCAACACCGGGCATCTGACAATCCATCAACACCAAATCAAATTCGCCGGCGATCACTTTGTCGATCGCAACTTGACCGTCCGAGGCCGTTTCGAATTCCACGCCCAGCATTGCCAACATGGCGCTCGCCACTTCCAGGTTGATCAGGTTGTCTTCAGCCAGTAACACCCGACCCGTGAGTTGCGACGGCGCAATCGAACGTCCGCTCACGGCCACAACGCCCGGTGTCTGTTGCCAGGCGTTGACTGCCGCCCGCAGAGTAAACACGAAAGTCGAGCCTTTGCCCGGAACACTAGCGGCACCCACTTCGCCACCTAACAAATTGGCAAGTCGGCGACAGATAGCGAGTCCGAGCCCCGTGCCACCGGCGCGACGCGCAAACGAGTCGTCCACCTGTGTAAAGGCGTCGAAAACCCGCGCGATGCGATCCGCCGCGATACCGATGCCTGTGTCGGTGACCCGTACACGAAGCAGCGCATCCGCATGACCGGATTTGCCATCGAGCAGATCAACGCCCAGCGTGATTGATCCGCTATCGGTAAATTTCACGGCATTCGACAAAAAGTTGCTGATGATCTGCCGCAGACGAGTGGCGTCAGAGAAGATTTCCGCCGGCACATCGGCTGCAACATTCACTTCAAAATGGACGCCCGTCATGCCCACACGTGCGCGCCATGGACCCGCCAACTCCTCGATCAGCTCACGCAGGTTGACCGGATGACGTGCAAGTTCTAGCTGCTCAGCTTCGATCTTGGAAAAATCCAGGATGTCGTTGACGATATCCAGTAAATGCGCGCCGGAACGACGCAGCATATCCAGATGCCGCTGCTGATCATGTGTTAACTGGCTGTTCTGCAGGATTTCCGTGAGACCCAGCACACCATTGAGTGGCGTGCGGATTTCGTGGGACATGGTAGCCAAAAAGCGCGACTTCGCGCGGTTGGCTTCCTCCGCCGTAGCTTTTGCCTGGGCTGTGACCATCACCGATTCCGACAGCTCCAGTTCTGTTTCCAGCAACTTGCGAATGCTCACGTTAGCTTGATAGCCAGTCCAGGTCAGAGCCACGATGGCAGCTAACAAAGCAACACCAACAATTCTTTCAACAGCACTGCTGGAAACAATCAGATCGACGCCCGCTGGACCCAGCGTCAGCGCCATAAAGATAAACAGAGATGGCAGATGAGCCGACAGTGAACTCACTGCCACCGCCGACACAGCAAACAGCGTAACCATGAGCATCGCCATCGATATGTCACCGTCGGGCGGCATCAGTCGCAATGCGCCGAACGACCACGCGCCAGCCGCCAACGCCACTCCAATCATGAATCTTCGTGACCAGATCGCAGCATCCTGCGGCGCTGGCTTCGCCTCGCGATACCAGAACCAGAGGCCGATGCGTAGCGCGGCTGCCACCTGGATCATCAGCAGCCATTCCAACAACCGACGGCCCGAGAAAAATGGCACCAGAAGAACAAAGAAAATGACTGACACGCCCATGCTGAGCAATGCCGACAGGCGCAGCCGGTCATAGACGATATGCTGTTGGGCAGCAGCGATGCGCTGCTTGCCGGTAAGATTGACGGGCCGCGATGTCACCCACAAATCATGGGCCCGGCAGCCAATAGGCGGCGTGTTTTACGTCACGCCAATGCTCGTTTCAAAACATGATCGGTCGCGCTGGAATTGAACTTATCGACCCGACATAATGCGTTAGGCCGGGCGGGCTTCGCGCTCTTCTTCGTCACGGCGGATCATCTCACCAGCCAGCGCAAGATAGGCCAGCGCACCGCGTGAATCCTTGTCGTGCAGCAGCGCAGGCTTGCCGAAAGATGGGGCCTCGGCGAGCCGCACGTTGCGCGGAATCACGGTGCGGAACACTTTGTCACCAAAATGACTGATGAGCTGCGCACTGACTTCGTTCGACAGGTTGTTGCGCGGATCGAACATGGTGCGCAGCAGGCCCTCGACCTCAAGAGCAGGATTCGCGGAAGCGCGCAATTGTTCGATCGTACCTAACAAAGCCGACAGACCTTCAAGCGCGTAGTACTCGCACTGCATCGGCACCAGCACGCTGTCGGCCGCCACCAGCGCGTTGAGCGTCAACATGTTGAGCGATGGTGGGCAATCGATCAGAATCACATCATATTGCTCACGCAACGGCGCAAGTGCTGTTCGCAAGCGCTGTTCCCGACCGGCTGGTTGCGTCAGCAGTGCGACTTCGGTGGCGGTCAAATCCTGATTAGACGGCATCACGCTCAAGCCGCTGGCCTCAATGCTGTAGATCGCCTCTGCCGGCTCGCATTCACCGAGCAACACTTCCGCCGTGCCCCGTTCAATCTGTGATTTCTCGATCCCGCACCCCATGGTGGCGTTGCCTTGCGGATCGATGTCGATCAACAGCACACGTCGTTTGGTCGCCGCCAGGGATGCGGCAAGATTGACAGCGGTAGTGGTTTTGCCGACGCCTCCTTTCTGGTTGGCGACAGCGATAATCCGTTTCATGAAGGCTAATTTACAGGTTCTTCAAAGGCCGCGGGGCACCAGCGTGACCACATGACGTTCGGCGTTCAGTCCAGGCACTCTGAGCGGTGCTACGCCCGTAACCTGCCACAGACTCCGCTCGAGCGCCGCCAGCTCGTCATCCGGGCGCCTGCCTTTCATCGCCAACACCCGAGTCTCGGGCCCGCACAGACCCCGCACCCAGCCGGCAAGCTCCGGCAACGCGGCGCAAGCCCGTGCAATCACAGTATCGAAGCGCTCCGCGGGATGGAGGTTTTCCGCTCGTTCCTGTTGTGCAATCACATTTGTTAGGCCAAGCGTGCGAACTGCATGCCGCACAAAGCGAATTTTCTTGCCATTGGAATCAATCAGCGTGAACGCGCGATCGGGACGCAGCACGGCGAGCGGTAGTCCCGGAAAGCCCGCACCTGTTCCGACATCCGCAATACGCTTGCCCGCCAGCATCGGCGCGATCGACAGGCTGTCGAGCAGATGATGGGTAATCCATTCGTCACGGGTTCCGAGCGCCGTTAGATTGTAGGCTTGATTCCATTTTTCAAGCTCATCGAGCAGACGCCGCAACTGTTGCGCCTGCGGCACGTCAAGATCCACGCCCATGACTGCTGCGTTGCTAACAAAAAGCTCACATTCCTGCGTCGGAGAAAACATAGTACTATCGCCTGCTTATGCAGCCTGTCACTGCTGTCATCAAGCGCCGTATCTCCACGCGCGCCTTTCTGCCCACGCCGTTGTCGCGTGCCCAAGTCCATGAAATCCTCGAGGTCGCGCGCTGGGCGCCGTCCGGCGGCAACATGCAACCCTGGAAGGTGATCGTAACCGCAGGGGCCGCCGCGCAGGAACTGAAAGATTT
>JAYVJR010000102.1:0-2719 GCA_043769085.1 Gammaproteobacteria bacterium
CCTTGTCGGTGGAAATAGCGACCGACGCCACTGCTGCGGCCGCAGTGCCGGATGCGCCGGGCGCAACGAATGCTTCGCCGCCACCACAGGCAGCTAACAAACTGGAACCGACAACAACAAACCACAACGCAATCTTGCGCATGTTCACACCCGCGTTAGCGACCGCGAAAGCCGATATTGGCCTTCTCAATAGACATTTACGCCTTCTCTCAGGATTTTTGGCGTGACGAAGATCAACAATTCGTCCTTGTTATTTGTCTTATTGGTGGTTTTGAAGAGTCGACCCAGAATCGGAATGTCGCCGAGATACGGCACCTTGTTATCAGTGACGCGCTTCTCAGTTTCGAAGATACCGCCCAACACCACGGTCTGGCCGTCATTGACCAGCACCTGGGTCTTGATCTCGCGTGTGTCGATCGATGGCACGTTCACGCCGCCCGAGGCCACGACCACCTGGCCGACGCTGTCTTTCTTGACTATGAGATCCAGAATGATGCGATTGTCCGGCGTGATCTGCGGCGTCACTGTCAGAGCTAACACCGCTTTCTTGAAGCTGATGGTGGTGGCGCCGCTTGATGACGATTCCTGGTAGGGAATTTCGACGCCGGCTTCGATGCTCGCCTCTTTCTGGTTCGAGGTGATGACGCGCGGCGACGACACGATCTCGCCCTTGCCCTCGGCCTGCAGCGCCGACAATTCGAGATCAACGATGTAGTCAGAACCTAACAAGGTCATGGCAAGGCGACCGGCCGGATTGGAGACCGGCAGATTCACGTTATAGCGGCGCGGCGCGTTGGCGCCGGTCGGAATATCGATCGGATAGGGCGTGCCGTTGGTTGCATTCTGCAGGTTCGACAATGCCGATGACAGGCCCGTGTCCGTGCCTTCCAGCGTGCCGGAATTCAGCAGCACACCATCCGCGCCGTTGCTGTTGATGCCGGTATGACCGGCGCGTACGCCAAGTTCACGCTTGAAGTCATCGTTGACGATGACAATGCGCGATTCGATCAGTACCTGCCGTACCGGGATATCAAGCTGGCTGACCAGCCGGCGGATATCGGCGAGTTTGTCCGGCGTGTCCTGCAACAGCAGCGTGTTGGTACGCTCATCGACCGCGACGTTGCCGCGACCGGACAGCAGCGAACCGCCCTGCGACTTGATCAGGTCGGCGAGATCCTGCGCCTTGGCGTAGTTGACCTGCAGGTACTCGGAACGCAGCGGCGCCAGTTCCTGAATATCCTTGCGGGCCGCCAGGTCGGCTTTTTCACGCGTTGCGAGTTCTTCCGACGGCGCCACGATGATCACATTGTCGTGCTCGCGCTTGTCGAGTCCCTTGGTGCGCAGCACGATGTCCAGCGCCTGGTCCCAGGGCACATTCTGCAAGCGCAGCGTAACGCTGCCGGTAACCGAATCGCTGACAACGATGTTCTGGCCGCTCGCATCGGCTAACAACTGCAGCACCGCGCGCGTTTCGATATCCTGGAAGTTGAGGTTGAGTTTTTCGCCCGTGTACTGGCGTTTTTCATCGGCTGCGACCTGCGCTTTGCGGGCCGGCTGAACCTCGATGACATACTGATCATCGGACTGATACGCCAACTGCTCGAAATCGCCACCAGCATTGATCACCAGACGCGTGCCGTCGCTGACACGCACCGCGTCGAAGCTCGACACGGGCGTGGCAAAATCTATTGCGTCATAGCGCCGCGCGAGGCGCGCCGGCAAATCAGCGCCGGCGAAATCAACGACAATCTGATTGCCCTGCGGACGCAAATTTATCGGCGTGCGCGGATCCGTCAGGCTGACAATGATGCGGCCGGTGCCATCGCCACCGCGCCGGAAATCAATGCTCTTGATAGCGCGCCCGGGCGCGCCGCTTGCTGCCGGCGTGCTGCTGGCGCTGCGGCGCTCGGCGCCGGCTGCCGCCTTGCCGCCGGTCACGGCCTGCTGCGCCACGCTGGCGCCCACCATGACCACGATATTGTTGCCTTCAACACGAGTCTGGTACGGCATCAGGCGATCGAGGTTCAAAACCAGCCGGGTACGACCCGCGGCTTCTGCGGCGACAATGGAATCCACGCCGCTGGCGCGCACGTCAATGCGGCGTGACGGCAATGCCAGCGCCGTCCCAGGCAGGTCGAGCGAAATACGGGCCGGATTATCGATGGTAAACGACAGTGGCTGCGGTGCCGGGTTCGCCAGGCGGAGCGTTACCTGCAACTGCTGACCGGGCAGGGTTTGCACATCCACCGCTTCCAGTTTGTTGGCAGCGTCGGCCGCGGATGCCACCGGCACGGCGAATCCGAGCGCGACTGGCGCGAGTGCTAACAACGACCAGCGCCGTAGCAGTTTGATGAATACGTTGGCTGTCATTTTGTTTGCTCTCCCGATCCCGCTGCTCTATTCCGACAACGCCAGAGCGGCGGGCCGTTCCATGTAGCCGCCCAGTCCATCCGGCACAATTTCCGTCAGCGAGATTTTCGACGCCGTTACGTCGCCAACCTTACCGTCACTCTGACCCATGTAATTTCCCGGAAGCACCCGATAGACGAGTCCTTCCTTGACCTTGACGAGACCAAATAATCTGCCGCTGATGGCGAGCGTGCCCACCATCCGCAGCTGATCGAGCGAATACTGCTCAAGAATTTCCCGATTGCGTTTCGAATCTGGCCGCAGTGACGGTGCGCCGTTAGCGCCGCCGAGGCCTCCGGGCAGTCCCGGC
>JAYVJR010000103.1:0-35609 GCA_043769085.1 Gammaproteobacteria bacterium
TCGCCAAACCCGACGTTGAGCATGACCGCGCTGAAACCCGCCTGGCGATGCCGCTGCAATTGCGGCATGAACGAGTCGTCATCCGGACGCAGGGGCATACAGGCATGGTTATCCCACGCCAAGTGGCGACGCAGCACGGTTGTAGGGGACAGCATAAGCGTAGCCAAGACCCTATGACGTGCCGGACATTTTGGGTTAGGCTCTGGAACCGATTTTTTAGGGGAACCGACCGAATGGTCCGGCCGACTAAGCCCGCCAAGAAATCACTAGCCAGGGCCCGCTCGCCTCTCAACTTTGCGCAGGAACAACAGCGCGCAGTAGACGCCGCTGGAGACGCCCGCGAAATGTCGCGCAGCGTGGTACGCACGCATTACGCGCGGGCAGGTGGCAGTGGCATAGCCGAAGTTGTGCGCCTGGACGACGACGTTCTGGTGTCCATCCTGAATTGCGTCGTTCCCAAGCTAACACGCTGGCACTACGATACTGACGAAGCCTTTATTCTGTTGCGCGCATCGCTCAGCACCAACGTAACTTTTCGCATCGCAGACCGAGCGCCGCTGGTTTTCAACCTGCCAGAGGTCACAATGGCCTACTTGCCCAAAGGCGTGGAACTCACGGTCGACATACTTGGAGGCGCGCGCCAGCAGGGTATTGTTGCAGTATTTCGCGCCAGTCGGTTCGCTCAGCGCTATGGCCTGCAGCTTGAGGATCTGCCGCCGGTAATGCGCGAGGCGCTCGCCCATTCGACCGACGTCGGCCGCCTCGCGTCGTTCCCAATGGATCATCGGATCGCGGAGCTGGTTGCCGAGACACTCGATACACGTCTGCGCGGCGAAATTCGCGTGGTTCAATACGCAGGCCGCCTCGCGGAACTCGTGGCCTTCACACTTGATGCGCTTTGGCAAACCCCCGCGCCACCCAACAAAGCGGTGCTGCTGAGGCGCGATCTGCAGTTGGCTAACACAGCGCGCGAGCGACTGGAACGCGACTACCGCCACCCGCCACTGTTCGCCGACCTGGCCCGAGACATTGGCACCAACCAGAACAAGCTGAAAGCGATATTCAAAGATAGTTTCGGTCTCACCATGGCGGACTACTGCCTGGAGCGCCGTATGCGCGAAGCCCAGCAACTGCTCCTGGAGGCGAAGCTAACCATTGCCCAGATCGCACAGCAGGTTGGATACGAGCATCAAAGCAGCTTCACTGCCGCCTTCCGGGGTCATCTCGGAATGGCGCCCCGCGCCTATCGAAGACACCGCGCGCCGTTCCATTTGCCCCTGGAGCTTGCCGACAGCCAAACAGCGGGCATCGGGTGAATCTCCTAAATGCGCGCACAGCTGAATATGTCGCCAATTTTGCTGCTGCGGTTTACGCGCTACATTGTTTCCAGAAGGCAACGCAGAAAACGACAAAGGCAGATCTTGATCTGGCCACGAGACGGTACCGGGAATTGATCTAGGAGTTAAGCGCATGACGAACAAGCGATTTGCCAATGTTTGGGATGCCATCGGAGACACGCCTGAGCAGGGTGTTTGGACAGGCGTGAACTTTGACCACCGACCGGCGTGTTAGCTTGACTATCACAGCGGCGTCTAACGCACGGAATTGCCTAAGGATTCGCAAGAAACGGCTAGTCATCATTGGACGCCGGTTTGCTCAAGTATCTGGTCGATTTTCGACGCTTGTCCACAGGCATTTCTAAATTCAGTGTCATGATCGGCCTTTCAACTTACTCAATGCATTGAGTATCTCTACTTGGTATTTTGAGTAAATCCCTTCATCTATCCTCGCGCGTATGGAAGATGCGCAACAGCACTACGTCTGTATCCCTTAGCTCGTACCGTATTTCGTATTTCTCGACCAGCACACGACGGACCTCGCGATCACCGAAACGAGGTAGCTTTTCCCCCAATCGTGGCTGTTCCGGAATCCGTCCCGCGCGGCTAACAATGAGTTGCAAGGCAAGCGC
Organism: Gammaproteobacteria bacterium; assembly: GCA_043769085.1. Taxonomy (GTDB): domain Bacteria; phylum Pseudomonadota; class Gammaproteobacteria; order Steroidobacterales; family Steroidobacteraceae; genus UBA964. The sequence continues at coordinate 1,970 of JAYVJR010000103.1, forward strand.
GGCCGCACGACCATCAACAGGTTCTAAGACAGCATGCAAGCTTCGCAAATCGCCGTAGGCCATCGGCGTCCATCTCAGCGCCACGGGCCTACCGGCGACGAACTTTGCGCTGGGGCACCGCGAGGCCAGCCGCCCAGGCCTTCACATCGGCATGATCCACAGTCTTACCGGCATCGACCTCAGCAAGTGCCGCCAGCGTCTGTCGATGCCGCTCCTCATCGAGAGCCAAATAGTCTTCAATGGCCACTTTGACTACCCAGCCTCGTGGGCGATCCAATCGGCCGGCAAGACCGTCTAATCGCTTTGCCAACGTTTCGGGAATGTGTGCAGTGACGACTCGGTTAGTCATTTCCAATCACCTCCAATCAAATTGATTATCGACTATACAACTGCTCTGTCAATGTCAAAATCTGTCCTGATTATTGACTAAACAGCGGTATGGCCAATTTCAGCTGAACCTAGTCCCGAGCGGCAATAGCGGCAACTGCTGGGACAACGCCGCCACGGAGACCTTCTTCTCGACGCTCAAGACGGAGCGGACCAGCAAGAAGGCCTGCCTGACAAGGAACGAAGCCAGGGCTGATGTGTTCGATTACATCGAGAAGTTCTACAATTCCCGCTGACGAAACTCGACATTGAGTTACCTGAGCCTCTGGTTTACGAACCGCAAAGGAGATCAGGCAAAAGGTGCTTTCAGCGGAATCAGTAGCAGGCCACGGTCTTCATCCGGCAGCCGCGGAAAGACTCCCCTCACTTCGCATTCAAAGCAGGCTGGACTGCGCCGGCGGCGCCCGCGCACCGAGCGGCAACTCGGACTGAGGCGGATCCGCCGCAGTGTGCTCCAGGTGCGTCAGAACCTTTGCGATGAACGCCGCGAGTGCGCCTTCGCATCCTCGGACTACGTTAGATCAGCGTTTTGGCGGCAGAATCGTCATCGGCTCGTCTTCGCCTTCATCCGTTGGCAAGAAATCTGCAACAGCGCCATCCTGGACCAAAAACTCGCGCCGCTGTAAGTATGCCGAGCGCACAAAAGTGTATTTATCACCTGTACGCGCCAGCACTGCGTCAGTCTCCAGTAATCTAACGCGCTTATCGAGTTTCCTTGTCGCCCACAACGACCAACGCAGTTGCTTGTCCGTTAGGTAATGCCGCGGTTCTGTCCATTGGTCGCCTAGCAGCCCAATGCCGTCCCGCAGGCTCGACGGGCCTAGCAGTGGCAGCACCAGGTAAGCGCCGCTCGGGATTCCCCAGCGGCCGAGTGTTTGACCCAAGTCTTCGTCATGGGCCGGTATTTCCAGGGCGGTTGCCGGATCGAACAAGCCACCAATGCCGACGGAAGTATTGACCGCGAGCCGCATTACGTCTTGGGCTGCAGCCTTCAATTTGCCCTGAGCAATATTGCCTACGAGCACAGTGGGGTAGGACGCATTGGCAAAAACATTCGTAACCCGTTGTTGTGCGAAATACGGCACAACTCGGCGATATGTTCGTGCGATTGGCGCGGCGACGGCCCGGTCAATATGATCATTCAAGGAAAAAGTGGCACGATTCAATCGCTCCAAGGGATCTCGCGAATCTTGATTGCGTGGCGATGCGACCCTGCAGGCTGACAGCAGCGCGACAACCGTGACGCCGATTGCGACAAGTCGCAAACGAGTGATCAGCGCGATTCCAGATTTCATGTTGATAGCCTCCCGAGTTGTCGCCAGTTAGACGTCATATTGCTGCGGCGCCAATCGCGACTAAGAGCGGATCATGCTGACGTCTAAAGGATGCACGACCTGGAGTACGACGCCCGTTTCGAATCCGCCATGAAAATTCAGCATCTATTGATCTCAACTATCATCGCCGTTTGCATCCCCCCGCCCGACATTGCTCGAGCTGCGCGCCCGCCTACCAGATCAGACTCGCGCTAAGTCAGGTGGCTGGTGGCCGCATTCTCGAGAGCGAGTTGGAATACGAACGTGGAATTTTTGTGTGATCATCGGCAAGATCGCGCGTACATCGAAGGTAAGCTCTACTGCTTCAAAATCGGCGCTTGGTCTCGACCAGGAATTGCAGGCTCTTGATGCCGGCGCCACGGTCCAGTGGCAAGGCGACGTCGATGTGCAAGACGTTTCCTAACGCGGAGCGGCTGTTGCCCAGTCGCAGTCCAAATCCGATATCTTTGAGCAGCCCTCGCGAAGACGCTCCCAGTGGATCGCGACCCCATGATTTACCCATGTCATAAAATACAGCGCCACCAACGTTGACCAATTGGAATGGATACCAATTAGTAAAAAATCTCTGTTCTGCAGTCAACAGCCAGCGCCCGGTGCCCGACTGGTATCTTAATGGATAGCCGCGCAGACCATTGTCACCGCCTAACAGGATCTGCTGACTGGCATCCAAGTTCAGTCCCCATTGCGCGTTGAGCGTGGCAAATAACAGGCGCCGGGGCGATTGCCGAAAATAATACCGTGATTCGAAAGATGTCAGGCTGCCTATGACTTTGCCTTTTTCAATACGGCCCGTGGCCGACCAATCAGCTAACAAAGTCTGGCGAGCTGAAATCAGCCGGCCCTTGCTCGCTGCCAACGTCCACAAGATCGCCGTGCGATCTGCGCCCAGCGCCGGGCTCGCAATTCCCAGCCGTGTGCGAACATGCCACCCCAAAGAGATGTCTTCTGTCTTCTCAATTTGATCGCGGTTACGTTCGGTTACGAATTCATCGCCAAGCCACTCTGCTTCTGCCCAGGGATAAACCCAACGCCGACTCTGCGGCAACAATCGTGTCGGCATTGCGCCGGTCGTTGCCGCATATGCGGCATCATCGAAGCTGGCGCCGACGCGCCACCGCAGTGTCCGACCAGCGCGCAAGCCTGACGAGAAACCAGCGTAAATAGTTGCCTGTCGTTGTTGCGTTTCAAACTGATCGACAATTTGACCGAGATCGTACCGCGAGTCGATTCGCCGATCATCGCCTAACATGACGCCTGCAGCCCACCGGACATTGAGCGCATAAAATGGCCGTTCGAGAGCGAGTGAGGCCAGACGACCGTCACTATTGTCGGAATAGCGCGCTGACAAATCCCACCAAGACGAACCTAACTGTTTGTCCCGATAGAAAATCGTCTTGCTGTCTCGATCAACGCTGGATTTGTAACCGACTCCAAGCTGCGTGCCCAGTCCAAAAACATTGAGCTCCTCCAGTTTGAAACCTGAGCTGTTCTTGCCGCCTTGGCGGCCAAAGGAAATGCCAGGATTGAGAGTCCACACGTCCTGGGAGACGACCTCAACGTCGACGACGCCGTTCTGGTAGGTCACTGGGCGAATCTGCGCGTCCCGCAGGTAACGTGTGCTGCGCAAAATACGCGCCGACTCCGCCAGAAGTCGCCCCTGATAAATATCACCGGTCTTGAACAGCAACTGGTCAGACAGGGTCGCTTCACGTGTCTGAACATGCAGGCGATTGGCGAGGTCGAACAGCGCGGCGTCCTCATCGCCGCTGCCCGCATCAAACAATTGCCGCTTGACAAAATGTATAGCTCCAACGCGCGCACCGGCTGACTCGAGCTGCGCGTCAGTCGGCAATCCCGGCGGCCGAACGCTGTCGGTTACCACCGTTCTCGCCGTAACCTTCGGCAGCAGTCGCGCGTCGACATCGGCCGCACCGAAATACGCCCACCCGGCCGCCAACCAGGACCAAAAAGGCAGTCGTCCGCCACCACGAACACCGTGACTCATGACGGGTTAGACGTTAGCGGCCGGGCAATGCAATCGCTGCGGGCAACGATACCTACGAACAACTACTGCGTTGGAGGAATAGACATCCGAAAGCGCGGCGCTAGCGTTTGCTTCGCCAGCGGTAAGTGATGCCCAGATTCACAACCACCGGCAACCATGTGTTGGTTTCAAGCAAAGGCAGATCGTCAGCACTCACGGGCGGCTCCAGCACCGTACAGCAGTCGTTAGCGCGATTACCGGCATTGGTCACTTCGATAAAGGTCGACAGATCGCCGCTTGCTCGACGATGTATCCAACCTGCTCGTAGATCGATAGTCCAAAAGTCATTCCAGCGCAGCGAATTGCGCGCGCCAACACTGAGTGAACTGGTGGCCGGCGCCACAGCAATCGGTGTTCGTGGCCAGCCACGGTGCCAACCCGCCAGCACAGATAGGTTCGCGCGATTGCCAGTCCATGTCAGGCCGCCGGTCAATGCCAGCGGCTGGTCCCAGCTTCGTGGAATATCGCCACCCCTGAACTCGTCGGTCACCTGCGACCAGGTCGCCGTTGCCGACGCTCTGAAGCGCTCCGATAACGCTACTTCCGTTCGCAACTCCAAGCCACGAGCCTCGGTGGCCTCGGGCGCAATTCGCATGCGATCCGGCGCCAAATCAGGCAACAGCGCACTCGGATCTAACAAGTTGTCAAAATACGACGCCGGCGTCGTCCAGCGCTTGTCATAAAACTCCAGCGACCATTGCGTGTTTGGCGACTGGCGATACGTCAGTCCAGCGATGGCATGGATTGCGATTTGTGCGGGATCGGCTGTGCGCTGCCCCTCTTCCATGCGCCATTCTTCAATTCGTTGTGCCTGCGTAAATCGACCGATCGATCCGTACATTCGCCAGCGACTTGCGAGGTCATAACGCAGATTGAAGCGCGGACTCCATTGTTGCGACGTTCCGTCGGCCTTGTAATGTTGCCCATCCCAACGCAGGCCGATTTCCGCTTCGACCTGAGACCAGCGTCGGCGCAAGGATGCGTGCAGAGAATAACTCAGCGACTTGGGCGCCGCCGCCGCCAACAAATCGTCCGTCCGAGCGCGCGCAAACGCGTCCGCAACAGTTGGCGCCAATTGTAATCGTCGCTCATATACATAGTGCGAGCGGCCGGTGAGTGCGCTGGCGCCGAATTGGAACGTGGTGGCCGTCGACGGTTTGTATTCCCAGTCAGAGGTGAACTCGAGACTATCGAAACTGCGTTCTTCCGCGACAGTGCCAACCGCCACAGCAGGCCGATCTACTTGACCATTGCGATCTCGCTCTGCAGAGGTGATCGCCAGCGTCGTTCGTGCTTGCCAGCGACTAGCGATTGCGGCTCGATGCGTCAACCAAATGTAGTTGTCGCGATAGCCCGCGGTCGCGTAATCGTCGTCCGTGGGTTGGCCGAGGACAATGCGATCGTCTAACAACAACCAGCCGGCGGTCCAGTCGTTGTTAGGGCCCGCGCGCCAGCGCAGTCGTCCCATAGAGTCGATGAATTTAGGTTTGCCGATGCCAGCGCTTAACGGCTGAAGCACGAGGTCGATCGTGCTACGCCGCACTGTCGCCAGCCATTCGAGCGGCCAGGTTTCGCTGTGTCCGATCGACGAGGCACCTGCTGCGAGCAAACTCAAGCTCGCGCTATGCTCATATCCCTGTTCGCGCGACGGCGCGGTAATGTCGATCACTCCGGCTGAGCGCGTGCCAAAACGCGCGGGAAATCCGCCACTGTAGACATCCAAACGCGCGACCGCAGCCGGATTGATAGCGCTGATCAGGCTTTGAAAGTTTTTCAAATGGAAGGGATCTAACAACGCGACCTCATCGTAACGGATCAATACGTCATCGGCGAGGGAGCCGCGAATGTACGGGCGTCCTGACAGGTTGCTGACAAATCCCGGCAATGCCCGCAGCGCCCGCACGGGATCATCTTCGGCGCCGGGAACTCGCTGAATATCGGACGGTTTCAGAATTCGCGGCTCACCGAGCTTGCGACCGTCGATCGAGTAACGGCTCGCGTACACGGAAATTTCATCTAGTTGCTGAAGCACATTGCCCGGCACTGCGGCCGTTGGCGCGCGAACCACGACGTATCGACCAGGTGCAACGGACTGAAGTTTCAAGTCTGCCGCCGTTAGGACCGCGACCGCTCGACGCATGGGTGTGTCCTGCGGCGTCGCCGGTACCGATGTTAGCAACCCGGGCGGCACCAGATCCGAGGAGTAGACAACTTCCGTTCCACTGCGTTGCAGCGCCTCCAGTACGGATTGGACGGACTGCGACTCAGCCGCTGTTGACAGGCTGCCATAGGCCAATATCGCCCACAACAGACCGCAAAATAATTTGCGATGACTAGTTTGCGGGACGCGCCGACTTGGTTGCACCTGCAGAGTTTACGCGGATCAGCTTATCGGTAACATCCGCCTGCAATGTTGTTGTCGCCATCACCGCCGACAGCGTTACCAGCAAGGGCAGTCCACGAAAGGTTCCATGCAACTGTGTGGCGCGAGCGCGTTGTTGCGCGGCCGCGTCGGCGAAAACCAGTTTGCGGCCCGATTCACGAGACACCCAGAGCAGGTACTCGGCCAGCGTGCGGCCGTCCATATCAAATTCGGGTGCCAATGACTCGACCCACGTCCAGGCCGCGCCGGACGTGGCTGTCGGTTTCTGCGTCACGGTGCCATCGCTGCCAACTAGCATTTCGGTGCCGGCGTCGGCGAGCGCGGTAGAGCCATTGGAGCCTCGCCACTGGACGCGGCCTTCGCGAACTCGAACCTGCGCGCGATCTCCTTGAACCGCGACCTCAAATTGCGTTCCGACATGACTGAAATCACCGGTAAGGGTCTCCACGACAAATTGCTTCGTTCGGGTCACGTCGAGCGGAAAATCCAGGTAGACAAGGCCTTGCGTCAGGCGCAGGCGCTGTTCAGATACCACCTCTATGGATGTCGCCGCCGCCAAACGCAAGCTACCGCCTCCCTGGAGCGCAACGAGGGCAGCGCCTTGTGCACGAAGCGATTGACCCACGCGCAGCTCGCCACCGACAGGAATGACGTTCTTGGAAGCCAAGCCGCGCTGCTCGATCAATCCGGGCACCTGGGCTTTGGCGAGCGCGCCGAATGTCGTCGTGGCGACTGCCGGCCCGCGGCTCACCTGTATGTACCATCCTAATAACGCGCTCGCGATGAGTAAGGTCGCTGCAGTTGCCCACCATCGCGATCGCGACGATATTCCGTCTGCAGATTGAGTTTGAATTTGCCACTCTTGCTCGGCCGCCGCACGAATCCGTGCAATGGCGTCGGCTGACAAGCTTGCAGCTTGCAATCCACGCCGCAGCACTTGCACATCCTCAGACGCGGATTCGTCTACGGGCGCGGAATCCTGGGTGTTCATGGCGCAGCCTCCGCCGCCTGCCGGCCCTGCTGTGTTGAGTGCGGCCAGATTTCTTTGAACGCACGGCGTGCGCGAGCTAACAATGACTGCGCAGCGGTTTCGCTCACGCCGAAGACGTCCGCGATTTCGGTCATACTCAATTCGTCGCCATAGCGAAGTTCCAGAATCTTTGCGTAGCGGGCCGGTAACGAATTCACGGCGCGCCGAATTTCGTTGCGATCAGAATGGGCTGCGCACTCATCCAGCGGATCGCGAAAATCGTGCAATTGTATTGGCAGCGCCATCGGGCTGCCAGCGATCACACTGTCCAGGCTGTTGACCTCAGGTTGGCGCGCCGCTTTACGGCGTGCGTCGGCCAAATGATTTCGGCAAATGCTGCACAGCCACGTAAACAAACTGGCATCGCCCCTGAAGCTCGACAGTTTGCGCATTGCATTGATCATGGTCAGTTGCACCACATCTTCGATCGCCGATGGTTCGAGCGCGCTGCGGCGAGATGCAAAATTCCCAAGACGCACGACGTAGGCGTCAAAGAACTCGCCAAATGCACGCTGATCGCCGCTGCGCATTCTTGCTACGAGTTTGCTTTCATCAGTCACGTTAGCTGTCCATTCAATTAGCCCAACACTCCCTTGGACGTCATGGCCACCGACTATCTGTCGCAATAGTCCGACTATAGCTCTCTCCCCAGACACTTTTCATTCACGCGACAGCCTTATGGCAACGGCAACGTCCCACGAAATATGGTAACGGCCAGTTTTTCGGGTGGTGCATGAACGGAATTCCGATTGAATACCGTTCGGCGTCGCGCACCAGACAATTCGCCCAGCCCCGCTTCTGGTGGAATTACGGCATTTTGCCACTCATTGCGGCGGGACTCCTGGTCTGGCTGTTTCGCAGCACCGACCTTGATCGCCAATGGGCCTGGGCCTGGGCGTTCGACGGTCGTGGGCAACGTTTTGTTGGGAGTCAGTCTTTCTGGGCTAACGAAGTGCTGCACGTGACAGGCCGCAACGCCGCGATCGGCGTGGCGCTAGTGTGTGCGATCTGCTGCGTTGCATGCCATCGCAGCGCTCAGCTTGCGCATCGGGCTGCGTGGACAATGTCCCTATGTGGACTAGTCTTCGCCATGGGCATCGTGTTGGGAGCCAGAGCGCTCACCAATGTGGACTGCCCGTGGGACCTGCAAGGCTTCGGTGGATCGCGCCCGTATGTCGGCGTCTTTGAACATCGCTCGCGATCACTGCCACATGCCCAGTGTTTTCCCGGTGCGCACTCCGCCTCCGGATTTGCATTGTTCGCTCTTTTTTTTGGATTTCGAGATTTGTACCCACGCCTGGCCAAAGCTGCGTTCTGGCTAGCGCTCGTTGTTGGCACTGCATTTAGTCTCGCGCAACAAGCGCGCGGCGCGCATTTTCTGTCGCACGACATTGCCAGTGGATTTCTGTGTTGGTTCTCCTGTCTTGCCGTTAGCGCGCTCGCTAGGCACCGCCGCACAAACACACGCGCTATTCCAGCATGAATACGCAACCCAGGCACAATGATGCACGGTCGGGTAGCTACCTGTTGGTGCTACTTGCGGTCCTGTGGTTCGCATCAATGCCGTTTCGGGCGCTGATGGATCCGGATGAGGGCCGTTATGCAGAAATTCCACGCGAAATGCTCCAGTCGCACGACTGGCTTACACCCCGCTTGAACGACTTGAAGTATTTCGAGAAACCGCCGTTGCAATACTGGATGACAGCAGCATTTTATTCCGCTTTCGGCGTGCATGAATGGACAGCGCGACTTTGGGCTATCCTGTTAGCTTTCGGCTGCCTACCACTCGTGTATGGCTTTTGCCGGCAACTCGGGTACCGGGCGTCGACGTCGCTGATCGCGTCAGCACTGCTGGCCATCAACCCGTTGTTTGTCATTGTCGGTCAGATCAATTTGTTGGATCAGGGGTTCACTTTCTTTGTCGTGCTGGCGCTGTTCTCATTTTTGCTGGCACAACGCCAACACGTGCTCCAATCGACAGCCTCTCTCTGGATTTTGTTAGCATGGAGCGCACTTGCACTTGCGATACTCAGCAAAGGGATTGTGGTGTTGGTCCTGTTTGGTCTGACCTTCGGCACTTACTCCGCGTTAACGCGCGATTGGTCGTATTTGCGCCACATGCGCTGGCCACTGGGGCTGGTCATTTTTTTTGCAATCAGCCTGCCATGGTTCTTGCTGGTGCAGCAGGCCAACCCGGAATTCGCGAGCTTCTTCTTTGTCCATGAACATTTGGCACGATTCTCAACCAGGATCCACGCGCGGTATCAACCTGGGTGGTATTTCCCAGCAATATTGCTGGTCGCGCTCGCACCCGTATTTTGGTCTTGCCGAGCGATGGTATCGATCTATTGGCGCAGCCGATCCAAGTCCACAGGTTTTCGCACTGAATTTTTTCTACTGACCTGGTGCCTTGTCGTGCTGGTTTTTTTCTCGTTCTCGCAATCTAAACTCGCGCCATACATTCTGCCGATGATGGCACCACTGGCCGTTCTTTTTGCGCCGGTTATCGAGCGTGACACACAAGGACTAGCGCGTGCGACTTGGACTGTTGCATCGCTGTTAGTCATTCTAGCCACAGGAATCATAGTCTACTTCAGACAGAATGACGGCATCATGACCGTCGCAATGCTGGCGTGGTGCGGCATGGCGTCAATCACTGCTCTTGCTAGCTTGGCAGTCGCACGCTCGCGGCGCGCCTTGGAACAGCGCTACGCCTGCCTCGCGATTACTTTCGTCGCGGGCGTTCAATTCTTGTTCATGGCGTACGCACAGGCGCTCTCTTACGACTCACCGAAAACGATAGCCGCGCTTGCCGCAGCGTCGACCGATTCGCAGACAACTTTCTTTAGCGTCGGTCATTACAGTCATTCCGTTGGCTTTTACCTGCGGCGTCCAATGGAGGTATTTGACTATCGCGGTGAACTTGACTTTGGATTGACTCAGCGCAGTGGCGCTATACAGAATGACTTGCAGGCGTTTCAAGATCGCTGGGCACGCACCAAATCGGGGATCGCGTTTATTGATCCCACGTCCTTTGGCCGATTACACGTGGCAGGTTTGCCCGGATCGATTGTGCACCGAAGCAGTCGCGTCTTGGTACTTGACAGTAGTAGCGCCGCCTCTTCCTCTGAGGCCATTGCCATCCGGTAATCAACTGCTTCTGGGATTTCCCTGCTTCATCAAAATGCAATCTTGACGGCGCAATCTGTTCTGCTTGAAGCGCAGTCCGCCGCCTAACGCATCGATGTCACCGGACCAGTACCACTTTTCGCCGCTACGTCGCTCAAAGCTCGCATGCGCGAGCGGCACGAACCCGGTATTGGTCTTGCGTGCTGACGTGGTTCCTTGTTGCAAGCGAATTTCCGCCTGGCGCAGTTTGGCGGTGAAGCCCACTCTGACGGTCAGATCTGGCCGTTCGATCCAACGCCAGCGCCAACCGATTCGCTACGAGTTGAACTGATACCGCGCATCGACTGCACCAGGTGCGAAAGTCACGCCCTGGAAGCGCACCGCATTTTGCAAGGTGCCGCGCTCTTCGACATTGAGCGGCGCGACAAGCAGTCGCCATTCCTGCCGTTCCCGCCATGGCATCACAGCCTCGATGCGCGGCGCAGTGAAAGGACCGTCCCCGGTAATGTCATCGAGTGAAAATCGCGATGCAGTGGAATTGTTAGGAGACTGGACGCGGTTGGGCTGCTGCGAGGCGGCCAAGGCCTCTACCTGCAGCGACCAGGTTGGGTCCTGCGCCAACGCGGGCAATCCAGCTAACGCCACTCAGGAGTCCTGACGGCGGTCTGCGGTCCACAGGCAATGCACTGCTCGCAATAGACACGATCCATCAACTCGATAGAGACAAACAGTCTCCCTTGCTGGCGATATCAGCGCAGACTCAGTGCATCTACTAATTTCAAACAGTTCCCAGGAGCCCGGTATGTCAAGCGAATCAAAATGCCCTTTCTCAGGCGGCGCAGGCAGTCACGTTGTGTCCGGCGCTCCAAGCAATGCCGCATGGTGGCCCAATCAACTCAACTTAAAAATGCTGCACTCACAGTCCGCCAAGTCGACTCCCCTGGGCACCGACTTCGATTACGCCAAGGAATTCGCCAAGCTTGACCTGGATGGCGTGATCGCGGATCTCACCGCACTGATGACCGACTCGAAAGATTGGTGGCCTGCGGACTACGGCCACTACGGCCCGCTGTTTGTGCGCATGACCTGGCACGCCGCAGGCACCTACCGCATCGCGGATGGCCGTGGCGGCGCAGGCACCGGTGCACAACGCTTCGCGCCGCTGAACAGCTGGCCAGACAACGGCAACCTCGACAAAGCGCGTCGGCTGCTTTGGCCTGTCAAGCAGAAGTACGGTCTGAAGCTCTCCTGGGCCGATCTGCTGGTGCTTGCTGGCAACGTTGCCATGGATTCGATGGGCTTCAAGACCTTTGGATTCGCTGGCGGCCGCGCGGACGTCTGGGAACCAGAAGACGACATCTACTGGGGCCCCGAACACAAATGGCTGGGTGATGAGCGCTATAGCGGCGACCGCGAGCTCGACAATCCGTTAGGTGCAGTGCAAATGGGATTGATCTATGTCAACCCGGAAGGCCCGAACGGCAAGCCGGATCCGATTGCTTCAGCCCGCGACATTCGCGAGACCTTTGCGCGCATGGCAATGAACGACGAGGAAACTGTCGCACTGATTGCGGGCGGCCACACTTTCGGCAAGGCGCACGGCGCCGGAGATCCGGCAAAAGTCGGTCGTGAACCCGAGGCTGCTAACATCGAGGAGCAAGGTTTTGGCTGGAAGAACAGCTTCGGCAGCGGCACAGGCGCGCACACCATCACCAGCGGTATTGAAGGCGCGTGGACTCCCAATCCGATTCGCTGGGACAACGGCTACTTCGAGACCCTTTTCGGTTTTGAGTGGGAGCTCGCCAAGAGTCCAGCCGGTGCCCATCAGTGGAAGCCCAAGGAACCAGCCGCAGCTAACATCGTCCCGGACGCCCATGATCCGGCCAAGCGCCACGCGCCGATGATGACCACGGCGGATATGGCTCTACGCATGGACCCGATCTACGAGATAATATCGCGCCGTTTTCTGCAAAACCCGCGCGAGCTCCATGATGCGTTCGCACGCGCCTGGTTTAAGCTAACACACCGCGATATGGGCCCGCGCGCACGTTACCTCGGCAAACTGGTGCCCAAAGAAGCGTTGATCTGGCAGGATCCGATTCCCGCGGTCGATCACGCGCTCGTCAACGCATCCGACATTGCCGCACTCAAGACGGACATCCTGTCATGCGGTCCGTCGATTTCAGAGCTCGTCACGACTGCCTGGGCCTCAGCGTCGACCTTTCGCAACAGCGACAAACGCGGTGGTGCTAACGGTGCGCGCATTCGTTTGGCCCCGCAACGGGATTGGGCGGTAAATCAGCCAGCGGAGCTGCAAAGGGTCCTGCGGGCACTACAAGCCGTCCAGCAGACATTCAACAGCGCACAGAATGATGGCAAGAAAGTGTCGCTGGCCGATCTGATCGTGCTCGGTGGCGGTGCCGCTATCGAGGCGGCGGCGAAGAAAGCTGGCGTCGACGTGCAAGTTCCGTTCGCAGCGGGCCGCATGGACGCCTCACAGGATGAGACAGATGTTAGCTCCTTTGCGGTGCTGGAGCCCACTGCCGACGGCTTTCGCAACTACATCGGGCGCGCGCATCCAGGAGCCGCGGCTGAGCTGCTAGTGGATCGCGCCAACCTGCTTAACCTGACGGCTCCCGAAATGACGGTGCTTGTCGGCGGTCTGCGTGTATTGAATGCTAACGTCGACAAATCAAAGCACGGCTTGTTTACGGAGCGGGTTGAGACCCTGACCAATGACTTCTTCGTGAATCTTCTCGACATGCGGACCCAGTGGCAGAAATCCGCCACGGCCACGGGCGTCCTGGAAGCGCGCGACCGGGCGACCGGCGCGATCAAGTGGACCGGCACCGTCGTCGATCTGGTGTTTGGCTCAAATGCCCAGTTGCGATCGCTGGCGGAGGTCTATGCGAGCCAGGATGCGCAGCACAAGTTTTTGCGGGACTTTGTCGCGGCCTGGTCCAAAGTCATGAACCTTGATCGTTTTGACCTTGCCTGAGAACTAAAAAGCGTCAACCTGTGGACAGGCGTCGAACCATGACCATCGACTGGTCAATATTCGACGCTTGTCCACAGGAATGCCCGAGTTCAGTCGCCGCATGGGCTCGCGCAAGCGCCTAACAAGAATGACATCGCCGAACGAAGCACGCTCCGCTGCGGGGTCACCAGGCGCGAGATGTGGCCCGTGCCCGATCGCATAGTCGAGCTCCCCCGGACCACTCGAGGGCGACGCCTTCGACGATGAATTCGTTGAGGCTCATTTTTGGGGGACTGCCAGTCGGTGGTTCTTTTGAATTGTCTCGCGCCAGGTGTCCGCCAACCTGGCCTGTGCGGCAAACTCCGGCCAGCGTTTAACAGCCGCCTGCACCTCCTCGATGATCGTCTCGGCGCGACCCCGCTTCAGCAACGACGACTTCGCGCACACCGCGAAATCTTCCCGCGTAAAGCCGTCCCGTTTTCCATTCATGGTCATCTGGTGCGTGGCTGTCCAGGAGCCCGACGGATTGAAACTGTAAGTCACATCAAAGGCCGGTGCGAGCGACCACTCGCCCTGCTTGTCCATGAGAAAGGCAATGTTCTTGACGTGATCGTCCTGATTGCGCGCGATAATGTTGAAAACCATTCGCCGGAACTGCTCTTCCACTGCCGCCATCGGCAGCTTGAGCTGGCGGATTGTTAGTAGCGCCTGTTCGTAGCCGTAGGCCCCAGCCTGGTTGAAATCGAAGTGCGCCAGTGCGCACAACGACTGCATGTGCAGTTTCCCCCCACCGACCAGGCGATCGAATCGGCGCGTCATGAAATGCCGCCGTCCGTTTTCCTCCAGCAGTCGACACTCGCTCATCGTGATGCCCGCCGCCTTTGCCATCAAATGATAGGCAAATTCGATAGCCCCATAGCCCTGCGGATCCTCTAGCTCCTTATCCTTGTTGCCCGCCACGCCATCGAACTTTAGCAGCCAATATTCGAAGCCGGCGCCGGCCACGATCTGACCTGAACGCACTTCTTTGGTCTCGCGATTCCATGCGATCACCGCCTTGGCCCGTGCTCCGCCGGCCGACGTGCCCACGCTCAGGATGTCGCGCAGCGCTTTTTCCTTTCCTGTCTCATGAAAATATCCGTGCAGATCATTACGGTGAGTAAGCACCTCGCCCGCCACCTGCACCAGCGCATCTATCTCAATCTTTGTCCCTTGGCGCGGCTTTGGTCCTTGCGTCGGCGCAAATTCCAGCGCCCCCATTCCGCGTGCGCCGATGTAGCAAAGACGTTCGACCGCATTGAAACTCTGTGGCGCGCGGCCCTGCGTGGCCAGCCAGGCATCAATGAGAACATGGCCAAATTTGTCCGGCAACGAATCCGCCAGCAGCCCTGGCAATCCATGAAAGGTTATCTGTGGCAGCACCGGAAATTCATAGACGCGCTCACTCAGCGGCATCACCAGTGGCGAAAGTTCGATGCCACTACTAACAAACGCCGGCGCATATTGAAACGCCGCTACGTCACGCGTTTGGTCCAGCGACACGGCGCCTATGGTCCGCCCCCAAAGCTGGACCTCGGCAATCATCCCGGATCACTCCACGTCCACTTTTCCGGCTTCCCTGGCGCTGCCTTTTTGCTGGTAGCGCGCTGACGCTTGCGGCCTTGCTGCCGCAGCTGCGCCATCGGGCTGGCTGGCGTCTCGGGGATCAGGAAGTCAAAACGCTCAAGCAAGCCCAGCGCTCGGCAGACCCGCACGAAACCTGAGAGCTGCGTCGCCGCCTCGCCGGACTCCAGTCGCTCGATCGTCCGCTTGGCCACGCCCGACTGCTCCGCCAAGGCCGCTTGGGTGAAGTTGAGCTCGATGCGAGTGCGCGCGAGCCGCCCACCCAGTTCTTGGAGAATGGTCTGATCGGTCAATGGCCCGGAGATCTTCATAATACGTCTAATATGACGAATTATTCGATAATAGGCAATATTATTCGTCATTAATGGCGAATTCAATAAATTCGCCTTTTATGACGAAATATTGACTTTATTTAACATTAGTTGCCACTTTCGGCGACTTGCGCCAGTAGGAGGCGAACGATTACCACTGCTGGGCGGCGCGCGTTAGGCCAGTCGAACGAAATGCCGGTGTCCGTAGCCGGATGTCAAAGTCGGGGAGGTCTTGTCCTGTCTGAAACCGCGCGCTGCGATTTCAGCGGTGAAATCCAGTGAGTGATACTCGAGGCTCCAGACTTCATTGTTCCAGCGGTGATCCCACCAGCGGCTGAACATGGAGCGCGGGTTGGTCTTGACACCGCCGCTAACAAAATCGAGCGGGTAGAAAACGCCGCCGGCGCGCGTTACTCGCCGCGATTCCTCGATTACGGCCAGCGTTTTATCGGCTGGCAGTTCGTGATGCAGAATGCGGCTCATGACGATATCGAAGTAGCCATCCGGGAATTGGGTGTCCTCAGCGAGACCGTGAACGAAATTCGCGGCGATACCAAGCTGGTTGGCACGTAAGTGCGCGTAGCGGACCATCGGTGCGCCCGCATCAATGCCCCAAACCTCCGTCTCGGGAAACCGTTCCTTCATGGCGCATGTTAGCTGCCCCGCCGCGCAGCCCAGATCGAGGATGCGACGGACCTTCCCATCGGGGGGCAATGGAAAACGACTTGCTACCGTCCTCTGAACCTCATCCTGATGATTGCGGCCGCGAACGCCGGCATAAAAGCTCAGCGTTCCGTAATGATAAACGTAGCCCGCGAACGGATCGCCCACGTAGCCACCAGGTTGGATGTGAATCTCGTGGCGCGCGTAGCGCGGCACGTCCATCTTCGCTGGCAGCTCAAGCTTGCCGGGGCCGACGCGATCGGCGGCTTCCATCTGGCTCAGGTAGTAGTCCGAGTGCTGGTGAAAGTGTGTTTGCAACGTCTTCCAGGTGATTTGCTGGTTCGAGAGCCAGCTGCGCGCCAGGACGTTGATACTCGGTTCCTGGTCGGTGAGCGCCCTGACTTGTTCGATCGTCATAGGCTCGGCTGGATCGTGCCCTTCGCGCTCCAGGATGCGGTCGAACTCCGCAAACGACGCTTCGCGAATTTTTCCGGAATGCAGCACGCGAAACCCTGCGGTGAAGTCTTGCTGGCTCTCGAGATCGAGCGTCATCAGGCGCGCCAGCCGTCCGTTAGCACCTCGCGGCAATTTGGCCGCGACGGATGCCAGTACTTCGGCCGCTTCGGGGGTCGCTGCGGCCGCAGCGGCAGCGATTTTCGAGAGCGCCACCGATGCGGCGGCGGCTCCTAACAACTCACGGCGGCGAATCTTCATGTCGGCGTTCTCCTCGAAGCGAAGTGCTCAGCGCTTGGGTAACTCGGCTGGGAAATCGGCCGAAGCGCTGCGAAAGCTCGGATCGGCCAAAGGGCTCAACGTTAGGTCGATGAATCGATCTCGGTCCTTTTGCCAAGCGGTCTCTTGTTCAGGTGTGGGAACATACTTCTCGATCATCTCGTTAGTAACGCCCTTTTGCGCCAGCACGGCTTCGAGCACTTTCATGCGGCGTCGCAGCGCCCAAACTTCCGTGTTGGTTGCAATCACGACGCTGACGAGGTTGTCGAGTACCGGATTGCCGAGGAACTGTGCCTCGCGGATATCGGACGGCACCGCGTCGACGACGTAGGTGGGACGCTTGGAATCGACTGGACTGGCCTTCTCTGATCTCCCTCAGATGTGCGGGCTCATCACCCTGGCAAAAGGGTAGCCCTGCGGCATCTTCGACGCAACGTTGTCTGGTGACGTAGGGCATCGATGGTGTATTCCAAGGTATCATCTTGAAAAACACCATGATGAAAATCCCATGATTTCTGGCGCCTCTGCATCTGATGCCCCTGTGCGGACAATGGCATGGGTCTGCAACGCAAGTCCGCGTTGCACTCCGGTGCGCGCTTCGGGCTGGTTGTTCTGACCATTCTGACTGCGACCGTGACCGGGTTCTGTCTGTATGCCACGGTGGCCCATGTGGGAGCAGAGTTTTCCGACAGGAGAACTCTGATAGCCAAGTCCCGTTTTTCTGCAGACAGGGATCATGTCGATTCTTCGGGAGGCGGATGCCGGCGCCTGCGTCGCCAAATCGGACATGCGCGACACGCCCCGGGGTCTGTCGCTATGCTGGCGCCATGACAATCCCGACCCCGAACCAGCCATCCCAGGAATTCAGGAAAGGCTGGAAAGTTCTGTTGGCCGCTCTGTTAGGTACGGCCTGCGGTGCCTCGCCACTGCCTTTTCAGACCGCGGGCTTCATGATGGGCCCGATCCAACAGGAGTTCGGCTGGTCGTTCAAGGAGATCAGTTTCGGGGTCACAATCTACGGCGTGCTCGGTGCACTACTGGCACCAGCCTTCGGCGCGATGGCAGACCGCTTCGGTGTGCGCAAGGTGGCGCTCGGTTCTTTGACTGCATTCGGCCTGGTGTTCGGCTCGTTCGCGTTGACGCCATCGTCGCTGTTAGGCTTCTATTTCATGTGGTTTCTGGTCGGGCTGGTCGGTATCGGTTCGACGCCGATCACCTGGTCGCGCGCGGTGAATCTCTGGTTCTTCCGCAATCGCGGGCTCGCGCTCGGCATGACGCTGGTTGGCACCAGCATCTCAGCGATCGTGCTGCCGCCGCTGACGGTCTGGCTGATTGGTGAATTCGGCTGGCGCGGCGCGTATCCAGCACTGGCGCTGCTGCCGCTCGCCATCGCGCTGCCGATCGGGCTCGCGTTTTTCAGGGAACCGCGGCCGGATGAACGTCCGCCCGAGCTCAACGCCATCGGTGCCGACGGCAAAGTCGCGCTCGGCGGTCTGACGTTGCGGGAATGTGTGGCGGGCCGGCGTTTCTGGGTACTGCTGCTGTCGATCTTGTTAGTGTCGTTCGCCTACGGCGGCGCGCTGGTGCACATGCCAAGCATGCTGAAGACCAAGGGATTCGAGCCCGCGCAGGCCGCGGTGGTGATGAGCCTGTTCGGCCTGTCAATTTTTGCCGGACGCATCATCACTGGGCTGCTGCTGGATCGTGTCTGGGCGCCGCTCGTCACGCTGCCAATTCTCTGTCTGCCGGCGATCGCCTGCCTGCTGCTGACAGGCGAGCAGCTAACATTCACGGTGGCGGTGTCATGTGCTTTCATGCTCGGCTTCGCCTCAGGCGCCGAGACCGACCTGATCGCCTTTCTCGCGGGGCGTTACTTCGGCATGGCGAACTACGGCCGCATCTACGGCACGCTCTACATGGGCTTTGGCATCGCTTCGGCGACTTCGCCCCTGGCCTACGGCTGGGTGCGCGACTCAGCGGGCAGCTACAACCCGATCTTGTACACGGCCGCAGTCATGTTCGTGGTCGGAGCATTCATGCTGTTAGCGTTGGGCCGATACCCACAACTGCATACGTCGCCAACGCTCACTTGACGAACTTCAGTGTCATGCGATCCGACTCACCAATGGCATCGTACTTGCTGCGATCGAAGGCCGGATCATCGGGCTTGCCAAAGGGCGACGTGCGCCGCGCTGGCGGCAAGGTCCAGACGCCGAACGGATGGTCCTTGGTGTCCTTAGCATTGGCATTGAGTTCCGAGCGAGCCGCGAGCTTGAAACCGGCTTTTTCAACGGCGGTGATCAGATAGGACTCGGTCACGTATCCAATCGGCGCTTTCGGATCTTGCTCGCCTGGATTGGCACGATGTTGCTCAATCGCGAGCACGCCGCCGGGCTTGATCGCCGTATGCAGATCCGCCAGGTTTTTTTCGACCGTGCCCTGCCCCATCCAGCCGTGAAACGAGCGCGCCACCAGAACCCAATCGAACTTGTTAGGCGGCAAGGGCGCTGATTTCGATCCCCAACTGACGACATTCACCGGGCCATAGATCGCACGATCGGAATATTTGGCTTCGAACGCACTACGCGCTTTCCGGGCCGCCTCAGACAGCTCGGGATTGGCCACATCGGCGCCCGTTGCGTAGAACGCACCGCCGGTTTGCCGCGCATAGGGTGCAAGAATTTCCGTCCACCAGGACGCGTCGCCCGGCTGCACTTCGAGCACCGTCATACTCGGCTTCAAACCCCAAAACGACAACGACTCGCTGGGTCGACGAGCCATGTCCCGCGCCTTCGATTCGGCCGAACGCCAGTCGCCGGCAAGGACCGTCTGTAAAGGCGTCGACACGGTTTGTGGGGCGCTGGTAGCACAGGCGCTGAGAGCCGCGGCAGTCGCCGCAAGAATCCATCGTGGGAAATGCTGGAGTGTCATGACGTGGTTCCCTTGTATACGTGAGGTGCAATAGTACTAAGCCCGATGCGGCGACGCTATGCCGCCGCACCGACGGGCTCCGGGCGGAGCTACCCGGCGGACGGCCTGCGCAAACACGCCAGGATTCAGCGTTCGATCTCAGCCTGCGTAAGTCGATATCCCAATAGCAATCCAATAGCCACTAGCCCCGCCGCCGCAGGCAGCCACGACACGGAGAACAACAACGCAGTGCCTACATCGCCGGCCTGCGGCACGTCCGGCGGCAGCTTGGTGTTGAAATGCGCCAGTGACAAGGCAACACCGATGATTAACGGCCCCAAGGCGGCGGTAAATTTTTCGACAAAGCTATAAAGCGCGGTGAACGCCGCTTCACGCCTCGCGCCGGTCTGCCGCGCATCGAGGTTTATGATGTCCGTTAGCATCGACATCGCCATCAACACATTTCCGGTAAAACCGATCCCGACGAACACACCGCGCAAAGCAATTGCCCAAGCTGGTTCACCCGGTCCTGCTAACGACCAGCTTAACGAACCTAACACAGTCATACTTCCGGCCAGAAAGTACGCGGCCTTTTTGCCATAGCGCCTGGAGAATTGCAGTAGCAACGGCGTCGCGGCCAATGACGACACAGTGATTGCAATGCCATAAACAACCAAGATGGTCAGTTTCAGCCGCAGCGACTGAATAATGAAAAAAAGCATCGCGGCCTGGGTTGCTTGCGCACCCATCAATTGCGCGAATTTGACGCCGATGAGTCGCATGAAGTGTCGATTCTTCAGAATGGCCAGGTAATTGCCGAAAATATCTGGCTTGCGAATAGAAGTCGTGGTGGTGAAACGCGCCTTGCGGGTGGTCCAATAAGCGCTCAACGTTGTCACAAGAATCAGCGCAGCGCAGCCGATTGCCACGGTCGCATAACTTCCCCACACAGTCCTACCAAGCCGTTCAACAGCACTTGGGGCGATTGAACCCGCAACAAAACTCCCCAAAGTGATAAACACCATTCTCCAGGCGTGAATCGACGAACGCTCGTGGTAGTTGTCGGTCATCTCTGCGGGCATGGCGATGTAGGGAATATTGAAGGCGGTGTAGCCGATCGAATAGACGCACAAGGCGATCATGGCATACGCTGCCGTCATCCACGATTGTGCGAACATCGGCGTGGTGAAAACCATCGCGAAGCTAACAGCGCTGATGATTCCGCCCCACAACAGGAACGGTCGCCTTCGACCGTGGACGCTCGTCAGTCGATCGCTCCAGATGCCCACCGTGAGATCGACAACAACATCAAATATTTTCGCCGCAAAGATGATGCCGCCAGCCATGGCGGGTTCAATTTTAAGAATCCCGACCAGATAGAAAAAAATCAGCGTGGAAATGCCATTCATCAGCAACGCCATGCCAAAGGCGCCGGTTCCCCAGCCGGCCTTGAGGCTAACAGGCAACTGGTCGACGCGTTGCGGTATTGTCGCTTTCACCGGGCCTGAGGCTCTGGCATTGATTCACCGGCACGACGCTGGATCGCCGAAATCAATAGATTGGGCAGAAAGGCATTGTCCCATTCTTTGTTGTTAGGCGGACGGTCTCCTGTTCGCAAAATAATGAGCCGTTGCGAGGGGATGATGTAAACGACCTGATTACTATTGCCATCAAACAAATAGAGATCCCTGGCCAGATACGGTGCGCTATGCAACACTTTTCCCACGGGAATCGATGGATGCGCAAAGCCGCGTCGTTCGATGTAATTGCCGGCAATCCAGGCGCCGAGCCCGTAATAGGGATTTTCGGGCGCCGCGGTTCGCATCTCGGCGACATGGTTCTGCAGCAGTAGCCGTCTGCCCCGCCACACGCCATCGTTCATCAGCAAAATCGCCATTCGCAGCCAGGTCTGTGCCGGCAACATCAGGCAACATCCCGAATGCGCCATGCCTCCTGGTCGGTTGAGCCAAATCGTGCCGCCAGCTGCACCGATCGGCCCTAACAATGATTCGCTGAGGTACTGACTGTAGCGACGACCAGTCGCCCGTTCAATTAAAGGTGCGATCAGTTCGCCATTGGCGTTGGAATACTCGTAGCGTGTTCCGGGTGCATGAGTCAACGGATAGTCGCGGATAATGATTTCGTCGTGCCGCGGGTGCAGATAAGCGCGATTTAGTATGTCCTCGGTGTTAGGTGTGACAGTCTGCGCCAAAAGTCCGGAGCGCATGCCGAGTAACTGCCGGATGGTGATCTTGCTGCGCTCTGTATCGGATTTCCATTCGGTGATGAAATCTGCGATCGGCTGATCGAGCGACTTGATGTGTCCTTGCGCGATCGCCCGACCCACCAATAACGCAGTGACGGGCTTGGCCAGCGACTTGGAGACCAGCGGGGTGTCGCGATTAAAAGAACCGAAATAGGACTCGTGAATCAGACTTCCCTCGTGCCAAATCAAGAACGCCGAGGTATTGCGCTCGGCGACATAGGCTCGCGCCGAATCGATGGCGGTGGCGGAGATCCGTCCGCGACGCGCGATCAGCAGCGGCGAGCTACGCGCGGCGCCAACAACTGTCTCCAAGGGGTCGTAGCTATCAAGCCCACCGCCCTGGCGCGGTTCTGTTAGCTGACCAACCCGTTTGAGATACAGACTTTCGTCATCGGAGATCCCCGCAACCTGCTGGGCCGAGGCGGCGGCGCCGCCAAGGACGGTGCTCAGGAAAGCGCACATGATCGCGGTTTTAGTCATGCAACCTCAGCTCGATAACAATGCGTTCGGCGCCTACCATGTGATCGTGACCGCCTTGGTTTTCAGATAGAGATCCAGCGATTCAGCACCGAACTCGCGTCCCCAGCCGGACTGCTTGTTGCCGCCGAAAGGCATGGTCGGATCCATGGCTGCATGGCAATTGACGCCAATCTGGCCCGCGTCGATCAGTTTCACCATCCGGTGCGCGGTCTCGAGATTTCGCGTCCAGACGCTGCCTGACAGACCATAGATCGTATCATTCGCTGCGTCTGCAATCGTCTGCAGATCTTCATCGCCGAAAGTTTGCGCCGCAATCACCGGCCCGAAGATTTCGTCACGAACGATGGTCATATCCGGCTTGGTGTCGGCAAATATCGTTGGCGCGATGAAATAGCCTTTAGTGCCAACGCGAGCGCCGCCGGCCACCAGGTGTGCGCCCTGTTTTTGCGCCGTGCCTATCAGGCCCTCGACACGATCGCGTTGCTCTCGCGAAATCAGCGGTCCGACCATGTTAGACGGATCGAATCCCGGTCCGATTTTCATGCCACGCGCAAACTCTCCGATACCCTGCACCACTTCCTTGGCAATTGACCGGTGAACGAACAGGCGACTGCCACAAACGCAATTCTGACCTTGCAACATGAACCCGGCTAACGCAGCACCGGGAATCGCCGCTTCCAGTTTGGCGTCGGGAAAGATAATCACCGGCGACTTGCCGCCCAGTTCCAGCGACACACGTTTCAGATTTCCCGCGGCCGCCCGCACGATCAGCCGACCGACCTCGGTGGACCCGGTAAAGGCGATCTTGTCTACGCCCCGGTGCGCGGCTAACGCTGCGCCCGCAGTTTCCCCAAGCCCGGTGACCACATTGAGCACGCCCTCGGGTATGCCAGCCTCCAGCGCCAGCTTCGCTAACAAAAGACCGGCGAGCGGCGCCTGTTCGGCGGTTTTCAAGACCATGGTGCAGCCGGTCGCGAGAATCGGCGCGATCTTGAGCATCTCCATACCAAAGGAGTAATTCCAGGGCGTGATGGCACCAATTACGCCGACCGGCTCGCGCACTGTATAAGCCAGGATGCCGTCGGGGCGCAAACCCAGACCGGACGATGGCAGCGTTGCGCCGCTGATTCGCGCCGGCCAACCGCTGTAGTAGCGCAGAAATAGTGAACAAAACATCGCCGTTGACTCACCGGTCAGCCAGTTCATGCCGTTATCCAGCACGGCAATCTCGGTGAACAGTTTCGCGTGCTGATCAATTTTGTCGGCATAGGCTAACATCAACTGCGAACGTTCACTGGCAGTCATTTTCCCCCAGGGTCCGCACAATGCCTTGCGTGCCGCCGCGACCGCGCGGTCGATTTCTGCGGCGCCACCTAACGACACGGTGGCGATCTGGATCTCGGTGGCCGGATCCAGCACCGCCAGCTCTTCCAGGTCACCTGCAGTTTCGTGTTTGCCGCCAATCCACATACCGTGTTTCTGTTGCAGAAAACTTCGGGCGGACTCGCTGAGCGCGTAGGGAATGGCTGTCATTTTGCGGGGGATCCTGTGGGAGGCGGGACAAAACGCATGCGTTGCTGAATCTCTTGAACATCATCGGGTCGGTTGAAAGGCGCCGGCATGGTGTCACCTGGATTGCGCACTCGACCAATCGCCTGAAACCAGTCTTCGAGGCCGGGCGGTGAAAAAACCCAGAACAGTTTCATGTCGACGTCGCCGGTATTGTCGATGCGATGTTGCGCATAACGACCAAACAACACGGTGGATCCGGGCAACAAATTGTGCGTAGCGCCGTCGATGGTTACGCTTCCTGAACCTTCGTAAATAAACACCAGCTCGTGGTTCTGCTTGTGGCCATGCTGGCGCACATGACAACCCGGCGGCAACACTTGAATGCCAGCCGAAAAATCGTCGAACGGTGAATTCTCTGGTGTCAGCTTGACGATCACATGGCCACGCGACGGCAGTGGCTGCCATAGCGACAAGCCCTCGTCTGGCCCTACGACAACGGCGGAAGGCTGGTCGAATCGTGCGTTAGACATGCTGAGCCCCGACGGTAATCCAAAAAAAATCTTAGCGTAGAAAATCGAGCAATAGTTGATTGTAAGTATCGGTGGCGGTGATCGGGCAGAAGTGCGCGCCGCCGGTGAGCAACTCGAGTTTCGCGCCAGGAATTCTTTCGGCGAGTTCGCGCTGAAAGCCGGCAGGCGTCAGTTGATCGTCAAGCGCGCCGATCACCAGCGTCGGCGCTGTGATTTCGTGCACGCGGCTGCGCAAATCGTGCGACATCACTGCGGATAAGCGACTGAGTTCGATCTCGAGTCCCGGGAATCCCGCCATGTTGGCAGCCACGTAGTCTTCCAGCGATTTAAATCGATCCCGGATCCAATTCGCGGGCGATGCTAACAAACTACCGAGCATGTAGTAGGCCTGCGGACCACAAGAAAGCAAAATCTGCCGTCGCAACACAAAAGTTTCGATGAATAGCGGATCGGGCCCCGCCCAGCTGCAACTGAGCACCAACCGGCGCAGACGATCCGGGTAACGCAATGCGATATGTTGTCCGACTGCTCCGCCGGTGGAATGTCCGACCAAATCGGCCTGGTCAATTTTCAGCGCATCCATCAATCGAATCAGGTCATCCGCCATTTGGGTCGCGGAATAGACAATGCGCGACTTGGAACTCGCGCCGGTGCCGCGATGATCGTGGGTGATTACGCGGAAGCGCCGCGACAATGCCGGGACCTGAGCGTTCCAGAAACTGCCTTTGCCACCCAATCCAGCGACTAACAGAAGATCGGGGCCGGATCCGGTGATTTCAGTGTGGAGCTCGGCGTCGCCGATCGAGACCATGGTCATAGGGGATCATTTTCCAAGTTAGTTTGCGCGACAGCCAATACCTTGAATGGCGCCTGCCATGCGCGCCAGGTATGGGGATATCCAAATCAACGGAGCGTCGGCAGCGCATCGCAGGCGCGACGCAAACAGTCGATTAGATATTGAACCGGCGGACGCAGTACGGCATCGCGGCGGCGAATAACACCCGCCTGCCGCAGGATAGGCGGTTGGCCAAGATCAAGCCTGCACAATTCGCCAGCGCGTACCGCTGCCGCGATCCGATGGTCGGGCAGCACCGACACAAACTGACCGGTTCTCATTAAGGCGTCGATCAACGCCAGCGAATTGGTCTTGATCGAATTGCGGGGCGGCGCCAGCTGCACCGCGACAAAGAATTTTTCGAGAAATAGCGCCATGTGCGGCTGATTAACCACCACCCAACGTGCATCGCTGAGACTGTTGCGGTCTACTTCGCCGGGACCAGCTAACGGATGCAATCGCCCTACAACCACCGAGGAGGAGATTTCCACCATGGGATCCAGCACCAGATTGTCAGCGATATTGGTGTGTGGGAAATTCACGAATATCAGGTCGAGCTTGCCGAGCGTCAGCTGCTCGACCAGATCTTCAAACAGGCCCTCCACGATTTCCAGCGCCAAACCTGGATAGATTTTCGCAATGTTTGCTATCGACGAATCGAGTATGTGATCGGAAAACATGGCGGCTGTGCCAATGGCGACGCTTCCCGACCAGCCAGCTTCCGCTGCAGCTGTGTCGCGCTTGGCCAATTGCACGCCATTTATCAGTTGCTTGGCATGTTCGTAAAAGGCTGCTCCCGCGGGCGTCGCAATCACGCCGCGCGGCAAACGCTCCAGCAGTTGCACCCCGAGGCCATCCTCCAGATTCTTGATGCTGCGGGTGAGCGCCGGTTGACTCAACGCGACAATAGTCGCGGCAACGGAGAGATTGCCCGCTTCCACGACCGCCACAAAGTGCTTGAGCTGTCTCAGTTCCACCGCTCGCCCCCGACCTATGCGCCGACTCTATGGATACTCGACATGTATCTATTGGCGTCGCCGGCCATTGCTCTGCTTCAATAATTCCTATCATGGCATTCAATCGACAGCCCATTCGACCGATTTCGGCACTCGATATCGAGACCTACAACAGGGACGGCGTCGTCTGCGTGCGGCAGGTCCTGGATCGCGATTGGATCGACAGTCTGCTGCCACCCGCACGACGCATTCTGATCGACAAAGAGGATTTCGGTCTATTGCCGACCTATCCAGGGCGGTATATGGCGCGCCGCATTCCTGAATTCCGCCGCCTGGTGTTTGAGTCGGCAGTCGCAGAAGCGGCAGGCCGCGTGATGCAATCCAATGAAATCCGGTTTTTCTTCGATGAGATTTTCGCCAAGGCACCCAATTCCACCGAAAAGACCATCTGGCATAACGACCGAATGGGTTGGCCCACCGAGGGCCGGATGGTGCCGTCGCTGTGGCTGCCGCTGACAAAAATTGTCCGGAAAAATTCGCTGGAGTGCATCGCTGGCACTCATCGCGACGATAACCGCTATTGGTTGTTCTCACCTAACGCGCGGCAGATGACCCGCCCCCCCGATCGCCTCAAGCATCCCGACGGCGAAGCCATGCGCGCCGATCCTGGCAAGCAATTTTTGACTTGGGACATGGAACCCGGCGACATGCTTGTCGTTCATCCGTGGACGCTGCATTACTCGCATGGCAACCCGACGGACGACTGGCGCATCGCCATCTCGATCCGAGTTTTCGGCGACGACATCCGCTGGGAACCACGGCCGGATTGTGTGAATCTCGCTGGCATCAGTTTCGATGAGATGATCCAAGGCGAGCGGCCCGCGGGACCCTTGATCCCGCTTTTGTGGAGCACCAAGGGCGAACGTGATGGCGATGCACAGTACCCACGGGGATTCGCAGCAACTTGGTCGCGGCCTCGACGAACCGGTGTAAACGAGTACGATGTCTTTTCAACCGCCTTGCAGAAGCAGTCCAAGGAGCCTGATGTCGTCGAACCCAGCGCCATCGATTAGCGTCGCAGCCAAAACCGGTCGCGCCTACGCCAACTGGGTGTTGTTTGTTCTGTGCTTGGCTGCGATTGTCGCCTACATCGACCGTCAGATTATCAATCTGCTGGTCGAGCCCATCAAGCAAGACCTGCAGATCTCCGATCTGACCGTAAGCTTCATTCAGGGCGCCTCATTCGCTCTATTCTATTCGCTCGCTGCAATCCCTCTGGGCAGAGTGGCCGACGGCCAGAACCGCAAATGGCTGATTATTTCCGGGATATTCTTCTGGACACTTGCCTGCGGTGCGTCCGGGCTTGTTAGCACCGCGACCGGTCTGTTCGTTGCCCGCATGTTTATCGGCGTGGGTGAAGCCACGCTTACGCCCGCCGGGTATTCCCTGCTGGCGGACTATTTCTCGCGCGAACGCCTTGCCGGCGCTGTTAGCTTTTTTCTCGGTTCTGGGTTCATCGGCTCGGGCATCGCACTGGTCATCGGCGGCGCCATTCTCAGCCAACTCGACTTGACGAAGTCGATTGCCGTGTTCGGGCTCGGCGAATTGCGTGCCTGGCAGATCGCCTTCCTGATCGCTGCGGCACCGGGGGTGCTGTGCCTGCTGCTGATGCTGACCGTACGTGAGCCCGCGCGGACCGTCTACGGCCCGGGTGCAGAACCGAGCGAACTACCGAGCCTGCGAGCGGTCGCGCGGTTTGTGTGGGAGCGCCGCACGAGTATCGGCACCATTTTCATGGGCTTCTCACTGTTGGCGGCCCTGAACTACGGCATCGGCGCCTGGGTCCCCACATTTTTTATCCGCACCTACGGCACAAGCGCCAGCGACACGGGTTTCGCTTTCGGAACAATCTACATGGTACTCGGAACCCTTGGCGTGGTGATTGGTGGCCGCCTGTCCGACTGGCTTGCGCAGCGCGGCCACCTGGATGCCAATCTACGTTCGGGAATCATTGCCTGCTGTTGCGCCCTGCCATTCGTTGTGGGGTTTCCCTTGATGCCATCGGCCGCTAGCTCGTTGGCGATGCTGGCCATCGCCACGTTTTTCACAACCATGCCGTTCGGTGCCGGCACAGCGGCGATACCTATCCTGGCGCCGAATCGCATGCGCGGCCAACTAATGGCGCTCTATTTGCTGGTCGCCAATTTGCTGGGGCAAGGTTGCGGCCCAACTCTGATCGCCGCCCTAACAGACTTGTGGTTTCATGATCCACAGCAGTTGCGCTACTCGCTGGTGATCGCCAGTACGGCTCTGTTAGCAGCAGCACTGGCCGTACTGATTTATGGGCTGCCGAGCGTGCGACGCGAGATCGCTGGGAACAAGCGATAAGCGAATCCACACTTGGCGCCCGCATCACTTGTGCAGAGTTTCCATAGATCAACGAGAAGCAAAGCCATGGCAAATTCCGAGTCCGACGACTTTTCTTTTAAAGGTGACCTGCGCCCCTCACAAGTTGGCGAGGACTGCATGGTCGTCTCCAGGCGTGATCTGTTGATCGGAACGTCAGCTGCATTCGCAGCGGCACCGCTGTTAGGTCTATCGGCTGCTCAAGCCGCCGATACGGTCGCGCCCTATGACCCGTCGATGTCTGTCAACCTGTCATCGCAAGAGCTTGCTGGGTACCGCAATCATGAACTGCTGAAGCATTTGTTTGTGGCGAAGCCGCTCGTTAATCGCGAGCGGGCGAACGCGATCATGGACAAGCATGGTCTTGATGCGCTGGTGGCCTGCACCCCAAAGAACGTCTATTACCTGTCCAGCCATGACAATGCGTTTTATCACACGGGAATCGAGCACATGCTGTTCGCCGTGTTGCCGCGACGCGAGGATGCGCCTCCGGCGTTGATCATCTGGGGTGCGCTGCTTTACCACCTCGACTACCGACCGACCTGGATGTCGTCAATCGAGATTTTTACGGCCCCATTGGCAGTCGAACGACTCGCAGGTGGCGCACTGAGCCCCGAGCAAATGAAGGGCGATCCACCAGCCATGCGGTACAACCGCAACTTGGTGCGCAAAGGCGCGAAGTTCTCTGACCGAGATCTGTTTCAGCTGGCACTTGCCGCGGAATTTGCCGACAAGCCCGCGGCATCGGCGTTGCATGCACTCAAACGAACGCTGCTCGCCGCAGGCGTGGCCAAAGGCAGAGTCGGGTTTGATGATCCGCGCGTCATCCCGTGGTTGTCCGACGTAGGGCTTGAAGACATCAAGGGGGTCGACGCCTTCGACATCTTCAAGGAAGTGCGTATGGTGAAATCCGCGAACGAAGTCGAACTGCTGCGTGCCGTCTCGCAGCGCTGCGAATCGGCGCTCGACACTGCCATCGCATCAATGCATGTCGGGCAAGCAATCGCCGAAGTCGAAATTGCGTATCGGAAACGCATCGGTGCCCTCGGTGGTGACACGCGCTGGCTGATCATCAACCAGGATGGACTCAACTCCGGGCGAATTGAGCGCGACAAGGTCATCAAGATTGACAGCGTCGGCGATTACCTCGGCTATGTGGGGGATATCGGTCGATCGATCGTGATCGGCTCGCCAACGGACGAGACTGTGCGGCGAAACCAGGTCGGCGCCGAAGCGTTGTCCGTCGCCTACCAGGCGATTCGTCCTGGCATGGCATTCGACGATGTCTCCAAGATTTGCGCGGATGTGATGCGGCAGAAGGGCCTTAACGGCTTTGCGGCGGTTCACAATGTAGGAATCGACCACACGGATCAGCCCTCGTCACTGGTCAATCCATCGCGATCCGTGCCACTCAGGTTTGAAAAAGGCACTGTATTCACCATCGATGTGCCCTATCTTGAGATTGGGTACGGCTCGTCCCACATTGAAGACATGATGGTCTGCACCGAAAGCGGCGCGCAACCTCTGTCGTCGGGAAACGTCCGACTGCGTGTGCGGCCCGCCTGAGTTCAAGACCTGAGTTTGTCGCGACCCAGAGCGCCTAACAATTTCCACTGCCCCGCTTCGCGCACCCAAATATGGACGATGTCAAAATACTGATCGACGACCTCACCGCCCGGCAACCGCGTGCGATGCGTACTGTAATAGATGATCCCCGTGTTGCCCGACAGCGTGAAGTCTTCCTGGGTCATTGTTAGCTGTTCACGGGTTTGAGTCTTCATTAGCGCGGCGCCTTTGCGCAGTTGGTCTAGGCCAGACGGCTTGGGCCAGCCCGGCGGCCATCCCAGGTATTTGTTAGATGTGCTGGCGATGTAGGTATCGAGATCACCGCGACCGCGAGCCGCGTAGATCGCGAGCTCTTTGGCCCAGATTTCCGCGCGCGCGCGCTCGATGTCGGCCTGCGTAGGCGCAACGGCAAGCCGCTGCATCCCGGTAGCGCAACCCGCCAAGCTCATGAAAATCAAAAATGCCAATGAGACATTACTTGTTGCCCTTACCATGCTTGCTCCCGGTCAATGGTTACTCGGCAAAAGCGCCGAAGTTGTTCGCCAACGCCGCACCCTGGGTCACCCTTCATGCAATTTGTAGGTCTCTGCATTATTACATTCCAGCGCAATACACGCGCTGGACGATACGTCGCGCGACTGTGTTAGCCTGAATGGGTGATGACAAAACATTCTATTTACTCGCCAGGTAGAATTCTCGCACAACGCGCTGTTCTGGCGGCGCTTGCAACCGGCATTGCAACGGCGGTCTATGGTCCGCCAATTTCAGCTGCTGACAAAGCGCCGCCGCAAATGACCAAGGATACGCAATTGCGCGCAGAGTATGCACAGCCACCGTCCCAGTTTGTACTGGTGGACGGCGTGCCGTTGCACTTGCGAGACGAAGGCAGGGGTGCGCCGCTCATTCTACTGAACGGTCACCTCGGCAGCCTCCACATGTGGGACGCATGGATGCCGGCGCTAACGCGTCGCTTTCGAGTGATTCGCTTTGACTATCCGCCGTATGGCCTGTCTGGGCCGGATCCGTCAGGCATCTATTCCACCGCGCGCGCGGTCGATTTGTTAGGGAAGCTCGCCGACCAGCTCAAGCTCAAGCGTTTTCATGTCGGCGGAACTTCCAACGGGGCGTTGGTAGCGGTCTTTTACGCTATCGCTCACCCAGAGCGCGTCGATCGATTGGTGGTCTCAACGCTGCCGGCGGGCCGCCCGCCATCGCGCACGCCGAGTCCTGCCATGATGGCGGCAGTCGCCGAGTCGCGGCACCTGGCGCCGTTTCAGTCGCGCGAATTCTTCGACGCCTTCCTGCACGACATTATCGCGAACGACGCAATCATCACGCCGCAACTCGTTGATCGATATTTTAGCATCAACAATCGCGCTGGCGCCAAGTCCTGGGTCGATGCGTACATTCAAACGCAGTACCAGCTGTGGGACAGCATCGACATCGCCAAGCAGTACGCGCGATTGACGCGACCTATTTTGATTCAATGGGGTGCCGACGGCGTGGTGCTGCCTGCGCAAATTGGTGGCGAAGTTGCCGCCCTGTTCGTCAACGCACCCACCACCCTAACGCCCTACCAGGGTGCCGGGCATCTGCCGATGATCGAGCAGCCGGAGTTGACGGTCCGTGAAGCAGTACGGTTTCTGCGTCGCGGCGGGCTGCGTTGAGGCGGCTCGCGTTGCGTCGACATGCGTGGCTGTTGGCGACGCTATGCCTGGCGCAGCTCGCCCAAACGGACGGCGCGTCCGCCGCGGGACAAGTGCCTGCTTGCGCTGCTGGTGGTGCAGATTTCTGCGAATTTGATCGCCCGGAGGACCTTGCCGCCCTGCCCGGCACACCCTGGCTCGCTGTTAGCCAGAACTCGCTGTCTACCCCGATTGTTTTGCTGAATCCCCGGACCGGTTCGCGCCGATCATACGACCCGTCGCAGCGCGAGGATCCGCCACAGCGCAGCGCACGCGGCTGCTCGGGACCGCCCGACCGCGTTGACGCTGGCGGCATTGACGTTCGCAAAGTGAATGGCCAACTCTGGCTCGCGGCGCTCAACCGCAGCACCCCACAACGAATCGAGTTGTTTGTGGTGAAAGGCTTGTTAGCAGAACCAACCGTTGTGTGGCACGACTGTGTCCCAGTGCCGTCGGCCTATGCGATCAACGATGTGGCCCTCGCCCGTGATGGGTCAGCGCTCGATCTACAGCAGGGTTGCTTAGGGCGTCGTGCGCGACAACGTGCGCCGCACGATCACCTACTTCGCGATGGGTTGGTGAGGCGCGACAGCCGAATCGGCGCGGTCATTTGTCGGGCTGCAGTAGGTTCTGGTCGTATAGATGCATGACGGTTGCCAAGCACGAAGGTTTCGCTGTCCATGTCGCGCCAAACGCGACTCATGGATTCCGGTTCAATTCCAGCCACGCCGCGACCTAACGAAAAACCCCGCCGAAGCGGGGTTTCTCATCCAAGGTCGGGTCGGCTATCAGGCTGTCAGCGAATAGATCGTTTTCTGGATACCGCAAGGCCAGCCAGCGTTAGACCCAGCAACCCTAACGTACCGGGTTCGGGCACGCTGCGTGAGCCTTCTGTGATGAAACTGAAGGTTCGTACAGCGCCCGAAATACTCGCGCCGGCAACGAGACTGACGTTACCTACGCCGCAACTCGCGGTGATTGCCAGCCCCGTGCACGTGGGCGCGCCCACCTGATTGCTGTCGAAGAATTGGGTGTTCCAGCCAAATTCCGACACGAAGCTGTTCGGGTCCATCGGGTCCGAATAGTAAGAACGACGAACAATGGTGTCGCCGCCCAGCGTATTGAGCGTCAATGTCGCCACCAACAAACTGTCGCGCGCGATCAAGCCCGCCTGGTTGTAAGGGTTATTTGGATCGTTCGACGGCGTCGCGGAACCAATCTGCGCAATCAGGGGCATCAGGCTGCCAATGGGGGGAAACTGATTCGGGTCGTAAGTGACCACCAGCGCGAAAGCGCCACCGCCGCCCGACGTGCCGTCACTACCAATGTCGTCCAGATAATTGCCAGACAACGAACAGGTCGAGAGCGTCGGTGTCGTCGCCAAACATGCGCCCACGGTATACACCAGTAGGCCCAGGCCGCTCGCGGGATTGTTCAATCCAAATGCGCCCGCACCCAAACCGTCCATGCGCAAACCGCCGATCGTCGGACCGGTCGATGTGCCGATAATAGAGGCCTGCGAAGCGGTCGCGCCGAGTCCGCAGGCCAGAAGTGCTAGAAATCGTAGTCGCATGGGATTGCCTCGTTGTTTTGATTTGGTATGCGAATTTACTGAGCTGCAATTGCCATGCCACACTTTTCGATCGCTCAGGAAATCAACGATTTAGCCCACAGGGCCATGTCTGAACAAACCTTCTGGCGCGTGACAATGTAAAGTTTGCCGACTGAACACCCTCGCCAAGCTTCGCGACGAAATAAAGATCCACCAGAAAATACCGTGTTGCGGATAGGAAGTTCAAACCCCCCTCTGTAACGCAGTCTAGTTCAAGGATCGGGCCTAATGGTGAGCCCGAGCCTGCCGTTGCCAGACCCCGCCCGGTG
>JAYVJR010000104.1:0-2687 GCA_043769085.1 Gammaproteobacteria bacterium
GAACGCGGATGGCAAAAAAGTGTTGGGTTACGGCGCATCGACCAAAGGCAACGTCACCCTGCAGTTTTGCGGATTTACCTCATCCGATATTGCGGCGATTGCCGAAATCAACAGCGATAAGTTTGGATCGTTCACGCCCGGCAGCGCTATCCCGATCATTCCGGAAGCCCAAGCAAGAGCGATGAATCCAGACTACTTTTTGGTGCTCCCGTGGCACTTCAAGGACGGTATTGTGCGGCGCGAACGCGAGTTTCTGCAGCGCGGGGGAAAATTGATTTTTCCGTTCCCGGAAATTGAAATCGTCTGATTCGGCGCCCGCTCGCGCGCTCAGCCACGCGCCAGTGCAAATGACATCACGCACCTCGGCACCTACAGCGCTCATCACCGGGGCGCTCGGTCAGGATGGACAGCTCCTCGCGGCCCGCCTGCTGGCTGCAGGCTACCGCGTCATTGGCCTAACCAAAGCCGGGAGAACGTTGCCTCCAGATGGCACGCTCGCCAGCATGCAGCTTGACCACACCAACCTCGAAGATGCCACGGCAGTGCGGCGTTTGCTGGAGCAGGCCCGCCCGGATGAAATTTATCATCTGGCGGCAGTGCACCATTCATCCCAGGAAGACCCTGCCGGACATCAGTTGGCGATGCAGGATGCGATGCTGCGTCAGAATTTTCTGACCACCAAAAATCTCGCGTTTTCCATGTTGGAGGCTCGTGCGACCGGACATTTGGTGTTTGCCGCATCCAGTCAGATGTACCTTGCAGGCCCCGCAGACGCCGTCGTTGACGAGCACAGCCCCAGAAGCCCGGCAAGTTTTTACGGACACACAAAATCTTGGAGCATGGACCTGCTGGCATTCTTGCGCACAGCACATGGGCTGCGCACCAGTACCGCAATTTTGTTCAACCACGAGTCACCGTTGCGCGGTGCGACGTTTGTTTCCCGCAAAATCACGCAGGCAGCTGCCCATGCAAAAATGGGCAGGCCAGTAAAATTGAAGCTGCAAAACTTGGGAGCGCGTGTCGATTGGTCGAGCGCGCGGGATGTGGTTGCGGCCATGCACCTGATGGCGGCCTCTGCCAATGGCGCGGACTATGTGGTCGCTTCAGGGGAACGGCGTTCCGTCCAATACTTGCTCGAAACAGCATTTGACGTAGTGAACCTTGACTGGCGCAGCTATGTGGAACCGGCGCTCCACCATGCGGCACCGGCGCTCTCTGGATCACCCGCCAAGCTATGCGGAGATCTTGAGTGGCGTCCGTCCATCAGCTTCGAGCATATGATCCGCGAAATGGTGCTTCACGATCTGACGCGGCCCTAAACCAATCTCTACTGTGAACCTGCGCAAGCAGCATACGAGCATGAGAAATCACCGGGTACAGCAATGAGGATTTTCGTCGCCGGCGCTGCGGGCATGGTGGGTGCGGCATTGGTGCGCCGTCTTCTCGTTGAGGGCTACACCGATTTGCTCACACCGCGGCGTCAAGATATCGATTTGACGAGTCAGCCAGCAGTCATGCAGTACATCATGCAGGAACGGCCCGACTATATTTTTATGGCAGCCGCCAAAGTAGGCGGTGTGCATGCCAACAATGTCTATCGCGCAGACTTCATCTACCAGAACCTGATGGTGCAAGCCAATCTGATTCATGCTGCGCATGCAGCAGGGATTCAGCGTCTGCTGTTTTTGGGGTCATCGTGCATTTATCCACGCGATTGCGCACAACCCATGAAAGAGGAATATTTGCTCTCCGGGCCACTTGAGCAAACCAATGAGCCGTACGCGATAGCAAAGATTGCCGGCATCAAAATGTGCGATAGCTACAACCGGCAATATGGCCGCCAGTACATATCAGCGATGCCTACCAACCTGTATGGCCCCAACGACAAATACGACCTCTACAACAGTCATGTGCTGCCCGCGCTGATTCGCAAGGTTCATTTGGCCAAGCTCGCGCTCAATGGGCGAGTCGATGAAATTGTGCGCGATGAGGCACAGTTTGGGCCAATTCCTGCCGAAGTCCTTGCACATCTGGGACTTATCCGCCTGGCGAACAACACAATTGGAAGCCTGTCTGACGCTGGCAATTCGCCGATACTGGAAGTCTGGGGAAGCGGCACGCCACAACGTGAGTTCCTGCACGTTGACGACCTGGCGCGCGCCTGCGTGCATCTGATGCGGACTGGATACGACGGGCCACTGATCAACATTGGCGCAGGCAGTGACGTATCGATCAAGACGCTAGCGCGCCTCGCGTGCGAAGTGATAGGGTTTGCCGGCGAGCTTGCGTTCGACGCGTCCAAACCCGACGGCACGCCACGCAAATGGCTTGATAGCACGCGTATCGGAGCGCTCGGCTGGCAGCCCGAGATTGGTTTGCGCGACGGAATTGCCCTCGCCTATGCGGACTATTGCGCCCGTGCTTGATTGCCACTCGCACTACGGGTTGCCACCCTCTTTTGCTGGAGTCGCAAAATGAATCCATCCGGGATCAAACCTGTCATTCTCGCGGGCGGCGCGGGGACGCGCCTGTGGCCACTCTCGCGCGAATCGCGACCCAAACAATTTCTGGAGGTGCAAGGTCAAGGCACCATGCTGCAGGTCACGCTGGATCGACTGCAAGGACTAGGCGCCGAGCGGCCATTGGTGATCTGCAATGAAGAACACCGATTTTTGGTAGCCGAGCAG
>JAYVJR010000105.1:0-20561 GCA_043769085.1 Gammaproteobacteria bacterium
ATTCTTTTGTGGTTCGGACCGGTGTTGGTGACCGAGCAACCGGTGCTGTTCGCCGGTCTGATCGCGGCTGCGATTGCAGTCATTCTGCTGGCGTTGCTGATGATGCGCCTGTCCGGTCCGGTCATGCGGGTCATGGGCGTAACCGGCGCCAACGTCACCAATCGATTGCTGGGTGTGGTGCTGGGCGCACTGTCCGTACAGTTTATGCTGGACGGTGTGCGCGCGGCCTTCAATCTTGGCGGCTGAATTCAAAGTCCCAGACTCCGTGCCCAAGCCGATGGCCGCGCTGTTCGAATTTCGTCAGTTGGCGCCATGTTGGCCTCGGCACCGGGCCGCCGTCCGCGGCCAGATTCCGTAGCAACGGGCAGGCATTGAGCACATCCTGCATGTGGAGCGCATAGGCTTCCCAGTCGGTTGCGAGACGCAGCATGCCGCCCGTGCGTAGTCGGCTCGCAGCCAGTGTCGCAAACTCTGGCTGAATCAGTCGTCGTTTGTGATGCCGTTTCTTGGGCCAGGGATCCGGGAACTGCACCAGAATTTCGTCGACGGAGCACGGCGCAATCGCCTGGGCGAGCACCTCCACGGCGTCGTGCGCGATGATGCGCAAATTCTTCAGATCTGAGGCTTCGGCTGCTAACAACAGGTGTCCGATGCCCGGCTGATGCACTTCGATGCCCAGATAGTCGCGACCCGGGTTGGCGGTTGCCAGCGCCGCCAGCGTCGTGCCATTGCCGAAACCGATTTCTACCGTCAGCGGTGCGATCCGGTTGAAAATCCAAGACGATTGAATGGGCACTGCAGGCGGTGGCCAGGCCAGTCCATAGGCCGGCCAGAGCTCAGTCAGCGCTCGTTGCTGTGCGGCTGTCAGCCGGCCGGCGCGGACGACAAAGCTGCGGATTCCGCGGCGCGGAGCGGTTGCCGTCAACGCAATGGCTGCTTGCGCGAAGGTTTCGTGACGGTCGTGGATTTCATCGCGGTGGCCGACGCGGCGTCGACGGGCAGCGTAAAAATACTGGCATACCGCGAATCGCCTATGTCGACGGTGACGATCGCCTGCAAAGTTGCTGGCTTGTCAGTCAAGCGCCGAACACTGATGTAGCGGTTGTAAACACCCGCAGCGCTGGTTTTCGCGAGTGCCAAGGGTGCGCCCCCATTGTCGATCACTGCGCCTGGGCCAGCCAGCAATTCCACTCGCAGATTGTCCACAGCTAGCCGCGGCGCGAAGGCAAGCTGCAGGGTGGGATCGTTCTTGGCTGTACCGCCCGCCACATATTTGTAGAACATGTCGACCGGCGCGCCTATTTTCTCGCCCTGTCGCGATGCTCGTGTCATGCCAGGCGGTGATGCGCCGACAGGTGGCGCTGCAGATCCTAACAACGGTACAACCGCGAGGGTCAGTCCGATACAGATAGATCTGATCATGTGTGCCTTCATAAGGATCATTGCACTTGTACCGTAATCGGCGTGCTGGCCGGGGCTGGGCTGCCGCCGGCACAGCCGGCATTGTTGCAGTCGTACACTTCGATGACATAAGTCCCGGCTTCTGCCAACGTGGCGTTGAAGTCTTCGTTTGCGGTAGTTTCCCCGGCGGCCACCGTTAAGCCACGTCGGTACACGAACACGTCGGGGTCGCGACCGACGGCCGTGGTCGCCGTGATGCGCACGGTCCGCGGGCCGGGCACGGTCAGCTTCAGAAAGCGGTAGTTGCCCAGTTTGTTAGGCGTGCCAAAATCCTGGATGCTCTGCAAGGTGACGGCACTGCCGCCCGCCGCGACGTTGGTGTACAAGGGCAGCACGTTGTTGCTGCCGGCATTGCTGGTTTCAGTACTGGCGAATTCGTCCAGAGTCGCGGCTAACAGGCCATGGGAGCTGACCAGCGTGTCAATCTGTGCCGCTGCGCCCGCGTTCGCCTGTTTCAGGGCGGCGATGAAAGTAAAAATTGTCGTCATGGATTCGGCCGAACGCATGGGCCCGGTCAATACCGCCCACATCGGCGCTGCGCCTAACGCAATGCCGTCGTCGTTCGCCGCGTCGTAAATATCCCAGAGGATTGAAAAAGAACTCGCTTCGCTCCACCAGCCGGGATTCGAGATCGCGACAGCATTGTTTTCGACATTGAAACGTCCGGCCTGCAGTTGCGATGCGCCAAGGGTGTCTATCGCCAAAGGGTCGTCCATGACAAAGCACGCAAACCAGTAGCCGAAGCCTTCGCCCCAGGCCAGGCGCGGATCAAGGCGGTCGCCCGCTCCGTGGGGTCCGCCGATACTGTCGGATCGCCCGAACCGCCATTCGACATAGTGGCCGAATTCATGGGCAATCACGTGCTGATCATATTCGTCCGTGTCATTGTTGATCTGTCCAGACAGCACGATCTTGGGATCGTTGCCACTGACACCACTGGTGAAAAAAGTTTGACCGCCAGTATTGTTCTCCGCCCAGTCAACGATCAGTGCGGGAAAATTGATGGTCGGGCTAAGCGCAGTCACCTTGCCGATAGCCCGGTACATGGTATCGAGAATCGCGAACGGCCCCGCAGCGCGCGGACCGCTTTGGACACGGGTCACAGGGTCCCAGCCTGACTGGATCGCGACGTCATGCGTCACACCCGTTCCCGAGTTGAAATCCGCGCCGCGTGCTGTCTGCAGAGTGTTGGCATTGTCGACATCCTGCACGCGGACATTCCAGGTCGGACCTGAACCTGTTTTGATTATCTCGGCGCGCGCCCGGACAAACACGCTGGTGTTAGGTGTGGCGATCAGCGAATAGAATCCATCGCCGTCGGTTGCGCCGCTCGTGATGACGCTGCCGCTGGTGGCATTGACGAGCTCAACTGTGATGCCTCTTGCCGCCTGTTGCACCGTACTGGCGTAATTCCAACCGGCGGTCGATACGGGAATCCGCGCAAACGTAATCCGGCCGCTGATCGGCGTCTGTCCTGCCGTCAGCGGTTTCACCGTTACATTGACCAGATCAGGCGCGCTCGCCGTTCCCAGGTTGTCGGTCACGACCAGCTGGAAGGTCAGGATCGTGTCGGCGGCAACGTTAGGTGCGGTAAAACTGGCGTCGCTGCCGCTGCGGTTTAGCGTGACTATCGGGCCAGCGGTCTGCGACCAGGCATAGCTGGCGATTGTGCCGTCGCTGTCGCTGCTGGCAGCGCCGACCAGGGTGACGACAGATCCCATGTTGGCAATGCGATCCGCGCCGGCGTTCGCAGTCGGCGCATTGTTGTTGACGACGTTGACGGAAACTGTGGATGCGTTGCTGCCGCCAGCTCCGGTACAAGTTAGGGTGTAGCTCGCCGTCGCATTCAGCGTTCCTGTTGACTGCGTGCCGGTGGTGGGCCGCGAGCCGCTCCAGGCGCCGGATGTGGTGCAACTGGTCGCGTTGAGCACTGTCCAATTCAAAGTTGAACTGCCGCCAGTGGCGATGGTCGCGGGAGTTGCTGTCAGACTGATGGCCGGCAAAGGAACGGTCGCGGTCACGGAGACGCTGGCATTGGCCGTGCCACCGGCGCCCGTGCAGGACAAATTGAAGGTCGTGTTAGCTGTCAGAGCACTCGACACCTCACTGCTGCCGGTCGTCCGCGAGCCACTCCAGCCGCCCGAGGCTGTGCAACTGGTGGCGTCCGTAGATGTCCAAGTCAGGTTGGTCGACGATCCTACGGTGACCGAGGTCGGGTTGGCGGACAATGTGACCGTCGGTACGGTCGGTGCAGGAGGTGCGGGAGGTGAACTACTCCCACCGCCGCAGGCAGACAAAACCAGACTGAACAGAGCCAACGCGGCAATTCGGCGATTTATGATGACGCGCATGAGTCCACTTTAGGTTGTATTTGGAGCAATTCCTGGCAGCAGGCATTTCATTTACAACTGCGTGCCATTTGGCGAGAATACCGTATCGCACGGATTCCTGCACGCACGGGAACTAACATGTTTCGTTAAACTTGTTAGGCTTCAGTCGCGGGTGTAGTTCAATGGTAGAACTGTAGCTTCCCAAGCTACTAACGTGGGTTCGATTCCCATCACCCGCTCCAACTATAGTCGACTGCGGATTGTTCAGCTGACCAGCATGCCGAGTTTGGTGCGCACCAGTGTTACGAGGTCGCGGCATTTGGCGGGAATTTTCCGCAGTGGCTGGCCATTTGGCTCGAGCGGCGCGAATGGCACAATCAGCATCATGATGACGTAGAGCAGAATCATCGCGCCGCCACTGACAAACAGCAGAACCAGCGCGATGGCGCGCACCAGCGTAACGTCGATTTTCGCGGCCCTCGCCAGGCCTTTGCAAATGCCGCTGAGCACGGCGCCTTCGCTGACTTGTTGTAGTGCTGGCGGACTTTCCTGCGACGGGCTACTGGGTGTTCCGCTAACATCCGGTACTTCCACCGCACCAATTTCCTCGAGACTCGGGCCGAGCTCCGTCAGCGTGATGACGTCGTAGCCTTGCTGCATGCGCT
The DNA here is from genome assembly GCA_043769085.1 of Gammaproteobacteria bacterium. Taxonomy (GTDB): domain Bacteria; phylum Pseudomonadota; class Gammaproteobacteria; order Steroidobacterales; family Steroidobacteraceae; genus UBA964. Next base: position 4,457 of record JAYVJR010000105.1, read on the forward strand.
TTTTGCACTGGTCCGCGATTGCCTGCTCGAGATCAAACAAAATTTCGGTGCGGTCCGGGTTACCGGCGAGCCGCTTGCCAGCATCAGCCAGATACTCCGCGAGTCGCGCGTGAGCATCCTCCTCAATCTGGTAGGCGTTGCGGTTCAGGCTGACGGTCAAAACGCGTTGCATGGCTTATCGTCCGATTCTGGCAATGGTTTTGTTCAACTGTTCCCAGTATTCGTCAAACGCGGCAAGCTGGGTCTTACCCGATTTTGTTAGGCGATAGTATTTTCGCGGTGGTCCGACGCCGGACTCCTGCCATTCGTACTGCACCAGTTCTTCGCGCCGCAGTTTGCTGAGCAGCGGATAGAGGGTGCCTTCTTGAGTCGCGAACTCAGTTTCCGCGAGCCGGCGCAATATGTCGGGCACATAGACGCTTTCGCTGCCGACGATCTTCAGCACCAGGAACTCGAGCAATCCCTTGCGTATGGCTGTGAATTTGGAATCCGCTTGCATTTTTACTTCAGGTACCTTGTAATAGAAAGGTACATGACCACAGCAAGCCTGTCAACAAGCCATCGAAAGCGGAGTCAGCCATGAAATTCTTTGTCGTTTTGGTCGCCTGGTGCCTGCTGCTGGTGGTCTCCTGGCCCCTGGCATTGCTGCTTCTGGTCCTGTTGCCTGTGATCTGGTTGCTGAGTATTCCGTTCCGAATTCTCGGCGCCGTGTTTACCGCACTCTTGTCGCTGTTGCAGGCGCTGCTGATGCTGCCTGCGCGTTTGCTAGGGCATCGCCCAGGTGTTAGATCGAGCTGACAACCTCCCGCAATGAGCGGGAGTCGGCTATTCTTCTGCGCTGGTTCAGGCTCTACACAATGCGCAGCAAAAAAGAAATTGTCGATAACTGGTTGCCCCGGTATACAGGGACGGCGCTGGAGAATTTCGGTCAGCACATTCTACTGACCAATTTTGGCAATTATGTCGAGATCTTCGCGCGCGCCGCCGGCGTCGAAGTCATGGGCCGGGACCGGCCCATGCCTAACGCTACGGCGGATGGCATCACCCTCATCAACTTCGGCATGGGCAGTGCCAATGCGGCGACCGTCATGGATTTGCTGTCGGCCATTGTGCCGAGCGCTGCTTTGTTTCTGGGCAAGTGCGGTGGTCTGAAGAAGAAAAACCAAATTGGCGACCTGGTATTGCCTATTGCCGCGGTGCGCGGCGAGGGCACCTCCAACGACTACCTGCTGCCGGAAGTGCCAGCCCTGCCGGCATTCAGTCTGCAACGCGCGGTGTCCACCAGTATCCGCGACATGGAGCTCGACTACTGGACAGGGACTGTGTACACCACCAATCGGCGAGTCTGGGAACACGACGATGATTTCAAGGACTACCTGCGCCGCACTCGCTGCATGGCGATCGATATGGAGACCGCTACCATTTTTGCGGCTGGATTTGCCAATAGCATCCCAACAGGGGCGTTGCTGTTAGTCAGCGATCAGCCGATGGTTCCCGAAGGTGTCAAAACCGAGTCGTCTGACCGGCGCGTCACCGATGAGTTTGTCGAACGGCATCTCAAGATCGGTGTCGAGGCTTTGAAACTCATTCGTCGCCACGGCAAGAGTGTCAAACATCTGCGGTTTGAAGAATGATTCTACCGGCTCGATTGTTAGCACTGATTCTAGGTAGCCTGGCAATACTGGCCCAGGCGGCTGAAGATCCGGCCGCGACGCTGGTAATTCGTAACGCCAGGATATTCGATGGCCGCAATGCCACGCTGCGTGAAGGCGTGGACATCATCATTGGTGGCAACAAGATTCTGGCCATTACAACGGCCACCCAACTGCCGCCAGACGTGCGGGTCATTGATGCTGCCGGGCGCGTGGTCATACCAGGATTGATCGATGCGCATATTCACCCGTCCGTGACGGTGTCGTTCGCGGCGCTGGGTGACACGGATCCTTCGTACAACGCCGCGCGCTCAACCGTGGAGGCGCGCGGCATACTGCGTCGCGGCTTTACAACGGTACGAGACATGGGCGGCTCGTCCTTCGGTCTCAAGCGGGCTATTGACGAAGAGTTGATCGAAGGCCCACGGATTTTTCCGTCGGGTGCGATCATCAGCCAGACCAGCGGGCATGGCGACCATCGTCTGCGTACCGATTCGCCGCCGCGACGTTGGAGCGGTCGCATCGACATTGCGGAGCAACTCGGCTTTGCGCTGACCGCCGATGGAGCGGACGAGGTGCTGAGCGCGGTGCGCGAGCAGCTGCGCCTTGGCGCGACCCAAATAAAGCTAACAGCGGGTGGCGGAATTTCCTCTGCCTGGGATCCCATCGACAGCGTGCAGTTTCTGGCGCCAGAACTGCGTGCGGCGGTGGAGGCCGCGGCAGACTGGGGCACCTATGTTGCGGTCCACGCCTACACGCCGCTGTCGATTCGCCGTTCGGTGGAAGCGGGCGTGCGCAGCATAGAGCACGCGCACCTGATCGATGAAGCAACCATGAAACTGATCGCCGAGCGCGGGGTTTTCCTGTCGCCACAGGCCTACTTCTTCGGCGGCGCCGGCAGTCCCGGAGCCGCGGTGCGAGATGCGGCACTGCCATCGACTCCGGTACAGCGGGCGCAACGGGACAAAGCGCAGCTGGTCAGCACCGGGTTGGATCGCATGATGCAGCTTGCCAAGAAATACAACGTCAAAGTCGCGTTCGGTACCGATGCGTTCGGCAGTTCCCGAGCCTTTGCGCTGCAAAGCAACGAGTTCGGCGCGCGATTGCGCTGGTTCACGCCGCTCGAAATCCTGCGCCAGGCAACCTCGATCAACGCTGACTTGTTAGCACTGTCGGGACCGCGGAATTCCTATGGCCGTCTCGGCGTCATCGAGCCAGGCGCACTGGCGGATTTGCTGATCGTCGCGGCCGATCCGCTGCAGGATATTCGCGTACTGGAAATGCCTGACAAGAACCTGTTGGTCATCGTCAAGGACGGCAAACTGGTCAAAAATCTGCTCTAGGCGCGCGTCAAATCCACCACGCAACGGTGTTAGCTGAACAACGCTGACCGCTAGCGGCCTATAATTTGTTACCGTCGTCGCCATGAAGAACTCCAGGGTAATTGTCGTGGGTGCCGGTATCGGTGGCCTCGCTGCAGCATTGGGACTCGCCCGTGGTGGCCATCAGGTGACGGTGCTGGAGCAGGTGCCCGAACTCGCAGAGGTCGGCGCAGGGCTCAGCATCACACCCAATGCGAGCAAGGCCTTGATCGCGCTGGGATTGGCAGCCGCGCTCGAGCGTCATGGCAGTCGTCCACCGGCGGGCGCGATGCGCCACTACGCCACCGGTGACATCCTGGTCCGATTGCCGCAGGACATGACGGTCGACACCTATGGTGTCCCTCTCTATCACATGCACCGCGCCGACCTGCATACCTCGCTGTTAGCCGCTTTGCGGGGGCTGCAGCCAGATGCGCTGCGTGTCAATTCTGCAGTGAGGACCGTTGAGCAGGACCATAAAGGGGTCAGCGCAGTGGTTGCGAGCGGTGAACGCGTGGCAGCTGACTGGCTGATCGGCGCCGACGGCATTCACTCCGTAGTTCGCGCAGCGCTGTTTGGCCATGACGCGCCGCGATTCACGGGCTTCGTTGCCTGGCGCGGACTGGTACCCGCAGCGGCTGCGCCGGCGTCGTTGTTCGATCCGCCGCTGTGCATGACGATGGGACCGCGCCGTTTGTTGATGCGATATCCGCTGCGCAAGGGTACGGTCATCAACTACGTCGCGATGGCGCACCGCGACGCCTGGATGGAAGAAGGCTGGAGCGTGCGCGCCGAACTCGCCGAAGTTCAGCAAGAATTCGCCGATTTTGAACCTGTTTCGCAACATTTGTTAGCTTTGACGCCACCAGAGCGGCTGTTCAAATGGGGTCTGTTCGATCGCGATCCACTGTCCGCCTGGTCTTCGGGGAGAGCCACATTGTTAGGCGACGCGGCACATCCGATGCCGCCGTTCACAGGGCAGGGCGCCGTGATGGCGCTTGAGGATGGTGTGGTGCTGGCGCGTTGCGCGGCTGCCGCCGATGATGTCACCGAAACACTGGAACGCTACGAACGCGCGCGCCATGCCCGAGCCGACGCTGCGCTTGCCATGTCACGCGCACGCTCCGAGGTGTATTTTGCCAGCGATCCGTCGGAGCAGGTCAAGGCGCTGGCGGCCGGCATGGCCGAGCTGCGTTCGTTGTATGCCTACGACGCCGGGTCGGTACCTGTCTAACAATCAACGAGCGAGATTCGGCACCTGAATCCACAGCCATTCTGTGGGATCGGGAGTTGTGCCGCCACGCCCGCCGCTCGCTGGAAAATTATTGTCATTGACCACCAGTATGGTGTTGTTGTCGACGACCTGAACTGATTCGATAGTTTCATAGGAAAAGCGGAAAACCGCATCAGGGCCACTCAGCTTCTTTGGGTTAGCTAACAAGAGTAAATCTACCCACAATCTCTTTGCCAGCAGCTCTTGCGGCGGATGAGCCAGTGGGCTCGCGAGCAAATAGACTTTTTTGGTACGCGCTGCCACGCCCTGCAGTGTGTCGCGTTCGATGGCCAGCAGTTCGCCGGCTGGCGTACTGGCAATCTCGCCAATGGCATGTCCAGGTGCATCCAGTCGGTAACGCCAATATCGCCCGGTCCAGTGGCTGCGGGTCGGATCGAATTCGAGCAGTTGTACGTCGCGTGCGTCGATCTCATCAGCGAGAGGTTTTTCCAGCATCGCATAAAGTCGTTGTTCGCGACCATGCCCCAGGCTGGCGAGACCCTCGAAGCCTGCGGAGGCGCGCACATTGGCGACAGCGCGACCCGCGAGGACGTCGGGATGATTGATGGAACGCAGTTCTCCGCCAGTCTTACTCAAGGCTGCGACTGGCGGTGCTAGCAGAATTCCGGACGCTGAAAAGTGCAGCAACCAGGGACCAATCTCATCGCCGATCCAGAAACTTCCGTCGTGCATGACCACCATGGATTCCGGATCGATGTCGCCACCGCTCAGGGGCCGTGATGCGTCGCCGGCGAGGATCAGCGCGTACGGAAACCGGCGCTGCGGATCGCGCCAAGGTACGCGCTTCAGAAGGCGCAACCGTTCATCGAAAAGGTAGACGCAAGTTCGGTAGTCCAGGCTGTTCCACTTTGTTCCGAAGCCATTGTCCGACAGCGCCCACCAGGTGCCTCGGCGCGGACCGGGTTTGATTGAGCTAACGCCTTGCACGGGTTGCTGCGCGAAGCGCGCTTGCGGCAGTTTTTCGCCATAACCGCCGCGATCCACAAACTGCCCGGCCGGCGGGCCACCGGCAAAAGTCTCTGCGGGCAGCACAGCATGTCGGAGCAAAGTGCTTTCGCCCGCTACTGCAACCGCCCCGCAAGCTAACAAGACCGCAGCGACAACGAAAATGCGCTGCGCCAGAGGCAGGCTGCAGCCAGTCAGGAGATTTCCTTCAGGAACGCAGCATAGGAGGCGTCGCTATCCTGATTCTGCCGGTCGTCCACTTCTTCACGGTAGAGATAAAACAACCGCTCGAGAAACTTCTGCCGCCAGGCTTCACGCGTCGCGGCCGCATCTGCGTCAGGAGTGAACTTTTCGAGCTCGTCGCGCAGCATGACGCCGCGACGCTCCGCGACCCTTTCCATAGTGTCGATGCGTTCATAGAGAACCGACATTTCTGCGGCCATCGCCATCAGCATGCCGTGCAGCTTGTCGATCGCCGGGTCCTGATGAAACTGCGGCCGCCGGCCGCGTACTGTGCGCTTCGGCTTGTTAGCTGCGCTCATTTGCGAGTCACCAGCACCTGCCAGGCATTGCCGGGTGCAAATTCGCCGGCTTGAAACTCGCGATCCACTCCGAATGCCGCGCGGTACGCCGAGGGTGCCATCTTGAATGCGACGTTTTCCCGGGGGAAGCCGGCTTTCACGCTCTCTTCGACCTGATCGACCATGCGCATCGCACCCCAGTAGGGCTCATTGTTGTAATAGGTCTCGCAATCAAACATGAATTGATTGAACTCGTCCATCGCCCAGAACGGTGGCAGATCGCCGTGGACTGCCATGCCGCCGTTCGCCAGCAGTCGCCGGCACTCGCGGATAATCGCAGGCAGCGCCTTGGCTGAAGTTTCGTGAAACAGGATGCTCGAGACCACGAGATCGAAGTGTCCGTCGGGAAAACCAGTGGCCGCGGCATCGGCCTGACGGAAAAGCACACGTTTGCCGAGCGATTCGGCCCGCGCATGCGCGTAACGTAGCAGCGGTGCGCCGACATCGATTGCATGCACTTCGGCATCTGGAAACGCATCCACCCACGGTAATGTGCTGTGGCCGACGGTGCAGCCGAGATCCAGAATTCTCCGCGGCTTGAACGTCGGATAGTTGTCGCGAACAAATTTCGCAGCCGAGCCGCCGATATCGTCGTTGTATGGGCCCATCATGCCTAACGCGTAGAGATACACACCGCGGTCGTAGAGTGCGCCGACCGCCACGTCGTCGGCACCGCCTTCGCCGCAATAGCCTCCCGGCATGCAATGAATATCAACGCCTACGACATACCTGGGCGGCTTGAGGCCGGGGTCCAGTGTCAGTGAGCCGAGTTGCCGCCCTTTGTTAGCTGAGCGGGCTTTTTCGATCAGATCCGGCAATTCCCGTTCGACACTGTCGAGCACGGTGTCCCACTGCAGCTCCTGACTGACTCGCTGCATTGAGGCGTAGTGCTGGAATAGCGGCTGCTGCACCATGAGATCGCGGATCTCGTGGCGATCGACCGGATCGCGGCCATGTTGCTTGTGGAAGCGTGGCTTGACTTCGCATTGCCAGGCGCCATGCACTCCGGGCACGATGCCACTTTGAATGTAAGCCTTGAAACTGCGGACGAAATCCTGGCGCGCGTTTTCGTCGCGATTCGGCTGCACCAGCATGGCGTGCCGCGCCTGTGGGACGAAAGCAAAGGAATTGGCCTGGTCGCCCATCGCGAACTCCTGTGAATGTCAGGCGCCCGGTTTCCAGATGCCAAGGAATGCCGCGATCGCAACACCCGCCCAGATAGCTAACACATATGGTTTGCAGGCGCTCATGCCGGCAATCATCTTCTGATCGCTTTCGGGGGTCGGACCGGTGCTCGCGAGCGTGCGGAAACCGTCGATAAACGGCGGAATTTTCACCCGGATCATGAAGCCGCAGAAAATCAGGAACGCGAAAATCAGCAGCTTGGCCGCGAGCCATGGATAGGGCTTCAATTGGCCAGTGCTCCAGTGGTAGACGACCGATGCAATGATCGCGATGATCATGAACACGCGAAACCGGCGGTCGATGGTTGCCAGAGTCTTGCCGAATTCGGTGCCTTCCTTCGAGTGAATCGTGTGCACGACCCAGACCCACACAGGGCCTAACAGAATCAGTCCCCAAAGCGTCCAGGGTTCATGCTCATAGCCGATGAATTCGGAGAGAATCGCGCCGACGGTCAGCATCAGGGCCAGGCAATAGCGCGGCAGCATGTCGAGGTTGACGAAAATCTTGAACGCCGTGAGCCGCTGTTCTTTGCTGAGCTTCGGATTGACGACGAAACCCGATGAATAGAACACCCCCGCGTCGCCGCCGAGCCAATAGACAAACAACAGGACATGTATGAACTTAAACGCTGCGTGCGCGAACAACAGCGTGTGCGGTGCGGCAAGATCCGGCATGTTTTTCCCCCTAAATCTTCGTCAGGGCGAAAGTCTAACTCAGGCCTTGCGCGCGGATGCCGTCAGGATGCCGGTGTATCCGAATTCCACATTGTCGGGGCAGGCAATCAGCTGCACATCGATACTGTCTGGCTCGAAACCCTCATCGGTAAGTGCTTCATAAACATCATCGACGCTGAGGTCTGCGCCTGGAAACAAGCGCTGGCCACACTTGTAGGCCGTGCAGCGATGTAGAAAATGCAGCACCACCAGACCTTCTGGCGCCAGCATCGACAGCACATTGCTCATGCAGGCGCGCCAGATCGATTTGTCATCGGATATCGCATCCAGACAAAAGCCCGATATCAGCAAGTCATAAAAATTCTTGTGCTTTTGTCCCAGAGGGTCCCGCCAGCGCGCGTCGCTGACATACAAGCCACGGATCGCCCGACGCGTGCGTTCCTCGCGCGCTAACCACTCTGCAGGCCCTGACAGCGGCTTGCCTTCCAATGCGAGCAAATATTGCGTGAAGCGGCGCCAGTCCTCGTTCTTCGAATCGGCAGCGACCCAGTCGCGAACCGCGACCAGGTTGTCAGCCAGCCAATCGCTCAAGTCGATACGGTTGGCATAGGCGCCGGCGGCAATCGCGCGGTGCAGGGTCGGGCCGCAGCCATAGTCCAGCGCACGGTTGAACTGTCTGCCAGCTGAGCGCATTGCACTGATCTGGTAGGCCAGCACAGCCTGCTCATCGGGCAGGATGACCTGACTGTAGTAAGTGTCGTAATAGTCCCGCGCACGCCATTCCGAATAATCGGCGACGCGCGGATTTCCCGCAGCGGCGTCTGCCATGGTGCTGCTCCTCTTGTTGTTCTTATTGGTCGCAGACTAAATCTTGATACGACTTAATCTTAGCCCCTGGTGCTGGCTAAGACTACTGGGGAAACCCTCAGGCCATGACCACTGGTAGGTCGTTCAGGTTTTACATAATCGGGGTTGCCCCGAGTGCTTTTTCGGGGGTTCGGTGTTTTCATGCAACTGTCCATGAATGTACCGGCAACGCCGATTCGCAATTCACTGGCGACCCGAAGTCGTCAAACCGTCGGTTTCTGGCGGGAGGACTTCACCGCCCAATCTTTTACCTTGGAGCCGCGCTGGCGCCAGGAGCACGGTCTTGCCGTAGTGCAGGGTGCGGAAACCGTCCGACAATGGCTGACGCATGTGCATCCAGGTGACCGGGCTGCGCTGCTGCAGGCCGAGCAGACCCTGATATCCACGCAAACTGTTGACATCGCGGTCGAATACCGATTGCAGTCGCCCGAGCGCGGCTGGTTTTGGGTGGAACATCGCGGCCATATCGTCGATCGCGGAGCTGACGGCCGACCCCTCTCAGCCGCTGGTGTCATCGTTGACATCGATCGGGAAAAAAAACTGCGACTCGCGGACAATTTGATTGCTGCGCAGCGCGACGTCGCATTGTGGGGCGCCGATCTTGGACTCTACGACTGGGATCTGCGCGGCGATACACTGCGCTGGCTGAATGACTGGGCGGCACGCCACACGATTGATCCCATCGCGGGTCACGACGCGACTCCGCGCTGGTTGGCCTTCGTGCATCCCGACGAGCGTGGCATGTTAGGTATTTTGCTGGAGAATTTTCGCAGCGGACAGCTTGAGGAGTTTCGCACCGAGTACCGCTGTCGCGATCGCAATGGCCAGTGGCTTTGGCTCGCCGAGCACGCGCGCATTGTCGCGCGAGACGCCCGCGGCGCGCCGCTGCGCGCATCAGGTGTGCGCCAGAATGTCAGTGAATTGATGCTGTTGCGTGGCCAGATACCGACTGCGGCAGACAATAACTCAACCGAAATCACCCAACACAGGCAACTTGAACGCGCTTTGTTGGATGCAGCCGGGCGCGAGCAACAGCGGATCGGCAATGATCTGCACGACGGCATCGGCCAGGAACTCACCGGGGCCGCGCTGATGCTGCAGGCCTGTCTTCGAGATCTGCGCGGCGGTGGATCGAAGCATGCGAGCGCTGTCGGCGAAGTTGTCTCACAGCTCAACCGCACGATCGAGAATACCCGGGCGTTGGCTCACGGCCTGTCGCCATTGGCCCAGGAAATTCATGGACTGCCTGGCGCGTTGGACAATATGGTTGCGCGCCTCAAAGGGCGCGCAGGACCGAAGCTTGTATTCATCAATCGGCTAACGCAATCGCCACTCGCGTTGGGGGTCGCCGCGCATCACTTGCTGCAAATTGCACAAGAGGCAGTCAGCAATGCGCTCAAACATGCCGCTGCGACCGTCGTGACAGTGGAGCTGGGTCCGACAGACGCTGGCATATATCTCAGCGTGCGAGACAACGGTCGGGGTTTCCCTGATGCGAATGGTTCGCCTGCGAGTCTTGGATTGAAATTGATGCAGTACCGAGTGCGTTTGCTCGCCGCAGATTTGCAAGTCCATTCTGCATACGGCCAAGGTACGACCATTACTTGTCGATGTCCTGTAAACTCGATGCAAATATCTGCGGAGAGAATAGTTGCTGGAGACTCTCGATGAACAGCGTCGACATTGAATCGTCACCTAACGTCCTGCCGGTGACGACTATCCGCCGTCGTGTCCTGATCGTCGATGATCACCCTATCGTGCGTCAGGGATTGAAGCGCATGATCGACGCTGAATCGGATCTCGAAGTCTGTGGTGAAGCCGAGAATGAACTGAACGCGCGCCGCGCAGTGCGTGAACTCGATCCGGATATCATAGTTGTCGATCTGTCATTGCAGGAAGGCGACGGTCTCGAACTGGTCCGCGCGGTCCATGCACACCATCCGGAAATACCCGTGCTGGTGTTGTCGATGCACGACGAAGCGATTTATGCAGAACGCATGTTAGCTGAAGGAGCGAGCGGCTACATCATGAAGCAGGCTGCGGCGGACCAGCTATTGACAGCATTGCGCACCGTGCTTCAGGGCGACACCTACCTCAGCGCTGAAATGAACGCCGTCCATAAGGAAGCCGCTAACAAAATGGGCGCTGATCCGCTGCAGCGCTTGTCCAACCGCGAGCTGCAGGTGCTGAATCTCGTAGGTCGCGGCGTCAGTTCGCGCGACATCGCCGGCGAACTCGGGTTGTCGGTCAAGACGGTCGAGTCGCATCGACAGAGCATTAAGCGCAAGTTGCATCTGCTCACCAATTCCCAGCTCATCAAGTACGCGATGAATTTTTTTGCGGGTCGTCGCGAAAATACCTGAGAAATTCCGCACCCGGCCTTTAAACCCCGGGGCCGCCTGCGCTCTCTAACCCATCGAGGAGAGAGGGAATGGCGCAATCCTTGACGGAGTTTGAATCGATATACCGGGAGCATTCTGCGACCGTATTCGGTTTATGCCGTCGCCTGACCGGCGAGCATGCGGCTGCCGAGGACGCCACCCAGGAAACGTTTCTGCAGGCCTGGCGTGCTCTGGCGAAGTTCGAATCGCGCGCCTCGATGGCGACCTGGCTGCACAGGATCGCAGTCAACGTCGTCCTGGCAACGCGGCGACGCAAGTCTGCGCAACTCCTGAGCTTCGTAAGCGAGCCGGTTCCGGAACGGGAAACTGACTGGGTATTCGAGACGCCGGTAGAGGTGGCCGAGCTGGAAGCGGCGGTGGCGGCACTGCCTGAGGGAGCCCGCGACGTGTTGGTACTGAGTGGAATATATGCGTACTCACATGAAGAGACTGCTGCGATGTTAGGTATCGCGGTGGGGACCTGTAAAGCGCAACTGCATCGTGCGCGCCGTTTGTTAGCTAACAAACTTTCAGCAGAGGTGGCGGCATGAAAGTGACATCATTGAACGAGTTACCACGCGCGATTGCGCCGCCGACAGACCTGTGGCCGACTATTGCAGCGCAGATCGAGTCCGCCGGCCGGCATCGGCCGCTGCCGTCGCGTTGGCCGTGGGCGCTGGCAGCATGCGTCGCGGCACTCGCTCTCGGAGTGTTGTTGGGGCGAGTAACGATGTCCGTGAACTCTGAGCAGATGGCGCGCGGCGCCGAGGTCGCTCGCAGCGCATTTCTCGACGCGAACTTCGTGACCGAGCGTCAGCAACTGCGTTTGTCCGCCACCGAACAGATCCGCGCCCTGCCGGCAGCAGAACGCGAGAAGCTATTGCAAAGCGTAACCACACTGCAAAAAGCGGTGGAGCAAATTCAGAGTGCACTCGGACGTGACCCGGGCAATGCCTTGCTGCAGGAGTTGCTGGTCAACGCCTGCCAGGACGAGATGAGTCATTTGAGTGACATCAATTCTGCTGTGCGGCAATCGGAACCGAAATCGGAGATCAGCCTGTGAAAAATATGACACCCGCTATTTTGTTAGTCCTGGCGTCGGGCGCCGTCGCCGCCGCACCCAGTATTCGCGTCGACAAGACAATCGCTGCGCAGCCAGACGGCGCGGTCCGTATCGTCAACGTGGCAGGTTCCATTGCCGTGTCCGGCAATGCGACCAAGGAGGTCCATGTGACCGGCATGATCGGCAAGAGTGTCGAGCGCGTCGATGTCGTCAATGAAGGCGGCACGATTGTGGTGCGGGTCGTGTTGCCAAAAGGCAGGGGCAGCTACAGCGATGCTGATGCCAACCTGACCATTCATGTTCCTGAAGGTAGCCGGCTGGAGACCAGTACCGTCAGCGCGGACCAAGACGTGCAAGGGATACGTGGCGCGGCGCAGCTTTCGACAGTGAGCGGCGATGTCGACGCAAACCTGGCGTCGCCTGAGGTGCAGATCAAGACCGTCAGCGGCGATTTGAACTTGACAGGCAACGGCAAGCCCGCCAAATGGCGCGTCACGACCGTGAGCGGCGACGTCGTACTGGCGCGCGGCGCCGGTTCCCTGGAGCTCAGCACGGTGAGTGGCGATGCGCAGTTGACGCTCGATTCGTTGACTGCCTTTCGCGCGCGAACTACATCGGGCGACCTGCAGCTGCGTGGGCGGCTGTTGAAGGGCGCGGACCTGAGCCATGAATCGGTAAGCGGCGATCTGAATCTCGCGATGGGCACGGAAGCAGGTCTGACCGTCGAAGCCGAGTCTTTCAGCGGCGAAATCCGCACTTGTTTCGGTGTCCAGGGCAAGCCCGTCAGTGACTACTCGCCGGGTGAAAAGCTGTCGACCCGACTGGGTGAGGGCGGAGCCAGCCTGCGTATCAAGACGCTGAGCGGGGACGTGAACATCTGCGATCGCCCTTAAAGCGCGGAACCGGCGCCGGACTTCCTTACAATCGCCGGGTGACATGGATTAAAGGACTTGCCTGGACCCTGCTGGGTCTGATCGCGCTGGCGGCCATTGGCACGTTGATGTTGACCCGCTTTGTCGATCCTGACCGATTCCGCAACGACATCGAGGCCGCGGTTCGCAATGCAACCGGCCGCGAACTGAAGCTCAAAGGCAGGCTGGAGCTGAGCTGGTACCCCTGGCTCGCCGTCACCACCGGCGATGGGCAGATCGCCGGCGCTGCCGGACAACCGCCGCTGATCGGTTGGCAGTCGGCTCGCGTGGGGGCGCGCCTGTTGCCACTGTTGTCGGGCACTCTGGAAATCGATCGCATCCGTGCCGACGGTCTGGCCCTCTACCTGCATCGTGATGCTAACGGTCGCGCCAACTGGGACAGCGATCCGACACCCGCGGCTAACAGTCGCAAGGACCGACCAACCACGATCGCCGGTCTCGATCTGAAAGATTTGCGGGTTGAATTTATCGATGAACGCAAAGGCACTCGCTGGCAGGCTTGCCGCGCGAACCTCAGCACATCCGCGTTGGCGGGCGATTTGCCGGTCACTGCGAAGGGTCGGGTGACGCTCAATCCTGCCGACGCCACGGTGTGCAGCGGCGGCATGCCGCTGGAATGGCAGACCGAGTTCCGCACTAACAAAAGCGGATTCGAGGTGCGCGATGTATTGCTGAGTTTGGTCGCGAGCAAGATCAAACTCGCCATTCCTTCGCTGTCAGTGGATACCAAAGCGCAGACCTATCGCGCTGCCAGTTGGGACCTACAGGTCGCGCAGGGCCGAATACGGGGTGGTCCGCTGCAAGTGGATCTGTCTGGCGATACGCAACTGACCACGGCGCTCACGGCCGAGAAGCTGTCGCCACGCGAGCTGGCTGCAGCCTTCGGTGTGCAGTTGCCGCGCAGTCGCGACGCCAGCGTGTTAGGCAGCATGACGGGTGTGGCGCAGATCAGTTGGCGCGGTGGCGCTGGAGAATTTCGCAGCGAGCAACTGCAGCTGGATGACAGCCGATTGCAGGGCTATCTGCGGCGGGGGCCAGCTCCAGCATCGCCCTGGGAGTTCCAATGGCAGATCGACGCGCTGCGTCTGGAGCGCTATCTGCCGCCACGTGATCCAGCAGCGCCGCCGTTCAAGTTTCCGTCCGAGGATTTGCGCAACTTGCAGGCCCGCGGACACATCAAAGTGAAGACACTGCGCTGGTTCGACGTCGTGGCGCATGATGCCGAGTTGGTGCTGGAAATGCGCGATGGCCAGCTCAACACCGTGTCGGGAGCCAAGCCCTGATGGCGGCCGATTTCGCCATCTGCTTGTTAGCCTGGTTCGATGAGCACGGTCGCCACGATTTGCCATGGCAGAGAAATCGTTCCGCGTATCGCGTCTGGGTTTCCGAGATCATGTTGCAACAGACCCAGGTTGCGACCGTCATCCCCTATTTCGAGCGCTTCATGGCGCGGTTTCCAGATGTCAGTAGCCTCGCAAGCGCGCAGCTCGATGAAGTGCTCAGTCTCTGGACCGGGTTAGGCTATTACGCCCGCGCGCGCAATCTGCACCGTGCCGCCTGCGTCATTGTCGAGAGACATCAAGGGAATTTCCCGCAGGAGTTCGCAACCGTAACGGAGTTGCCAGGCATTGGTCGCTCGACGGCAGGCGCGATTCTTGCGCAGGCGCTGGGGCAGCGGCACCCGATTCTCGATGGCAATGTCCGCCGCGTATTGGCGCGACGTCATTTGATAGAGGGTGATCTGACGACAACTGCGGCGCAAGCTCGTTTGTGGCAACTTGCTGACGAGCAGACGCCCGATGCGCGGTCCCGGGATTTCACCCAGGCCATCATGGATCTTGGCGCGACCTGTTGCACACGCTCCAAGCCGGCATGTGCACGATGTCCTGTTGCAGAGGACTGCGGCGCATTTCTGGCCGGGAGGCAGGCGGAACTGCCCGCGGTCAAATCACGGCGCGGCAAGGCTAGGCCACAGCGCCACACCGTGATGTTGTTAGCTCAGGCGCCTGGCGGCGCAGTGTTGCTCGAGCGGCGGCCGGAGTCTGGCATCTGGGGCGGACTCTGGTGTCCGCCGGAGTTCGCGAGCGCCGACCAAGCCCGCGCGGGCAGTGTCATGTTGTTAGGGCAGGGCAACTGGCCTGCGGCACCCATGCCGACAGTCCGGCACAGCTTCACACACTTCGATCTCTACATAGAGCCGTGGCTGCTGCCGATTGCGCAGGCACAGACAGTCAACAGAGTGGCCGAGCCCGAAGCTTCCGCCGCGCGACCCACAGTCTGGTATAACGCAACGCGACCCACCCAACAGTTCGGATTGCCGGCGCCGGTCAAAACGCTGCTTGAGCGGCTCGTGCGCCAGAGTTTTCCTAACAGGACCGAATAACGTGAATGCCGAACAGCGAATGGTTTTTTGCGCTTTGCTGAAGAAGCAGGCCCCCGGTCTGCGAGCCGCACCCTATCCCGGCGCGCTCGGGCAGCGCATATTCAATGAGATCAGCCAGGAAGCCTGGGGCCAATGGGTCAAGCACATGACCATGCTGATTAATGAGAATCGACTGACCCCCATAGAACCCAAAGCGCGAGCATTTCTGGCCGCTGAAATGGAAAAATTCCTGTTTGGCGGCGGATCGGCGAAACCAGAGGCGTTCAAAGAGACTCCGAACAAATAAAGTCATTGATGTTCAATGACTTAAGGCTGCTGTTGCTTGACGATGGACCGTGGCGCCGGTCTAATAGCGCCCCCCGTCTTGGGGCATACCCAATCCGATGGCCGGGTAGCTCAGTTGGTAGAGCAGCGGACTGAAAATCCGCGTGTCGGTGGTTCAATTCCACCCCCGGCCACCATTTCAATTGGGTCCTAACCGATGGTCCTAACCTTGCCTTCAACAGACGCGTTGCCCGCCGAAAATATACGCCCCCTGATTTGATCCAACGATAAACGGGGTTAGGTGGCCACATCGTGTTCAAAATCAAAGTACTGAGCTTCGGACTCTTCCCGTGTTAATTATCAGTTGCCTTGTTGAACGCTTCCGATCAACATTTTAGCGATGTTAATTCGCACTTCTAAAACAAGTTAGATGGCAGCGTCTGCCACATTCGCGGTCCGTGAAGTCTTTCGCCTCTCGTCTGGGCCGAGCATCGTATTCGCCGGCCTAGTCTTGGATGGCGAG
>JAYVJR010000106.1:0-17509 GCA_043769085.1 Gammaproteobacteria bacterium
GTGATCATGTTCTTCACATAGTCCGCGTGCCCAGGGCAGTCCACGTGCGCGTAGTGTCGCGCCGCAGACTCATATTCAACGTGCGCCGTCGAAATCGTAATGCCGCGCGCCTTCTCCTCCGGCGCCTTGTCAATCTGGTCGTACGCCATGAACGTGCCGCCGTACGTCTCGGCCATCACCTTCGTCAACGCCGCCGTCAGCGTCGTCTTGCCATGATCCACGTGTCCAATCGTCCCCACGTTAACGTGCGGCTTCTTACGCTCAAATTTCTCTTTCGACACGGTGCGTACTCCTCTTACTGCTTGATAATGCTGTCAGCGACATTGGGCGGCACTTCGGAATACTTGGCGAATTCCATCGTGAACGTCGCGCGACCCTGGCTCATGGAGCGCACGGTCGTTGCGTAGCCGAACATTTCTGAGAGCGGAACTTCTGCGGTGACAGTCTTGCCAGCTGGCAAGTCCTCCATCCCCTGGATTTGTCCTCGTCGCCGATTCAGATCGCCGATGACATCGCCCATATAATCTTCGGGCGTTACAACTTCGACTTTCATGATCGGTTCGAGAATCACGGGCTTCGCCTTGCGGAACCCGTCCTTGAAACCAAATATTGCGGCCATACGGAACGAGATTTCGTCCGAATCAACATCGTGAAATGACCCGTCAAATAACGTCACTTTGACGTCGACGACCGGATAGCCGGCCATGACACCAGTTTCGCAGGCCTCAGTAATGCCTTTCTCAACCGCCGGAATGAACTCGCGCGGCACGGAACCGCCGACGATGCCATTGACGAACTGAATGCCCTTGCCTGTTTCGTTAGGTTCGATCTTCAGCCACACATGGCCATATTGACCGCGGCCGCCTGATTGCTTGATGTGCTTGCCTTCGGATTCAACGCCAGCACGTATGGTTTCGCGATATGCGACCTGCGGTTTGCCAACGTTAGCCTGGACCTTGAATTCTCGCTTCATGCGATCGACGATGATTTCGAGGTGCAACTCGCCCATCCCGGAAATGATCGTCTGACCGGATTCCTGATCAGTGTGGACGCGGAACGAAGGATCTTCCTTCGCCAGGCGCTGCAAAGCCACGCCCATCTTCTCCTGGTCCACTGTGGATTTCGGCTCAACGGCAACCGAAATCACTGGATTCGGGATCAGCAGTTTTTCCAACGTGATGTGCTTGCCTTCGTAACACAGCGTATCGCCGGTGATGACGTCCTTCAGGCCGACCGCAGCGGCGATATCACCGGCGCGCACTTCCTTGATATCGCTGCGCTCATTGGCGTGCATCTGCAGCAGACGGCCAATGCGTTCCGTGCGCCGCTTGCTCGGCACATACACCGCGTCACCCGATTTCAATACACCTGAATAGACTCGGAAAAAAGTCAGATTGCCGACGAAAGGATCCATCAGGATTTTGAACGCCAGCGCTGCAAAGGGTTGGTCATCGCCAATCTTGCGGGTCATCGGCTCGCCATCGTCATCCAAGCCTTTGACATCCGGCATTTCAGTCGGCGCCGGCATGAAATCGATGACGGCATCTAACAGTGCCTGCACACCTTTGTTCTTGAACGCCGAACCACACATGCAAAGCACAATCTCGTTCTTACGCGAGCGCTCACGCAGTCCGAGACGGATTTCCTGTTCCGTCAGCGAACCCGTTTCCAGATATTTGTTGAGCAGCGTCTCATTGCCTTCAGCAGCCGCTTCCACCATCTTCGCGCGATAGGTGTCGGCCTCAGCGCGAAAACTGGCAGGGATTTCGCCGTACTGGAACTTCATGCCTTGGGTTTCGGCGTCCCAGACAATAGTCTTCATGCTGATCAGGTCAATCACGCCATCGAATTTCTCTTCAGCACCCATCGGCAACTGGATCGCGATCGGATTGCCGCGCAGCCGCGTCCTGATCTGGTCCAGGCAGCGCAAAAAATCAGCGCCAGGGCGATCCATCTTGTTGACGAAAGCGATGCGCGGAACACCGTAGCGGTTCATCTGTCGCCACACTGTTTCCGACTGCGGCTGCACACCAGACACGGCGCAAAATAACGCGACCGCGCTGTCCAGCACGCGCAAGCTGCGCTCTACTTCAATTGTAAAGTCGACATGGCCCGGCGTATCAATGATGTTGATACGGTGTTCGGGCTTGGACTTGTCCATGCCCTTCCAGAAACAGGTGGTCGCCGCGGACGTGATGGTGATCCCGCGCTCCTGCTCCTGTTCCATGTAATCCATGATGGCTGCGCCGTCATGGACCTCACCGATCTTGTGCGACACACCGGTATAAAACAGGATGCGCTCGGTGGTGGTGGTCTTGCCGGCATCAATATGAGCGGAAATACCGATATTCCGGTAATGCTCTATGGGTGTCGAACGGCTCATGGCAAGGACCTACGGACAAGCAGAACTTTCGCCTTACCAGCGATAGTGCGCAAACGCCTTGTTAGCTTCAGCCATGCGATGGGTTTCCTCGCGCTTCTTCACCGCAGCGCCGCGGTTTTCGGCCGCGTCCATCAGTTCATGCGCAAGCCGATACGCCATGGATTTTTCCGAGCGGTCGCGCGCCGCCTCGATGACCCAACGCATCGCCAGCGTCTGACGACGGGCGGAACGCACTTCAACCGGGACCTGGTAGGTGGCGCCACCGACGCGACGGGATTTGACTTCGACCACTGGCTTGACGTTATCAAGCGCTGCGCCTAACAACTCGATGGCATCCGGCCCCTGCTTGCCGGTTTTCTCGCCGATGCGATCGATGGCGCCGTACAGAATCTGCTCGGCAACGGATTTCTTGCCGCTTTTCATGACTACGTTCATGAACTTCGCGAGCATGTCGTTGTGAAACTTCGGGTCCGGCAGGATATGGCGCTGCGGCGCTGCGGAACGACGTGACATCGTGTAACTCCTGAATTATCTCTTTTGGTCTATTTCTTTTTCTGGCGCTTGGCGCCGTACTTCGAACGGCTCTGCTTGCGATCGTTAACGCCTGCGCAGTCCAGAGTGCCGCGCACAGTGTGATAGCGAACGCCCGGCAGGTCCTTAACGCGGCCGCCACGAATCAGCACCACCGAGTGCTCCTGCAAATTGTGACCTTCGCCGCCGATATACGAGCTGACCTCGTAACCATTGGTCAGGCGCACACGGCACACCTTGCGGAGCGCTGAATTCGGTTTCTTCGGTGTAGTGGTATAGACGCGCGTGCAGACACCGCGTTTTTGCGGCGAGCCTTGCAAAGCAGGCACGTTGGTTTTGTCGACAGCACTCCGGCGCGGGGCACGGATCAATTGACCTGTAGTGGCCATTCGGACTCCAAATCGTTAGCGGTTATTCATCGCCCACGCCGAAGCCGAAGGTCCGCCAAAACATCCAGCGCAGCCTTCTGAAAATGGAGAAGCGCCAGAGAACACGGACCGACGGCCACCACGCAGGTGACCGCGAACTCCGCTTGCAGACATCGACCTGCAAGAACAACCGGGCCGCCCCAATGGGCGGCCCGGCCGGAATTCGCTGTTTTCACCCTGCAGCGGGTGGGCCGCAGGAGTGAGGGGCGCGAATCTTAGAGAGCAGGTCGGTGACTGTCAACACATTGCTGCAATGCAGCAATCGGCACAGTGCCCAGGAGGTTGCGATTGATACGGCCTTGGGGATCGATCCTTACCCGGGCGACCGGCATTTCAGAGATGCGCGCCCGGGCATTGTGTCGGTGGTTGGCGGCGACGACCTGAATAGTAGTGCCAAAGTCCGCCATCCAAAACGCGACCTGACCAGACACCATCTGCCTACCCTTGTCATCAATGTCGGCAAACACGGCAATGTCGCCTGGAGCGGGAATTGACCGCGGCACGATCCAGGTTCGAAAACTCTGTGACTCGGGGCTACGAGTCCCTTGCAGACCCGAACGATCGAGGCACCAGTTCACGAACGCAGCAGACCAACCTACGAGGTCCAAACTGCCGCAATTGCGGCCTGCTGAATCAACCAGCGACTGAAACTCCCGGATAATCGGGTTTGGGCCGTAGTCGACCGGCCACTCTGCATTGAAGCAATAATCGCGCTCGTTGCGTTGTTGCAGACCGGCGAAATACAACGCGATGTCGATCGGCGATTGTCGGACCGGCGCGTTGTTGATAATGGCTCGCGAGGTCTGGAGTTCCAGCGCTGAGGGACTCCGCCGTAACCGTCGATGCCGGAACGCAGAACCGCTGTCTGCCGTTCGTTCATTGGATGGCGCGGTCGTATCCAGATTCGTAAAGTCCATGCAGTGACAACCCTGGCCAGAGTTACAAAACAATATAGAAGCCCCCGCAAACGAGGCTCCTCTACAGGTCTATGTCACTACGAGACGGGTTATCTCACCCCGGCAGGCGCAAAAAACCGCCGGTTGCAGTCCAGACCTTCAATTTCGCCGCCAGAGCCGGGTCCTGCGGACATTCAACGCTGCTGAGAAGCTGGGATTTGATGCGTGCCGGCCGCCAGTCGCGATGTCGTTTGGCCAGTTCGAGAGCCAGACCTGCAGCTGCTGCCGCGGCACCTGACGTATCGCCTAACGCAAACGCACCGCGGTTTTGGTAGTTAAAGTTGCCGAGGCCCACCAGCAGCGTGTCGACACTGCGGTAGCCATGGCCAACGTCATCCGCGCGGGCGCCCACGGCCAACAGGCGTTCGTGGGTAACTGTTAGCAAATTCTCGTGCGCAAAAGCAGCGGGAAACACAGGATTGCTGTCGATATTGCCGGTACCGTTGCCGGCGGGCGCAACAAACAAAATGCTGTCGGCCGCGTCGGCGATCGCCTTTGAAAGCAAAGGCATCGGCTCATAGCTGGCCCAACCAAAATAAACGACGACGGCACGCTCACGCACAGCACGCCGAACGGCGTTAGCTGCATCACGATCGAGTTCGGCAGCCGAGCCTCGCGCAGTCACGCGGCACAAGAGAATCTGCGTATTGCCGCCTGCGAGCGCAGCTATCGTTCCCGCGGCGCGAGCGCCATGCGATCCCTCGTCTCCAGGGAATCTGGCTCCTGGGATTGTAGCTTCGACGACCTCTGGTTCAATGTCGCTGCTGGCGAAGTCCAAAAGCCGCACAGCCATCAGATCGAGATCGTCGGTCAACGCAAACCCGTTGTCGATCACTGCCGCGACGACGTGGTCGGATAACACCGTCAGGAATACCCCGTTAGCCCGGCGGGCCTGTTGCGCCGCCCTGTTGTTGTTGCATCATTTTGGCAGACACAATATTGGCTGTCAGGAGATACATTGAGCTGCCCGGACCAAAGGTGTCCGGCGCGTAAAAAAGCTGGAACCGGTCGACGACCACCTGCCCATTGAAAATAAACGGCACATAGGCTTCCAGGCGCTGATAGTCCGCCATCGACCTAGTCCCGACCAAATTGGCAACGGCCTGCCGATAGCCGTTGCGACTAGCGTCGGCGTTTCCGAAGTATGGGCTTTGCCCCAACATCGCCGTACGAATCACGGCGGTGGGATCTTTACCCGCAACACGCGTAAAGCGCGTACCGCGAATTTGCGAATTGGTGACCATGCCGCCGAACACGTCGACGGCTTCGAAATAGGCCACCACCGTTGGCGCTCCTGGCAAGTAGACAGGCACCAGACTGAAACCACTGACCTTGTTTTCCACATTGTCAACCTTAAAGCCCATGACGGCAGACGAAAAATCGCCCCAGGCCTGACCGAATCTGACAGTGGGATTGGCTATCCAAAATTGATCAAAGTCGTCCATGGTCTCTCCTTTTTCTTAAGGCACATTGTCTTATGGTTCAAGGTTCTATGGTTCAAGCGGCAAAATGGAGTACGTCACATACGCGCCCCACCGGGCAGGATCGGCCTCGGGCTGCGCTTGCAACAACTGACGTGTTGCGCCACTAAGCGCCCTCCCCGGGCTGGTCTTGCCTGGCAGCATTCTTCTATAGGTTTCTGTCATCAACTGAGCGGATATCTCATCCTCAACTTCCCAGTAGGTCGCAATGACTGAACGGGCACCGCCGACCAGGGCCGCGTACTGCAAGCCCATCACGCCTTCGCTGTCGATGTTGCGGCCCGCCGCACTACTACAGGCACTTAACACGACGGCTTCGGCGTGAATTCCAAGACGCGCAAGGTCCGCGGCCCGAAGTTCGGAGTCCATCGTGCGCCCGCTGGAGTCATAGCGACTCAGGATCAATGCAGACAATTGAGGTACTTCGGCGTCAACGATGGCATGGACAGCCAGATGCAGAAATCGATAGTCATCCAATTTCGACGCGATGAACCCTGCTCGCGTGGCGTCAAGTCCTGACAACAGATCGGAACTGCCAGCGGGTAGCAGCCGCGCGATCTGCGCAGCTTCCTGACCCGTCCACACGAGCCGATGGAAAATGCGACCGTTGGACTGGCTGACACTTCGGCGTTCGACAGCACCTGATCCCATGGCTGTGTTGCCGTTCAGTCGCGGATCGCTTTGCTCGTAGACTGGGTCCGCGACCAGTAGTAGCTCTTTCTTGAATCGTTGGCGAGCGGCTTCGCGCTGCTGAATTGCGACAGAACCTAACGATGGTGTCATTGTCACAAAAAAACGTTGCACGAGATAAGGCCTACTCGCTTGCGAAGCGTTGCGCAGAGTAGCAAATGAGATCAACGACAATACGCCATCCGGCACGACGACCAGTTCGTCAGCATTGGTAAAAAAAGGCTCTACCTGGCGCAGCAGTATTCGATCGAGTGTGCTGAGCATGTCGGGCATACTTCGACTGCTCCGGTTGATCGTGGCAGGCATAGCCGCCGCGACACGCAGCGCCTGCGAGCGAATCTCGCGCGGCTCATCAAGCCGGACCCAATGCACACGGCCCTTGCGCAACACCCAGGCAAATGCGTAGTCGCTGCCGAGCCAGTATTCGACAAAAGCATGATCGCGGAAAATCGCTCCGAGCCGAGCAAGCCTTGATCGCGTGCGCGCAATACGCTGCGCAATGGTTGAGTCGCGAGTGGACAGCTGAGTAGCACGCGCGTTCATTCGCGCCCGCAGCTCCGCTACTTTGGCGCGCAATCGCTGTGCAGCGGGATCCGCGCTTCCTGCCCGGTCGTAACGCACAGTGAGTTGATAGCGCAGCTCCGCAAGCTGCCGCAAAACGTTGTCCGTCTGTTGCCTGTCCGCGTCAGTACGCAAGCGGCCATGGCGATTTGTGCCGGCTCGCAGCTCCTCCAGCACGCTGCCACGAAATGTATCCGCCAGAGACAGCGCACGCATTGCGGCCTCTCGTGCAACGCGTTGATCGCCACGTCGATCGGCAGCGCTGAATTCATGCCAATATAGCGACAGTCGCAATTCCTGCGCCTCACGCAGTGTGGTTGCCAGCGATGCTCGATATTCCGGATTGGTGGTCTGGGTGCGAATCTCATCGCTCAGATTCAGCGCCTGATCAAGACTAGATACCGCATCCGGCAACTGACCATTCGCGATCTGAACACGGCCCAACTCGATCAGACAGCGGAACTCCGCATTGACGTCCTGCAACTCGCGGAATACCGGCAGCGATTGATCAAGATCGCGCCGGGCCTGATCGTACTTCTTCAATTCCCGCCAAACGGTGGCGCGTGTAAGGCCAGCCATGGCTGTTAGCAAGCGATCCGTCGTACTCTGTTTTTCGAAAAGTGGACTCAGGACTCTAAGCGCAGAGGCAACGTCCTTTGTCAGCAGGTGGTTCTCGGCGATTTCCAACAGGATGCGCCCGCGTGCCGACGGCGACGCCGCTAACGCGAGTGCCTCACGCAAGTGGCGCAAAGCTTCAGCGATTTGACCATCATCACGGTCCACAATGGCCAATGCCCGTAACGCCGCAACACGACCACGCGCGTCAACCTGTGGCGTCCAGATCTCCAGAACATTCTTTAGCAGAGGCTCAACCGATTGCTTCTCACCCACCGCATATGCGGTCACGGCGAGACCAAAAAGAGCGCGTGCGCGTAGCGCCTCGACTTGCGAACCCTCCGCTGCAGCATATGCACGAGACAGTTCCATCTGTGCGCCATCGAAGTCGCCAGCCGCGTAGCTCGCAAGCCCCAAATTATTTAACGCTATTGCGTGTATGTATGGCTCACTAAGTGGCGAAATAAGTTTCACCGCTTTTCTCAAGTCAGCGACAGATTTTGTTAGATTCCCCAATCCCCAGTCGCAAAGCGCCAAGTTTTGCATACTAAGGCCAGCATGCTGGATTTCTGATAATTCACGAAAAACCCTCTCGGCGCGTCGAAAAAATGGCATGGCTTTTTCAAAATCAGCCCGATAAAAATAAGTAAGACCAATATTGTTGGTCTGCAAGGCAGCCTGGTACGGATCTGCATTCCGCCGAAAAAAAACTTCCAAATCGCCAAGTAACAATCGAGATTTTTCAAGAATAGCCAGTGAATCCCGCGGCGCGCCAGCCGTTTCAGATGGAGAAAGTGCCGATGTGGCAATTTCCATCCACGCAGCAGCTAACATCGATTTAGCCCTTGCTTCACCATACTTGAAGTTCAAGCGATCAAAATTAATGGACGAAGCAATAGCCCAATCAGCTGCGGCGCGCCAAGCGTCCAAATTGTTATAGCTGATCGCCGCCAGCATCATCTCCACGGCTGCGGTGTCCTGGATGCGCCGACCCGCAACTTGTTTCCGAGCCGACACATACCCAAGCAGGCTGCGTGCGAGCAGCGCATTGGAATCAGCACGAGGCGCACCTGCACGTCGCAGCCGAATTGCCTGCGCGGCGCCAAAATCACGATCAGCCTGAACAAGATCCGCGACCATCGCGACGCAGTCAATATCGGCAGCATGCCGACTGCCACTCAAACTACTCACATACACGCGGCCACGGAGCTCCTGGTGCTCCTTGCCTTCAAACTCAAGCGCCGCGACCGCTGCGCCATTTATCCTGGCACTAACAATCTGCACGCCATTGCGCGCCACCGGATTGTCCGCAACTACGAGCACCCGGCCTGCCGAGTCGAGTGCGCGCACGAACACGTCGACACCCTTTTCCTCAACGAAAAAAGCGCTCACAGCGACAGTGGCTGCCGGCAGCGTCATTCGCTGAGTGCCGGTGCCGGTCACATTCACCTCGATCGTCTTGCCGTAACTGAGC
This sequence comes from Gammaproteobacteria bacterium, assembly GCA_043769085.1. Classification (GTDB taxonomy): domain Bacteria; phylum Pseudomonadota; class Gammaproteobacteria; order Steroidobacterales; family Steroidobacteraceae; genus UBA964. The sequence goes on from JAYVJR010000106.1 coordinate 9,120, forward strand.
GCCCTTAGGCAGCTAGGCGCCAATTCATTGGCGCCTGCGACACCAATCGCGGTCGCCAGACTGAGCTGCAGCAACAACTTCGATTTCCTTCTAACGCCGTACACCCTCGCTCCAAGGTTGACCAAACCACCGAGCCTGCGACAATACTGCACATTAAACAATTGCAACGCACAGGACAGCGGACGTGAACGACCGCAACGCAGGCGCTGCAAAAATTGCGGCGCTGACCCCGGAACAGGTGCTGACGATCCTTGCGCCGCATCTGTCAGGCCTCAAAGCACATTTGCGGCGCGCCACCCGGGATCCGGCACTTGCCGAGGATCTGCTGCACGATGCTATCGTCACAGCACTGGAGAAAGCGCGCGCCGGCGAGATTGCCGACTTTGATCGCCTGGCCGGGTTCGTCTATCGCACGGCGCTCAATCACTGGCGCAACCACCGCCGGCGGATGCACCACATTGTTGGCGGTGTCGACTTGCTGGACGACATGGCGGATTCTACGGCGACCGCGGCGGCCGCAGAATCCATCCAGTCGGCGCAATGGGCCAAAGCGCTACGCACTTTGTTAGCAGAATTACCGTCCTCGCGCGACCGCGAACTGATTGTTCGTTTCTACTTGCAACAGGAAGACAAGGCAGTTGTCTGCGAAGCGCTGGGACTGTCAGAAATCCATTTTAACCGCGTGGCTTTTCGGGCCCGGGAACGACTGCGCGCGCTGCTCCTGCAACGGGGGTTTTTGCCGCATGACCTCGCTTGGGCGGCTGTGATGCTGTTCACGGCATTGTCGGCTTGGTCAATCTAAGTGAGAGTTTCATGCCGCTCGCGACATATACAAACAACGTCTGTAAATGCGTGCTTTCAAATTCAACCTGGCTGTAGCGAGGAACGCCGTCATGTCTAACGAAATCAGAGACCCGGATGACTTAATCCACGCCTATGTGCGTGGCCGGCTGTCCGAAGCTGAATGCACCGCCGTGGAGCAGAGTTTGAGTGACGACCCGACGCAATGGCGCGAATTCGAGCGAGTTTTTCGCGCGCGCGAGGGCCTGGCACATCTCAAGGAGCGCGGCGATCTAACGCGCCTGCTCGAGGTAGCGCCCTGGTACCGGCGTGCGCCGGCACTGGCAGCGGCCGCCGCTCTGGCCAGCGTTGCCGTCGGAACCCGGTTGTTGCTGGACAGCGCTGGCGACAGCAAAGACCCGGGCCTGTCAACCTCGCGCAGCGGCGGCACGCTCGCGGCGAGCATCCTGTTAGCCAGAACGCGTGGTTCTGACGTCCCTACGATCGAAAAACCGGTCGGTGGCTTGCTGGAATTGCACGTGCGACCCGAGTACCGCGCGGCGCAGTTCTACAATCTGCATATGACACTGCCGGCAGTCGCAGCGGGCGCGCCCAAAGTGCTAACGGCGCAGCATCTGCCGCTCGATCCAGATGGCAATGTGACGGTGTACCTGAGTGCTGGCGACCTGCCTGCAGGTGAATACAGTGTGCGCATCACAGCCGACGTCGATGACTCAACGATGGCGTCCGATTTTGAGTTTAGAATCGAGGATGCCGCGACCACGCATTGACGGGAGCCGATAGTGCCGTCGAAGTTATCTGTCTCGCTGGGGCGCACACTCGACGCCCGGCCCGACCGTCTTGACCTGCGCGATCGCGAGTACTTGCCGCAGGTGGTGTCGTTGCCGGCGCGCTGGCCAACAGATGCCGATTTTGCCGCCTGGCTGCCAGAATACGTCGCCGCGGGTTTGGTACTCGATCAGGGTGAAGAAGGTGCATGCACCGGCTTTGGGCTGGCTGGCGTCGTCAACTATCTGCTGTTCCGCAAGCGCATTTCAGCCAGCGGAACCCTCAAGGCTCAGTCTGTTAGTACACGGATGCTTTACCATCTCGCTCGGTTCTACGACGAATGGGCCGGCGAGGACTACGAAGGCTCGAGTTGCCGTGGCGCGCTAAAAGCCTGGCACAAGCACGGCGTTTGCAGTGAATCGCTGTGGCCCTATCGCGACAGGCGCGGTCGCGTGGTGTTCATCAAGCCGCGCGTGGACTGGGATATCGATGCGTTGCAAAGGACTATCGGTGTCTATTACCGCGTTAATCGTGCCTCGGTCGTCGATATGCAGGCGGCTATTCGCCAGATCGGCGCGATCTATGTGTCTGCCACGGTGCATGACGGCTGGGACTTGGTTGCGCCTGTGCGCTTTGCAGCTGGACGCAAAGCCCAGCGTGGTTTGGCACACGTCAACCTGCCTCTGATACAGGCAATAAAGGACAAGAAATCGGTCGGCGGGCACGCTTTCGCACTGGTGGGATTCAACGAACGTGGATTTGTGGTGCAAAACTCCTGGGGTACCGGCTGGGGTCAACAAGGCTTCGCCACTTTGCCTTACGCCGAGTGGGTCAAGAATGGTGACGACGCCTGGGTCGCATCGTTAGGTGTGCCAGCGGATCTCGAAACCAGACTGCGTTCGCCAGCCACTTTCAAGCCTGGAGCGCCGCGCGCGCTGCCAGTGCCCGCGGCCGGAGTGTCTCTGACTGTTAAACCTCTGGCAGCGCCCGAGGGTTTGCCGACGGAGTTGCAACCACTCAACGCGGAGACGGCCTATCGGCACACGCTGGTGGCTGGCAACGATGGGCGTCTTATTAATCGACTGGTAACCGCCGAAAACGCAGCTGAGGCCGCTCAGGAGCTGGTCACGCGCCTGCCGGCGCAATGGCTGCGCGCGCGTCCTGAAGCAAGTCGCAGGCTCGCCATCTACGCCCACGGCGGTCTGAATTCCGAAGAGGATTCACTGCGTCGCGTGCGCATGCTGGCACCGTATTTTCTCGCCAACGGCATTTATCCGCTGTTTCTGACTTGGAAAACCGGACCCCTGGAAACACTGCGCAGTCTGGTCGAGGATCAATTGCAGCGCGTACCGCGACCTGAGGGCGGCGCCTGGGACCGGTTTCGCGAGACCATGGCCGACGCGCTTGATCGCAGTATTGAACTGGTAGCGGGCCCGGTGCTCAAGCCCGTCTGGACGCAGATGAAACAAAATGCTGCCGCGGCCTCGCAATCCGGCCACAGCAATCATCTGTTAGCCAGCGGTCTGGCGGAGCTTGCGCAGCGTGTGCCGGGTGTGGAAATTCACCTGTTGGGACACTCCGCTGGTTCCATTGTTCTCGGACACTTACTCGATGATTTCCGAGCTAACAACCTGCGGGTTCGCAGCTGCTCTCTTTACGCGCCCGCCTGCACCGCGCAATTTGCACTGGATCACTACCGACCGGCATTCGTCAAAGGCACGCTCAAGGCGTCGGCCATGCGCATCGACATCCTTAGCACCGAGCGCGAACTGGCAGACACCGTCGGACCTTATCGCAAGTCGCTGCTCTGGCTGGTATCGCGCGCGCTGGAATCCAAGCATAAGACGCCGATTATCGGGCTCGAAACGCTGTACGCCCAAAGCGCCAGCGGCGAATTTTGGCATCAGGAAGACCTGAATGCGGCGAGCGCCTGGCAAGACGTGTGGCGACAAGGTGGTGGTCAATTGAACGTCATCGCAGAGCCGCAGGTTACGACTGGAGCGCTTGGCAGCTCGATTGCGGCTTCACACGGTTGTTTCGACAACGCTGCGGCCGTGCTCGAGGCCAGCCTGCAACAAATACGCCGCGCAGAGCTAACGCATAAAATCGCCTGGCTTGACTCCTGATGGCGCGGCCTCAGGCGACCATAGCCACCAGTTTTTCGGAGTCGCGCACCGCGCCCGAGCGGCGATGGATCGCAACGTTACGGGACCTGGCGCCGTCGAGCTTGTAATTCATCGCCACGTTGCCGTTTGAAAGATCAAGAATCTGCCAACCCGTCGTGTCGCGCTCCAGCGCGCCGCCTGAGCGATTCATCGGCACTGTCAGTTTGGGCAACATCGCCTGCGCGCCACTCGCAGCCTGCGGATACGGCCAGGGCCAGGAAGTGGCGGTAACGGAATGAAAGCTCGTGTTGCCAATGCGGTTGTACTGCACTTGATGCACATGACCGTAGACGACTGTCGATTTGTCAAAGGGTGCTAACAGCTGCTGCACTTGTTCGGCGTCTTCGGTCCAGAAATTCCAACTCTGGTGGATTTTCTGAAGCGGCGCGTGCGAGAACACCACCACTGGCGTGCGGTGTGCAACCGCAGCGAGATCACGCGCAAGCCAGGCGCGCTGACTGTCACCGACCATGAAGGGCGAGCTGTCAGGATTGCTGAGACCAGTGATCGCTTGCATGCGCTGCGCCGCGGTCGACCAGCGACGATGTGTCCAATCGTGGTCCGTCAGGATGCTGTTTAGAACGACGAAATGCACGCCCTTGTGATCGAAGCTGTAATACTGCGCGCCGAACAGCCGTGACCAGTTTTCGCCCAGATCATGGTAGTAGTCGTGCTCGCCGATGACGTGATAGATCTTGGCATTTAACCTCGCTAACAATTCGGCGCCATGATCGAGCTCGGCGCGCGTACCCGACTGCGCGAGATCGCCCCCGAACACCACGAAATCCGGTTTGGCGCCGAGCAAATTGGTTTCGTCGATAGCGTTGCGCAAGCCGCGATCCCAATGGTGGACGAACTCAGTGCCCTTGACCTGCTGCAGATGCGCATCAGAGATATACGCAAAACTGAAGTTATCGGCGGGCTGCGCAAAGGCCAGTTCTACCATGGTCAGTGGCAATGTAGTGATCGAGGCGGCACCGGCCGCTTGGCGGAAAAAATGTCTGCGATTCACGGCAGGCTCCTCAAGGTGACAAATAGGCCCAAGCACCGCATGAAGCGGGCTGTCAGAAGGATTCTGTCGCTAAGGAGCCCACTATCTCAGCAGAGGGGGAAACATTAGACATATTCCTGACCCCATAGAGCGCCTGCGAGGCGGACAACTAACTGGCTTCGACCGCGACGCGCCAGCTATGATCGCGACGACAAGACTTCTGGAAGAGGCCATGAAAAAAACCCACGCTCTGATCACGCTGACAGTCGGCCTATGTACCGTCACTTGGACAGTTGCCGCCGAGAAAACGTTGGCGCGCGCCAACCAGCCAGCCTTGCCCGTCTCTGTGGCCGGTACGCCGGTCATCGAAGGACCTGGCTATCGAATTGAACGCCTGAAGACAAGATCTAACAATAGTTCGGCAGTTTCTGTGCCGTCGCGCGTCCTCGGCCGCAGCGTCGTCAACCAGACCGTGTTCTGCCACGCAGGCGAGAATCTGTTGATTACCGACATCCGCATGAACACCACGGGCACTGGAATTGTCGCGCAGCGCGGCTGTCGCCTACGTATCGTCGACAGCCGCATCGAAGTGGGCGGTGTGGCCCTGATTGTAGAATCTGGCGCGAACGTCGAATTGCAGAACAGCGTGCTGACCGGCCGCATGGGCAGTATCGAAGCCGCACCTAACGCACGCCTCGCCGCGCTGGGTGCAAGCTTCGTCGGTCCCAGCACGTTGACGGGCGTGGATTTCGTGGATCGCGGCGGCAATCTGTGGGGCAGCGCTCCTTAGAATCGGGCGCAGACGTGATCTGTGCCGTGCTCTAAAGTCGCTGACTCAGCAGATTGATTTCTTCCATATCGCGACTGGCTTCATCGCGCCGCGACAGCGCGACACCGAGCAGGTAAGCAATTTCTACGCGCTCGCTATCGCTCAGACGTCGAGGCGCCTCGCCTGCCGGTGGTTGCTTTTTCGGGTCGGCGTCCAGCTGCTTGCGCAGATGATGAATTTCATGATCCCAATGTTCGCGTCGATCTCGTGCCGCCGCCAGTTCGCCGCCCAATCGATAGCCATGCAAAAAGTCTTGCTCGGCACGCCCCGCACAGACACCAGCATAGTTACTGCGGCTCGCGCCCACATTGTAGGCATGCCGTGCGGTGCAATAGCGCTCCAGACCCTGCTCACGCCCCAGCAGCCATTGCTCGCGATCCGCGTTGATACCGTGCGCCACGCAGGCGGCAGCGTGATCGACGAATCGGTCTTCGGCGTGGCCATTGGCGCCATCACGCATACCGATACCCAGCCAGTCGCCGCTCGAACACTCATTACGTGACAACGACGCACAACCGCTGGAACCCAGAACAGCTAACAAGACAACGGCACGCAACATGGTGAACATAATGCCTCCCGAGCGTTTTTCGCTGTTGTCTACACTAACGATATCAAGTGAACCGGCGATGAACTGGCCTGGAAGTCACTCAATTCTGGGCACTGCGCACAAAAAAAAACGCCGCGGAGGTCCGCGGCGTTTCTTTTTCAGGTCAGAGTCAAGGTCAGAGCGAGCGCTCCAATTGACAGGCAATCAGGTCGCGACTGGCTCCTCGACTGTTTCGGTGCCGCCTTCTTCGGCATCGACAGCCCCGGAGCTAACGTCCATGTAACTGCGACGGTTCGGATCTTCCCGGCGGCGACGGCTTGCATGCGCAGCAAAGCCAGTGCCCGCTGGGATCAGCCGGCCGACAATGACATTTTCCTTCAGGCCGCGCAGATCGTCCTTCAGTCCGCGAACCGCGGCTTCGGTCAGCACGCGGGTGGTCTCTTGGAACGAGGCTGCCGAGATGAAAGACTCGGTTGCCAACGACGCCTTGGTAATTCCTAACAACACGGGATCAAGTTTTGCCTTTTGCTTGCCTGCTTCGAGGCGATCATTCAACTCCAAAGCTCGTGCGCGATCGAGCTGCTCGCCTTTCAGCAAACGAGTATCGCCAGCATCGGCCACTTCAGTCTTGCGCAGCATCTGGCGGATGATCACTTCAATATGCTTGTCGTTGATCTTCACGCCCTGCAGACGGTAGACATCCTGGATTTCGCGTACCAGATAGCTGGCCAGCGCCTCGACACCCTGCAGACGCAATACGTCGTGCGGGTTCGGTTCGCCATCTGCAATCACCTCACCGCGTTCGACGGTTTCACCTTCGAACACGTTGAGCTGGCGCCATTTCGGGATCAGCTCCTCGTACTTCTCGCCGTGTTCCGGTGTGATCACCAGGCGCTTCTTGCCTTTGGTTTCCTTGCCGAAGCTCACGGTACCGCCGGTCTCGGCGAGAATGGCCTGATCCTTGGGTTTGCGGGCCTCGAACAGATCCGCGACGCGCGGCAGACCACCGGTGATGTCGCGGGTTTTGGACGATGCCTGCGGGATGCGCGCGATGACATCGCCCACCGACACTTTTGCGCCGTCACTCAAATTGATGAGCGCGCCGGCCGGCAGCGTGTAGACCGCCGGAATCTCGGTGTTAGCAAACGTAACTTCCTTGCCCTTGGCGTTGACCAGCTTGATGGTCGGGCGCAGGTCCTTGCCGCCGCGCTGCTTGGCATCCATCACCACGATGGACGACAGGCCCGTGACTTCGTCAACCTGGGTCGTTACCGTCATGCCGTCGACGAAGTCCTGGAACTTCATCATGCCGGCGACTTCACTCACCACTGGATGGGTATGCGGATCCCAGGTCGCAACCACCTGTCCGGACACCACACTATTGCCTTCACGCGCAGTAATCTGTGCGCCATAAGGAATTTTGTAGCGTTCGCGCTCGCGGCCGAATTCATCAACTACGCCGATTTCACCTGAGCGCGATACGGCCACGAGATAGCCCTTCTCATGCGCCACTGTCTTGATTTTGTGAAAGCGCAGAACGCCTTTGTTGCGCACTTCAACGCTCGATGAAGCTGCCGCTCGCGAAGCCGCGCCACCGATGTGAAAGGTACGCATGGTCAGCTGCGTGCCCGGCTCTCCGATCGATTGCGCCGCCATGACGCCAACCGCCTCGCCGATGTTGATGATGCGGCCACGAGCGAGATCGCGTCCGTAGCAGGTCGCGCACACGCCATAGCGCGTATCGCAGGAAATGGGCGAACGCACGAGCATTTCGTCCACGCCTTCCAATTCGAGCTTGCGAACCAGACCCTCATCAAGCAGCGTACCGGCTGGCACCACCACACGGTCGGTACCCGGCTTCAGCACGTCATTGATCACCACCCGACCTAACACGCGCTCGCCGAGCGCTTCGACCACGTCGCCGCCTTCCACCAACGGCGTCATCATGACGCCGTTCTGCGTACCGCAGTCGACCTCGGTGACGACCAAGTCTTGCGCAACGTCGACCAGTCGGCGCGTCAGGTAACCAGAATTCGCAGTCTTGAGCGCCGTGTCGGCCAGACCCTTGCGTGCGCCGTGGGTCGAAATGAAGTACTGCTGCGCATTCAAGCCTTCACGGAAGTTCGCAGTGATCGGCGTCTCGATGATCGAGCCGTCAGGCTTGGCCATCAGGCCGCGCATGCCGGCCAACTGGCGAATCTGCGCGGCGGAACCGCGCGCACCCGAGTCGGCCATCATGTAGATGGAGTTGAACGACTCCTGGTCCACTAGTCTGCCGTGCCGGTCGGT
>JAYVJR010000107.1:0-16089 GCA_043769085.1 Gammaproteobacteria bacterium
TCGAATGCCGCCGCGCGGCCACTACGCAAGGCCTGCACGGAACTCTGCAGGCCGCTGCCCAGACGCAGCAACAGAACCACCGCGATTGCGGCCAGGAACATCGAAATACCGAGTTTACGGCTCTGCGGCCAGACGACGCCGATGCGCCGTTCCAGCCACGTCAAGGACAGCGTCAGTGCTAACAAAAAGCCGATCAATAACACCAGGCCGCCAAGCACATACAGTGCCCAGAACCAGACTGGAAATGCCCCCGACATGGCGAACTAACAAACGCTAATGCGCTGCTGGCGTGATCCGACCGGCCTTGCGCGTCAGCTTGCGGGAGCGCTTGGCAGGCACTTCCGCCTCGGGCAAGGCAGCCACCAACGGCGTCGGCTGCGAGGCCAGCGCGAGTTCGAAGACCTCGTCGATCCACTTGACCGGCTTGATCTTGAGATTGCCCTTGATGTTATCGGGGATCTCGACCAGATCTTTTTCGTTGTCGACCGGAATAAGCACTGTCTCGATACCACCGCGATGCGCCGCCAACAGTTTCTCCTTCAGACCACCGATCGGCAGAACCTCGCCGCGCAGCGTGATTTCACCGGTCATGGCGACATCTGAACGGACCGGGATCTTGGTCAGCGCAGAGACCAGCGCTGTACACATGCCGACGCCGGCACTCGGGCCATCTTTCGGCGTGGCGCCTTCGGGCATGTGCAGATGGACGTCGTTCTTCTGGTAGAAATCTTGGTCCAAGCCAAGCGCCTGCGCGCGGCTGCGTACCACGGTCATCGCAGCCTGGATCGACTCCTGCATAACGTCGCCCAACTGGCCCGTGTGTTGCAACTTGCCTTTGCCAGGCACTACGGCTGCTTCAATGGTCAGCAACTCGCCACCAACTTCCGTCCAGGCTAGGCCCGTGACCTGGCCGACCCGATTGCGATCTTCGGCCTTGCCGTAACGATAGCGCCGCACACCCAGAAAGCTGTCGAGATTCTTGGAGGTGACGGACACCGATTTGGCATCCTTCTTCTTGGCACCTAACAACCGCTTGACGGCCTTGCGGCAGATTTTGGCAGCTTCGCGTTCGACGTTTCGCACGCCCGCTTCGCGGGTGTAATAACGGATGATATCGAGAATCGCCTCGTCCGTGACCTTCAGCTCGCCCGCACGCAGTCCGTTTTGCTTCTCCTGTTTCGGCAGCAAATAACGACGCGCTATGTTGGCTTTTTCGTCTTCGGTGTAGCCAGGCAGGCGAATGACTTCCATGCGATCGAGCAACGGCGCAGGAATGTTCAGGCTGTTAGCCGTGCAGACAAACATCACCTGCGACAGGTCGAAGTCGACTTCGAGATAGTGATCGCTGAACGCGGCGTTCTGCTCCGGATCCAGCACTTCGAGCAGCGCTGAGGATGGATCGCCGCGGAAATCCATCGACATTTTGTCGACTTCATCCAGCAGGAACAGCGGATTCGCCACGCCCGTCTTGGCCATGTTCTGCACGATCTTGCCTGGCATGGAACCGATATACGTGCGGCGGTGACCGCGAATCTCAGCCTCATCCCGCACACCACCCAACGACATGCGCACGAACTTGCGATTGGTCGCGCGTGCGATGCTCTGACCTAACGAAGTCTTGCCCACGCCCGGCGGACCGACCAGGCACAGAATCGGGCCTTTGATTTTCTCGACGCGTTGCTGCACGGCGAGATACTCGACGATCCGTTCCTTGACCTTTTCCAGACCGAAATGATCCTCGTCGAGAATTTTCTCGGCGCGGACAATATCTTTCAGCACCTTGGTGCGTTTCTTCCAAGGCACTTTCACCAGCCAGTCAACGTAGTTGCGCACCACGGTCGCTTCCGCAGACATGGGCGACATCATCTTGAGTTTGTTGATCTCGGTCTGCGCCTTGTCTCGAGCTTCCTTGGTCATGCCAGAGGCTTTGACCTTTTTCTCGAGTTCCTGGACTTCGTTGCCGCCCTCTTCGTTGTCGCCGAGTTCCTTCTGAATGGCTTTCATCTGCTCATTCAGGTAGTACTCGCGCTGCGACTTTTCCATCTGCGATTTGACGCGGCCGCGGATGCGTTTTTCGATCTGCAGTACGTCCATCTCAGCTTCGATGGCGACCAGCACGTGCTCAAGCCGCTTGCGGACATCATAAATCTCGAGAACTTTCTGCTTCTCGCCGAGCTTCATGGCCATGTGCGCTGCGATGGTGTCAGCCAATCGTCCGGGCTGGTCGATGCCCTGCAAAGCTGTTAGCACCTCAGGCGGAACTTTCTTGTTGAGTTTCACGTACTGTTCAAACTGCGAAATCGCCGAGCGGCTCAGCACCTCGATTTCCCGTTCGTCGTACTGCTCGGTGTCAACCAGAACCGTAGCGTTGCCGGTAAAGAAAGCGCCGGCCTGCAGTTGATCGACATGCGCGCGATCAACGCCTTCGACCAGCACTTTGACCGTGCCATCGGGCAACTTTAGCAGCTGCAAAATGGTGGCCAGTGTGCCGACGGAATACAGATCGTCCGCCTTGGGATCATCGATGTCCGCCTGCTTTTGCGCGACCAACAGGATGCGTTTATCGGCCTTGACGGCGGTATCCAGCGCCTGGATGGATTTTTCCCGCCCCACGAACAACGGGATGACCATATGCGGGTACACCACCACATCACGTAGCGGTAACACCGGCAGGTTTTCAACCGCGGTCACTTTCAGGCCAGGCTTAGTGGTGGAGTCTGTCAATGGTCTGCCCTCGATTGGCGAAGCGATAGTCTAGCGTCCGCGATGGGGGCGTACGCGACCGGTTTCAAGGTATGAAGGGTTGAAGCCGGCCAACTCTGGCCGCCTCATTCTGGGGCAGAACTTTTTAAGCTATGCGCGGGCCCTAGCCCGCGCCACCGACCATCTTGCGCGGTGGCGGTGTGCCTTCGCTGTCAGCATCTGTGCGGTAGACGATGTAGGGCTTGCTCTGGCCGTCGATGACCGATTCGTCAACCACGACCTTCTGCACGCTGCGCAGTCCCGGCAGCTCGTACATCGTTTCCAGGAGGACATTTTCGAGAATGGTCCGCAAACCTCGAGCACCTGTTTTACGAGCCATCGCCTTGCGGGCAACGGCACGAAGGGCGTCCTCGCGAAACTCCAGTTCCACGCCTTCCATGTCGAACAGACGTCGGTACTGCTTGCTGAGCGCGTTCTTGGGTTCGACCAGAATCGAGATCAGCGCGCGTTCGTCGAGCTCCTCGAGGGTCGCAACCACCGGCAAGCGGCCCACGAACTCAGGAATCAGGCCGTACTTGATCAGATCCTCCGGCTCGACATCGTGAAAAACGTCCGCGCCGTGCGGCCGCGCATTCACTTCGCGGATTTCGGAGGTGAACCCAATGCCACCCTTCTGGGTGCGATTGAGGATGACTTTCTCGAGGCCCGCAAAAGCGCCGCCGCAGATAAATAGAATGTTCGACGTGTCGACCTGCAGAAACTCCTGCTGCGGGTGTTTGCGGCCGCCCTGGGGCGGCACCGAGGCCACCGTGCCTTCGATGAGTTTCAGCAGCGCCTGCTGGACACCTTCGCCCGACACGTCGCGCGTGATGGACGGATTGTCGGATTTACGCGAGATCTTGTCGATTTCGTCGATATAGACAATGCCGGTCTGGGCCTTCTCGACGTCGTAATCGCATTTCTGCAACAGCTTCTGAATGATGTTTTCGACATCTTCACCGACGTAACCGGCTTCGGTCAGCGTGGTGGCGTCCGCGATCGTAAAGGGCACGTTGAGCAGGCGCGCGAGCGTCTCTGCTAACAAAGTCTTGCCGCAACCCGTCGGGCCGATCAGCAGGATGTTGCTCTTGGCAATCTCGACATCGTCCTTGGGCTTCGGCGACGTGCCCGTGCGGGTTTGCAGGCGCTTGTAGTGGTTGTACACCGCGACCGACAGGGTTTTCTTGGCGCGTTCCTGACCAATGACAAAATCGTCCAGGACCTTCTTGATCTCGGAAGGTTTCGGCAGTTTGTCGCGGGCGCGTTCGGCGCGATCCTCGAGCTCTTCGCGAATGATGTCATTGCAAAGCTCAACGCATTCGTCACAGACGAAAACGGAAGGTCCGGCAATCAGTTTTCGCACCTCATGCTGGCTCTTGCCGCAAAAGGAGCAGTAAAGGAGCTTGCCGTCGTCTTGGCGACCGCGGGTATCGTCACTCATGTCTGTTTTATATCACGATGTGCAAGTCAGGTTCAAAGGTATGAATCGGCTGTAACTCGTTGTCCTGAAAGCGAATACGTGACCAAAGTCCCATAAACTCAAGAGTTAGCCGCTGGAGTGGACATATTGGCCCGCTTCGACAGCTCCAGATCCACGATCCCATAGCCGATCGCCTCCTGAACACTCATGAAATTGTCACGCTCGGTGTCCAGCTGGATTTTCTCCAGGGGCTGACCGGTGTGGACCGACAAAATGCGATTCAAGCGCTCACGGGTGCCCAGCATTTCACGCGCCTGGATGTTGATGTCTGTGGCCTGACCCTGGAAGCCGCCATGCGGCTGGTGAATCATCGCGCGCGAATGCGGCAGCATGAAACGCTTGCCCTTGGCTCCGCCCGCTAACAAAACGGCGCCCATGGAAGCCGCCATGCCGATGCAGATCGTGCTGACATCCGGCTTGATGAATTGCATGGTGTCGTAAATCGCGAGGCCGGAACTCACCACGCCACCGGGCGAGTTGATATACAGCGAAATGTCTTTTTCCGAATTTTCAGATTCCAGAAACAACAACTGCGCCACGATCAAATTGGCCATGTAGTCCTCCACCGGACCGACGACAAAAATGACCCGCTCTTTCAGCAGCCTTGAGTAAATGTCGTATGACCGTTCGCCTCGAGCGGTCTGCTCGACGACGATCGGAACCAGATTCAGGGCTTTTTCATTCATGTCGCGCTCGCTTCTGCACCAAAACGGGTGAGTTCACGGAAACTGGAGGGCTTAGGGACCTGCTTCACTTTGGCCAGCAGCCAATCGATGACCTGATCTTCCCGAACCTGATTCTCGATCTGACGCATTGCGTCGGGATTTTGCAAGTACTGGCGTCGCATTTCCTCAGCATTCGGGTAGGCGGCCACAATCTCCGCCAACTGGACCTGCACGCGCGCCCGGTCGACTTGGATGTTCTCGGTGCGGATCAGTTCCCCGAGCAACAGTCCCAAGGTAACCCGCCGCCGCGCGGCTTCCTCGAACGGTTCGCGGGACGGCAACTGGCTAACATCCCGAATGCCAGCGCGGCGCGCCATTTCCAGCTGCATCTCTTGAATATTTTCATCCACCAGACCCCGTGGCACTTCCATCGCATTGTCACGATAGAGCGCATCCATCAATTGCGTGCGCAACTGGGTACGGACTGCCTGATCGAGCTCGCGTTGCATGCTGCCGCGCACTTCCTTGCGAAATGCCTCGACGCCCCCCTCGCGAACTCCAAACAAGGTCACAAATTCATCGTTAACCTCGGGCAGAGACTGAGCTTCGACCTTGCTGACCGTGATGGAAAACTGGGCGGTCTTGCCTGCGAGTTCCGCTTTGCCGTAATCCGCCGGGAACGGCACGTCCACTTGACGACTGCCGCCCGCTTGCAGGCCTTTGACGCCTTCTTCGAAGGCCGCGAGCATGCGGCCGGCGCCGACGACGAACGGAATGTTGGTGCCGCTGCCGCCTTCAAAAGCGACGCCGTCCAACGTGCCGACAAAATCGACGGTGACTCGATCGGTCGCTTCTACTGCCCGCTCGAGCGCTGTGAAAACCGGTTGCTGACGGCGCATGGAGTCGATCATCGCTTCGAGATCGGCCTCCGTGATATCGGCCGCCGGCTTTTCCACCACGATGCTGTCAAACGGCTTGAGCTTGACCTCGGGCAACACTTCAAACGTCGCCACATAGCGCAGGCCGGAATTGTCCGCAGCCACCACATTATCAATGCGCGGGCTGGTCGCCGGCCGCAATTGTTGCTGGCTAACAGCCTCACTGAAACTGCTTTGCATCAGTTCATTCAAAACCTCATCGCGAACCTGCGGGCCAAACTGCGCGCGCACCACCGGCAACGGCGCCTTGCCGGGGCGAAATCCTTTGAGTCTTGCACTGGCCGCGACCTGACGCAGGCGCGCTTCGATCGCACCGGCAAATCGCTCGCTGGGAACCTGCACCTCCAGGCGGCGTTCCAGACCCTGAGTGGTGCTCAACGTGACTTGCATAACATTCGATCCTTGAAAAGCGGCTGGTGCGAAAGGAGAGACTCGAACTCTCACGGGTTACCCCGCTGGAACCTAAATCCAGTGCGTCTACCAGTTCCGCCACTTTCGCAATAAAAAGGGGCGCGAATTATAGCGGATAGGCAAGGTAAACTACGGCCCCATGAAGAATCCGGGCAACCTGGCGTTGGTTTTCGTGCTGACCGGCCTGTCGGGGGTCCTGGACGCCCGTGGTTTCATGTACGCCTCCCGGGCCTGGCCCGACGGTGTGCTGGATTGGCGGCTGGCCTCGATTGCCATCCTGTCGTTCGTCGGCGGCCTGTCCTGCTACGTGCTGGCGGTCCGTTCCATGCAAACCTTGGGCGTTAGTTCGGTCGCGTTGCAGACCGCCATCTGGTTCCTGGTGACTGCCATCGGCGTGGCAATGATGGACGGCAGCATTGGCTCCTGGACTCGGACACAGCAAGTCGTCGGCCTGGGAGTGACGTTAGGCATTGGCTGGCTGGCCGTTACCACGGCCGCAACCAAGATCTAGATTTCAAGCCAGAATCTGGACTTTGCGCGAGCCGCTATCGTCGAGCGTAGATTCGAATTGGCAGACTCGATTGCGGCCCTCGCGCTTGGCGCGGTAGAGGGCCTTGTCGGCGCCGGCAATCAGGCTTTCTACATTGGCGCTGCGTGCGTCCAAACTGGCGATACCCAAAGACGCGGTAATCCGCAGGACGCGCTCACGCTTGAGGCCGATACCACATTCCGCCTCAATGCGCGCACGGATGCTCTCAGCCGTCACAGCGGCGACGCTTGAATTTGCGTTTGCCAACAGAACACAGAATTCTTCGCCACCGTAGCGGCACACAAGTCCCGCGTTGCCCACGGTACCGATCAGAACCTTGGCGATGGCCTCAATCGCGCGATCGCCGACCTGATGACCATGGTGATCGTTGATGGCCTTGAAGAAGTCGATATCGACCAGCATCACCGATACCCATTCATCAGTCGCCCGGCTGCGCTCGCAGACAGACTGCGCGCGTTCGAAAAACGCGCGCCGATTGAGCGCTCCTGTCAACGGATCGGTAGTAGCAAGACGCCGCAATTCTTCGTTTTGCAGCTCGATTTTCGCGCTCGACAATTTCAACTGTGTCAAAGCCTGTGACAGATCGACATTGGTGCGCTCGATTTCCGTGCGGTCAACGAATACCACCAGACAGCCGCGCATCGCAGTCTTATCATCGAGCAGCGGCGTGCAGCTGACGATCATGGTGTAGTTCTGAGCCTCAGGTCGTGGCAGATCGACGCGTTCTCCTAACACCGCCGTGTGATTGCGCAGCGCCACATGCCAGGGCAACGGCTCATCCAGATATTCGGCACGCAACGGATCTATCGACAAGGCCTTTTCCAAAGGTTGGCCTATGAGCGGCGCTTTTTGTCCGGACAGCTTTTGAAATGCCTCGTTGGCAAACATGATCTGGCCGCTGACATTCAGCACGACCACGCCTTCGGACAGTACATCGTAGGCGCTGCGCACCGGGTCGGATACCGACGAGGACGGGTGCTGCAGCAACAGTTCGCGCCGCAGCCAGAAACACGCCGCCACAAACACCGACAGCGATAGCAACAACGCCTTGGCGGCGAGAGCGCCGCCGGGCAACTGCTTTGCCCATGCCAGGTTCTCGGCGACGTAGTCGGTGCCTAACATAAGCACCGCCGCGAGGGCCGCCAGCCCCAAGCTGGTTCGCACCACTACGCCCGCTTTATACACACTGATCACAACTAGGAAACTTAACTCGCGGCGCAAGAAGTGACCGTGAACAAACCATGATTACGTCACAGGCCCGGTGTGAACTGCCTCTCATTGGTCAGGCAGGCACCCCGTTCATGGCAGCGAATCAAGTCTGGCTGAAAAAGGCCGATACGGTGGATGCGCCGTACCGCAGCCGGCAAGCGGCGCACTTGCCCCGGAGGTTCGAGACCATGCTTCAGTTTATTGGCACAGTCGTAGTCATCGGTTGTGTAGCCACAGGATTCCTCCTGTCCGGCGGAAATTTGCTCGCGCTCTGGCACCCCACGGAAATTCTGATCATCGTCGGCGCGGCGTTCGGCGCCTTTTTGACCAGCAATCCGATCAAGATCGTCAAATCCTCATTCGCCGGCGCGCTGGCTCTGTTCAAGAAGCCGCGCTACGGCAAGAACGAGTACATCGATGTGCTCAAGTGCGTATTCGACATTCTGACCAAGGCGCGCAAGGGCGGCTTGTTGTCAATCGAAGGAGACATCGAAGAACCTAACAAAAGCGACATTTTCAAGAAGTATCTAAACGTCCTGGGCGACCACCACCTGATGGAATTCATGACCGACTGTCTGCGACTGATGGTCGGAGGCAATCTCGAGTCGCACGAACTGGAAGCGCTGCTGGATTTTGAACTCGAGACCCATCACAAGGAAGTCGCCGAACCCGCGCACGCCGTGCAGCAGGTTTCGGACGCACTGCCGGGGTTCGGCATTGTGGCTGCGGTGTTAGGTATCGTTAACACCATGGGAGCTCTGGAGGGCGCGGACACCGCCACCATCGGCGCCAAAGTCGGCTCGGCGCTGGTCGGAACTTTTCTCGGGATTCTGGTTGCCTATGGTCTGGTGGGTCCGCTGGCAACCGCGATGGAACATCGCGCTCATGAAGAAGGCAAAGTATTCGAAATCGTCAAGATGGCGCTGGTCGCGAGCGTCCGCGGCTATCCGCCGCAAGTGGCGGTCGAATTTGCCCGCAAATTGCTGGTCAGCGACGTGCGCCCTGCGTTCCGCGATCTGGAAAAAGCGTTGAAAGAACCGAGCAAAGCCTGAAAGTGACCGCCTAACATGGCACAGCCAGCCGCCAAGGACGCCAAGAACCAACGTCCCATCATCATCAAGCGCGTCAAGAAAGTCGCCGGGGGCCATCATGGTGGCGCCTGGAAGGTCGCTTATGCCGACTTCGTGACTGCGATGATGGCGTTCTTCCTGGTGATGTGGCTGGTCGCCAGCGTCTCCAAAGAGCAGCGCGCGGCGATGTTCGACTATTTCAAGAATCCCAGCATGGAACAAGGCAAGAGCGTCAAAGCGGCGCCCGGCCAGGCGGGACCGGGCGGCGCCAGCACGGCGGTCATCAACATGATGGGCGGCATGGACGCGCCGAAGTCAACGATCAAGGAACCGGTTCCAGATACGCCGCCGCCTCCCAAACTCGATGCCATCGCAGAAGCCAAGAAACTGGCCGCGGAGGCTGACAAAGCACAACTGAAAAAACTCGCGGAGAAACTGCGCGACGCCATGGAGATTAACCCGAAACTAAAGGCGTTCAAGGATCAGCTGTTGATCGACATCACGCCCGAAGGTTTGCGTATCCAAATTGTCGATGCGCAAAACCGGCCGATGTTTGACCTCGGCGGCTCGCAACTCAAGATCTACACGCAGGAAATCCTGCATGAACTGGTCAGCTATCTCAACACCGTGCCTAACAAAATCAGCCTGACAGGGCACACCGACACATCGCCCTACGGTGCCAGGAACGGCTACAGCAATTGGGATCTATCCGCCGACCGCGCTAACGCAGCGCGGCGCTCTCTCGAAGGCAGTCGACTCGATAACGACAAAGTTGCACGCGTGGTAGGCATGTCATCGTCGGTGCTGTTCGATCGGAAGCAGCCACGCAACCCGATCAATCGCCGGATCAGCCTGATCCTGATGACCAAACAAGCCGAGGAAGACGCGCTGAAAACCGACCAGCCGGCGCGGCCCGTGATCGACCAACCGGCTGGGCCAATGGATGCAGCGCAAATGGCGGCCGCCATCGACGCCGTCATGGGCCAAGGAGTTGCAGTCGTGCCCAAGACTGCACGGACAGCCGTAAAGCGCTGACGAGGATTCGCCAGGAAGTTTGGTTGTGTGAACGCGACTCGTGGCGGAAGATATCCCTGGTGACATCGCCCGCCCCACCCGCTGACATCACGCAGTTGCTTGCCGCCTGGAGTAGCGGCGACCAAGGCGCGTTTGAGAATCTCTTCCATATCCTGTATCCCACCTTGAATCGTCTCGCGCATAACCAGCTGCGCGGCGAACGTCCGGAACATACGTTGCAGACCACTGCATTGGTCAATGAAGCTTTCATCGAATTCGCTGGCCAGCACCGCGTTCGATTCGAAACGCGCGGACACTTTCTCGCCGTTGCCGCATTCATCATGCGGCGCATCCTGACCGAATACGCGCGCTCCCGCGGCGCCCTGAAACGCGGCGGCATTAAGCTGGACTCAGTCCAGCTCGACACGGCCGCCGTTGAAAGTGACGCCGGGCTGGCCGAGCTGTCCGCTGTCGATGTCGCACTGCAGGATCTCGAGAAGATTGATCCGCGCGCCGCCAAAGTTGTCGTCTTGCGCTATTACGGCGGCTTGTCGCATGAGGAGATTGCGGATGCGCTGGCCCTGTCCGTCATCACGGTCAAACGTGAATGGGCCGCCGCCAAAGCCTGGTTGAAGCAGGAGCTATCGGCGACGTGAACTCCAGCTCCAATTGGCTCCATCTGAAGCAGGCCTTGTTGGATCTGTTAGATTTACCCGCGGATGAGCGGGCGCCTTCACTGGCGGAGCTGTCGCGCAGCGCACCTGAGCGCGCCGCCGCGCTTGAACGTCTGCTGGTGTCCGCGGAAAGTGCATTTCTCGAAGCACCGGCTTGGGAGCACCTCGCACCGGTAGATACACCGGCAGCTATTCCACCAGAACGCATCGGACCGTGGCGCATCGACCAGGAAATCGGCCGCGGCGGCATGGGCACCGTCTATAGAGCGCAGCGTGACGACGGCGCATTTGAACAAACCGTCGCCATCAAATTGATCCGCCCGGAGCTGGTGTCGACCCAGTTGCGCCGACGCTTCGACAGTGAAAGGCGCATCCTGGCGTCGCTCGAACACCCAAACATCGCGCGACTGTTAGATGCGGGCACCACCCCGGAAGGAGCGCCGTATCTGGTATTGGAATACGTCGCCGGAGAGCCTGTCGACCGTTATTGCAGCGCGCAGGCACTGTCGATGGAAGCGCGTCTGAAAATTTTCCGCCAAATTTGCAGCGCGGTGCACGTAGCGCATCAAAAACTGATCCTGCACCGCGATATCAAGACGGCGAATGTGCTGATCGATGCGCGCGGAATGCCAAAGCTTCTGGATTTTGGCATTGCGAGACTGCTCGCGCCGGACGAGGCGCAAAGCGACCTAACACAATTGGGATTCATGCGGCCGCTGACGCCGGAATGGTCAAGCCCGGAGCAGTTGCGCGGCGAACCGCAGTCGACGGCCTCCGATGTCTATTCACTCGGAGTGCTGCTATTCGTGTTGCTCACCGGCCGCAGGCCGCATGCCCAGACGAACAGAACGCCAAATTCGCTTGCTACTGCGATCGAATCCGCCGGCCCGCCCGATTTACGTCCGGCAGCAGGCGAGCAGACTCCACCCGGCATCGCGGCGCGCCAGCTCAAGGGCGACATCGTGCGCATCGTTCACAAGGCGCTGGCGCCGGATCCCCGCGAACGTTATGCGACCGTAGATGCGTTTGATACCGATATTGAGCGCCTACTCGCGGGGCGGCCGGTCGAGGCGCATGAGCATTCGATGCTGTATCGATTCGGCAAACTGGTGCAGCGACAACGCGTCGCGAGTGCCGCAGTCCTCGTCGCCACACTGGGACTCATTGGCGCCACGGTGATCAGCCTGCGTCAGGCCGCGATCGCCGAACAGGAACGGCAACGGGCCGAGCGCCGTTTCGCCGATGTGCGGCGCATTGCGAATGTCGTGTTGTTTGATCTGAACGATACTCTGGCTAACATCCCCGGAACCTTGAGCGCACGCAAGCTGTTGGTCGAGAATGCCCTACGCTATCTGGACGACATGGCGCGCGACTCAGGTCGCGAGCCTGAACTGTTAGCAGAGCTCGCTGCCGCTTATGAACGAGTCGCCGAAGTCCAGGGCATGCCCTCTTGGCCGAGCACCGGAAACAGCGGCGACGCACTCACCAGCCTGCAACGCGCGCTCGAACTGCGTCGCCGCATTTCGGCGCCCAGTCCCGCAGTTGCCTCCGGCAAATTAGCGGAAGCGCAGTTGCTTGCCAAGATTGGCTCCGTGCTGGCGGCGCGCGGCGATTCATCCGCGGCTCTGAATGCCGAGCGCGACGCCGAAGCCACACTCGCCAGCATCCCAGCCGCCTCACGTGGGCAGGACTGGCTGCTGTTGCGTGCCCAGGTGCTGGTGGCTGCGGGCGATGCGATCTGGGAACTCGGTGACATTCCCAGGGCAACACGCGACTACACAGTCGCGCTCAACACGATCCGCGAAGGGCAAACAAAGTTCGCGGACTCCACGCCGCTTTTGCGGCAAGCGGGCGTCGTCGAGCAACGGCTTGGCGACGCAGCAGCAGCACTGAGTCAATGGCCGCAAGCGCGGCGCCACATGGCAGCGTCCTTGGCCGTCGACGAAAAACTCCTAAAGCACGATCCGACTAGCCTGGAGCTGCAACGCGATCTCGGCACAGACTGGTCGCGGGTCGGCGCCGTCGCTTTCATCCTGGGCGAGTATCGTGAAGCGCTGAGTGCACATCAGCGCGCGCTGGCACTGCGCACGCGATTGGCGCTTGCCGACCCAGCCGATGCGCGCACTCAGGAAGACCGCGCCGAAAGCGAGTTGCACCTGGCGCAGTCGTTGATGGCGCTTGGGCGAGCGCCTGAGGCGCGGGCCGCTGCACTGGCCGCGATCAGCGCGCTGAGTGAGTTGGTGGAACGCGATTCTGACAACGCGCGATTGCGCAGTTCGCTGGCGAACGGTTTGGTGTTGTTAGCTCGATTCGAGGCTGCGGCCGGCGAGCGCGCGTCCGCGTTGGCCCGCGTTGCGCAGGCGGGCCGTATACGCCGGGATATCGTTACGGCACACCCGGATTTCAGCCTGTCACCGCAGCGCCTGTCCGAACTTGACGCGCTCGAGGCAGCGATACGCGCTGGGCGCGCGCTGCCGGTTGCCGCGACAGGCATCGATCCCTGGAGCAATTAACAGCACCTAGTCGACGCGACTCCACAGGCTCGCCGTGCCCGTTGTCATGGGACCCGTTCCACCTGGACGAACATCTGGTAGATCGCGGGCCGTTCGGGAAAGAAATATGCGCCGGTTACACTGCGATCTTGAAACTGGACGGCGATCACGCCGGCAACGGGTGCTGCGACGCCGATGCGCGCCATGGCAATGGGGTGGGTGGGAACCGGTGACGGGATGCTGCCTAACGGCGGTCGCACGAGCGCTGCCTCGATGATTTCACGCGTCAGCACCACGGCCTGATTGGGCAAGCCAGTACGGTCGAAATCGACGCCTACCAATCCGATCGGTCGATCGGCACTGTTAGACAAAAGAGTCAACACCGGTAGACCTGCGCCGCCTAACATCATGCCGACTTCACCGATAACTCTCAGGATTGCCGCGCCGCTGGTGCCCGCATCATTGCCGGACAAGCCAACGGTGATCGCACCGAAAGATTTCTGAGAAATTTGATCCTGAATCGTCTGGTTGGCGAATAGCGACACATTCAGTTGTTGCTGGTTCTGCACCCACTGGTCGTAAAAGACGTCGCCGCCGGTCTGCGCCCAGCCGTCTTTTTCCCAAATACTAGGAGAAATAACCAAGACGTCGGCGTCATTGGTGAGTGTGCCCTCCCATACTTTCCACGGAAAAATGGCCGCCTGCGCTGGGGTATTACGCATCGCAATCAATGGCCCGGTAGGGATCATGTCGCCGTCGTGAATGCCGCCCGACAGACTCTTGGTTCCCGCCTGAATTCGATTCGCGCCAAAATGGAAAACGTCGCCATAAGGAAGCGTGCGACGCACGAGGGTCTCTCGCAGTTGCGAATCGGTGGGAGTTGAGTTCGCAGTCTCGTTGCTCACTTCGACATCGTTGCCGCCACCGCCACCGCCACCGCCACCGCCACCTGCATTTTGCAACAGGTTCTGTCCCCCTTGAAGCTGCGTGACCCCATTGGCCGTAGTGGTCGTATTGGCTGTCGTGGTCGAACCGGAATTCGATCCGATTTGCCGCGTATAGCGCCTGACATAGGCGGCGGCAAAGACTTCATCGCCCTTACCGTCGCGCGACAACAGGTCATCCTGCGAGGCTTGATAGGCGCGAAGACCGGTCACAGTCACACGGTACTTGCCTGACGGTGCGGGAGCGCTAACGGGCGGGGTTGGCGCTGGCGGAGCGGGTGGCGCGGCGGCCGCCGTGGTACTAACAGGTGCGGTGACAGTGAGCGTTGATCTAGGAAAAGCCGATGCCGCGGTCGACACTGGACCGGGCTCGTAAAAACTGGCAACTGCCCACTCCTGCGGGCCACTCGGCACAAAGTTTGCGACATAGGTTGTCGCTCCGCCAGATATCTTGACACCGCCCTGCGGCAAGCCCGGGCCAAAAAGCGCGTAGTAGGAGGCTGCGGCAACCGGTTGCCAAGACAACCGAACTTGACCGGGTCCGGACTGAACGGCAGTGAACCCCGATGGATTGACCGGCAGCAGAGGAGCGGCATCTGGTGCCGTAACAGGCAGCAGGGTGGCCGGCGGGATGGCTGCGGGCGTGGATCCTGTTAGCGGTGTTGCAGGGGTTGGCGCCGTCGGCGTGGGTCCTGGCTGCTGCACCGCGGCTACCGCTGATGCAAACGGATCGTTGGCAGGCCGCGCGGGCGGACCAGGCGACACTGCAGGCGGCTGCGCGGCAGCCAGCCCGTCGGGGGGCGACTGGCGATTGAGTGCGGCCCCGGCTAACGCACAGGCAGCTGGCTGCACGGTATTTTTTGGCGGACCGACGGTAAACGAGGTCGTCGCCCGAAGTTCGCCACCGGTCTGCCTGGTTTTGGCGGCAAGCGCCTTTGAAGGATAGGTTGCCGTGACCGTCGCCTGCGCGCCTATCGCTGCGCCCTGACAGCCACAGACCGACCAATGCGACGCATCGATTTGGTGTCCGGCTACCGAGTACCCGTCCTGGGTTGTGACCGTCATGTCGAAATCGGCCATGGTGACGTAAAAGCCTAACGGATTACGTGGCCGATCCCGGCCCGATGCATCCAACACGGCCAAATGGACCGCCACGCAGTATCCGATCGGCAGCGGATCCATGGTCTGCGTGACAGCCACAGTCCAAGGCGCCGACCTCGCCTGTGACCACGAATAACCGGGTAGCAGCGTCGCCAGGCCAAGGCAGGCTATTGTTAGCGAGCGACGTAATGGCATGTCCATCATTGAAGAGTCCCGTTTGGTGAAGGTGCGAGATTCGGTAAGCCGTTACTTGCGCGGTGCTTTGGCCGGCGGCGCGTGTTTGATAGGCGCAGGCGCGCTCCCAAAAGGATCCGTGCCGCCGCTACCTGCTGCTGGCGTCCTGGCTGACCGTGGTGCCTGAAACGGGTCAACTGAGGTAGCTTCGCGCGAGGTGGCAGCTGGATTGTCACCACACGGGTCTGGCTCTTGTGCGCCTGTGGATTCTGCGGGCGGATCCATTGCGCATTGTTTCTCGTCAGCGAGCATCGTGAGACGCATCAGTCTCGGGTCATTCATCAAGCTCATCAACGGGCCGGCTTGCGCCATCATGGCGCCGACGCTAGCCGCATTTATGTTGGTGCGTTTCGCGGCGCAGGTCGCCTTGTTGGCGTCCGCGGCCGCCTTTCCCAGATTTTTCTTTTTCAGTATCTCGCCTATTTCCCGGGCGATCTGCGCGCAGGTTAGCAGCGCGTCGCCCGCGCGAGGTGCGGCTGGCGCGGCCATTGGCGGCATTTGGCCCGAGGCCGTCGCCACCAACCCGGCCATCAATACCAGCGCCGCCGCATTGCGGCCCGCGGGG
>JAYVJR010000108.1:0-4689 GCA_043769085.1 Gammaproteobacteria bacterium
TTGCTGCTCACGTCACGATGATAGCAGCCACTTCCAATGTTAGAGTATGGCGATGAGCACGCTTCGCGACGGTACCGCAGCCTTGGTTCAGTTGGTGGATACGGCGCTGGAGGCTGGGACTACCGAACAGATCGTGGATCACTTGCGCGGTGGACTGTGTGAACTGGTGAGCTTTGGCGGCGTTGAGCTGCCAGCGAATCTCACCACCAGTTGCGGCGATCACTACGCCAGGCGCTTGGTGCACGAGGATGTCGCTCGCGGCTATTCCATCATCGCCATGACCTGGGGCCCGCATCAGGGCACAAGTCTGCATGACCATGCCGGCCTTTGGTGCGTGGAAAGTGTCTGGCGTGGCAACATAGAAGTGCTGCAATACGAATTGATGGAACAGCGCGATGCTTTGTTTCGCTTTGAAAAGCGTGGCAGCATCCGCGCGGGGGTCGGCAGCGCGGGCTGCCTCATTCCGCCGCACGAATACCATGTCATCCGCAATCCAACCGAGCGACCTGCGGTGTCCGTCCATATTTATGGTGGTCGGATGGAAAGCTGCAACGTATTCGAAGAGGCGACGGCCGGCTGGCATCGTCGACATCTCAAACCGTTAGGTCTCGACGCCTAGCGAGCACCCAACTGGAGAAATTTCACATGGACAACCAACGACGCCAATGGCTCAAGCTGGCCAGTAGATCGGCTTTGACCCTTCCTTTTGCGGGACTGAGCCCGGCATTCGCGGCGACTCGCGAGCCCTACCAGGAAGAGGAAATCTATCGCGAAGCCAAAGAGTTTTTTGATACTGGCGCCAAGGAACTGTCAGACGTCCTGGCGAAAATTCTCAAGGACAAAGGCTCGCCGAATGCGTTGATCAAAGGAACTGAAGGTGGCGGTGCCCTCGGCGTCGGTGTGCGTTACGGCCATGGCGACTTCGGCTACCGCGGCGCTGGTCGCCGCCGCGTGTACTGGCAGGGTCCCTCCATCGGCTTCGACGCCGGTGCCAATGTCGTGAAGATGTTTGCGCTGGTCTATGGACTGCCGAATGCCGACGCTCTCTTTCAGCGCTTTCCGGGCGTTGAAGGCAGCCTGTATTTTGTCGGCGGCTTTGGCATGAACTATGTCCAGTCACAAGGCATCAGCATTGCTCCAGTGAGGTTTGGGGTTGGCTGGCGGCAGGGACTCAGCGTTAGCTACATGAATTTTTCTCGCAAGAAGCGGCTGAATCCATTCTAACGGGTAACGCCGGCAGGCCGAGGTAACCACAGGCTGACTACCGCGCCGCCATCAACACGGTTGGCAAGACCGAGCCGCCCGCCGTGCGCTTCGACAATCTCTCGGCAGAGCGTCAATCCCAGACCTGTGCCGCTGTCTTTCGTAGAGAAGAACGGCAGCAATCCGTTCTGCAGCGCCTCGACCGAGAAACCCGAACCGCGGTCGCTCACCGACAATCGTTGCCCGGTACCTTCGGCGGCAACCCGGACTTCAACGCTATCCGCCGCGGAACCCGATTCGAGCGCGTTCTTCACCAGATTTAAAACCACTTGTTGCATCTGGCTGGCATCAAACCAACCCTGCTGTTCATGCGGCGGACAATGCACTCGAATGCGCGACTCGCCGTGCAGTTGCTCAAGCAGGGCCGGCCAGCGGTTCAAGGCAGGCCGCGGTTTTGGCAACTTGGCGAAACGGGCGTAGCCATCGATAAAGCCTGCGAGATGCCGTGCGCGTTCCTCAATGGTGGCGAAAATTCGCGCCAACGCCTCGGGATCTGGCCGTGAAGCTAACAAACTGCCTGAATGCGCCAGCGATGAAATAGGTGCCAGCGAATTGTTCAGTTCATGCGCGATCACGCGGATGACTTTTTTCCAGATAGCCACCTCCTGCGCCGCAAGCTCGCGAGTCAAAGGTTTCAACAACAACAGTTGGTGTGGTTGTGCCTGCAGATTAAACGGCCGCTGAGTGATATGAAAAACCTCGGATTCACCTGCGGTTTCGATGGTAAACAAACCATCGCCGCGGCTATCCACTGCATCACGCAATGATTGCGGCAGCTGCAACAGCAAGTCGCGCAAACTCAAGCCTTCCAGGATTCGCCCGTTGTTGAGCATGGAACGCGCAGCGAAATTGCTGAAAACAATCTGATCCCTGGCATTTGTCAGTACCAAAGCCAGCGGAGTCGCCTGAATCACTGTATCGAGCAGCAACTCGCGATTGTGCAAGTCCTGGCGTTGCCGCCGCAGTGATTCGCCGAGACCGTTGTAAGCCAACACCAGCGGATCAATTTCCTGGTCATGGCCAGCGGTGATGCTGATGCTGAGATCACCATCGCGCAGACTGCCGATACCATGA
Organism: Gammaproteobacteria bacterium; assembly: GCA_043769085.1. Taxonomy (GTDB): domain Bacteria; phylum Pseudomonadota; class Gammaproteobacteria; order Steroidobacterales; family Steroidobacteraceae; genus UBA964. The sequence goes on from JAYVJR010000108.1 coordinate 2,338, forward strand.
GTGACCGCGATTATACGGTCGCGCCAGCCGCGAACGACTGTTCGCGAACCCCAGAACGCGCAGCACAGCGACACCAGCAAGGCGACTGCGACCGCCAGAGTTGGCATGCCTGTTACGCGTTGCACCAGATAGTTGGTTACCAGCGCCAGCAACGTTGCCGCCCCTGCTAACAACGCGATCCGCCCCGCCATTGACCAGCGCATGCGGTTCATTCTTCGGCAGTTTTGAGGCCCAGTTTCTCCATACGCCGATAGAGTGCCTGACGAGACATGCCCAGGTCACGCGCTGCCTGCGCGACGACGCCCCGAGCGCGCTCCAGTGCTGCCTCGACATCGATTCGTTGCGGCTCTGGGTCGGTGGACATGCCAGCTCTAGCAGGCAACCCCAGATGTTCGGCACGTAGATTGTTGGCGTCATGCAACAATTGCGCGCGACGAACGATATTGTTGAGTTCTCGCACATTGCCGGGCCATGGGTAGCGCAACAGCGCCCTTTCTGCGTCCGGCTCAATGGTGGCGCTGGCGCCCAGGAAATGCCGGGCAAGCGGCAAAATGTCTTCACGGCGTTCCGCCAATGCAGGCACTTGCAGTTCTATCAGGCTCAGTCGATAAAATAGATCCTCACGAAAGGCCTGCTCACGGATCGCCTGCCGAAGATTGCGATTGGTGGCGGCAATCACCCGCACTTTGACGCGCCGTGTGGTGCTGCTGCCTAACCGCTCGAACTCGCCGGTTTGCAAAACACGCAACAATTTGGCCTGACCTGCGGCCGACAGGTTGCCGATTTCGTCCAACAACAGAGTGCCACCGTCCGCTGCCTCAAATCGACCGGCACGCGCACGCGCGTTGGTAAAAGCGCCCGCCTCGCTGCCGAATAACTCGGCCTCGAGCAAACTGTCTGGCAGCGCCCCGAGGTTGACCTTGATGTAAGGCCCACTGCGAACCGCGGAGTTAGCCTGGATGATGTCGGCCAGCACTTCTTTCCCGGCGCCGTTAGGTCCTGTGACGAGCACTGGCACATCGGCGGCCGCGACATGCGCCGCGGTAGCCATAAGCGCATGCATACTGGCGCTTGCGTACACGGCGCCGCAGAGGTTGTATTTCTCTCCCAGCTCCTGGCGCGCACGAGCGTTGTCGCGCTCGACACGTCGCACGGTCTGTTGCGAGCGTCGCAGGTCCAGCAGGTTGCGTACCGTGGTCAGCAGCCGCGCCTCGTCCCAGGGCTTGCCGATGTAGTCGGCCGCTCCGCCTTTAACCAGTTCCACGGCAGTCTCGAGGTGCGTCCACGCCGTCAGCAGGACAACTGGAACATCCGGTGCCTGCAAACGAATCTGCCGAAACAGGGCGATGCCCTCCTCGCCGCTGGTTGCCTCGCGACGAAAGTTCATGTCCTGAATAACAAGATCAATGTCCTCAGACAAAAGCCGTCGCAGACCCTCCGCCGGATTGGGTGCCAATACCACTTTGGCGCCCTGTAAAGACAACGCGACATCGAAAGCTATCCTGACCGCTTCACTGTCATCAATGACCAAAATCGCCTGACCAGCGAGCGGTGGTTTCAATGCGGTCAATCCCGGGTCCCCAATCAGATGTTGCGTGTGGCCATGGCCGGCGCGATGCGCGCCGCACGTCGCGCCGGTTGTAACGCCGCCACTTGACCTAACAAAAATACGGCGAACACACCGCCCACCAGATAGTAGAGGTCAAGGCGCGGCAGATCATATGCGCTGGACAACCACAATCCTATCAGCAACGCCAGAGCGCATCCCAGGACCACGCCCCCCGAGGTGATCATGCCGTTTTCCACCAGAAAGTAACGCAGGATATCGCTGCGTCGCGCACCGATCGCGCGCCGCGTGCCTACCTGCCGCTGGCGCGAATTGACGTTGAATGTGGCCAGACTAAAGATGCCGAGCGCCGTGACAACGGCCAGTACGAGTCCCACTGCAACCAGAAAAATCGCCATGTTGCGGTCAGCCAGATAGCTGCGCGCCTTCACCACAGTCTGCGTTACCGGCTCGCCGATGACGCGGTTGTTGTTCAAAGCCACCAATCCAGGCTGCAACTGCGGAATCAAGGCATCCAACCGTCCTGGTTTCGCCCGAATCATGTAGCGGGTTGCTGGGCCTGGCGGCAGACTTGGCAACAGCATCACTTGATCGAGCGAGTCCCAATTGATCCAGGCACCGTGCATGTGTTCAATGATGCCGATAATGACGGCAGGCTGGCCGAGATTGTCATAGACCGTTTTGCCGATCGCGGTCTGTCCCGGAAAAAGTTTTTCGACCACTGCCTTGGTGACGATGACCTGCGGCACAAACTCCGAACCTTTGGTTGGCGGCAAAATCTCCTC
>JAYVJR010000109.1:0-4740 GCA_043769085.1 Gammaproteobacteria bacterium
TCTTGTACTCCTGCCACAAGAGAAGCCGCGTGACGCCACGGCGCTTGAGCTCCGCGTGCAGATAGGCAAAATCCGGGCGCGGCGTGCGCGACAGTGGCACCGCGCGGCGGTACAGCTGCGCGTGCAGTGCGGCTTCATCGAGCTCGATGGGCAGTGGCCAGCTAACACCGGCCTCCATCGCACGGCGCACGCACTCCTGCACCGTGGAGCGTGCGCTGCCAATGCTCGCGGCAATTTGCCGGTCCGAAAATCCTGCAGCCTTGAGCCGCAACACATCGCGTATCTTGCGCACGGGTAACCTCTGTTGTCCCACCGTCGGTCTCCTTCCCTGTCGGAAATAGACCACGGTAGCGAACGGTTCACCCGCCTCGCATCAACCCCGGCCGGCATGCCCCGGAATCCTCGGCCGGCATCAACCGGAACGGTGGCCGGCATCCTCCGGAATCACGGCCCGGCATGACTCGGAACTGGGGCCCGGCTTGCGCCGGAATACGCACACAATGGCAGTTGCAGGGGCTGGTATCGCGGGGCTCGCGGCCGGGCTATTTTTCGCAGTCGGGCTTCGATCGGTATCTGCGATCGCCATAGCCGTAGCGGCGGGTGCCCTAGCCGGTCTTATCTTCAAGTCGATTGTTGGATTGCGACCGGGTGGTGCGCTTTAGCTTGTCTTGCAGGATAGCCATCGGCTTAGCGTTGTGACCCAATGTGGCCCAAGGCGGCCATGGTGGAACGGTCAGCCGCGCAGTTGTTCGGGAGCCGGAGCGCGCCGGCGATGGACGAGCGTGACGATGAACACGTCGTTGTCGCGCAGCTGGTAGATGACGCGCCAGGAGTGCGCGGGGACTTCGCGAATATCGGGGTCATCGAGCTCGGGCACGCGCCGGCCGATGCGCGGGGTCTTGGGCAAGGTGGCGGCGCGGGCCATGATGTCGCGCACGACGGCCTTGGCGTTCATGGGCGAGTCCTTGGCGATGTAATCGTGGATCGCCTTCAAGTCAGCGCGGGCGCGCTGCGACCAGCGGAGCGTCGTCTGGTTTACCAGGCTTCGATCTCGCGGGCGAGTTCCTCGCTCGATAGGGTACGGCCCGCCTCGATGTCTTCGCGGCCCTGCTGAATTTTATTGAGCACGTAGAGCCGATAGACGATCTCATCGAGGGGCACATCATCGGGCAGGCGTTCGATGGCGCTAATGGCTTCCTGCTTGGCGGTGTGGGTGTGCATGGCGAGAATCCTATCAAAATTCACGCAACTTTAGGCTGCGAGTCTACAGTAAGTCGCAACTGTTAAGTCGAGACGACGGCGCAACCATGTCGAACTTGGTCGCCTGGATTGGCCTGCAGGACAAGCGGCGATTCAGAGTGCATCGTTATCTGTTGGCGCTGCCAATTGATATCCCCCCTGCGCTATCGAGATCGATAGGTGCTTGTGGGATAGCACGGCAGTGCGTCAATCATCCGGCATCGAACGCGTGGCGAATCCATTCGATGGTGTTGCAATCGTCTAACAAAATAGCGTCAAAGCGGATCCGCAGCTTGTGCCACTCCGGTCGGCGTTTCAGGAAGTATTGTGTTGCGCACAGGATGCGCCGGCGTTTGACCCAGCCGATGCTGGCTGCCGCGCCGCCAAATTGCGCGCTTGCGCGTTGTCGCACTTCGGCAATAACCAAAACATCGCCATCCATCGCAATGAGATCGAGTTCGCCGCAGCGGCAACGCAGATTGCGGGCCACGATGACGAGGCCCAGGGATTCGAGATGCCGGGCAGCGATTTGCTCGGCCACCGAGCCGCGGTCCTGCGTCGGTGATGGCATGGTTGCCGCCGGCGTTTAGCGGCCGTTGCCGGCCCCGTCGCCGCCTAACAAACGAACGCCTGATCCTCGGATCTGCGCCCAGTCAAGATCGCGGCGGATACGGCGGTTGGCGTCGAGGCTCAGATCTCCGGTCAGTCCCGATACCGGCGCCAGTGTCGCGCCGCCGCCCGCTCGCAGGCCGGCCGCCACGGTCCAGGCGTCGTAGCCGAACGCGAACAGCTTGCCGCGCGGCGCGAGGTTGTCGCCGTACGCAGTACGTAGTACCGCGCGTGCGCGCGTGACCGCCGCACTGCCTCTGAGCACCCAGGGCATATCCGGAAAAATCAGGCCATCGGCATCTTGGTTGGCAGCCCCGGCGCCATCGTAGGCATCGGACGTGGCGTAGGCGGGTATGTCACCCGCATAGAAGAACTTCAGCTGTGGCCGCAACTGGCGAGCCTGGGCCGCTGTCGATGGCACAAATATGAAGTCGACGTCAGCGCGGCGACGTGGCTGTACATTGACCACGCCGCCAATGATCGCTTCGATCCGGCGCGCGCGTGTCTTCGAATCGTTGATGCGCAGCAGACTGGAGATGGCGTTGGAGTGATCTGCTGCGCCAGCCGCGTAGCTCGCGGAAGCTAACACGCTGCCGCCCCCCGCGGTCAGTTCCTCGGTGAAGGCAGCCAGTACACGCTGACCCCAGTCACCGCCCGGAACCAGTGCAATGCTGCGGCGACGGCCGTCAGCCAGCGCCCTGCGGGCGACGGCCCGTGCTTCGTCTTCCGGGGAAAGCGCATATTGGAAAAAACCATCGGGTGCGGTGCGGTCGGCAGACAGGAAGTTCAGTGCCAGCACTGCAGGACGTGCGCCGCTGTAGTCGGCGGCCGCCTGGACGTCGTCCCGCAGCAACGGCCCGATGATCTGTTCGGCACCCGCTTCCGTGGCGCGACGGATAGCATCGGCGACCGGCATGGTCACGGTATCGTAAAAACGCAGCGGCGGTGGGTTGGAGCCACCCGCTGCGAACCACGAAGCTAACAATCCATCGCGAATCTGCGCGGCTTGTCCGCCAGCACGGCCGCCCAGAGGCAGCAGCACGGCAATATGCGCGCCGTCCTGTAACGGCCTCGTTTCGGCAGCGACCACCGACCCCGCAAGATCCGCAGTCGCCAGTGCCAAGGCAGCATGTTGTGGAAAACGTCCGCGCCAGTTGTTGACAGCAGCAGTGACTTTGGCGCCGCGCTGCGCCTGTTGCGCGATCAGCCCGAGCTCGAGCCAACCGCGCAGGTTCATATCGCGGCCCGCGCTCTGTGGTTCGAGTTTGACGCCCCGATCTGTGGCGGCTTGTAGGCCCCGCAGCAAGCTGCGCCGACTATTGGCGCGCGCGGCATCGTTAGGCATGGCGGCTTCAAGAGTAGGTTGCGACAAGATGGCGTCATTGGCACGACCCACTGCCAGTGCGGCGCGCTGCTTCAGCGTCCAGTAGTATTCTCGCTGCGCCTCGGCGGCCGGCGCTGGCAAGGCCAAGACTGCATTCCACGCCGCTGTCGACTCATTGCGCGCCAACTGTAGCTCGACACCTAACAATTGATAGCGGGTACGCAGTTGTATGTTGGTGCCCGGCGTGATGCGCGCGTAAACCCGTGTCGCCTCGGCAGGTTGATTCGCCGCCAGCCATTCGTCGCAGGCGCGCAGTGCCAAACGGGTGCTGTCGTCACCGGAATTGACGGCTGCGAGTCGTTCGAAGCTGCGGGCTGAACCGGCATGATCGCCACGTTGTGCCAGTTGTTCGGCGCCATCCAGTGTCGGCGGCAGGTCGGCGCGGGGTCCGAGACTGGCACAAGCCGTGAGCAGGAGAACAACGCTCGCCAGTATGATGCGGCTCGGCAGCAGGATGGTTGGATTCATGGTGGAAGGATTATAGGTGGTGCAGCAAACGAAACCTGGGCGGCTCGACGTCGTGGCGACGCCCATCGGCAATCTGGACGATTTGAGCCCGCGCGCGCGCGCGGCTCTGGCCGATGCGCAGGTGATCGCTGCGGAGGACACGCGTCGAACGGCCCAGTTGCTGAACGCGCTCGGCCTCGCCAAGCCGTTGGTGTCATTGCATGAACACAATGAGAAGCAGCAATCGGGCTTGCTCATTGAGCGGATCCTGCGGGGCGAGCGAGTTGCGCTGGTCAGTGACGCTGGCACGCCGCTGTTGTCAGACCCTGGACAAGGCTTGGTCGCCGCCGCCATCGCGGCGGGCATCGAGGTTCGCCCGATCCCGGGGCCGACGGCGATCGCGACTTTGCTGTCCGCCTGCGGGTTGCCCACGCTGCGGTTTGCATTCGAAGGCTTTCTGCCGCCGAAATCGGCGGCAAGGCAAACGGCGCTGCGCTTGCTGCAATTCGACCCTCGAACATTGGTGTTTTTTGAGGCGCCGCACCGCCTGATTGAGACTCTGGCAGACATGAAAGAGGTGTTGGGAGGCACTCGGCAGGCTTGCATTGGGCGCGAGCTGACGAAACTGCATGAGACTCTATATCGCGGGAATTTGACGGAGTTAGTCGCTTTTTCGACGCAAGATATAGATATTTTGCGTGGAGAAATTTCGATTGCGGTGGCGGGACACGCTGCCCAGGCCGCCGATGGCGAGGTGTTTGGCGTTGACCCCGCCCAGTTGCAACGGGCGATCGAGGCCTTGGCTCGAGAACTGCCACCCAGTCGTGCCGCCGCCGTCATTGCTGACGCCTTTGGCTTGCCTCGCAGGCAGGCGTATGCGCGGGTCCTGGCCATTGCCGATCGCAAAGTGCCGGCACCAGACAGCGATTCCGGCGAAAAACATTGAGATCGAGGTGGCATGCGCCTATCTTCGCGCCCGGAGTCGGCCGGGCGATCGCTGCATTTCCTGCGACTTGTCGCAGAAATGGGGAGGAAAGTCCGGGCTTCTTGGACACGGCGCC
>JAYVJR010000110.1:0-4175 GCA_043769085.1 Gammaproteobacteria bacterium
ATGCCACGCTCTTTTTCTTCAGGAGCTGCATCGATCTCATCATACTTCTTTGCTACTGCTCCACCCGACTTTGCAAGCACAGTTGTGATAGCGGCGGTAAGAGTAGTTTTGCCGTGGTCAACGTGACCGATGGTGCCGATGTTGACGTGCGGCTTGTTGCGTTGGAATGCTTCTTTGGCCATTGTAGTGGGTGGGTGGTGTTAGCGCTAGACGTTTGGGTTAGGGACTTTCTCTGACTTTCTTTGCTTTCTCTGTTTACCATTGCCATGGAGCTCATGTCGGGACTTGAACCCGAGACCTCGTCCTTACCAAGGACGTGCTCTACCAACTGAGCTACGTGAGCCGCGCTGTCCTTGGAGCGGGTGGTGGGAATCGAACCCACGCCATCAGCTTGGAAGGCTGAGGTTCTACCATTGAACTACACCCGCAACCTGTTAGCTTTGCGGGCAAGCACTCTGGCCCGCCACCTGCCGAATTTTGCCTCGCATCCGAGTGCCGCCCACTCGCTGGTGGAGGGGGAAGGATTCGAACCTTCGAAGGCATAAGCCGGCAGATTTACAGTCTGCTCCCGTTGGCCGCTTGGGTACCCCTCCGCGAAAAACGAGCCGCGTATTCTGATTTCGACCCCCCGGGGTGTCAATGCCGTTGGCAGGTTTATTGCTTGGGGGTGTTTTCTTGGGCGTATATAAGGAGTGCGGCACGCAGGCGACCCGGAATGAGAGGGGCGGCCTACTGAGTAACCCCGGATCGACCCGGTTCGAGCGTCTGGCGGGCGAGCCCAGACACAGCCTGCTCGGTTAACCTGCCGCACGTGGCAAGGCGGTCCCTACCGGCTGATATCCGGGACCGCGAACCACGCGGCCGGGACGCGCACCCGTCATCGCGCCGTCGCGCAATACGGCAACCCCGTTGACGAAAACCTGCTGAACTCCGGCCGCGAACTGCTGTGGCGCTGCGAAAGTTGCCGTATCTACCATGCGTGCGGGATCGAACACGACAATGTCGGCCCAGGCGTCTGGTGCCAGCACACCGCGTCCGTACAGGTTGAAATTTCGCGCTGGCAACGCTGATAACCGCCTGACTGCCTCGCCTAGCGGCAACAATTGTCGTTCGCGCACATATCGACCGAGAAAACGTGCAAACGACCCGTAAGCCCGCGGATGCGGATGATGCGCAAGGAACATGCCGCGGGGCGCCAACGCTTCTTCATCGGAACAGATTGATACCCAAGATTTCTGCAGCTGCAACTCGATGTTGGTTTCGGACATCAGAGTGAAGGCCGCCGCCACACGACTGTCGTCCTCCAACACCAGATCCACCATGACCGCTTCGGGCCTGACACCACGATCGCGCGCGATCTCGGCGATGGTCCACCCTGTGTAGCGCCGCAATCGCGGGTTACGCAGACCTAACACGCGCACCAGGTCCGCCGAGCCCGCGGCCGCATAAAAATTCTCCCAATCCTGTCCGGCGGCAAGTATTTCCGCTTCGACACGGGCACGCAGATCGGGTTGGCGCAATCGTGCGAGCCAGTCCTGATGTCCACCCTCCTGACACCAGAGCGGCATGGTCGCATCAAGACCCGACGCGGCCGCATCGTACGGATACATATTCGCGCCAACGCTGAGTCCAGTGGCTCGCGCTGCGTCGATCATGTCGAGCGCGCGCGGCAGCAAGTCCCAATTGCGCCGACCCGCAGCCTTTAGATGGTGGATTTCCACGTGCTGACGAGTCGCCCGGGCGACGTCCAATGCTTCGGCCAACGCCGTGAGCAATCGATCCGATTCGCTGCGCAAGTGAGTCGAGTAGGCGCCGCCATACTCCGCCGCAGCCAGTGCCAGCGCCTGCAGTTCCGCAGGTCCTGCCCAGGCAGCCGGCGCATAGATCAATGCCGAGCCGACGCCTAACGCACCTTCGCGCATCGCTTGGCGGACCAGGTCACACATTTGCGCCAGCTCGGCAGCGTTTGGCGCCCGCTTGCCATGCCCTAGGACGTACTTGCGGACCGTCGTCGCTCCGATAAAGGAGGCTATGTTAGGCGCCACACCGCGACGCTGCAGAAACTCCAGGTATTCGCCGAGAGTAGTCCACTCAATCTCAAAACGATATTGTTGCTGCGACTCAATATCCTGTTTCATGGGCTCGTTCAATGGACCCATTGACAAGCCTTCGCCGAAAATCTCTAGCGTTACGCCCTGCCGAATATCACTTTCAGCGGACGAATCAGCTATCAAAGAGGTCGTTGCCCATGAAAGCGGATTGATGAAACCCGGCGCGACCGCGAGCCCATGCACAGGAATATCGTCGCGCGCGCGCGCGTTGCCAAGATCACCCATTGCGGCGATCCGTCCGTCCGCGAGGCCGATATCGGCTACGTAGGGCTCGCCACCACCGCCATCGCAGATCCATCCGCCGCGCAGAATAGTATGAAATTGCGGTGCACCGGCGCCTTCGCTCCAGCGGCTGCGCACGGCACCCCAAATAACACGGGCGATTGCATTGCGGATTGTTCCTGACGCGCGAGGCATATTCCCTACCGTGCTGGAACGATTGCACGCCTCAAGTCGGTATAGACCCGCTGCAGCCAGATATCGGGCTTCATCATTCCATTACCATAGACTTGGTCAAATTCGGCGCTAGGGCGCTTCACTAACACCTGCTGCAGCGTCAGGCCGTTGCGGATGGCGGCCGCAACTCGATCGCGCACGGTTGTTAGCATCGTGCACCAGGCTTGCAGGTCTTGCCGGTTCGCCATTGGGCCGTGCCCAGGAATGATCTGCGTCTTCTCGTCGCTGCGCGCCAACAAGATCGCACAAGCCGCAATGACACCGTCGATACTTCCACCTGAACCCATGTCGATGAACGGAAAATTGCCGTTCACGAATACATCACCTGTGTGAATGACATTGGCCTGGCGAAAAAACAACAGCACATCAGAATCCGAATGGGCGTTTTTCGCGTGTATGGCCTCTATGTCCTGGCCGTTGAGATGCAATTGCAGATCTTGCGTAAAGGTGATGACCGGCAATGCGGCTTTTGGTGATGCAGGCGTCGGTATGTTGAAAAAATCCACGATCTGGTCAGTCGACATGCGGCGCCGGGTGTTTTCATGCGCGACAATGATGCTGCCAGTACCGCCGAAAGCCTCGTTGCCGCCGGTGTGATCGAAGTGCCAGTGAGTATTGATAACGAACCGCACAGGTTTCTCGGTCAGCAAGGCTATGGCCGAGCGAATTTTGGGTACCAGTGGCGCAAACTGATCGTCAACCAGCACCGCGCCTTCATCGCCGATCAGCAATGCCATGTTGCCGCCTGCGCCGAACATCGCGTACAGGCCGCCTGCCAGTTCCACCGCACGGATGTCGACTTTTGAATAATCGGTCTGCGCTTCTGCCGGTGTGGCCAGCAAGCTACCTAACAAAACTACCAGAAAATGTGCACGATACGATTGACGCATACAAAAACCCTCCATATTAAACTCCGCGGCAAAGCGCGCGTAATGCAGCGATTTCACTGGCTGTCGCGAGCCGCGTTGCTCCAGCAGCCAAGTCCCTGGGCAGTTCCATGTTGGCGTAGCGAATCCGACTAAGCCTGCTGACTTCGTGACCGACCGCCTCCCAGACGCGGCGCACTTCGCGGTTGCGACCTTCCTTGAGCACCACCTGGAACCAGCTGTGACCCGGCAAGGTACGGCCCGCAATGATACGGTCAAAACGCGCCGGACCGTCCGCGAGGATGACGCCTTGATCAAGGCGTGCCAGGGTGTCGGCCGATGGCAGGCCACGCACTCTCACCAGATACTCGCGCTCAACCTCACCAGAGGGGTGCATCAGTCGATTCGCCAGCTCACCATCCGTCGTAAAGAGCAGCAGTCCAGTGGTGTTGGTGTCGAGCCGCCCAACAACAATCCAACGGCCGGCCGCCGGCGCTGGCAGACGATCAAACACTGTGGGCCTGCCCTGCGGATCACTGCGCGTCGTCACTTCGCCGGCCGGCTTGTTGTAGATCAAAACCTGAGCCGTCCGACCTGGTGTTGTTAGCTTAATCGGCTTGCCATCGAGTGTTATCACATCGGCGGCGCTCGCCCGCAACCCAAGTTGGGCGACCACGCCATTGACGGCAACGCGACCGCCCGAAATCCAGGATTCGATTTCGCGGCGCGAACCCAGGCCCTG
>JAYVJR010000111.1:0-28172 GCA_043769085.1 Gammaproteobacteria bacterium
AACATCACCAGTCGCGTGGGTCTTTCAGCTAACGCCTTGGCAATACCGGCATTGTCTTCAATCGACAGCAGCGTATGAGTGACACCGAAGCGCGCCAACAAACGCCTGATCGCCGAGCGGGTTGGACTGTAGGTCTCAATGAAACAGAGAATATGGTCGCCCGTTTTTGTCAGGGCGATGAGACTTTGCACCACGGCATTGACGCCCGACGCAGTCACCACACAGTCATTGCGTCCCTGCAAATCGGCGAGCAGCAATTCCAACTGTCGATTGGTTGGATTGCTGACTCGACTATAGAAAAAACCGCCGTCGCCGCGTGCCGCCTTGACGGTCGCGTCGATATTTTCACAAACATATTTGACACTTTGATGCACGGGAGCAAGCAAGGGCCGGTTACCAGCGGGTATTTCGACGCTGGGTGGGTGTTGTACTTTGGTGAGTTCTTTCATGGCTTGAGCTCGAAGTCATCGGCATCTAACTGCGCTGGAAATTTTTCCCGAAAAACTCTGAGTGTGCCGCCGTCGAGCACGGCAGTCGCTGTCCCCGCTGCCGAATCCAGCTCAACCAACGGTTTACCCAGGAAATCGAGCGCTGCGGAATCCCCTTGATGGGCAATGCCATGGCCGTCCCGGCCGATGCGATTCAGGCCAATCACAAACGACTGATTTTCGATGGCGCGCGCACGCAGCAACTGCGTCCACGGGTAGGCGCGAACTGCGGGCCAATTGGCCACATAAATGAGAACATCATAGTCAAACTCCGCACGACGACGGCTCCAGACCGGAAACCGCAGATCGTAACAAACCAGCAGGCCAATTCGAAACCCACGCCAGCTAACAACCACATTGGAGCTACCGGCTGCAAAAGCCTTGTGTTCTCCACCCATGCGAAACAAATGCCGCTTGTCGTAAAAATGAACTGCACCATCCGGTTGGACAAACAGCATTCGATTGCGATAGTCCGCCGTGCCCGCATTGACGATCAGGCTTCCCGTGATCGCAGCGTTGGTCGCGGCGCTCAACTTTCTCAGCCACTCGCAGGTCGGGCCCTCGGGCGGCTCGGCCAGACGGGCTGTCTCCATGGTGAAGCCTGTCGTAAACATTTCGGGCAACACAATGACATCGGTCGAATTCGCAAGCGCCATGATCTGTGTGGTCAAATGATCGCGATTCGCCTGAGCATCATGCCAATGCAGCTTTGACTGCACCAAGCCCACCCGTAGCACATGGCCAGAGGCGTTCATGATGCGGCGAACCCGCGCAATCGGGCGGCAGCCTCCCGCAAAGTCTCGTCGCGTTTTGCGATACACAAACGCAGCAATGTCAGATGCGGCTGAACCTTGTAGAACGGCGACAATGGAATTGACGCGAGCTTCGCGTCGCGTATCAGCCGATCGGCAAAATCCACGTCCTTTTCGCGCGACAGGGCTGAATAGTCCAGCAGCTGAAAGTAGGTGCCTTGCGCCGGCGGCAACTCCCAGCCGGTACCCAGCAATTCATTACGCAGCAAATCACGTTTGCGCTGGAAGAACTCAGCCAATCCCTGCCAGCTTTGCGGTTTCCGGCCCAAATAGCTCGCTATCGCGTATTGCAGCGGCGCGACAATACTGAAGGTGTTGAACTGGTGCACTTTGCGAAACTCCCGCGTCAGCGCGGCGCCAGCCACAGCGTAGCCGACTCGCCAGCCGGTCGCATGCAAGGTCTTGCCGAAGGAAAACACCGCGATACAACGATCGCGAAGTTCCGGGTGCGCTAACACTGACACATGGTTGTGACCATCGTGCACCACATGTTCGTAAACCTCGTCCGCCAGAACATGACAGTCGCGCGAACGCAAAACATTGGCCAGCTGATCCAGGTCGTCGGGGGTCGCAATCGTACACGCGGGGTTGTGAGGATTGTTGAGTATGACCAGGCGGGTTTTGGCATCCAGCGTTTCCCGCACGCGTTGCCAGTCGATCCGGAAACCGGGAGGCATGAGTGGGATTCGCCGGCATTCCCCGCCGGCAAGGCGCACGGCCGGCTCATAGGCATCGTAAGCGGGATCGAAGACGACGACGTTATCGCCCGCACTGACAAACGCCTGGATCGCGGAGAATAGCGCTTCGGTTCCACCGCAGGTCAGCGTGATTTCCTGGTTCGGATCGACGGTCGTCTTTTGCGTAATTTTAAGTTTCGAGGCAATCGCTTCGCGCAACTCCATAACGCCTTCCATGGCTGCGTATTGGTTGTGACCTGCCTGGATGGCCTCCATGACGCAGCTCGCAAGATCAGGGTCGAGCGGATAGTCTGGAAAACCTTGGCCAATATTGAGTGCGCCAGTTTCCGCCGCACGCCGCGACATGACGCTAAAGATCGTCGTTTCAATGTCGGGCAGTTTGCTGAGCACGATAGAGTGCTATGTTAGTTCAATAGCATCGGCAGCAGCGAGCGCCGCGCCGATCACGCCAGCCTGCGAACGAAAATGAGCTGGCACAATATCGGCAGGAGACTTCAGCAGGGGCCCGAACTGATCGAAGTGGTCACTGACTCCGCCACCGACAATAAAAACGTCGGGCCAGAAGAGTCGCTGCAGCAAATCCAGATACTCATTGACCCTGGCTGCCCAGGCCGGGAAGTCCAGCTGATCGCGTGTTCGCGCGCGCGCCGAGGCCCAGTCCTCGCTGTCGCCGCCCCGCATCAGCAGGTGCCCGAGCTCGGTGTTAGGCAGAAGCCGTCCGTCGACAAAAAGTGCAGTCCCGATCCCGGTGCCGAAGGTCAGCATGATGATGACCCCCTTGAGATCACGGCCCGCGCCAACACGCATTTCAGCGATACCGGCCGCATCCGCATCGTTCAGGAATGTGACAGGACAGTTCAAACGAACGCGCAGTTCCGCAGCACCATCCACTCCCTGCCAAGCCGGATCAACATGGGCCGTTGTACGCGCTCGCCCTTGCTTAACCACGGTCGGAAACGCCAGACCCGCGGCGGCAATTGCCTGCGAGCTGCCGTGAAGCGCAATCAAATCGAGTACCGCAGAAGGCGTCGACGGTTGCGGCATTGCCAGAGTCGGCAACATCTGCACCGCCGTGCCGGCCGCCTGCACCACGGCCATCTTGATGCTGGAACCGCCTACATCGATGCCGAGAAATCGTGTGTCCATCAGCCCTTGTTAGCTAGGGCGGCCTGAATCTCGCGCTGCCGTTGCTGCTCCTGGCGGCGCATGTAGATGGATGATGCAATCACACAGATGGCCACAACCGCGATGAGGATGGTCGCCAGTGCGTTAATAGTCGGGTCGACGCCCAGACGCACTTTGGAGAATACAACCATCGGCAACGTTGTCGACCCGGGACCCGAAACAAACTGCGAAATCACCAGGTCGTCCCAGGACAAAGTAAATGCTAACAACCATCCTGAAATCACCGCTGGCAGAATGAGAGGCAGTGTAATCCTGAAAAAGACCTTGGCAGGTCGAGCGCCGAGATCCATCGCCGCTTCTTCCATCGAATCGTCGAAGCCAGCCAAGCGCGACTGCACAACCACGGTCACATAGGCCATCGCGAAAGTGATGTGCGCGACGACCAGCGACCAAACGCCCCTGCCCTGCGGCCAACCGATCCATACGCCCAAAGTATTCTCGAGCGCGACAAATAACAACAGCATGGAAACACCGGTGATGACTTCCGGCATGACGAGCGGCGCAGTTGTCATGCTCGACAACAGCGCCCGACCGCGAAACGGACCGAAGCGCGCCAGCACCAGACCAGCGACAGTTCCTAACACCATCGCACCGGTAGCGCTCATCGCCCCTACCTGGACCGACAGCCAAGCGGCACCGAGATACCTGCCATCGCCAAATAGCTGGCCGTACCACTTCAAAGTAGGAGAATTTGCCGCATCCCAGACTGATACCAGTTTCGAATTATTGAACGAAAAAACAATCATCGTCAGAATCGGCAGATATAAGAAAGCGAATCCGAACCACAACGCCGACTTTCTGAACCAGCCCTTGCTCATTTCTTGGCTTCCAGCTCGCGACTCTGGAAACGCTGGAACCAGACGATTGGCAACAGTAACAGCACCAGCATCACAATGGCCACGGCACTGGCCACCGGCCAGTCGCGATTGGTGAAAAACTCGTCGGTCAGCACGCGTCCGATCATGAGCTGATCGGAGCTGCCTAACATTGAAGGAATCACGTACTCGCCCACCGCCGGAATAAATACCAGCAGGCAACCAGCGATGACACCGGGCATCGACAGCGGCAACGTAATTCTGAAAAATGCCTTGATCGGTCGTGCGCCCAAATCCTGAGCGGCCTCGATCAGCGTGAAATCATGTTTTTCCAGATTGGTGTACAGCGGCAAAATCATGAAAGGCAGATAGGAATAGACGATGCCTATATACACCGCAAAATTCGTGTTCATCATCGTGAACGGCCCAAGATCGAATAGCCCGGCCACTTGGTTGATCACGCCATCCGTCTTCAGTAATCCGATCCAGGCATACACACGCAACAGAAAACTGGTCCAGAACGGCAGGATGATGAGCATCAGGTAGAGATTGCGCTGCGCCGGTGTGGCGCGGGATATTGCATACGCCATCGGGTAGCCTAACAGCAGGCACCAGAAAGTAGATACCGCCGCAACCTTCAGAGAATAGAGATAGGCGGCGTAATAGAGATCGTCGGTAAAAAGAAAAGCGTAATTGTTGAGATTGATCTTGATCGCGTAACTGAGATCCGCGAGTTTTTGTATCAAGGGCTCGTAGGGCGGTTGCGCAGTGGCGTATTCCGAAAACGATATCTTGAAAACGATGACGAACGGCACGACGAAAAACAGCAGCAGCCAGACATAGGGAATGGCGATGACGGCGCGTCGGCCACCCCAGTACTTGAGGATGTAGGCCGACCAGCCCGGCGGGCCGAAACGCCGAAAGAAATCCATCAGCGGGCCCAATCGACCGGTTGAAAGCCCCTTGACGGATTGGCTGGCGGACGAGTTCAAGCAGAAGCGCTTATTGCGTCAGCACGACCGGACTCACCGGCGCCCAGGACAACCAGACTACCTCGTCCCAAGTAATGCGATCTTCGGCTTGTCGCTCGGTGTTTGGCAACGTGACGCGAATCATGCGGCCGCCGGCGAGCCTGACCAGGTAGACCGACAGGTCGCCCATATAGGCGATCTCCTTGACGGTACCATGAACACAATTCTCATCTTTGTTAGCTGGCGCAGTGCGGGAAATCTCGATCTTCTCTGGGCGAATGGCTGCAAAAACCTGTGCGCCAGGCGCCGAACTGATGCCGTGATTGACAAAAATGGGCGCCGGGAATTCTGCGCAGCGTATACGCACGTGATCCGGCTCATCTTCGATCAGTTCGCCCTCGAACATGTTGACTGAACCGACAAAATCCGCGACAAACTTGGAGGTCGGGTATTCATAGATATCGGTTGGCGTACCGACTTGCACAATCTCGCCGCGGTCCATCACGCCGATGCGGGTCGCCAGCGTCATGGCCTCTTCCTGATCGTGTGTCACGACAACAAAGGTAACGCCCAGTTGTTCCTGCAGGTTGATCAATTCGAACTGGGTATGCTCACGCAGTTTTTTGTCGAGTGCTCCCAGTGGCTCATCTAGCAGCAAGAGCTTCGGCCGCTTGACCAGCGCGCGCGCCAGCGCGACACGTTGTCGCTGGCCGCCCGACAGCTGGTGCGGCTTGCGTTGCGCAAACTGCGGCAGCTTGACGATGTCGAGCATCTCCGCGACACGGCGGTCAATTTCCGCGCGCGGCAGTTTTTCCTGCTCAAGACCAAAGGCGACATTGCCTGCAACCGTCATGTGCGGGAACAGCGCATAGGACTGGAACATCATGTTTACTGGCCGGTCGTAAGGCGCAATGCCCGACATGTCCTGGCCATCGATAGAGATTTTACCGCTGGTTGGCGCTTCAAACCCTGCAAGCATGCGCAGCAACGTCGTCTTGCCACAACCAGATCCGCCTAACAGGCAGAAAATCTCGCCTTTGTAGATGGTTAGCGAAACATTGTCGACTGCGACGAAATCGCCAAATTTCTTGGTCACGCCCTCGATGCGGACATATTCTTTTGACAGGTCCTTTGGCGGCGCAGCCATGACCGATCAGCTCCCTAGCGACCGGTCTTGAATCGGGTCCACGTGCGCGTCAGCTGCCGCGCAAATTTAGCCGATTCCGGCAAGTCCGGGACCAGCTTGGCTTTCACTTCGGCCGATGGATAAATGCCGGGATCGTTCTTAACTTCATCGAGCACCATCGGCAGCGAGGCCGCATTGCTGCTGGCATAGCGGCGGAAATTGCTGTTACGCGCGGCGACTTCCGCACGCATCAGATAGTCGATCAGGATATGGGCATTCTTGACGCGTTTCGCATCCTTCGGAATCGTCAACATGTCGAAGAACGCAATCGCGCCTTCTTTGGGAATGTTGTACTTGATCGTGAAGCCCTTGTTGGCTTCGTTGGCACGATCCCGCGACTGCAGAACATCACCATTCCAACCCATCGCCAGGCAAACCTCACCGTTAGCCAAGTCTTCAATATACTTGGACGAATGGACATAGCGTATGTACGGCCGGATCGACATCAACACTTTTTCTGCGGCGGCGAGGTCGTCAAGTGATTCGCTGTTAGGATCCTTACCCAACCATAGCAGGATCGTGCCGACTACCTCCGAGGGAGCATCAAGAACGGTGACGCCGCAGGACTTGAATTTGGCGACCACCTCGGGCTTGTAGAACATGTCGAAACTGTCTACCGGCGCATCGGCCATGGCCGCGGTGATCTTTTCCACGTTGTAGCCAACGCCCGAAGTGCCCCAGAGATAGTTGATCCCATAGGCATTGCCCGGATCAAAGGCCGCCGCACGCTTCATCAGTTCGGGGTCCATGTTTTTCAGGTTGGTCAACTTGCTTTTGTCCAGCGGCTGATAGACACCGGCTTGAATTTGTCGCTGCATGAAAGACGCCGAGGGCACCACGATGTCATAGCCGGTGTTGCCGGCCAGCAGTTTGGTCTCCAGCATTTCATTGGAGTCGTAGACATCGTAATTAACTTTGATGCCGGTCTCATTGGTGAAATCCGTTAGCACCCCAAGATCGATGTAATCCGACCAGTTGTACATGTTGACGACTTTTTCTTCGTCCATATCGAGCGCCGCTTTAGCAGGCGCGGCAGCCGACTGCACCGCAGGTGCAACAACGGGCGCCGCAGGTTTTTCACCGCAGGCGACCACGAGACAAAGGTTAATGACGACCAGGAAGGCCGCGCGGATCGAAACACTATTCATGCTGGAACCCCGGATTCAGATGATGGTTGGACCGCTCATCAGTCCCCAGCACTACTTATAGCGCAGGCCGTCAAGGCTGAGAAGCGCGGCGCAGCTCGACTTGCAGCTGATCGAGTGTCTGGCGGGCCTTGAGCACCAATTCATCGATCTCGGAGCGACTGATAACCAGAGGTGGCGCGGTAATCAGAGTGTCCCAAACCGCGCGCATGACCAGGCCATTTTGCACGCAGAGGTCACGCGCCCGGGTACCCACCGTGCCTCGTTGCGGAAAAAACTCGCGCGACGGTTTGTGGGGCACCAGTTCGAGTGCCCCAAAAAGGCCCAGCGTACGGGCTTCGCCGACCAGCGGGTGGTCGGCCAGGGCCATGAACTGCCGCTGCCAATAAGGTGCGATCTCGTCGCGCACGCGAGCGACAATGTTCAATGATTTCATCAGCTCGAGGTTAGCAATGGCCACCGCGCAGGCCACGGGATGGCCCGAATACGTAAAGCCGTGAAAGAACTCGCCGCCGTCGCGCACGAGCACATCGCTGACCCTATCGGCCACCATCAAAGCACCGAGCGGCAGGTACCCGGAGGTGATGGCTTTCGCCAGGGTCATAAAATCCGGTCGGGTCGCAAAATACTCGCAACCAAACCAGTGCCCGGTGCGACCGAAACCGCAGATAACTTCATCGGAGCAGAAAAGAATGCCGTACTTGTCGATGATTTTCTGCACCGCGGGCCAATAGGTTTCCGGCGGTATGATGACGCCACCCGCACCCTGCACTGGCTCAGCGATGAAAGCGGCGATGCGTTCGGGCCCAAGCTCAAGAATTTTCGTTTCCAACGCCGCTGCAGCTTTGCGGCCGAATTCCGCGGGTGTTAAGTCGCCGCCGCATTCAAACCAATAGGGCTGCTCAATATGAACGATGTCCGGAATCGGTAAACCACCCTGCCCGTGCATCGCCCGCATGCCACCCAGAGACGCGCCGGCCACGGTACTGCCGTGATAACCATTCCAGCGCGAGATAATGATTTTGCGCTGCGGCTGACCTTTGATATCCCAGTAGCGGCGTGCCATACGGACAAAGGTGTCATTGGCCTCGGAGCCAGAGCCGGTGAAGAACACATGGTTGAATTGGGGCGGAGTCAGCTCGACCAATAACCGCGACAGCTCGATGGCAGGCGGCGTGGTGCACTGAAAAAAGTTGTTGTAGTAGGGCAATTCCTCCAATTGTCTGGTCGCGGCATCAACCAGCGCCTGTTGCCCGTAGCCCAGGGCGACACACCAGAGACCCGACATGCCATCCAGCAGTCGGTGGCCGTTGGCCTCCTCAAGGTAGACGCCTTTGGCGCGTTTGATAATGCGGGTGCCGCGTTCGGCGAGCTGCCTGAAATCCGTGAATGGATGCAGATGGTGGGCTGCATCCAGCTTCTGCAAGTCTGTTAGCTTTGGGTCGCTCACGGCGTGCGCTCCTCAGACATTGAGCAGCAGATGTTCACGTTCCCAGGAGCTGATCGCCTGCAGGAAAACTTCGTTCTCCGCCTCGCGCACCAACGTGAACGCAGTGACGAACGGCTCACTCAAAATCGCAATCAGCGGCTTGCAAGCTCGCAGTTCGCGAATCGCCTGATCCAGTGAGCGCGGCAAGGCGAACGGCAGGTCGTGGGCACTGCCGGCAATCGGTTCGGTGGGCGAGAGACCTTCGATCATTCCCAGATAACCGCAGGCCAGTGACGCAGCGATGGCCAGATAGGGATTGGCATCCGCGCCCGACAGACGATTTTCAACGCGACGTGACTCGGTCTCGGAACCCGGAACACGCAGCCCTGCAGTGCGATTGTCGTAGCCCCACTGCACATTGATCGGCGCGACTTGAAAGCGCGTCAAACGTCGATAAGAATTGACGTTAGGCGCGAGCAGCGACATTGCGGCTGGCAGGTATTTCTGCAGGCCGGCAATATGCGCGAAAAAGAGCGCAGTCGGCGTGCCATCCGGGTTGGAAAAAATATTCTTACGGGTCTTGCAATCGACGATGCTTTGGTGGATGTGCATCGCACTGCCCGGTTCCTTGGCATGCGGCTTGGCCATGAAGGTTGCGTACATCTTGTGGCGCAAGGCCGCTTCACGCGCAGTGCGCTTGAACATGAAGGCCTGATCCGCCAGATCCAAGGCGTTGCCATGCAGTAAATTAATTTCCATTTGCGCCGGCCCGTCTTCATGGATCAGCGTATCGATTTCGATGTCCTGGTCTTCACAGAACTGATACAGATCGTCGAACAACGGGTCGAACTCGTTGACCGCCGCGATGCTATAGCTCTGCCTGCCGGGCTCGGAGCGGCCTGAGCGCCCGATCGGCGGCTTCAACGGGTAATCGGCGTCGATGTTGACCTCGACTAGATAAAACTCCAGCTCAGGCGCGACCACCGGCTCCCAGCCTTTTTGCGTATAAAGATCCAGCACGTGTTTCAGCACCTCGCGCGGCGCCATCTTGACGATGCGGCCGTCGGCATAGAAACAGTCGTGGATGATCTGCGCGGTGGGCTCGGCCGCCCAGGGCACGCGACGCACCGTGCGCGGATCCGGCTTCAGAATGATGTCGATTTCCGCCGGACTCATCGCCTTGATGGCATCGGCCGGATAATCGCCGGTCACGGTCTGCAGGAAAATACTCTCCGGCAGCCGCATACCCTGCGCTTCCGTGAATTTTTCGGCAGGCATGACCTTGCCGCGCGCAATGCCGGCCATGTCGGGGACGATCGCTTCGACTTCCTGAATGTTGTGGTCACGGAAGAACTGTTGAATTTCGTTAGCCATGTTGGTTTACCGCTTTTGGCTATTCGCGGCCCGCATTCGGGCGGCCTGCCCGAACGCCGCAAATAGCGCCGTTGAAAAAGAATTACTCATTACCCGCCACTCGGGGTGCCACTGCACCGCGACCGCAAATGCCGGCGCTCCGGCCACGCTGAATCCTTCGATCAGTCCGTCGGGCGCGCGCGCTTCGACCACCAGGCCGGGCGCCAGATCCTTCACGCCCTGCGAATGCAGTGAATTCACGTCGATGACTTCGCGATCTGACAAGGTTCGCAAAATGCCGCCGGCTGACAAGGTCACCGTGTGAACCGAGGCGTACTGCTGCTCGAGTGGATCGTCCTTGTTCTCACGATGGTCCAGGTAGCCTGGAACCTCCTGCAGCCGCTGCCAGAGTGTGCCGCCGAACGCCACATTCATTTCTTGAAAACCTCTGCACAGACCTAACACCGGCACACCGGCCGCAACCGCGGCCGGAATCAGCGGCAAACTGGTCGCGTCCCGTTCTGGGTCGTGCAGCGTTCCTGGCGCGCTGGCAGCGCCGCCGTACCGGGTCGGCTCGACATTCGACGGACTGCCCGTCAACAGAATGCCGTCGACGCTGGCCAGCAACTCCGCAACCCCGAGTGGCTCCGGCAACACCGGCAACAAGACCGGCAGCGCGTCCGCCCCCTTCGCGACCGCATGGACGTACTTCTCACCCGCCATGTGGAACGGGTGAGGTCCAACCATGCGCCGATCGGCGATGATTCCTATAACGGGTCGAGGGCTATGCATATAAAGGTCGCGAGGGTCGCGCCGTATTTGTCTTTCGACTCTGTTATTACACCACACGGACCGGTCTGCATGCCGCCCAAAGCGACAGAATTGCCAACTAGCTGCCCTTAGCCACACGGATAACTAATTGTTTTTTAAGGATTTATTGCAGATTTACAGGTAACCCGGTATTCTTAAGCAGGACTCATACCCCTTGCGTATTGGGCGGAGTTCCGATCCGTTTACCCAGGGCAGATTATGTCTAATTCAAAGGAATCTGAGCTCTCAGCGCTGCTGGCTCAGCACCCCGATATCCGCTTTGTCGACGCCTTTGTCACGGACCTCAACGGCGTCGAACGGGGCAAGCGCATCGACCGGGCGTCTGCTGACAAGCTATGGAGCGTAGGGATGCCATTGCCAGGCTCTATGTTCGCGCTGGACGTCCACGGCGGCACTGTACAGTCCACCGGGCTGGGATTCGATGACGGTGACGCTGATCGTCCCTGTCACGTGGTGCCGGGCAGTTTGGTGCCGGTCCCCTGGGACCCGGCCGTGGCCCAGCTACAGTTGTCCATGTTTGAGCCAGATGGCCGGGCTTTTTTCGGTGACCCGCGGCATGTGCTGGAGCGCGTGCTGGAGAAATTCCAGCGTCTCAATCTGACGCCTGTGGTCGCGCTCGAGTACGAGTTCTATTTCGTGGACAAGGCCCGCACCGCATCGGGACAACCGCAGCCGCCACCACTGCCGCTGACCGCGCGCCGCGAATTTCGCACCCAGATCAACTCCATGGGTGACCTTAACGAGTATTCAGGTTTGTTAGCCAGCATCGATGCCGCCTGTCATGTGCAGCAGGTGCCAGCCTCCAGCGCGCTGGCCGAATACGGTCCGGGGCAATTTGAAATCAACCTGCACCACCAACCCGACGCGTTGAATGCCTGCGACCAGGCGATGCGTTTCAAGCGCATCGTCAAGAGCATGGCGCGGCTGCACGGTTGCGACGCGACGTTTCTCGCCAAACCCTATCGCGACATGGCCGGCAGCGGGCTGCACATTCATGTCAGCGTGCTCGACGCCGGCGGACGCAACATTTTCAGCTGCGACGATCCGGCGAACAACGCCGATTTGCGCCATGCAGTGTCCGGCTTGTTAGCTACGCTGGCCGATGGCATGGCAGTCTGCGCGCCCGGACCCAATTCCTACCGGCGCTTCGTCGCCGAAGCCTATGTGCCGATGATCGCGTCCTGGTCAATCAACAACCGCGGCTCGGCCGTGCGCATCCCCATGAGCGATGCTGCTAACAAACGTATCGAGCATCGACTGGCCGGCGCGGATGCCAACCCCTATCTGGTGATGGCCTGGGTGCTGGCGGGCATTCACTACGGCCTGTCGCGCGCGGTCGAACCGCCAGCCATTCTCAAAGGCAACGCCTACGAAACCCAGGGCGAGGCGCTGCCCATTCATTGGGCAATTGCCATCGATCGCTTTCGCCGCAGCGATGCAGCAGGCGAATTTCTCGGCAAGCCGTTCGCGAATCTGTACTCGACGGTCAAGCAAGCCGAGCTCGATGATTTCAATTCCCATGTAACACCGCTGGAAATTGCCTGGTTCATGGGGCCGCTGTGAACGCTGGCGACGCGGCCCGAACCTGGTACGCCACCACTGCGAAACTGCCGGCTGGAACCCCAGCAGCATTTGCGGGTGCGGTTCGCGGCGACACAGAGGCAGATGTTTGCGTCATCGGCGGCGGCATCGCCGGCTGTTCCGCCGCATTGCATCTGGCCGAAAAAGGCTACCGCGTCCGACTGCTCGAGGCACACGAGATCGGCTTTGGCGCCTCTGGCAGGAGTGGCGCGCAAACCATCTTTGGCGTCGCTTGCGGTCAGGAAAAACTCACAAAGCTGATCGGCGCGAGCGACGCGCGCTGCGTCTGGGACGTCAGCGTTGAAGCGCTGGCGCTGCAGCGCGCACTGATCGCGCGTCATGGCATCGACTGCGACTATGTCGCAGGCCAGATGCATGTCGCCATCAAGCCGCGGCAGGAAAACGAGTTGCGCGCGGAAGTTGCGATGCTTCAAGACCAATACGGCTACCGCAGTGTGCGTTACGTCGAACGCAACGAACTTCGGACGCTTATCGACTCGGATCGGTATACGGGCGCAATGCTGGATAGCAACAGCGGCCACTTGCATCCGCTCAACTACACCCTCGGTCTGGCAACCGCCGCGGCACGCGCAGGCGCGACTATCCACACTCAATCTGCCGCTGTGTCCATTGCAGCAGGCGACGCGGCTGGCCTGGTTCAAGTGCGCACTGCCCAAGGGTCGGTGCGTTGCCGCCAGGCGGTGCTGTGCTGCAACGCCTATGTCGGAAACCTGGCGCCGCAGTTGTCGTCGCGAATCATGGCCGTCGGCACCTACATTGTCGCCAGCGAAGTGTTAGGTGCGCAGCGGGCAGCCAGTCTGATCGCCAACAACGCGGCGGTCACCGACATCAATTGGGTGCTGGATTATTTCCGACGCTCGTCAGACCATCGACTGCTGTTCGGCGGACGCGTCAGTTATTCCGGTCTGGACCCGCTGGGGACCGGCGCCGCCACCCGCGCGCGCATGATCAAGGTCTTTCCGCAACTGCGTGATATCAAAATCGATTTCGCGTGGGGCGGCTACGTCGATATCACGCTGAATCGCGCACCGGATTTCGGCCGCCTGTCGCCTAACGTCTATTACCTGCAGGGCTTCTCAGGCCACGGCATGGCGCTGACCGGAATCGCCGGCAAGCTGGTTGCCGAAGCTATGGCCGGAACTGCCGAGCGGTTCGACGTGTTCGCCCGCATACCGCATCACGGCTTTCCCGGCGGCCGGGCGCTCAGGCGTCCAGCGCTGGTGTTAGCGATGCTTTGGTACCGGCTTCGGGATCTTCTTTAGCTGCAATGTCGGCTGCGGCGTCGGCTGCCAGCTGCTCACCGAGCGCCGTCAGCGTGGTAGTCAGCAACTGCGTACCAGTATCGGGTTTGGTCGCTGGCTTGGCAGCCTGCACAGCATCGACGACCAGTTGCATCTTCCACTGCATAGAAAACTCAAATCGACCGGATGACATGGGCTGCGACATCAGATCGAATACTTGACGGAAAAAATGGCCGATGGTGGTTGCTAACTGCAGCGGCACGGCATCGGCTGTCGGAGTCGGCGCGACCTCCGTCGAGGGGGGAACTGGCGATGGAGTCGCAGCGACAGGCACTGCCGATGATGGCGCTGAAACAGGCGTCGCAGCGGGCGACGTCGCGGGCTTGGACACTGCAGCTGCTACGGGTTTGGCCGGTTCAAATGTAGTGACGCTGGTTGGCTTCTTGAGGGGTTTGGTGACGACCGGCGGCAGTGCCGGCGGTTTGTCAGCCGCGATCGCCGGATTGCCGTTGCGCAGAATTTCCTTGGTCGACAACTTGAGCGCAAAACTAGCAATCTGCTCGCCGTCGAAACCCAAACGAGCTGCAGCGGCGAATGCCTTCTCGATGTCGCCGGCGAAGAAATCTTTCGCCAAGGTCTCAACCTTGCCGACCAGCTCGCCAATCGCAGCGCGTTCCTCCTCGTTGAGTTCGCCTTGGACGGAGATCTCAATCCGACCGGATGCGAACCCATAAACACGACGCTCACTGTCCGAGGCGTTCGCAGTATCACCGGCCGCGAAGCCGTTACGAGTCGCAAACCGGACCCGAACCTGGTCGCCTTCCTGGGTTTCGATACTGAGGCTGGCCGTGTCCTTGCGACCATAGACGGTCGACTGGGCGGTTGTTTGTTCCGCGCTGGCAGCAAACGATGCGCCGAGCTGCGCACGCACGTCGTCAAGTGCTTTGTCGACCTGACCTTCGCTGAAGCCCGCAGACTTCAGTGCCTCGCCGGCCTTGTCCAGCGCGCCTTTGAGCTTGTCCAGCACCGCGGGAACCGGGTCGCCACCGGTCTCGCTGGAGCGTACTAACAAAGTACGTATCGCCTGGGTAATGCCATTGAATTCCATGCCAAGAGATTTGCCGACTACCTGCAGTGCCAGTTTGCGAGCCTCTGCCGGGGCGGGGCCGCATTCACAGGCATTTTTGGGCCGCAACGGCTGAATTTTTGCCATCAGCTCAGGGGACGTCTCTCGAGTCAGACCACCATGAATACGCATTGCAGGCTCCACTGAAAACACACCGTTCGGCGCGGGCTCAATGCTGCATCGGCGTCTTCAACTGCAACTTAAGTGAAACTGCATCGCAGAAAACCCGCCTAACGCGGAAAACTGTGACACAGCCCTCAGGATCGCCGGCGGATCTCAAAACACCGATGGATGCGCGGGTTGCGCTCGAAGTCGGGTGGCAGTGTTTCACGGGACATATCGATGACCTGGTACCGCTCGGCAAGCAACGGTTCGAGCTTGAATTTCTGCGCATTGGTCGAAAACACCAGCAAGCCGCCCTTCGTTAGCAGACGGACACTGTTGTCGATCAACTCGGCGTGGTCACGCTGAATATCCAACACCCCCTGCATGCGCGCGGAATTGGAAAAAGTCGGTGGATCGAGGAACACCAGGTCGAATCCTGGCGTGGCCTTCTTAAGCCATTCGCAAGCATCGGCCTGCAGGTACTCATGCTGCGGCCCCTCGAAACCGTTGAGCCGCATATTGCGGCGCGCCCAGTCGAGATAGGTGTTAGACAGATCCACCGTGACTGTCGACTTGGCGCCGCCCGCGGCGGCGTAAACGCTAGCGCTGCCGGTATAGGCAAACAGATTAAGGAATCGCCCGATCGCCGCTGCCGCTCGCAAGCGCTGGCGCGTCAAGCGATGATCGAGAAACAGACCTGTATCGAGGTAATTCTCGAAATTCACTTCAAAACGCAAACCACTCTCGGCCACCACGAAGGACTGACTGTGCTCGCTCTGCTTCTCATACTGTTGCGTGCCAGACATTCGCCTGCGGGTACGCAGGTGAATATCGCCACGGGCTATACCAGTCGCTGCCGGCAGCGCAGCTATCACTTCGGCACGTCGCCGCTTGACCTGATCCGGTGGAATCTCATCGGGTGCCGCATACTCCTGCACGTTGAGCCAGCAGCGCTCGCCATCGGCCGCCTGATATTTATCGATGGCGAACGCATACTCCGGCATGTCAGCGTCATAAATCCGATAACAACTGATGGACTCCCGTTTGACCCAGGCACGCAGTCGCTTGAGGTTTTTGGCGATTCGATTGGCAAACATCTTCGCGCCATTCGAGTCACGCAGACTGTTGTCGCCTTCATCGCGCAACTGTGGTCGCAAATCCCGCACAGCCTCCGGCTTCAATTCAAAGCGCAGCAACCGGCACTCAATCGGACCGTTCCACAGCGTATGGGTGCGATGCGCCCGCAAACCGATTTCCAATCCCATCTGTGCGGCGGTGGTGATGACAGCCGCCTGCCATCCCATGAAGTTCTGCTGCAACACCCGACCTAACAACTGATGCAGGGCACGTGCGCTATCACGCTCTTCAAGACGTTCGCCGTACGGCGGATTGGTGCACACCAGGCCGCGCGCAGCGCCGGGCGGCGGCACCACGTCGGCCAGCTCGCAATGCGAAAAGCGCGTGAGTTCGGCGACTCCGGCACGTTCTGCATTGGCGCGGGCCGAGCGCAACATGCCGCTGTCCCGATCGCTCCCGGCCAGTGCCAGCGCTGAGTCGGCGGCTACGTTCTTGGCCATCGCTGCGACCGCGGCGTCGCCGCGTGCGCGCGCAGCAGCACGAACCTCCTGCCACACCAGCTCCTGATGCCCACGCCAGCCGAGAAACCCGAAATACTGTCGCCAGATATTCGGCGCGACATGTGCGGCCATCATCGCGGCCTCCACCACCAGCGTGCCGGAACCACATAGCGGATCTAAGAACCTCGCCCCTTGCGCCGCGAGCTTTGGCCAACCAGTTCGCAGCAGGATCCCAGCGGCCAGATTTTCTCGCAATGGCGCCGGCCCGCCTAACAAACGATAGCCGCGTCGGTGCAACCCTTCGCCAGAGAGATCGATGGAAACCTCGACACGAACTCCATTGGCATGGGCGTGGAGACGCACGCCCGGCTCCTCGGTACTGATATTCGGCCGCCAGCGAATAGCCTCGCGCAACTGATCACAAACTGCATCTTTCATTTTCAATGCGCCGAATTGCGTATTGATGATAGTGGGATGTTGGCCGCTGAATTCGCAGGCCAGTGTGGCGCCCGGTGCGATCTGCGTGGACCAATCATAGGCCAGCAGCTGCGCATAGAACCTCTCTGTGGTCGGCGCTTCTAGGCTCAACAATGGCAGATAGACCCGGCTCGCTACGCGGGACTCGAGACAGGCGCGATATGCGGTCTCCAGTGTGGCGGTGAAATTCACCCCACCTCGGCCCTCACGCAGTTCCGTCGCTCCTAACACCTTGAGCTCAGTGGCAAGCAGGTCGGCAAGTCCGCGCGGCGAACTGGCGAAATATCGTTGCAGGGTCATGCGAGCATTGTGCCCTAACCCAGCTGCAAAATACCGCCCGGATTTTTCAGTTTACGCAGAGACGCGACCAGGATTCGATACACATCCGCGTTGAAACTCGCATCGCGACGATCATCTAACAAGCTGCGGCAACGCTGCAGCAGTTCATCGCGGTCAAGTGCCTGGCCCAGCGGATCGATGTGCACGGTGCCCAACAGCTGCCACTGGTCGACAACATGCGCGGCAGCCGTGCCGCTCGAACTCCGTTCGACAATGGCGATCGGCCCAGGATATGGCCAGTTTGCGAACTTCCACCGGGCCATCGCCATGCGCGCGCGGAGCGCATGCAGCGCAGCGGGTTCCAATCCGACGCAGGCGCCTCGACAGCGCTTTATCTGGTAGCCGAAACAAGAACCTTCGGAGTTTTCCAGGCCTAACAACTTGACAC
This sequence comes from Gammaproteobacteria bacterium, assembly GCA_043769085.1. GTDB lineage: Bacteria > Pseudomonadota > Gammaproteobacteria > Steroidobacterales > Steroidobacteraceae > UBA964. The sequence continues at coordinate 17,769 of JAYVJR010000111.1, forward strand.
AGAGTCGATGCTCACCGGCGAGTTGGCGCAACGCCTTTTGTGCCTCGCGCGCTGTCTTGAACAGCCCGAAGCGATTGCCCGTCAGCGTCTCGCCGGCAGCACCCGGTTCGATGGCAATCGGTCGTGCGTCCGCCTCGGGCCAGTACCAGGTGAACACTCGACCGCCGCGCAATTTGCGATTATTGACAGGTTGCCGCTCACGCACTTCGCGAGACTCCAACAGCAGTGCACCCAGTTCCCCTGCGGTTTCCGTCCAGTCGACGCGGCGAGTCTGCTCACTCAGACGTTGTGACTTGGCATCGCGGTGCGCGCCCGCGAAATGGCTCAAAACCCGCTGCCGCAGATTGTTAGCTTTGCCGACATAGATCAAACTGTCGTGGCCTTCTGCTGTCGCACCATAAAAACGGTACACGCCTGGCTTTTCCGGCAGCTCTTCGGCTAGTTCGGCGGGCAGGTGCGGTGGCAATGACGGTACCAGAGCAACTTCGGCCAACACCTGATCCAGTTCGTCCAACGGACGCTCGGCTCGCAACTTCCGCCAGAACTGCCACAGTGCCGCCGCATCCGGCATGGCGCGATGCCGGCTGGTGCAGTGGAGGCCATGCACCGCAATCAACGTATCGAGATTGTGGCGCGCCTGCGTCGGAAACAAGCGTCGCGACATGCGCGCTGTGCAGGCCGTCGGAGCCGACCAGCGTACACCGACATTCTGGAAGGCGGCGCGTATGAAGCTGTAGTCGAATCGCACGTTATGCGCGACAAATAGGCGGCCTGCGAGTCGCTCGCGCAGTTCGTGCGCAACAGTCTCGAATGAAGGCGCATTGCGCACCAAATCGTTGTCGATGCCCGTGAGCGCGGTGATGGATGGCGGAATCGTGACACCGGGATTGAGCAGGGTTTGCCACTCGAAATCCAACACATCGCCATGCGCAGCGACGATCGCGATTTCGGTAATCGCATGCCAGGCTGCCTGGCCACCGGTCGTTTCAATATCGACGAACGCCACCGGGGCGTTGTCGCGGAAAATGCGCTGCACCAGTTGATTTATAGTCCATTGCTGCGCTCGAAAATAGTGCGCTAGCGGTGGCGTCCTGCTTCCAAATTGGGCAGTCCGACGTTACGCAGGCGCCAGCCATGCTTGGCTGGCTGGCGCCGATCGCAAACGGCATCAGTCTTTTTTGCCGCCGAAGCTAAAGGTCTTGGACACGCTGAATACGACTTTGGACTCGGTGGACAAAATATCCTCACCGGCATCGGGCAGATCGCTGCCGTCGACGTATTTGAGACCGAAGTTGATGTCGTTCCAGCTATAGCTCAAGCCCAGCGAAAAATCGGTATAACCATCGCCGTTGACCAGATCCCAGTAGTTGCCGTCCGAGCGCGCGGCATGGAAATCCAGCCCGAAATTATTCGGCAAATTGACGTGCACATTTGCCTCGAGATAGGTGGCCGACTCGCTGCTGGCATTGAGATCATTGGAATACCAGAGCTTCAGACCACCCGAGACTGTGTCGTTAAACGACTTGCTGACACCTACAAAAACTTCTGGATAATTGAATTCGCTTTCGTTGAAATAGCTGTAGTACGTCAGGCCCGCAGTCCAGTTGGCGATCTCGTCATTGCCACCTGACACCGCGACGGTGGCGTCCAGTTCCACATCGGTCTTGGTGCCAAGGTCAGTTGTGCTCGCCCACAGGTCAAACGTAAACGGGCTGCTGTTGCTGAACAGTACGTCGAGTTGCACGGCCGGATCCCGGGCACTCAACGAAATGCCGCGAAAATCATAGTCGCTAAGTACCGCCGGGGTCACCGCGACCTCGGCTTGGGCCAACGGCGCCATGGCGGCCAGCGCCAGCGCGCCAGCTGTTAGTTTCAGTTTCATCTCATTCACTCCACTTCTTGGATTGGTCGGGGCAACAGTGCCCACACAAGCTGAGCAAGAAGTGTACCAGCCGCTTTTATTCGCAGGCATGAACGAAGCTAATTTGCGAACGGAGCCTCAAAAATGACGTACAACTTCTCCGTAGGCGCCTGGACATCCCAGATGCCAGAGAAACCCTGAGGGATGACAAATGCATCGCCAGCCCTGAATTCGTGGCGCACGCCGCTCTGCGATTCGATCACCACCTGGCCCGACAGCAGATAGCAGAATTCGATCTCGGTATATCGCACGCGCCATCGGCCGGGACTGCTGGCCCACTTGCCGGCATGAAACTGTCCCTGCGCGTCGCTGAAAACGTTCCAGATAGTCTGGCGTGGATTGCCTGCCAGAACGCGCCCGTCAACGGGCGCGCTCTGTTGCGGTGCAGGCAGCATCCTGAAACTCACGATTTCGGCAGCCATGTTCGCTCGCGGTAGCAGTACCAGGGTGTCAGCCTACGATAGCGACGGCGCGACAGCCAGTACTCCGCAACGCCGCTCACGGCAGCACCTGAGCGAGCAGGTCTTCGCCTGCATCAATGCCACTGTCCAGCAAGCTTACGGTCGCGCGACGCTCAAAAGCGCAGCTGTCTGTGTCGCGCAGGCAATCGCTGTTAGCAGGCGCACCGGCACCGGTGACCGCCAATTGATCACGCGTCAGACCGCCCTCGACCAACGCGTCAGCAACCGCCTCGGCGCGCGCAGTTGCCAGTTCGTAGTTGTAGCCGCTGGCGCCACGCGCGTCGGCGAATCCGGTGACATGGATCTTGCGTTCGGTGCGACCCGACAACAACGCACCCAATTTGCGCATCTGCTCCTGGTCAGCTGAGTCGAGTACGGCCGCATTAGTCCGAAAGTGTACTTTGGCGGCAAACTCATCGAGCGGCAGACTGTTAGCTAGCTGGGTTGCGAATTGCGTCTGCGACTCTGTGAGTACAGTATTGAGCAGTGCGACCTCGACCCTCAGGCGTTCACCTTCCGCACGTTCAGTTTGCAAGCCCTGCGTCAAAATCCTGACACGAGTGGACTCTCGATGCATGCGATCGCCCAACCAGCCGCCACCCGCCGCGCCGAGCAGTGCGCCAACGGGCCCGCCGGCCGCGGCGCCGATGGCAAAACCAGACAGCACACCGCGGGTTTCATGGCGCGACGCTTGGGCCCGTGCCACCGTCAATTCCTCGGCCAACGCGCGATCCAGACTCGACCCTGCCACGAGGATGGCTGTGATAGCTGCGGCGACGCGCCGCGCAGGGATGCGCGGGGAAGACTTCGGGGATTCGTTCATGACTGACTCCTTGGCTGGTGTTTGAGGGCGGGCCGCGATGGACCCGATGCCCATCAGTCTGATGAGGGATTGCGACTGGCTGCGGTCGAGATCCGGGCACCTTGCCGATGATTTGTGGCGGAATATGGCGGGCAGTTGTCATACTTCCGGGATGCGAAAAATCTGGATTTTGTGGCTGTACGTGGCCTGCGCCGCGCAGGCAGCGCCACCTGTCGAGGTCATTGTCGGTGGCACCGCATTTCGCAATACGGCAGGCGAGAAAATCTGGCTGGATTTTCAGCGCAAGGCAGAAGCCGCCGCCAACGGCGGACTGAAACTGCGCATGCTGGTACATGGCGAGCTTGGCCCCGAGGAGCAGATTGTCAGCGGCCTGCGACGCGGTCGTGTGCATTACGCGAACCTGTCCGCGTTGGTGAGCTCCACCGTCGTACCTGAGGCCGGGCTGCTATACGCGCCTTTTTTGTTCGACAGCGATGCCGAAGCGGATTTTGTCGTCGACCATTATCTAACAGCCGAATTTCGCAAGCTGATGGCCGCGCGCGGTCTGGAATTGATTGCCTGGTACGACCTTGGCAGTTCGCTGCTGTGGTCGCGCCGCAAGCCCTTGCTGGTGCCAACGGATTTGCGCGGCGTGCGGCTGCGCATCGGCGCCAACCGCGCGACCCAGTTGTTAGGTCAGGCGTTGCAGGCGGATGTTATTCCGTTGCCGTTTTCAGACATCATCCCGTCGCTGCAGCGTGGCCTCATCGAAGCCGGCGAGAACGGCATGGCGCTGTACGCGCGCACCGGCATCGCGCGTGAAGCTCCATTCCTGTCGATGACCGAACACAATCTCGCCGTGTCATTCATCGTCGCAGATAAACGCTGGTTTGACCGCCAAACACCGGCGCTGCAAAAAATCCTGCGAGAAAGTTTTCCGGATGCGGTGGCTTTACGAAAAAGCACGCGCGACGAATCGGCGAGCGATATCGCCAACGCGGCCAAACTCGGCTTCAAGGTTTATCGCCTGACGCCCGCGCAGCGCCAGCAGTGGGCCGCCGCCAGCCGTGTGACCCACCCGGATCTGATCGCCGCCACCGGCGGGGCCAGTGCGCGCCTGTACGCAGGGATCGCCGCGAGCCGCAAGGCTTTTGCGACGGCGCGGACGAAACCTGCGGCGCGTTAGGACGCGCGGCGCAAAGCTAGCGCTGCGAGAACAGTTTACCGGTCAAAGCGCCAATCGCGGCGTTCAGCATATCGCCGCTGGCGTTGTGATCCGGATGCACCTGCCCTTTCGGCGTGAGCTGATCGAGCACGTGCGGCAGCACTTTCGACAACAGATCGCCCGCCTGACCCTGGTTAATGCCGAGTTGCGTGGCCACCTGTGTGACGGTGCTGTTGCCCAATACCTGAGTCACCTGGGCGCCCGACACGGGCAGATTCTGGCCGGTTGAAATCCAGGATTTGACGATGTCGCCCAGGCCAGCGTTGTTGAACGAATTGACCAGACCGCCAACACCGCCCTGCTTGGTCATCAACATGCTGACAATCTGCATGATCATCGCGGGCGAAAACAGGCTGCCGCCACTGCTCTGGGCACCTGAGCCGCCACCTAGCGCGCCGCCTAACGCACCACCCAATGCACCGCCCAAGCCGCCTCCACCTGCGGGCGCAGACGCGCCGCCGCCAGTGGTCGCCGTACGAATGGCCGCGCCTAACAAATCATCTAGAATACCCATAGCCTGCCCTTTTTTGATAGATCCGGCCGTGACCGGGACCGCCAAAAGATACACCAACTGCGTTAATTCAGGTTTTCCATTTCCGCGCTGCTGGCCGCGAAAGCTGAACCGTTCCAGGTACCTCGCACCTTGACCCCTCGGCCGGCGAGCTGGTTGAAGAACTCCGCCTGGGTCATGCTGGCGCCGCTCAGGCTCCTGAAGCTTGTAGCTGTCGTTGTGGTTACTGAGACGCCCACCAACATGAAGTTCGGCAATGCCACATTTCGGGCGGTCGACTGCAATTCCCGCCGCGAATCAAGATTGCGCCGCACGATGACTGTGGCCGCCGCAGTCAGTGCCGACGACCCTTCGGATCCACGTAGTTCCAGATAGTCGCCGGTCCGCAACTGTGCAAAGCCGAAAGGCCGCGCATTGGCGCTCGAATTGTCGTCGAAGTTGGTGGTGTTGCTGGTGCTGATAGTCACGCCGAAAATCGTCAGCGTCTTGTTGGTTGCGTTGAGCGCATCGACGGTACCCGTAATGCGTGTGGTGGTATCCGATTTGAAAGAGATTTTCGATGCGACCAATACGCCGGTGCCATTGAACGTGCCTTCGACTTCGATGCGTTTGTTAAGCGCGAGATCGCTGGCCACACCACCTGAATAGGTAGTTGATGCGGTGGTCGAGGCTTTCTGCGCACCGACATCAAAATCAGTCGCCGCTACGAAGCGAGTGACGAAGCCTTCGATTTTTCCCACATCGTTGTTATTGGCTGTAAAAGCGCAATTTTTTACTTCCACGCGGGTCGCATTGAGCGTCGTGCCTGTGAAGCTCGTCCCCTTGACCTCGGCGCACGCCGCATTCGCGAGTGTACCGTTCACGGTTGTCGCCGTCGCATAGTTCACAGTGCTGGCACCCAGACGAAACGTGCGCGCATTCGTATCCAGATTGCTCACGACACCGTTCAATTCAATCTCGCCGTTTGCGGCACGCGGCTCGATCCGCGTCGCCACGATGTCGCCAGCGCCGTTACGCAAACCAGAGACCTCGACCCACTGACCAGCCGTCAAGCCAGCGAGCGACGGCGTCGCGAAGCTATTGTCGAACACAGTCGTACCGGTCACGCGCACCAGATTGCCTAACACGGTAAAACTCAGTCCCGGCAGATCGATGCTTTGCACCGGGCCCTCAAGCTGATCGTTGGCGGCAATGGTGGTTGCAGTTCCCGTGTTGCTGGTGGAATTCAACGTGCCTCGGACGTCGACTATCTGGCCGATCTTCAGTTGCGATTCGCTGGCAGCGGCGCCCTCAATGCTGATGGTGGTTCCAGAGGTCGAGAACTCGATGCCATTGACGAACACGCTGCCAAATCCGGTCACCGGACCCACTGCGATGCCGCCGCCGTTAATTCCTTGAATACCTCCGCCGTTGATGCCAGCGGTCACTGGGGCGCTGTCGCCACCACCACCGCCACAGGACACCAGCAAGCCGGTCAGCAAGCTTGCTAACACAACACGGGTTTTCATTTCTTGGCTCCTCGATCCAGATCAGTTTGAATGTGGTACACGCCGACACCGAGCCGCATGACGCGTGGCGGGTTCTCGCCAGCTGGTGTGCGTTTGGCTTCATGATCCGACAACCAGGCATCCACGCGTTCCAGAAATGCCTGGCCTTGCGCCGCCAACATGGCTTGAAACGCCGGCAAATGCCGCAGGTCGATAAAGTCATTTTCGGCGCGACGCTCGAAACGAAGTCCTTGCCCATCAGGACTCAGAAGGTCATAGACGACCGTGTTGCCGATATCCTCCATGACTCCTCCGGCGCGCAATACCTTGGCGGCATCGAACTGCGCTGGAAAATAAACGCGCTGCAGCACCCGCAGTTTCTGGCCGTCCGTTTCATGGACAGCGCCTACCTTGCGCAGTTCCTTCAACAAAGCGGTGGCTGGAATATCGCCGGCATAGCGTTGGCACAAATCCACGAATGAGGGCGACTTGCCCTCTTGAACAATTTCACGCGGCTTGCCGTCAGCTAACAAATACTCCGGATCCTGGTGCCAGCCGGTCAACACGCGCTGCGCCGGATTCATGTAGGAGTTCTCGGCTTCACCCAGATCAGCTTCGAGCAGATCGCGTTGGCGAGCGACCTCACGGCGGCTCAGACCCGATAGAATCGCCACCCGCGACGCGTTTGTGGGTCGACCGCGGATACCAAACTCGTCGGTCGCTACTTCGACATAGGCAGTCTTGCCAAGCTCAGCAAAATCTTTCCAAGGTATCCCCGAGCGTAACAACAGCCGTACAATGGGTCGCAGAAGAATGCGACAGGCCAATACAACGCTGCCTTTCGGGCTCATATCCATATATGGGGTATTTTAGCACAAATATGGACAGCGTCAAGTAAAACGACTTCTATGCCTTTACCGCCGCCCGCCCCGCACTTATCGGCCGACGCTGTCCTTCAAATGGCTCGTTTGGCCGGACATAAAGTCCAAGAATCCGATCTGGCCGATCGGATTGCGGCAGGTGCCGCCGCGGCCTGCGCCGCGGTCAGCCAGTTTGCCGATCGCGGACTCAGTGGCACCGAACCTGGGGACTTTCTGAGTACCCAGGTAGAGTTGGCTGCCACCTCGGAGAGAACTGACGAGCGATCGACTCGTTCATCCTCTTCGCTGTCGTCCGCGAACGATCTCACGGCGATGTCTCTGACCGAGGCAGCTGATGCGATCACTGCGGGTCGGGTCACTTCAGTCGCGTTGACAGACGCCTGCCTAAGGCGCGCGGAGTCGAGCCGTGCGCTACTGAATTGTTTTCTGACGCTTGACGTCGACCGAGCGCGCGCGGCGGCGCACGCGGCCGACGAGGCTTTGCGACGCGGTCAAACACCTGGACCGTTGCATGGCGTGCCCCTCGCACACAAAGCGATGTTCGATGTCGCCGGTGATGTGTCACTGCGGGGCGCGCGCATTCACAGCCCGCCTGCCGTAGAAGATGCGGCTGTCATCGCGCGATTGCGCGCCGCTGGCGCCCTGTCGTTAGGGCAACTCAACATGTCGGAATTCGCTTTCGGTCCCGCAGGCAACAACCTGCACTATGGTCGCGCCTGCAACGCAGTCCACCCCGACTACATGGCGGGCGGTTCTTCGAGTGGCTCCGCCGTTGCGACCGCGGCGCTCGCCTGTTGCGGCAGTCTCGGCTCGGACACCGGTGGCTCCGTGCGAATTCCCGCGGCGGCCAACGGCGTAGTGGGACTTAAAGCAACCTATGGCCTGATTTCGCGTCGCGGCGCCATGCGACTGTCACCGTCACTTGATTTTATCGGCCCGCTGACTCGCACGGTGCGCGATTGCGCCCGTTTGTTAGGCGTGATCGCCGGCCACGACCCGCGCGACCCAGGTTCATCGACTCGCGTGGTGCCAGACTACGAGGCCCTACTGATGCGTGGCGTTGCGGGATTGCGGGTCGCGCGCGTGCGCAATTATTTTTTCAACCACGTCAGCCCAGATGTCGTCGCCGCCTGTGAGCGCAGCCTGGCAGCGTTGGAGCGCGCCGGCGCGCGCGTACTGGAAGTCGACGTCCCCGAACCGGAACCACTCGCAGAATTGAGTCGCGCCGTGCTCTACACCGAGGCGACCGCACTGCATGGCGAGTGGTTGCGTAAATCGGCAGACCTATATTCGCCGCAAGTCAGGGTGCGTGCGATGACGGGACTCGCGATACCGGCCTCAACCTATTATGAGGCTCTGTGTCTGCGCAGCCTGCTGCTGCGAGAGTTTGTCAGCCAGGCGTTTCGCGATTGCGACCTGCTGTTGATGCCGACTCTGGTGATACCCGTACCGAGATTCGCCGACGTCGATGTGGGCGCAGGTCCAGCCCTCTGGGAAACATTGGCGCGCCTGGTCCAGAATACCGCACCCTTCAATTATCTCGGCCTGCCAGCTATCGCGGTGCCAGCCGGGCGCACAGCTAACAATTTACCGGCCAGCGTTCAGCTGGTGGGCAGACCGTTCGCCGAGTCGCAACTGTTGCGGGCAGCAGAGGCCATCTGCGACCGATCGGAAACCGGATCTAAGACCTGACGCACACTGGCAACTTGTAGTTATGCAACAGCAAGATATGCCGCGTGTGGTATTCGCGGCTTCGTTAGGCACCGTATTCGAGTACTACGATTTCCTGTTATACGGCAGTCTTGCGGCATTCTTTTCGGGGCTGTTTTTTCCGGCGGACAATCCGACCGCGTCGCTGCTGGCAAGTCTCGCCACTTTTGGCGCAGGCTTTGCAATGCGGCCGGTAGGCGCATTGCTGTTCGGCAGGCTGGGAGACACGATTGGCCGAAAACGCAGTTTTCTGATCACCATTGTCATCATGGGTCTTTCAACGACGCTGGTCGGCGCTTTGCCGACCCACCAGCAGATTGGCTGGCTCGCGCCTGTGCTGTTAGTGACATTGCGCCTGCTACAAGGACTGGCGCTGGGTGGCGAATTTGGTGGCGCGACACTCTATATTGCCGAACACAGTCCGGCGCATAGGCGCGGCTGGTTTACTGCCTGGATCCAGACCACCGGCACCATGGGGCTGATTCTCTCGTTGCTGGTAATTCTGGCCTGCCGCGCTGCGTTAGGTGAAGAAGCGTTCCGAGCCTGGGGTTGGCGGCTACCATTTCTATTTTCAGTGCTGTTGCTGGCGATATCTATCTGGCTGCGTCTGCGTCTGAAGGAATCGCCGCTCTTCACTCAGCTGGTGGCTTCGGGCGGTCTATCCAAGGCACCCATCCGCGACAGCGTGTTAGCTCCGGCCAATCGCCGACCGATGCTGCTGGCGCTGGCCGCGGCTGCGGCCATGGCGCTCAATTGGTATGCGGCACAATTCTATACTTTTGTATTCTTGCAAAGTACGGTCAAACTACCGTTCGAGGTAGCAGCAGGCATTTCGATCACCGCGCTGACTCTCGGCATTCCAGCATTTCTTGCGGCAGGACATTGGTCCGATCGTGTAGGCAGGTTGCCGCCCATGCTGATCGGTATGGGCATTGCGAGCTTGAGTTTCCTGCCAGGGTTCAGTTTACTACTGGCTAATAACCAGTCGCCGGCCTTTCTGACCGCGGCAATTCTGCTCATGATCATTGGCGCCGCGCTCACCTGCGGGCCCGGCGCCGCCTACCTTGCCGAACTATTTCCGACTCGGATCCGTTACACATCGCTGTCGTTTCCGTATCACATCACCAGCGCTTGGTTCGGTGGATTCATGCCCCTGACGGCCACCTGGCTGGTGGCGAGATCGGGCAACCCACTGGCGGGCGTGTGGTACCCGACCATCATTTCAGCTGTTTGCCTGGTTGCTTTGTTAGCTGGAGGCGCTTGGCAGCGCGAACGACAGGGACGGACCTGGCAGCGGGAACTCTAGAGAAGCTCTGCACAGGTAGCGCGAGGCGCGTTAGGCCACAAATGCCCGGGTACCAGGCGCGACCGACACAGCATGGTCATTCCATGTAAGGAGGGAGCAA
>JAYVJR010000112.1:0-70666 GCA_043769085.1 Gammaproteobacteria bacterium
ATGCGCGAACTTCTGCTGCCTTGACCTTATACTTTTGCCGTGAAGAGTCTAACAGTCGACCTGGGCAACCGGTCCTACCCAATCCATATCGGACGAGACCTGCTGGACCGCGAGAATTTGCTGTCGTCTGCGACCAATGCGCGCCAGCTGCTGTTGATCAGCAATGTTGTGGTCGCACCACTTTATGCGGCAAAGGTGCGCCAGGCACTGCCCGGACGGCATATCGTCGAGGCCTTGTTGCCGGACGGTGAGCTGCACAAGACGCTGGCAAATATTTCCCGTTTGTTAGATACGCTGGTCGCAAATCGTTTTTCGCGCGATGCCTGCGTTCTTGCCCTGGGTGGCGGCGTGGTGGGCGACATGGCTGGGTTCGCCGCCGCGTGCTATCAACGCGGTATTGATTTCATCCAACTGCCGACCACACTGTTGGCGCAGGTGGATTCCTCCGTGGGTGGCAAAACCGGCGTCAATCATCCCGGTGGCAAAAACCTGATCGGCGCCTTCCACCAGCCGCGTGCGGTGCTGATCGACACTGACACCCTGAGCACACTGCCGGATCGCGAGCTACGTGCCGGACTCGCCGAAGTAATCAAGTACGGCGTAATTGCCGACGCCGCTTTTTTCGGTTGGCTGGAAGCTAACATGAACAAACTGTTGGCACGTGATCCCACGACGCTCATCGAGTCGATCCTGGTGTCATGCAGAACCAAGGCGGCCATCGTGTCGCGCGATGAACGCGAGCAGGGCGAGCGCGCTTTGCTGAATTTCGGACACACCTTTGGTCATGCGATCGAGGCTGCGACCGATTACCAGGGTTGGCTGCACGGCGAAGCGGTCGCAGCTGGTATGGCCACCGCCGCTACTGCCGCTTTCAGGCAAGGCATGTTGCCGACGACTGATCGGGCGCGCATCCATGCTCTGTTAGCTGCAGCCGGGTTGCCGCTCAAAGCGCCGGACGTGCCACAGGCCAAAGCCGCGGCGCTGATGCGCATCGACAAGAAAGTGCAGGATGGCAAAATTCGTCTGGTGTTGCCACAGCGCATAGGGTCGTGTGTTGTGACGTCAGACTACGATGGTGCAGCTGTGGCCAGCGCGCTGGCGGAGCATTTCGCGTGACCACGCTGGCAGTTTACGCAGCGCAGGACTCCGGATCGCGCGGCCGCCGTTATCCCGAGCCGTCGCCGACACTGCGTAGCGAGTTTCAGCGCGACCGCGACCGCATCGTGCATTCCAACGCGTTTCGACGCCTGGTTTACAAGACCCAGGTGTTCGTCAATCACGAAGGCGATCTCTACCGAACGCGTCTGACCCACTCAGTGGAAGTCGCGCAAATCGGTCGCTCGATCGCGCAGGCGTTGCAGCTGAATGAGGCGCTAACCGAGGCCATATGCCTGGCGCACGATCTAGGCCATACGCCGTTCGGGCACGCGGGCCAGGATGCTCTCAACGAGTGTATGCGCGAATACGGCGGCTTCGAGCACAACCTGCAGTCGCTGCGCGTCGTTGACGAACTCGAAGAACGGTACGCCGACTTCCCAGGCCTGAACCTCACCTATGAAACCCGCGAGGGAATACTCAAGCATTGTTCGGTCAACAACGCGCGCAAGCTTGGCGAACTCGGCGTCCGATTCATTGAACGACGCCAACCGGGGCTTGAAGCGCAGCTCGCAAACCTTGCCGATGCGATCGCCTATAACAATCACGACGTCGATGATGGATTGCGCGCAGGCTTGATCACCATCGAGGATCTCGCCGACGTGCCGCTGATCGCGCCCTGGTTGGCGGAAGTGCGCGGCAAATACCCTGGTCTGGACTTGCGCCGCACCACGCACGAGACTATTCGTCGCATGATTGGGCAGCTGGTAGGCGACGTCGTCAGGACCAGTCGAGCGCGTCTCGTGGCAGCCGCACCCGCAGATATCGACGCAGTGCGGGAAACGTCTGAGTCTCTGATCGTGATGAGCGAAGAGATTTATCGCGCGCACACCGGACTGAAGCAATTTCTGCGCGAGCATGTGTACCAGCATTACAAAGTGCTGCGCATGACCACCAAAGCCCGCCGCGTTCTGAAGGAGCTTTTCCAGGCGTTCATGCAGGACACGCGATTGTTGCCAGACGAACACCGCGACGCAGCCGCACATGCAGAAACGACCGACGGCGAAGCCGGCAGAGCGCGCACTGTGGCGGATTATGTGGCCGGCATGACAGATCGCTACGCGATACTCGAGCACCGCAGAATTTTTGATCCGTCGGCACGAACCTGAGTAGAGGAGCTAACGTTGAGCACCGTCGCCAATCCGAGAGCCGACATACCCGCGGCAGAACGATTGATTTTCGCATTGGACGTGCCGGACGCCGCGCGCGCGCGAACTCTGGTCGAGTTGTTAGGCGATAGCGTGCAGTTTTACAAAATCGGATTGGAACTCTGCATGAGCGGCGACTATTTCGCCTTGCTCGACTGGCTGGTGGCACGTGGCAAGAAAGTGTTCGTCGATCTCAAGTTTTTTGACATACCCGCCACCGTAGCCGGCGCCGTACGACAACTGAATGGCCGCGGAGTCACATTCGCAACCGTGCACGGCAACCAGGCAATCATGGAAGCAGCGGCCGAAGCCAAGGGCGATGTGAAAATCCTCGCCGTCACAGTGCTTACCAGCCTCGATCGCGGCGATCTTGATGATCTTGGGTTCAAGTGCGACGTCGAACAACTCGTGTTGTCACGTGCTCGCCGCGCGTTTGAAAGCGGTTGTGACGGTGTCGTGGCTTCCGGGCAGGAATGTCAGGCACTGCGCAAGAACGTCGACAACAGACTGATAGTTGTCAGTCCTGGAATTCGCCCAGTAGAGAATCGACCGAGCGACGATCAGAACCGGATTGTCACCGTACCACAGGCGTTTGAATGGGGAGCGGACTACATTGTCGTTGGCAGACCAATTCGAGATGCCAAAGATCCGGTCGCAGCGGCGCGGGGGATACAAACCCAAATTCTGTCCAGCGCCAACAACGTTTGTTAGTTAGGACTTCTATGCGAACGACAGATCCAATTAAAGACCATCTCTATTCAGCCTTTCGAAAAATACTTAGGCCGTTGATTGGAATTTTGATCAAGGCCGGTGTTAGGTATGATGAGTTTTTGGAACTAGTGCGCGGTGTTTATGTGGAGACGGCAGTAATGAACGGAATTGCCGGCGTCCGCAATCCGTCGCGACCGCGAATATCAATTGCTACCGGCGTGCCCGCGCGTGAGGTTGATCGCTTTATTGATGACCCAAATGCACTTCCAACTGCAAAAGCAACGTTAGCTCGGTCCATGATTGAAATTCTTCAGCTCTGGCATACGGAGCCTGAATTCTCAGGGCCCTACGGAATACCGATGGAGCTCGGATTCGACACGCCAGAAGGTAGAGGCTTTAACGTCCTTGCGGCGATGGTGGGTGCTAAGGCGTCTCCGGGAGTTTTGTTGGAAGAACTAATCGGTAGTGGTGCCGTCACGCAGACAGCAGACAATACGTTTCGAGCTACCTCTCGTTACTACCTTTTCCAAAGAGAACTCTCACCTCAACAGCTAGAATATTTTGGCACGTCTTTTGCCAGATTCGCGAGCACCTTGCAGCACAATTCGGATCCAGATAATCACGAGAAAATTCTCGAGCGATTTGTCGTTGCTGATCGAGGCCTGAACAGCGAGGTACTTGCTCGCTTCCAAGAATACGCTAGGTTAAAGGCGAACGACTTTCTGGTTGATCTGGATAATTGGCTTGCCCCATTTTCTAAACCAGGTCCGCAAGACGACAACGTCCCGCGAATTGACACGGGTGTGAGCCTCTTTAATTTCGTCGAACGGAAATAACGCGCCCCTAAGCTCCTGTTTCAGCACGCGAAACCTGAAACCTTTCCCCTGCTCGCCAAATATCACTGTTACTAAGTAATTTGACATAACACATTTTTGATTGGTTATGTTGACTTAGATATCGTTCTGTCAAATACTATTCCCTGGATTTTTTCCTGTTTTCTTCAACTGCTTGTTTGTCGAGTGAGCTTACTGTTTGATTTTCATGGGTTTTTTGGAGCTTTCGTTATGAGAATCCTAAGTTACCGTATCTCCGTATCACTCTCCGCAGTGTTACTTATTGGCAACGTTGCGGGTGCAAACGATAGCCCTAGCGTTCCAACTCTTCATCAAATGACGGTATCCAAGGTCGTCGCGTCAACCGGTCGGGTACAAGGTAACGAGTTTTCCTGCATCGTCGATCGCGCTTCGGCAGCGTCACTGGAAAAAGCGGCGACATCAAAACCCAATGACACTCTTGTTTTAGCTGTCGTAAAAAATTCATCTAATTTTTGCGAACTGGTTGACGCTCGATTCCAAGTCTTGCTGCCAACTGCCGATGACAGAATATCAACGAATTTGCAAAAGATTTCGCCGAATGAATCGAGTGTTCTCGGCCTAGGTGGCAGTGGCGTTTCGGGCCTAGGTGGCAGTGGCTCGCCCTAACAACGATTTAGTCGGCGCGAAATATTAGGGGCCCGCATTGCGGGCTCTTTTTTTGTCTGTGAGTTCTTTTATCTGTCAATTCCAGCCATATTTGTCATCTAGGCTTAGGGTCTGATCGCCCATAGACTGAATGGCTGAAAATTTACCTCCATTTATTTCACTCGAAATGCGTTTCAAACCGGTAGTCAATTAATCAAGGCAAGAAACGCAAACGTTTCTTCGAAATGCCGAGAGTCGCTTTACGGAGAAGGCTACTAACGTAATATGAACGAGCGAAAATTCAAACTTCCACACTAAGATCGCGACCATCGGTAATGCGACCCTCGAAACCAACGTAACCAAAAGACTGACCACATCTGCTCGTTCACTAGTCGACGAACGCGGATCAATATAATTTCAATATCAACCGGAGCGAGAACAGTAAAGCAACGTAACGAGCCGCGAAATCCGAATATTTTCTAACGTAAAACAAAGTTTGGATTCGTCGAATGCCGTAAGCACTCCATTGCCAAACGAAAAAGTACTCGCCTTCAAACTCAAAGTAGCGAAACAGGCTGCCCGATTGAACAACAAGCGCAAAAAACGAACACAAGACGCAGGTACGAACTCTAAGGTCACTGTTTCCGAACTTCTGAATGCTATTGATGCGCTACTAGAAATCGTGGCAGCAGAAGCTATTCAAATCTGTATTCCCGCCAACGAGTTACACAAAAAAATTGATCGAGCCCTTGTCTTAGCCGCATTGAAAACGCGCGTGAACATTAAAGCCAAGCCGAACCGATCCCAAATTGCGGCACAAACCGGACTATCACGACCTGAAGTTAGTCAATTGATTGAAACACCAACACAAGAGCTCGCCAAAAAGCCCAACAAAATAATACAAACGCATACATATATAGCTAATCACTTTTCGACCAAACGTTCCAAGAGACAATTGATTCGCCTGCCATTTTACGGCTCAACAAGAAGCTTTAGCGCTGCAGTGAAATCTGTCGGCGGTGATATTCCACCGGCTGCGATGCTTAAAGAGTTTGTACGTAGAAAAATTGCGCGCGTTGCGATGACCCGAACAAAGACAACTATTATTGAAATAAAAAGCAGCGTTGATGTCTCACCCGAGACTACAAATCCTTCTATTCAACTTGCATTCGGACTAAGAAACATTCTGCAAACGTCCAAACCTAATGAATTAGCAGCTGCACACATTTCTCAGATGAATTGTCAGTCGATGCTGCGTGCTCGGCAGTTTGTAGCTCGGATTGAATCCAAATTGCCAGCGTTTTTAGAGTCTCTAGACGCACACGGCGTAGACATTCAGACGAAAACGCGACGTGGTGCGCTTGGTACTACGCAAAATCTGCAAGTTGCAATTCTGTACTGGCAAGGCAAGTAGACTAGAAACCGATAACAGGTAGGAGTTCCGATATGCGTCGCGTCACCCGCCAACAACTGGCGCAGTTCTCAACGATCTTGCTAGATACGATGCGACACTGTCTATTGCGGCATGGAATGACTAAGCAAGATTACGACACCGTAGTGTTGCAACAGAAAAGCAGCAGCAAATCTATCGCTCCGTTTGGACTGGCTAGGCGCGGGAAGCATTTACTATATGATGGCGGTGCCTATGGAGCGGTTCTACGTTCCTGGCGAACGCAGCGAAATTACGTTGACGTACTGGGTAACCCACGCGAACTTCCAAAAGATAGCAAGTCAATATGTCTGAAGAAACTTCTGCGAGCGCACGGTTTTCGCGGAGTAGAAGAGACTGCTATTGACCATCTACAAAAAATTGGTGCAATTGCCAAAACGAGCAAAAGAAAATTCATTTTGCTGGAATCGTCGTCAGCAAAAATACATAGTCTCGATGAAAGCGCATGCGTTCATGCTTCCAAGTGTATTGACGCGTATATTTCGACAGTGCTTTTCAACTTAACCACAAGTGACCCAAAACATCGGATGCCCGAAAAAAGAACTGAAGTACTATTGCCGCTTGACATGCACGATGAGTATCGAAATTTCTCGCAAAGACAGCTGACGTCTGTGGCTCACACAATCGACGATTGGCTTGAAACGAAGGCTAAATCCCATCCGAAAAGCAAGCGCTACTCTGCCGGAGCGCTATTGGTTGGATATTCCAGTGCTCCAGTTCCAATCGGCAAGACAGGCAAAAAGCGGAACGGCGCAATCAAGAACTAGCTCTACGGGCGTATTTGAGTATCAACAAACTCGAACCGCAATAAATCAGTTTGACGTACGACGATTGCTAGGCGTGCGCCGCCTCATCCCTAAGCGCCCTTCGCAAAATCTTCCCAACATTGGTCTTGGGCAGTTCGTTTCTGAAAAAAACGAATTTCGGTACCTTGTATCCCGTTAGTGATTTCCGACAGTGGGCGATGATGTCTTGTTCCGTTAGCTTTGGATCCTTGCGCACGACAAAAATTGCGACAACTTCGCCGGCACGCTCGTCCGCCCTCGCGACTGCTGCAACTTCCAGTACGCCGGGGTGTGTAGCAACCACGCCTTCAACTTCATTCGGATACACGTTAAATCCGGACACCAGGATCATGTCTTTCTTGCGATCCTCGATAAACACGTAGCCGCGCTCATCGATGCGGCCCACATCGCCGGTGCGTAGCCAGCCGTCCGGCAGCATCACTTTCGCGGTCTCGTCGGGTTGTTGCCAATAGCCTTTCATGACTTGGGGACCGCGAACGCAGATTTCGCCGACATCGTTGATACCGAGTGCCTTGCCATCGTCGTCGCGGATTGAGATTTCGGTCGAGCTGATGGGCAAGCCAATGGAACCATTGAAATCTTCGCCGTGTGGGTTAATGCAGGCGGCTGGCGAGGTCTCGGTCAGGCCCCACGCCTGGGTAAGTACTTTGCCGGTCACCTTTTTCCACTTTTCGGCGACTGCGGCCTGTACGGCCATGCCGCCTCCTAACGTGCAGCGCAACTCTGAAAAATCCAGTTTGTCGAACCCGGGCGTATTCAGTAGCGCATTAAATAGTGTGTTGACGCCCGATATGTAATTGAACGGGTACTTGGCAAGTTCAGACACAAATCCGGTGAAGTCGCGAGGATTGGTAATCAGAATATTCTTCCAGCCGGTGCGCGCAAACATGAGTCCGTTCGCGGTCAATGCAAAGATGTGATACATGGGCAGTGCGGTGATCGCAACGCCAATTTTTCCATCGGTAAACAAGCCGTTGATCCAGGCTGTGGATTGCAGGATGTTGGCCACCATATTGCGGTGGGTCAGCATCGCACCCTTGGAGACTCCGGTAGTGCCACCTGTGTATTGCAGAAATGCGATGTCGTCCAGGCTCTGCTTCGCCGGTTTGAGCGCGAGTCGTTCGCCCTCGCGCAGCACGTCGCGGAATTTTATTGCGTTCGGTATATTCCAGGCGGGAACAGCTTTGCGTCGATGGCGAACTACAAAGTCGACGATCATCCCCTTCGGAAAACCTAACAGTTCGCCGATGCTTGTGACGATGACGTGTTTGACTTTGGTTTGCGGCAGTGCGTCCTGCAAGGTTGCCGCGAAATTTTCCAGAACCAATATGGCGCTCGTGCCGGAATCGTTGAGCTGGTGCTCGAGTTCGCGCTGTGTATAGAGTGGATTGGTGTTCACGACCACAAATCCGGCGCGCAAAATACCGAAAATCGCGATTGGGTATTGCAGCACGTTAGGCAACATGATGGCGACGCGGTCGCCTTTCTGCAGGCCAGCTCGCTGCTGCAACCATGCGCCAAACGCGGCGGACAACTTGCCAAGTTCGCTGTAGGTCAGTGCTTTGCCCATCTGTAGATAGGCTTCGCGGTCTGAGTACTGGCTTAGCGGCTCCTCGAGCATCTGGGCCAGGGACTGATATTGAGTCGGATCAATCTCGGCGGGTACGCCGACCGGATACGACTTGAGCCAGTGCTTATCCATGGGTCTATTTAGCCGTCTCGATCAGGGTTTGCGCAACATTGGCGCAAGTCCCACCCAGATATTGGCCAACAGCCGCGGCTGGGCGGACGCTGTTGGGTGGAGGCCGTCGGCCTGAATCAGCTTGGGGTCCAAGGCAACGCCCTCAAGAAAGAATGGGACCAGAGCAACGCGTTGTTTCTTTGCCAAGTCGTCAAAAAGTCGCTCAAACCCACTGGTGTATTTTGGCCCGTAGTTGGGCGGCATTTTCATCCCGAGCAACAACACCTGTGCGTTTTTGGCTTTGCAGGCTTTGAGCATCTGTTCGAGGTTGCTCCGGGTGGTCGCAAGGGGCAGTCCCCGCAGGCCATCGTTGGCTCCCAACTCTATAATCACGAGGCTGGGCTTTTGAACGGTCAGTGTGCGAGCCAAGCGGCTCAACCCGCCTGTGGTGGTCTCGCCGCTTACGCTGGCATTGACGACGCGGTACCCGTAACCTTCCGCCCGCAGCCGCTTCTCAAGCAGGCTCACCCAACCGGCGCTGGCGTCAATGCCATATCCCGCGCTGAGGCTGTCGCCAAAGACAACCAGGGTGCGCGGGCTTGCTGCGGTTCCCGTGGCTGGGTAGGCCACGGGGAAGGACAATGCAGCACTCAGGATGAGTAAACGGACCAACATGAATCGCGACAAAGTAATCAAAACAGAGCACCTCACCAAACAGGTTACCAGTCCCGAAGGGACCCTGACTATTGTCCAGGACGTCAATATTGAAATCGCGCCGGCGGAGACTGTTGCGATTGTAGGTGCTTCGGGTGCGGGCAAGTCTACTTTGCTGGCGCTGCTCGCCGGCCTGGACATACCTACATCGGGCAAGGTTTGGCTGGCGGGTTCGGACCTAACACAATTGGATGAAGATGGTCGGGCCGCCCTGCGCGCTGCGCGTGTGGGCTTTGTGTTTCAGGCTTTTCACCTGGTGCCGGCGCTAACCGCTCTGGAAAACGTCATGCTACCTCTGGAACTTGCCGGCGGTGCGAATGCGCGTGCTGTGGCACTGGAGTCGCTGGCGCGCGTCGGTCTTGCGGAGCGTGTTTCGCACTATCCGCGGCAGCTGTCTGGCGGCGAGCAGCAACGGGTCGCGTTAGCGCGCGCCTGTGTGACGCGTCCAGCAGTACTTTTCGCAGACGAGCCGACAGGCAATCTTGATACTGCGACTGGCGAGCGAATTGGCGAGCTGCTTTTTTCATTGAACGCCGATTCGCATACCACTGTTCTACTGGTTACCCACGATCGGAGTCTGGCCGCACGCTGCAGCCGGCAAATCACCATGGAAGCCGGGCGGGTCGTGATGTCGCCGGCTGCGGGTTGACGCGGCATGCGCGCGCTACGTATGGCGTTGCGGAGTCTCAGCCGGGAATGGAAATCGGGTGAGCTAGGCGTTCTGTTGTTAGCTCTTTCGGTCGCGGTGGCGGCGCTGACTGGTGTTGGTTTTCTAGTCGACCGCATTGGTATCGCGGTCGAAGGCCAGGCTAATGAGGTGTTGGCCGCGGATCTGCGCGTGAGTTCCCAGGACCCGATCCCGGCGGCTTGGCTGACCGAAGGCGACAGGCGTGGTCTCAGCACGGCGCGTGTGACTTCGGTGTTGAGCGTTGTCTTCCGCGGTGAGCAGAGTCAGCTTACGAACCTGCGATCCGTAACGTCTGCTTATCCGTTGCGCGGCAAGGTGCAGGTGTCCTCCGAGCCTTTCGGTGTCGCGCGACCGGTGACCGGGATACCCGGGCGCGGTGAAATCTGGCCTGACTCAAAATTGTTAGCTGCGGTCGGCGGGCAAATCGGATCGGAACTGGCGGTCGGTGCGTCGGTTTTCAAAGTTACGGCGGTGTTGATGTCGCGTCCTGATGAAGGGTCAACGTTTGCTGACCTGGCGCCCGCGGCTTTGCTCAATGATCGGGATCTGGCTGCGACGCGGCTCGTACAACCGGGCAGCCGCGCGAGCTACGCCGCGCTTTTTGCTGGCCCGCGCGCTACGGTCAGTTCTTTCAAGGCGTGGGTTGAATCGCAGAACAACGATTCGGCGCGGGTAAGGGACGTCACCGAGGCGAGCCCGCAGATCCGATCTGCTGTGGATCGGGCCGGGCGCTTTCTGAATCTCGCCAGCCTGGTCGCTGTGTTGTTGTGTTGCATCGCAGTCGCAATGTCGGCGCGTCGCTATGTGCAGAAACATCTGGACTCGGTGGCGCTACTCAAGACGCTGGGGGCGTCGCGCGCATTTACGCTGGCTGTCAGTCTCATTCAGCTGCTGGTGGTGGCGCTGGCAGCATCCCTGATCGGCGCGGCGGCAGGTTATCTTGCGCAGGAATGGTTGCTGCGCGCGCTCGGTGATCTGCTGAAAGTCGATCTACCGTCGGCCAGCTGGGCGCCGTTAGGTGTCGGTTTGCTGGCCGCTGTTGCGGTGCTGGTAGGATTCGCGCTGCCGCCATTGCTGCAACTGGCGCGCGTGCCGGCTATTCGCGTACTGCGACGGGATGTCGAGCCGCCACCGCCATTGCTATGGCTGGCGTTCGGGCCGGCTGTCTTGGCAGTCGCAGGATTGATCGCCTGGGTCGTCCGGGACACGCGGCTTTTCATCGGTTTTGTGGTTGGTCTCACGGTCTTTCTGGGCACGCTGGCGCTGGCAGGCTGGCTGCTGGTCAGTCTGGCTGGACGATTGCGCGGTGCTGTAGGGGTATCTTGGCGCTATGGCGTCGCGAACTTGAGCCGGCGTCGCGCCGAGAGCGTCGTGCAAATTGCGGCTTTCGGACTCGGCATGATGGTGCTGCTTTTGTTAGGTCTGGTGCGGTCGGATTTGCTGTCGGACTGGCAGCGTAGTCTGCCGGCGAATATCCCGAATTTTTTCTTTATCAACATCCCGCCGGCCGACAAGGATGATTTCGCCACCTTCTTGAAAAACAGCAAGGCGCGCGGCACGCGGTTTTTGCCGATGATCCGCGCGCGATTGACTGAAGTGAATGACAAGCCAGTTGAACGCCGCCGTGTTGGCGCGCCGCGAGGAACTCAGGGTCAAGGTGGTTTTGCGGATCGCGAACAGAACATCACCTGGACCACGGAGCTGGGTGCCGACAATCGCATCACTGCGGGGCGCTGGTTTACCGAGGCCGATCGCGGTCAGCCGCTGGTGTCCTTATCGACTGAGTTCGCGGAATCGTTGGACCTCAAGATCGGCGACTCCATGGTGTTTGACGTCGCCGGAGAACGATTCGCGGTGCGCCTTGCCAGTATTCGCAAGGTAAAGTGGGACAGCTTCCAGCCTAATTTTTTCATCGTGTTCGCGCCTGGTCTGCTAGACGGTGCGGCCGGCACTTGGATGACCAGCGCGTATCTCGAGCAGCAAGATCGACGCATGATTGCACCGCTCGTCAAGCGCTTCCCATCGGTTTCGGTGTTCGACATGGATCAGCTCCTGACTCAGGTACGCAGTGTCATCGATAAGGCGGCGCTCGCTGTGCAAAGTGTTTTCGCATTCACCTTGTTCGCGGGGCTGACTGTGCTGTTGGCGGCGGTGCAGGCTAATCGCGATGATCGACGTTATGAGAGCGCGATGCTGCGCACGCTGGGTGCCAGTCGCGCCACGGTTCGTACTGGTGTGCTCGCTGAATTCATCTTGTTAGGCTTGATCGCGGGTTTTATCGCTGCCGGCGGTGCCAGTGTTGCTGGTTGGTGGCTTGCGCGTGAGACGCTGGAGTTGCCTTGGGAGTTCACACCCTGGGTATGGGTGGCCGGGTTGTTAGGTGGGGCATCGTTGGTGGCAGTCAGTGGCTGGTTGGCAACGCGATCGGTGATTTTCCGGCCGCCGCTGACCACTTTGCGTGGCCAGTGACTAGAGGCAGCAAGCGAGACTTGAGGCTCGGTATGGTCGGCTGGTTCGACCCGCAGGTGTTGATCCGTTCGGCTTGGTTAGTCGGTATCTCTAACATTTTTGGGCGCCATTCCGACGCGCGTCTGATCGAAGCGTTGGCCACCCAGCCGCAGCAGGAGTTCGACTACTCCGGGACTACCGGCGGACTCTGGCTCGATTACGTTAGCGATATCGGCGATGGCTGGAATCCGACATGCGCGATCGCGCATGCGGTGGCGCCTGATGAGCTAGCCCTGCGCGATGCTGCCGAAAATACCCACGTGACGCGCGGCGGCGAGGTGCTGGTTTTTGGAGGTGATGCGGTATACCCGTATCCGTCGCGCGAGGCCTATAACGCCCGTACCGAAGCGCCCTATCGGGAGGCATTTGCGGGCGCTGTTCGAAAACCTGATGTTTTCGCGCTGCCCGGCAATCATGATTGGTACGACAGTCTGGTGGCTTTTTCGCGGATCTTCTGCAGACCCGAACGCGGCTTCGCTGGCGCGCGTACGCGTCAGACCCGCAGCTACTTTGCGTTGCACCTGCCGGCGAACTGGTGGTTGTTGGGTATTGATCTGCAGCTTGGTGCAGATCTGGATGAGCCACAGGTTCGTTACTTTATGGATGTGGCCAAGCGGATGGCAAGCGATGCCAGAATCATTCTGTGCGTACCGGATCCGCAGTGGATTTACCAGAAAAGCTACCCCGATCACGCGGGCTACTCGGGTGAGGCGTTGCAGTTCTTCGAACGTGAGATCCTGAAGCGCCCGGTGGCGGTCTATCTGACGGGCGATTTGCATTTCTATAAACGCCATGAAGATGAGCGCGGAGCTCAGAAGATCGTCTCTGGTGGCGGCGGCGCGTTTCTACATCCGACCGATGATCAGGACACGGTGCGTTTACATCACGGATTCCGCCAGCGCGCCTGTTATCCGCCCGCGGAAACATCGCGGCGTCTCGTCTGGCGCAATTTAATGTTTCCAGCGCTCAATCCCAAATACATGTGGATTCCCGCCACGCTTTACACGTTGAGCGCCTGGTTGGCATCTGCGTCGTTAGGACCAGCCGACATCGGTTCCATCGGCAGCGCCTTTCACACGGCGGTCATCGGTGCAATCCGCGATCCGTTCAATGGTCTGTGGCTGATTGCATTCATCACGAGTTTCGTGTTTTTCACCGATACTCATGTGCGCTGGTTTCGAGTGTTGGGTGGTGTAGGTCACGCGATCTCGCATCTGGCTGCGGCTTTCGGTGTCGGCTGGCTGGCGTTGCTGGTGACCACGCGTGTGTTCGGATTCGGATTCGGCGAGGTGCCGCAGATGCTGGTTGCCGGGCTGCTGACGTTTGTCGGAGGCGGCATTGCCGGCGCCATATTGTTAGGACTTTATCTGTTGATCTCGCTGCGTGTATTCGGTCGCCATGCCACAGAGGCATTTTCTTCGCTGCGTATCCAGGACTACAAACAATGGCTGCGGCTGCGTATTGAACCCGATGGCATGCTGAAACTGTTTGCAATCGCAATCGACCGGGTGCCGCGTCGCTGGGCACATCGAGGTCATGGCGAGAATAGGAAATTGGAATCTTTCGATGCCCTGGCGACCGCGCCGCGACTCATCGAGATGTTATCGATGCGGCCTCTGGCTGATGCCGAATACGAGGTTACCGGCGTCGATGAGCGCGGTCGAAACTACAAACGGCGGGCTTCGATTTCGAAAATAGCGACGCCCGCAGGCCAGGCGTAGCCGCGCCAATCGAGCCCGGCGAATTTTGCAAGGTAAACGCCCGGTCCTATGGCCGAGCTGTTGAGCGACCACTTTACCAGGCCATTCGAATCGCGCCGCAGTGCTTGAATGATGGCGACGCGACCCTGACCCACGCGTTCGAGCTCAACATTGAAGTGACTGAACTTGCTGCGCGAAAAATCGAATTCCAGCGTTGCGAATTCGGCGCGTTCGCCGCCGCCCAGAGTTGCCAGGATATTCTGCGGCTGCTGTGCTGATTGTTCTGCCGGAACCATGCGAACCTTGCGGCTGGTCGCGGCAGGGCGCAGCGGCATCTCGACCAGTTTGCGATCCGCTTCCATGGCACGTTGCGAGAAAAACACGTTACGTGACTGGAATTGCCATGCGGCTATGCCAAGGGCGAGTAATGCCGCTACAGCGGCACCCGCAAACCAGTGCGTTTGCCAGAACCAGGTACGCTGTTCGTTCCAGGGCTCAGGTCTGCCCGCCGATTCAATCAACTTAAGACCGGCATGCATACGTGCCGATAGTTTTATCTCGTCAATGTACTTGGGATTGTCGCGGCAAAAGCCCTCGAGGTCCATCTTCTGGCGTGGCGCGAGTGTTCCCTGCAGGTAGCGCTCGACCAGCTGTTCAAGCTCGATCTGCTCGCGCGTCAGATTCGCGACGGGCTTGGCTTCGGTCAGTATTGGCGCAGCAGCGGGAGTTTTTTGCGTGACAGCCATGAGGATTGCGTAGGCTTGGAAAAATTTCGGTTTGCGACGTCGACTGCAACAGGATTCGAAGGGTTGACCAGACGCGCAAGCAGCGCATGACGCCAATCCGGTTTCTTGCTCCAGTGATGCATTGCGAACCGCCGTTCAGCCTGGGTCCATAACTTGGCAGTATCCTGCGCCGTTGGCTTCGATTATGTTGCGTGGCACTTCACACTTCTTTAACCCGTGTGGCGTCGGCGCGCGTTGTAATGGTGTCAATGATCAGGAGCCTGGAATGAAAAAAACGATTCGATCTTTGGGAGTAGTGGCATTGAGTGCATCCATGGTGGGCGCCGGACAGGGCGCATCGGTCGCTGAGGATACGGCCGTCACAATCTACAGTTCGGCGCAGCCGGGAGCGATCCCGCCTGAGCTCTACCGGCCCATGCCCGGTGCCGGCACACCTAACGCCATGGCAGTGCCGGGCTACGCGCTGGTACGGCATGATCGCATGGTGCCGATCGCCGCTGGCCGTTCCACCATTCGATTTACCGACGTTGCCGGACTGATCGACCCGACCACAGTGAATTTCACGTCGCTGACAGATCCTGCGACGCGGGTTCTGGAACAGAACTTTCAATTTGACCTCGTTAGCACCGAGAAATTGTTGCTCAAGTATGTTGACAGGCCCGTGACCGTTGAGCGAACCCTGGGTAACCAGGCCGAGAAACTCACGGGCACTTTGTTGTCGTCAACGGACGGCTTGGTGATGCGCGAGCCCGACGGCAGCATACACACGGTCAACAACTATTCCGGGCTGCGCTTTGGCGAACTGCCGGGCGGGTTGATCACCCGGCCCACTCTGGAATGGCTGGTCAGCTCAGGCAAAGGCGGCGATCAACGTGCGCGTGTGGCCTACCAGACCGGCGGTCTGACCTGGTGGGCCGACTACAATCTGGTCTGGGAAGAGGGAAACGATGCTAACAGCGGGCAGCTGGATCTGTCCGCCTGGGTAAGCATTATCAACATGTCAGGCGCGAGCTATGCGGATGCGCGGCTCAAATTGATTGCTGGCGATGTGCATCGGGCGCAGCCGCCGCAAAACGAGAGACTGCAAATGCGCGCCATGGCGACCATGGCCGCCAAATCCGAGGCCGATGGCTTCGCGGAGAAAGAGTTCTTCGAGTTTCATCTCTATACGCTGGGTCGTCGCGCTACCTTACCTAACAACTCAACCAAACAGATTGAACTGTTTGATCAGGCACGGAAAATTCCGGCGAAAAAGCTGCTGGTCTATTACGGCCTGCCGCAGGGCCTGGGCTTCGGCTCGCCGTACACAGAGCGCGAACTCGGCACACCGATGAATAAGAAAATCGACGTGTATCTGGAATTCCGCAACGACAAGCAATTTGGTCTGGGCGTGCCGTTGCCTGCCGGTCGGATCCGCGTTTCCAAGCTTGATAGTGCCGATGGCAGTCTCGAGTTTGTCGGCGAAGACAACATCGATCACACGCCCAAAGACGAGACAGTTCGCATCAAACTGGGATCCGCCTTTGACGTTGTCGGCGAACGCCGGCAAGTCGATTTTGCCGTCGACACTCGTGCACGCTGGATGGAAGAGGAAATCGAAATAAAACTGCGCAATCACAAGTCATTGCCAGTGGAAGTGCTGGTTCGCGAGCCGCTGTATCGCTGGACCAACTGGACGTTGCTGTCCAAGACTCATGACTACAAAAAAGAAGATGCTCGCACGGTGCACTTCCCGGTGCGTGTGCCCAAGGATGGTGAAATCAAGCTGCGCTACCGGGTTCGCTACACCTGGTAATTCGACATAAAACGGCGGGCTTAGCCGGCCCGCCGTGACCGGGATTCCATTTTCCAAAGCTGCGCCTGTGGGCAACCCGCATTTGGTCGCTGCTGAGCGGTCTGTGCAGGCATATGAATGAACAGCGAGCGTACGCTCCTAAGCATGTTCGATCCTGATGCCTCCCGATTGCCGCACTCACCGTACGCGGCGGAATTGCAGCGCGGCAGCGTCGTATTGCGTTTTCCCCCGACGCTTGAGAAGGAATTCCGCCACAACCACCTCGAGCGTAACCGGTCCCGCGCTCGCGTGTGGCAGACCTCCCTGTTGCTGATCGGCGTCCTGTCACTGCTGGTCACAGCGCTGCTGCACGGTGGCATCGAATACAGCGCGCCGAATGCACTGCGTGCGTTCGTGTTGATACCGGTCTGTGGACTGCTGACGTATGTCAGCTGGTCACGATTCTATGATCAGTATTACTTGCGCGCGACACTGGCTGGCAATGTGGTTATAGCGGCAATTGCGTCTGGTGTGATTGCAAACACAGTCGCGACAGGGCGTCCCGAAGCTTTGGTCTTCCTGACCACCAACGTCATGGGTGTGTTCTTCCTCAGTGGACTTCTGTTTTTCGATTCCTGCCTCGTCAACCTGCTCGCCATTTTTGCGTTCGCGCTGACCGGCGCGTTGATTGGCCTGCCACTGGAGACGCTGATGTACCACACGACGGTGCTCGGCATGGTGATCGCGGTCGGGTCTTTCACGATGTGGGGTATCGAGCAGACCAATCGCCGTTTTTTCCTCGAGCGCGGTGTGTTAGGTGATCTTGCCGAGCGAGACGGTCTGACGGGGCTGCGAAATCGGCGGGCCTTCGATGAGCACCTGCATCGTGTCTGGCAGCAAAGTCTGCGTGATCACAGCGCGATGGCCGTGTTGATGATCGACCTGGACTACTTCAAGAATTACAACGATGCCTATGGTCATCAGGCGGGTGACGCCTGTCTGACCCAGGTATCGCAACTGGTGCAACGCTTTGCCCGGCGGCCATTGGACATCGCAGCACGATATGGTGGCGAGGAACTGGCGATTGTTCTTTACCAGGTGACGACTGAGCAGGCGCAGCTGATCGCCGAGCAGATACGCGACAGCATCGAAAAGATGAATATCGAACACCGCGCCGCCGCAGGGCGCAGCGTCGTGACCGTCAGCATCGGTGTGTCCTGGACGCAAGTGACATTCGATCGCACGCCGGAAATATTGCTGCAACTCGCGGACGAGGCTTTGTACGCGGCCAAGCTGGTAGGACGCAACGCGATGCGCTACCTCGGGCCCGATCACATTCGTAGTTTTGGTGGCAAAATCCGCCGCGCGCCGTCACGCAGCGGCTAGGCCCAGTCGCCGCGCAGTTCGGCCACGCGCTGTTGCAGCACCGGGGCACTCGCCATCTCCGGCGGTAACTGCGGACCCGCAACGACTTCAATCCTCGACCAGAAGCGGCGTGGCAACCGTTGCATTGCCTTGCCGCCCTTGCGGCTGAAAAAGCTGCCCCACATGCCGCGCAGTGCCATAGGCACGACAGGAACTGGGCGACGCTCCAGAATTTTCTCGACACCCTTGCGAAACTCATTCATCGCGCCATCCGCCGTCAGCTTGCCCTCCGGAAAAATACCAACTACCTCGCCGGCGGCGAGCTCGGCGTCGATGCGTTCGTATGCTTCTGCGAGCGTATTGGCATCTTCGTGTGCCGGTGCAATTGGTATTGCGCGCGCTTCGCGGAAAATAAAGCTGATCACCGGAATTTTGAAAATATTGTGATCCATCACAAAGCGCACCGGTCGGCGAATGCTGCCGCCTAACACAATGCCATCCATGAAACTGACATGATTGCAGACAATCAGTGCCGGACCTTCGTCCGGGATGTTGTCGAGCCCGCGCTCGCGAATGCGGTAGAGGGTATTGACAAGAATCCAGCCCAGAAAACGCATCAGGAATTCGGGTACCAGCGAATAGATGAAAATCGCCACCGCGACATTCAGCACTGCGGTAAACAGAATTAACTGCGGGATCGTAAAGCCCGCGCGCAGCGCCAATACAGCAGCCAGCGACGCAACTACCATGAATATCGCGTTCATGACATTGTTGCAGGCGATCGTCCGGGCGCGGTGGGTTGGCGTGCTCCGCTGCAGAATCAATGAATAGAGCGGCACAGTAAACAATCCGCCGGAGATACCGACGAACGCGCAGTCGAGTGCGATCCGCCATCCGCCGGCAGACTGCAGAAACTGTAACCAGTTCACCACCTGACCACCTAACGAATTGGGCCTGGCCAGGTACAGATCAAGCAGGAACCAGGACAAGCCAATCGAACCGAAGGGAACCAGCCCGATTTCGACCTTGTGGCCGGAGAGCCGTTCGCACATCAGTGAACCAACGCCGATTCCTAACGAAAAGCAGGCGATCAGCAGTGTAACGACGCCGGCATCGCCCAACAGCACATTGCGCGTCCATGCGGGTAACTGCGCCAGCACCAGCGCGCCGACGAACCAGAACCAGGAGATTCCGAGGATCGAAAGAAATATTGCGCGATTGCTGCGATTGGCACGGATCAGCCGCCAGGTCTCTGTGAGTGGATTGAAGTTCAGACGCAGACTCGGATCACTGGCAGCCGCGGTAGGAACTTTGCGCGCCGCCAGCCAGCCGATCACGGCAACCAGCACCAGTGCCGGACCCGCGAGGTGTTGAGCGGTAGCGCCATTGGCTGCCAGGATGCCGCCGACCAGCGTACCTAACAAAATGGCGAGGAAAGTGCCGGTATCTATCCAGGCATTACCACCGACCAATTCTGAGGGGTGCAGATGTTGTGGCAGCAGCGCGTATTTGACCGGACCGAAGAGGGTCGCCTGCATACCAAGCGCAAACAGCAGGCCTAACAACAAGGGCACGCTGCCGATCCAGAAGCCGACGGCTGCGACCAGCATGATTGCGACCTCGGTGAGTTTGAGGGCGCGGATCAAGCGGGATTTTTCAAACTTGTCAGCCAGCTGGCCGGCG
Source organism: Gammaproteobacteria bacterium (assembly GCA_043769085.1). Taxonomy (GTDB): domain Bacteria; phylum Pseudomonadota; class Gammaproteobacteria; order Steroidobacterales; family Steroidobacteraceae; genus UBA964. Next base: position 19,590 of record JAYVJR010000112.1, read on the forward strand.
AAGGCCGAAAACAGAAAGAACGGCGCAATAAACAACGCGGCCGCCGCGTTGGCGACCAGGTTGTCTTCGCTGGCCGGCGCTGTGGCGCTGGCGCCGGTACCAAAGGTCGCCATGATTACCAAGGCGTTGCGCAGCAGATTGTCGTTGAAGGCGCCGGCAAACTGCGCTACAAAAAAAGGCAGGAAACGCCGGGTGCGGAGCAACTGCCATTGCGATTGCGTCGCCCCCGCCGGGGCGGCGGATGGATCCATGTGGATGCAGTCTAGCGCTGGTAGGCGCGCACGAACATGGCTACGTGTTGTTGGATAAGGTCTGGTATGGCGAGTGGCCGGCAACGCGTGCCACCCAAGTCCACCTGATGCAGCAGTGCCAGCACCAGGGGCGACAGCAGGGCCAGCGAGGCGTGGCGTGGCAGGGTGTCTTCCCGAATCACGCCCTGGTCACGATAGGTCTCCAGGCGACGCTCGAGCGCCTGCAATGTCGGTTCCAGCACGTCCATGAGGTAGTGCAACGCCGTGACCGGGTTTCGCAGCCCTTCGCTAAGTCCGATGCGGTGCAGCGCGCCGACATTGCCCTGGGTCCAGCCCATCGCGATGCGGTTCAAAACTCCGGACAGTTCTATGGACAGTTCACCGGATTCCGTCTGACTAGCCCGCGCGAGATGCCTTTCGGCGCCGATCAAGTAGTAGGCAAACACCGCTCGTATCAGCTCTTCACGGTTGCCGAAATAGTGGCGCAGCGTGGCCACGCTGACCCCCGCAGACAGGGCCAGTTCGCGAAAGCTTGGCGGGCTGCCGGATTGCAGCTCCAAACGCTCCCTGGCCTTGATGATCAAGGAGTTACGACGTTCGTCGTACTGGGTGTTGCGGGCGCCTGCGGTACGTGCCATTGATTTATTAAACCATATGATATATTCTATTGCAACTCGCTTGTTGCCACATGGATAGGGCTGCATATGGATACCTCGGACCACCCCACACTTTTTCGCCGCGCTCGGCCATATCTGTTAGCTCTGGCGGCAGTTGGCATCGCAGGCTATTTTTATTACGCGAATTCCCGCCCGCAGGCCGTTGCGGTTGCGCAGATCGCGTCGGCTCCCACCGAGCGTGTGCTTGCAATCAGCGGTCGCACACGGCCGCAGGTGACGGTTACGGTGCTCGCCAAGACCGCCGGACAGATCGTGCTGTTGACCCGCAACGAAGGCGATCGTGTAAAAGCGGGTGAGTTGTTAGGCCGACTGGACGCAGCCGCTTCCCGCGCCGGACTCGATCAAGTCGACGCCACCTTGGCGTCACAGCGCCGCACGCTGGAGGAAAGGCAGCGAAACTATCAGCGCGCCGCCCAGCTGCGCAGCAGCGGCCTCAATACCGCACGTGACTATGACCAGGCACGTTTCGATCTCGACCAGGCCAAGCAGGAATTGACGCGCCTGGCGGCCACACGCCGCGAGGCGGCGATCCGCATCACCGACAGCGCGCTGTATGCGCCTGTGGATGGCGTGGTGTTAGTGCGCCCAGTAGATCAGGGACAGGTGGTCAGCACCCAGAGTGTCATTTATGAAATCGCTCCTCTCGCTGACATGGAGATCGAAGCCGAAGTCGACGAGCAGTACCTGGGTCAAATCAGCGAGGGAATGCCCGCTGACGTGCTGATCGCTGGCCGGGACAAGCCGCTGACTGCCAAGCTGTATTACATTGCGCCGAAAGTGGACCCTCGCTCGGGCGGGGCCCGTATCCGTCTGCGTTTCGATCAAACGGTCTCCAACTTGCGGTCTGGGGTCACCGCCGACATCAATCTGATTATCGAGCGACGCGACACCGCAGTCACTGTTGCGCGCAGTTCAATTTTGGGTCGCGATGCCAACGCGCGAGTCCTGGTCGTCAATGCTGGCGTGGTTGAACCACGTTCGGTCAGTTTCGTCGAATGGCCCAGTGAGCGCGTAATTGTAGAACGTGGGCTCAAGCCCGGAGATACGCTATTGTTGCTGCCGCGCGGAGATCTGATCGGCAAGCGAGTGCGTGGCGTGACTGACTTTGCTGACTTGCCAGCCGGCGTCCGCCCACGTGGCAGTGAGGCGCGCCGTGCGATTTGAACTCAAAGTCGCACTGCGCTATTTGCTATCAAACCGTGTGCAATCCGCACTGCTGATCGGCGGCGTCGCAGTCGCTGTGACGGTCTTCACCTTCAACGCGGCGCTGATCAACGGCCTGGCGGAATTTCAAATTCAGCGAGTGGTGGGCAGCTCAGCGCACGTCATCATCGAGCCCGCCAAGCCAGCCCCTGCGGTTGTGCCAGGCCGCGCAGGGGCCGAGCGCCTGACTGTCTCGCAACGCTCGCTGGAGCGCCGCGCACAGATCAAGCAATGGCGCACCATTGCTAACAGCGTCGAGAACTTACCCGGCGTGACTGCCATGTCGCTGAACATCAATGGCACGGGATTGGTGTCACGCGGCCAGATGACCATGCCTGTGACACTCAAGGGTGTTGAACCATCGCGCCTGTCGGCCATCGCACCGGTTGACGACAGCATTATTCTTGGCGAATCGCGGCTCGGTCTGAGCGATATCCTGATTGGCAAAAAACTGGCTACCGACCTGGGTCTTGGCATCGGTCAACCCGTATTTGTGCAATCCGACCAGGGTCGCATTAAGACACTGACCGTTCGCGGAATCTACACAACCGGGGTGGACTCGCTCGACGCGCGGCTCGGCTACGTCAATCTGGAAACCGCCCGTGTGCTGTTTGATCTGCCGGAAGGCCTTAGCGAAATCGAACTGAAGTTGGAGAATATTTACGCAGCGCGTGACGTTGCTCGACAGATCGCGACCGGCACGGGTCTCGAAGTGTCCGCCTGGATGGATCGCAATCAGCGTCTGCGCGAAGCGCTCGAAGGCCAGGGTAGCTCTGGCAGTATCATCAAGATGTTCACGCTCATCACCATTGTGGTCGGAGTCGCCAGCGCCTTGTTGCTGACCACCATGCGTCGCCGTGCCGAAATCGGCATCATGCGCAGCTTCGGACTATCAGAACGTTTTGTACTTAGCGTCTTCATGCTGCAAGGCGCGCTGATCGGCATTATCGGTTCGATAATCGGCTGCCTGATGGGTTACGGTTTCAGCTTGTTTTTGGCCAGCATTACCACTTCCAGCGGCGGCAGACTCCCGGTCGACCCTGCGTTAGGTCAGTATCAGTCGGCACTACTGCTAGCGGCAGCCGCAAGTATTCTGGCAGCCATCTGGCCGGCTCGATCAGCGTCCCGTATAGACCCAGTGGAGGCCATTTCCCAATGAGCGCCGCTATCATGAACAAATCACTGCCCATGCTGGAAGTCGACAACGTACGTAAGGTTTTTGTCGACAACGATTTTGAAACCGTGGTGCTCAAGGGCGTCACGTTCAACCTGGAACGTGGCGAAATGGTCGCGATGTTAGGACCGAGCGGCAGCGGCAAGAGCACATTGCTCAGTATTCTCGGTACGCTCATGCGGCCGACATCGGGCAGTCTGCGCATGCTGGGCGAGGATTTGATCAAGTTAAATCAAAACCAGCTGTCGGATTTTCGCAACCGCCGTATCGGTTTCATTTTCCAGTACCACCATCTGCTGCCGGATTTCACCGCACTTGAGAATGTGATGTTCCCGCATGCGGGCCGCGTCGGCCGTGAGACTGCCTTTGCGCGCGAGCGCGCCGCCATGTTGCTGGAAAGGGTCGGCCTCAAGGATCGGATGAACTACCGTGCCACCCGCCTTTCCGGCGGTCAAAAGCAACGTGTCGCTGTCGCCCGGTCGCTGATGAATGAGCCGGCACTGATTCTCGCCGATGAACCGACCGGCAACCTGGATCGCGAGAACGCCGATCAGGTGTTTGCGCTGATGACAGAAATCCAGCGCGAGACCGGCACCACCTTCTTGCTGTCAACGCATGATCGCGAACTGGCGGACAAATGCGGGCGGCGAATCCACATGCGTGGCGGCATCGTGGTGTCGCAGGCACGTACGGCCGAAGCGCCGGTCTTGCGGGTGCTCGATAAAACCGTTGGTTGGCAGGCGCAGGACTCGCGCCACGTAAGCTGAACCGGATCTGTTAGCTGCGGGTGCCGGGTCGGTTCGCGCCGCCGCGGGTGCCAGCCGCCGGACCGGTCACTAGCGACTCAATCGGGCGCGGGTCTTCCATCGCATAGCCTTGCGCGAAGTCGATACCGACTGCCGCCAGCCACTGACGCGACGCGGTCGATTCGATGCGTTTGGCAACGCAGTGCAAACCCAACACCTTGGAAGCCTGCGAAATCGCAATGACAATGGCCTGCGACAAGCGGTCATTCATGGCGGATGCCGTTAGGTTTGGATCCACCTTGATCACACGCACGGCCCGCGATGCCAGAAACGGCACCACGTCCTGATGCATCGTGAAATCATCCAGCACAATGTAACAGCCCACTTTTTCGCACTCGAGAAAGAACCTGGCCACTGCATCGCGATGTTTCAGCACCGACGATTCCGGAATCTCGAATCCTATGGTGTCGGGCGCGACGCCGGAAGACTGCAGACATTGCGTCACGAAACGGGAAAAGGACGGGTCAAGCAGTGATCCTAACGACAGGTTGACTGAAAAACTGGCCGGGTCTGTGTTCCAGATAGTCGGGTTGGCCTTTAGCCATTTGGCGAGTTCGGATACCACCATACGGTCGATTGCGCCGGCGCTTTCGCGTAACGACAACGCCTTGATCAGGCTTTCATCCATGCCGTCGCCAGCCGCACTGGGCTTGGCGCGCACCAAAACCTCGTAACGGCGCGTGCGGCCGCCCGAACGGAGTTTCATGAGTTGCTGCACATGCAGCGTTACCTCTCGAATTGGGTCTTGGCCGGCGATGCTGGCAGGCGCCGGTGGGGTCACTGCCGGCGTTGGTACCGGCTGCAGTACGCGGTTGCGCGCCGTCGTAGCTAACGCCGGGTTGCGTCCAGTAGCCGACAGTTTGTCCTCTGCAGCGGTAGTTTCAGTGCTAAAGCGCGGTGGTGTCTGCAGTCGTTCGCCACTCGGCCCACGCTCGGATCGCAGGCTGTCGGCACGCAGGCGGATGGCCTCATCGGTTGCTTTCGCTGCAACACTCTCAAACGGATCGGGGCGAGATTTGATCAGTCGCGCTGGAACGGCATTGCCGCTGCGTCGAGCGGCGGGCTGTTCGCCAGGCTTCATCACGATGGCCAGCCGTTGCAGAATCGACCGAACTTTCGCACTGATGAGTTTGGTCGGATCGAGTGCTGCAATGTTGCGCGCGTCGGTCACCAGCATCACAACGCCGTAGAGTTCGCCTACCGGCGAGGAGATTGAGAAAAAAGCGGCGCCCAGATCATCGGTGAGACGCTCACTGACAAACGCCCGGTTGCCTTCAACTTCAAATACTGTAATGGCTTCGATCGCCACCGCGTGTTCGTCCGGACCGACCACGTCGCCGCTCATCCAGATCGGATCGCCGCCACGATCGTGGATGGAAAGTGACTCGACCGTCGGCACCGGCAATGCGGCCTTCAGCTCGGCTGCCAGCGATTCGACGGTCGTATGGCCGCTGGATTCAGCCCCTTTTACATTGATGGACGCGGCTTCCAGATTCGCAGGATTTTCCATGCGAACAGATTGACAGCACACGCGCGGCATCGCTGTGACGGCGCTCGCGTTACTGACAACGAATGTGAGCGAGCTAACGGCGCTGCCGTTCAGCGATCGATAGTTGCCATGCCTCTGGGTGTGTAGCGGGCGCCTGCGGTCTGGCCAAGGTTGCCGAGCACTGTCAAATCGCCGGCATCCAACAATATGTTCACTGCGGCGGCATTGTCTTCCAGCCAGCGTCTTTGCTTGGTGCCGGGAATCGGCACGATGTCGTCGCCTTGTGCCAACAGCCAAGCCAGTGCGATTTGCGCCTTGGTTGCGTGATGCTTGGCGGCCACCTGGTCCAGCACCCTGAGCGTCTGCTGGTTACGGTCAAAATTGTCCGCGTTGAATCGCTCGTCGTGGCGGCGGTAGTCATTTGCGTCGAGATTTTCCGCGCGACTCACGGTTCCGGTCAGGAATCCGCGGCCCAGTGGGCAGTAGGGCACCAGGCCAATGCCCAGCTCACGGCAAGTTGCCAGAATCTCGCCTTCCAGGTTTCTTTCCCAGATCGAGTACTCGCTTTGTAACGCACTGATGGGGTGGACTGCCTGGGCGCGACGCAAAGTCGCGCTGCCAACTTCTGACAGTCCCAGGTAGCGGACCTTTCCGGCCCGCACCTGCTCCGCCATGGCTCCGACGGTGTCCTCAATCGGCACTGATCGATCCAGGCGATGCTGGTACCAGAGGTCGATGTAATCGGTCCCCAGGCGTTTGAGACAACCTTCCAGTGCACGACGCGCGTTTGCTGGGCTGCCGTCGACGCCGTCAATTTTCTCCTCGGCCGTAATCCGGAACCCAAACTTGGTGGCGATGATGGCGTCCTGACGGCGTCCGCCTAGTGCGTTGCGCAGCAACTCCTCGTTGCGCCCCGGTCCATAGACCTCCGCCGTATCGAAAAAATTGATCCCCAGCTCGAGCGCGCGATGGATCGTCGCAACGCTCTCCGCTTCGTCCGGCTTGCCATACATGTTGGGCGCACCGGCGACCCCCGTCATGCCCATGATGCCGAGCCCCAGAGCCGGTACCGTCAGTCCCTGCGTGCCGAGTTTCCGCTGTTGCATAGAAGCCTATAAGGGACCCAGGAATTCCTGCTTGCCAACCGGCACGCCGTTATGACGCAGGATGTTGTAGGTGGTGGTCAGGTGGAAATAGAAATTGGGCAGCGTCCATCGCTGCAGAAAATCGATCACTGACAGGTCGAGCGTGCGGGTTCGTAACGGCACTACAACGCGTTGCTGTTCGGTGCCTTCGAACTGACTCGGCTTCAGAGTTTCGAGGTAGTCAATGGTCTTCTGGACGCGGGCTTCGAGCTCCTCGAAAGTCAGCTCGGTGTCATCGAATTTCGGCGCTGCGTCGTAGACGTTGGCAATTCGCGCGCAGCCATTTTTGGCGAAGTCTACGGTCAGGTGAATCTGCCGTCGCAGTGCGAACATGTCAGGCGCCAAACGGGCATTTTCCAGGACACCGGCTTCGAGTTTTTTGTCGTCCGAAAAAGCGTGGCCTTTGGCCAAAATCTGGCTGAGCTGCCGCAGGCTCGGGAGCATTTGGCCTACCGACAATTGAAACATTGAGGGCAACATTGGTATCCTTTAGTTCTTGATTGAAACAATATAGGTCGTTTGGACATGAACACTCTGTGGCTCCCTTCGCAGTTGGCAGCCTTTGCCAAGGTCGCCGAATTACAAAGTTTCAGCGCGACGGCGATGGCTTTGGGCGTACCCAAAGTGGCTATCAGTCGTGCGATTGCGGAGCTCGAAAAAACGCTCGGGGCCAAGCTCTTCAACCGTACCACGCGACGTGTCGGTCTCACACCTGCCGGCGAAATTCTTTATCCCCATGGCCGTCGCATGGCTGAGGATTGCAGCGCTGCTTTGGAACTCGCCGCCAGTTGGCGCGCGCGTCACGCAGGGCCCCTGCGAGTACGCGCTGAGCCTGCCTATGGCAGGGCTTTGCTGTCGCCCCTGGTACCGCGTTTTCTGGAAGCATTTCCCAAGATCGCATTGGACGTTGAGCTGACTGACATCGACGTAACTTCGTTGCCAGAAGCAAGCGAGTGGCCGGGCGATGTGTTCATACGGGTTGGCCGTGTGAGCTCCAACGCGGTTGCCCAGCGGGAGCTCGGCGCACCGCCGGCCGTGCTCTGCGCAACTCCTGCCTATCTGCAAAAGCACGGGACCCCGGAGCATCCTGAGGACCTCGCCAAACATGCCTTGCTGGTGCCGGAGTCGGCGGCGGCTGGCGTCGCGCTGCACTGGGCCAAAGGCGTTCGGCAGGTAGCGCTGACTTTTCAGCCGAAGCTGGTGGTTAATGATCCTGCTGTTTTGCATAGCTCGACGGTGGCCGGTCTCGGGATCGGTCTGTTGCCGGAATTTCTGTGCCGGCAAGGTATGGCCACCCAGAAGTTGAAGTGCGTGCTGGCGGACTGGGTGCTGCCGGAGCAGTTGCCGCTCTGCGCGGTGTACAGAACCGAAATGGCGCAAGATGAACGAGTTGTGGCACTGGTCGAATTTCTGGCAGCGCACATCATTCCCGCGCTGAGCACCCGCTAAAATAATGCCTATGTACCGCGCACCCCTCAAAGATCTGCAGTTCATTCTCGGCGACGTGCTGGGAACCGACAGCCTGACGCCCTATCCTGGATTCGAGAGTTACTCGACGGAGCTCGCCGCCAGCGTCCTCGAGGAAGCCGCCCGTTTCGCCGAGAACGTGCTGGATCCGCTTTACCAGTCGGGTGATAGAGAAGGTGCGCGTTGGACACCGCAGGGAGTTGTTACACCCAAAGGCTACAAAGATGCCTACGTGCAATTTGCTGCCGATGGCTGGACTGCGCTGACTTCAGATCCAGAATTCGGTGGTCAGGGCGTACCTACCGTGTTAGGTACGGCCGTATCCGAGATCCTGTCGTCAGCCAATATGGCGTTCAAACTCTGCCCGATGTTGACTCAGGGCGCGATTGAGGCGCTGGCACAGCAGGGCACAGACAAGCAAAAACGAACCTTCCTGCCCAAGATGATTGCGGGCACCTGGACCGGCACGATGAACCTCACCGAGCCGCAGGCGGGTTCGGACCTCGCGCAGGTAAAAACGCGCGCGGTCCCCGAGGGTGATCATTACCGGATATTTGGCCAGAAAATTTTCATCACCTATGGCGAACATGACTTCACGGAAAACATCATCCATCTGGTGTTGGGCAGGGTTGAGGGCGCGCCATCCGGCGTCCGGGGGCTGTCACTCTTTATCGTGCCGAAGTTCCTGGTCAACGACGATGGCTCGTTAGGTGCGCGTAACGACGCTTACTGCATATCGATCGAGCACAAGCTCGGCATTCGCGCCAGTCCGACTGCGGTCATGGCGTACGGGCAGAAGGATGGCGCCATCGGCTATCTGGTCGGTGAAGTCAATCGCGGCCTTGAGTACATGTTCATCATGATGAATGCGGCGCGACTGTCGGTGGGCCTGGAGGGCTGGGCGATCGCGGAGCGTGCCTACCAGCAGGCGTTAGGCTGGGCGCGAACGCGCGTCCAGGGAAAGCCTGCGGCCGCAATGCCGCCAGGGGCGACCGGGCCGCTGACAATTTCTTACCACGCTGACGTGAAACGCATGCTATTGACGATGCGATCTCAGATCGAAGCGATGCGTGTGTTAGGTCTCTATGCGGCCTTCAGTCTGGATATTGCTCACGCCCATCCCGATGTGGCCATGCGCCAGAAACATCAGACCCGCCTCGAACTGCTGATTCCGATCGTCAAAGGCTGGTCAACCGAGAATGGCGTGACGCTGGCATCGATGGGTGTGCAGGTGCATGGCGGCATGGGATTTATCGAAGAAACCGGCGCTGCTCAGATTCTGCGCGATTCGCAGATTGCGACGATTTACGAAGGCACCACCGGCATCCAGGCCAATGACTTGATTGGCCGCAAGATCAGTCGCGACGGTGGTGCTGCGTTCAGCGCGCTGCTCGAAGATTTTTCTCAGGAGTTGCGGGGAACGAAGGACCAAGACGCCGCGGTACAGATTGCCGTGGTTGGCGCACAGTCCTCGTTAAGCGAATTGCGCGCCGCACTGGGTGCTTTGTTAGGGTACCTCGGCAGCGATCAGGCGAAGGCGCAAGCCGTAGCTGTGCCGTTCCTGAAACTGTGCGGCATTGTGCTCAGCGGTTGCCTGATGGCTCGTTCTGCGCGCGTCGCCGCCAGCCAACTTTCGGTAGCGACTGGCGACCGTGGTTTTTGCCAGGCGAAATTGCAAACGGCGCAATTTTATGCAGAACAGATCATGCCGCAGGCGCTGTCGTTCGCGCGTATTGTGACTAACGGCGCCGGCAGCGTCGTTGCGGCCGATCCGGCATTATTTTGATGTTAGGTTTTCTACGGCGCGTTAGTTCCAGCCGCCTGCACCACGGCTGCGAGGCAGCTGACCGTTCAAGGCAACGAGCGCGGCAATAAATAACAGCCATGAAAGGCCTTCATCGCGCAACTCGGTAATTTGCAGTGGACTGGTTCCGTCATGCGCGATGCCGAATAGCCGGGCACCGACCACACAGGCATTGAATACCACGAGAATGATCAGGCTCATGCGCAAATACTGGGATCGCAATAGTCCGTAAAGCGCGGTGATTGCCAGGAACAGAAACATCGCGCCCGGTCCGACCCGCAGAAATGCAACTGATTCGGGCGCGCCGCTGGCGGAAATGCCAAATCGCTCGATGTGCTGCAGAGGCTCTGCGAGGTACAGCCACGCCAGGAATGAGAATATGGCGACGCCGTAGACCGCCATAAAGCGTGCAAAAATGAGCCGCCAATTCATGGCTTCAGCTAACAGTCATAGTCGACGACGCGACGTTCAGTGGTCAGGTCGCGAACCGTGCCCTTGACGGCTTCGTGCACTGGGTGAGTCTGGTAGCCGACCAGTGCTGCGCGATCGGTGAATTCGCTATACAGCGCACAGTCGCTCGCCATGGCGTCATCCAGGTAATTGAGGCCGACCTCCAAAGCGAGCATGCCCGGGATCTTGCCGCGCATGCTTTCCAGCAAGCGCTTGATTTCGTGGGCGTTAGCCAGTTTGCCTGGGCCACTTTCCTTGACCCGCCAGACGACGATGTGTTTGACCAAAGTCCGACCCTTTCAATGGCGCCACGCTCAGTGGCATCGCATTCAATGGCGGATACTGATTGCAAGACCGCCATACGTTTGGTTATCGAAGCCATCGCTGTCGGCGCTCCCGACGGTCGCCTCGATACTGACCAATGATGTGATGCTATAGCGATACCCCAGGCTGACGCCAGTGGTATCGCCGCCCGAGATCTGATCTTTAAACTGATAGGCATCGATCCGCAGTCCACTGCGACTAAACGAGCGGTCGAGCCCGACGCTGAATTCGTTGTCCGTCACGCCGCTGGCACGCGACAGGATGGAGGCCGACAATGCCGCAAGTCTGGGCCGGGTCTGCGGATTGACACTAACAATGGCAGCAAGCGAGTTCGACAAGGTGTCGCCGTAACTATTGTCCTGGTATTGCGCATAGGCTCCCCAGATTTCGCCATACCAGCCGACCGACAGGCCGACACCATCGCCAGAAAAACTCGCCGTGCGGGACACCGTTCGATTGGCGAGCGTGAAGCTGTACTGCACATCGAAATCTCTTTGCTCCAGCAGCAGGCCGATTTCCAGGGCGTCACGGCGCCAATAGAGCTTGCCAGAGCCGACGCGCGACTCGAAGTCGTTGGAGTCCTGCCAGCTGCGCCACGCCAGTCGTGCGCCAAACTGACTGTTGTGAAGATCGGCGCTCAAGCCATAAGAAGTCCCCGAGAAATCACTGAACTGAGTCGAAGAGGTGCTGTGACCCAGACTCGCACCCAGAGTCCAATGATCATTGGGGACATAGGTCAAGACGCTATCGTAATTGACGCCGCCGTCATCATCGGCCAGGGCCGACAGCGTTAGATCGAAGTCCGCTCTGGCGACAGCGCTCACCAGCAAACCGCACGTCAAAACCAGAACTTGCGCATGGCGCGCACTGAGCATCACAGACATACACGACCCTCCTGTTGTCCTTCAGTGAACGCAGCGAGAGTGTTTGGGTTGACCATGCGAGCAACGGAATCCATACAACATAAGCGAGTGCCAGTTACAGGCCAGCCAGTTTCGCGATTGGCAACGGCGTATTCAGGCCCTCGAGATAGTGGCGCCGTTGCTCTGGCGACCAGCTATGCCAGTCAATTTTCTCCTCACCATGCGCCGGGACTTCGCACAACTCTTCCAGACTGACTACACGCTCTTCGCCGACCGCGACTCTGGCGTCGCGGTTGGAGGGAATCAGAGGCAGACGAACCGAATGGCCGTGACGCAGGATGTCAGTGACGGTCGCGCTGACCAGCGACTGTCGCGGCAAGTCGCTGTGTTCTGTCTGCGTGAGGTAACTGGGCACATGAGGCAGCCGCGCGGAATCGAAACTGACAGTGCCATCGCCAGCGCGTGAGTAGCGGAACAGAGTCTGGCCATGCTCGATCGTTCTTGCGATGCAGGTGACCTGACCCACGCCAACCACCGCGGCAAATCGCTCATCAGCCGCGGGGAGCGAACGCCAGAATTCTCCGTTGTCTGGACTCAGTTGATGCACGCTGGTGAAACTGGCAAATACATTCCGCGCTAGATGCGTCGCGTCATGCAGACGATCCAGGCGAGCGATGTGGCGGACGACCGGATAGCACCCTTCGAGGGCGAGCGCAGCACTGGCGGCACCTTTGTTAGGTGTACCCAGTTGAACGACGCGTGTAATCAGGGCGTTGGACTCGCTATTGCGCAGTGCCGCGCGCGCCACCAGTCCGCCGAGACTGTGTGCGACCAGCATGGCAGGGCGAGCGCTTTGTACAATCGCCATGGCCAGGTCTGCTCCGATCTGCAGAACATCGCGGCGCCAGTCGTAGGGAAATGTTCGGACCTCGAACCCGGCAGCTAACAAACGCAGCCAAAGACGCAGATAGCTGTGATGCACAAGTCCGAGCGCGCGAACCGGCGAGTCAACGGTCAGTCTCAGTTTGACGATATCGCCGCTAACGATGTCGACCGGATCGAGCCACACCAGGTCGGGAGGTAGTTCGCTTTCGCGGGGTATGCCCAGTTGTGATCCCATAATGCCTGGCACCAGCCAAACGCATGCTGAGCCCGCATCGCGCGCGGCCGCGACCGCCAAATGGGCCAGGTTAGACAATTCCACGTAGGCTTCGGCGCCAAAATACAGCGACATTTCGCGGCGATGCTCGCCGCCGGCAAGGCAATGCAAAAGACTGCTGTCCGGCAGGAAAAGTCGGTCGTAAGGACTGATTTCAGCGCTGGGTTGCGGAGTGTTCATTGCTTGGCGCCATTATGCAGACGTGATCCAATAGGAATTGCGATCCATCACACAAACCTGCCATGAACAAAAAATCTTCAGCGAAATCGGCTCCAAAACTCTGGCAAGGCGTGTTTCCCGCCATGACCACACAGTTCAGGCGCGACCATTCCCTGGATCTTGAGGCGACTGGTCGGCACATCGACATTATGATTCGATCCGGCGCCCACGGGATCGTGATGTTAGGATCGTTAGGTGAAAACCTGACCTTGGATGCGGCAGAAAAAATTCAGGTTTTGGAGACCGCGGTCGCAGTGGCGCGCGGCCGCGTGCCGGTGGTGTCTGGAGTCATTGAGACCAGCACGCTCGCTGCTTGCCGTCACGCCGCAGCAGCGGCCCGAGCCGGAGCGGCTGGACTGATGGTGCTGCCGGCCATGGTTTATCGCGCCGATGTCCGCGAGACGCTGACGCACTACCGCACCGTCGCGCGTGCTGCCGATCTGCCGGTGATTTGTTACAACAATCCTTTGGCCTACCACGTAGACATCACGCCTTCGATGTTCGCGGATCTGGCTGATGAAAAGCGATTTGTCGCTATCAAGGAATCCAGCGGCGATGTGCGCCGCTTTACGGACTTGCGTTTGTTTGTCGGCGATCGTTTTCGGCTTTTCTGTGGCGTTGACGATTTGTTGCTGGAAGCCGTTGCGCTGGGCGCGGATGGTTGGATCTCCGGCATGAATCTGGCGTATCCGAGCGAAGGGCAATTGTTATGGGAGTTGCTCCATGATGGTCCAGATTCTGCCGCACAGGCTCTCGAGCTTTACCGCTGGTTCACGCCTTTGTTGCATCTCGATACCGCTGTCAAATTCGTGCAGTACATCAAGCTTGCGTGCGCTACGCGTGGATACGGCACGGAATACGTGCGCGCGCCTCGGCTGATTCTCACGGGCAGTGAGAAAGCGGCCATAGTCCGCCTGGTGCGCGACGCGGAAGAAACCCGTCCGCGCTGGGTTAAAGCGAATTGATCTGTGAGCGGAGCTAACAACAGGAACAAGATTGTCCGCGTCGTTGATTCGCACACCGGCGGTGAGCCGACTCGCGTGGTTCTTGCGGGCGGTCCGCGGCTGCGTGGAAGTCTGCCGGCGCGGGTCGAAGCCTTGCGCACGCGCTTTGACAGCTTTCGATCCGCGATCATTAACGAGCCGCGTGGCTCAGATGTGCTGGTCGGGGCATTGCTGCAGAAACCGACCCGACAAGACTGCGCTGCGGCTGTCATTTTCTTCAACAACGTCGGCTATCTTGGCATGTGCGGTCACGGCACGATCGGCTTGGTGGCAACGCTGGCCTGGCTTGGTCGGATGCAGGCCGGCACGCACAGAATAGAAACTCCCGTGGGTGTTGTCGACGTGGACCTTGCACCCGACGGTGCAGTGACCGTGCGCAACGTACCTTCCTGGGTCTACCGGGAGGACGTTGCCGTAGTCATTCCCGAACTCGGCGAGGTGCGCGGTGCCATCGTTTATGGTGGCAACTGGTTTTTCATGGCGGATTGGCCGAGTACGCCATCGGTAGCGGCGTCTGGCTCGCTGATAGCGCGGACTTCTGCGATCCGCGCGGCACTCGAGCAGGCCGGTATCACTGGCGCCGATGGCGCAATTATCGATCATGTCGAGCTTAGCGGCCCGCCGGCATCGCCGGCTAACAACAGTCGTAACTTCGTGTTGTGCCCAGGGCTTGCTTACGACCGGTCGCCCTGTGGAACCGGCACCAGCGCCAAGGTCGCTTTGTTAGCAAGGCATGGCCGTCTTGCGCCCGGTACGGTATGGCGTCAGGAGGGCGTGACTGGCAGCGTGTTCGAATCCTGGTACGAGCCAGCAACAAGCAGCAAAGACCGCGCGGTGGTACCCAGCATTCGTGGCAGAGCCTGGATTACGGCCGAAGCTCGGCTGCATTTCGATGCGGGCGACCCGTTGCGCGACGGCCTGCGCGCCGACTAAGCTACTATTGGCGTAACTATGGATGGTTCGCGACTCATCATTGTGGGCGGCGGGATAGTCGGGCTCACGGCGGCTTGGTATGCGCGCCGTGATGGTTGGCAAGTGACAATTGTCGAACGTGGGCCATCGGATCATGACGCCTGTTCTTTAGGGAACGCGGGTCTGGTGACTCCCAGCCATTTTGTGCCACTCGCTGCTCCTGGCATAGCAGGAATGGCATTGCGGTCGATTTTTACGCCACGCAGTCCGATCCGTGTGGAACCGCGAATCGATCGAGAACTATTGCGCTTTGGCTGGCAGTTTCTGCGCTCGGCCAATCAGAAACAGGTGCGACGGGCCGGGCCGTTGCTGCGCGACTTTTGTCTGCTGTCGCGCGCCCAGTACTGCGAACTGGATCGCGAGTTTGACGGCGCATTTGGCTTGCGGCGGGACGGCGTCATGATGCTGGTGCGTGACGCGGGTCATTTTGCCGAAGAGCGCGCGCTGGCGGCGGAGGCCCGTTTGTTAGGCCTGGATGCTGAAGTACTGGGCCCGGATGACGTCCGCAGACTCGATCCCAATATCAACTACCAAGTCGCCGGTGGAGTGCTCTTCCGCGGCGACAGCCATCTTGATCCGGTGCTGCTGAATGCTGAATTGACACGCAGGCTGCAGGCTGCGGGCGTCGAGTTTCGGTGGAGCACCGAGGCAACTGGCTGGAGGATTGACGGCGGCCGCGTGCGTGCAGTCGTCAGTTCGCGGGGTGAAATAGTGGGCGATCAGTACCTGCTTGCCACCGGCTCGTGGACCCCGACCTTGCGCGCCGGACTGGGTTTGTCGCTGCCCATCGAGGCTGGCAAGGGCTATAGCGTCACGTTGCCGGCCCCGCGGCGTCTGCCATCAATGCCGTCCATTCTGATCGAGGCGCGGATCGCGGTCACACCCATGGGAGAAAAGCTGCGGTTCGCTGGCACCATGCAGTTTGCCGGCCGGGACAGCGGCATCAGCGCGCATCGTGTCGCGGCAATGCTGCAGTCGATTCCGGAATACATGCCCGATTTTTCCGCAGCAGATTTTGTGGGTTTGACTCCATGGGCGGGGCTGCGTCCGGTAACGCCGGATGGTTTGCCCATGTTAGGTCGGCTGTCGACAGCGAGCAATCTGATCATTGCCGCGGGCCACGCGATGATTGGTGTGACCCTGGCACCGGCTACGGGGTTGTTGGTATCCGAGATGTTGGGCGCCAGAAAGCCATCGCTGGATCTAACGCTGCTCGACCCTGCACGGTTTGGCTGATTCTCTACGCTGCCGGGCCCGAGGCGGCCAGCAATTCGTTAACTGCAGCGATGGCTGCGAGGCGCGCGCTGCTTTTCCGCCAAATAGCGCCGATAGTCCGCGTTGGAACTGGTGAAACCAATGGTCGGATTGCCACACCACGCGCTTGTGCGTAGGGGCCGTGACTGGCGCTCAGTGGCAGCAGCGTGATTCCGGCGCCAGTCGCCACCATTTGGCGCAGAGTCTCGATACTCGTGCCGCGAAAGTTCTGATGCTCAAAAATCTTGGTCCGGCTACAGACATCTAACGCCTGATCACGAAGACAGTGACCGTCTTCGAGCAACAGCAAAGTCTCCCCCTGTAGTTCGCGCGCTTGCAGCTGGGGGTGCTTGGCTAGGCGATGCCTGGCTGGCAGTGCGACTACGAAAGGTTCGTCATACAGTTTTTTTGCCGCCAGCCCATCAAGATCGACGGGCAAGGCCAGAATGCCCAAATCCAGTTCGTTAGCATGCAGGCGTTCGAGCATTGGCGCGGTCTGGTATTCGTACAACAGGAATTCGATTCGTGGCAGTGCGCGACTCAGGCGGGGTGTGAGATCAGGCAGCAGATAGGGGCCGATGGTTGGCAGGAATCCGACGCGTAACCGACCGGCCATCGGATCGCGATGCGTGCGCGCAATCTCAATGATGTCGTCGCTGGATTCCAGGATGCGGCGTGCCCGCGTACTAATCTCGGCGCCGGCGGGCGTCATCGTCACCTGGCGAGGCGCACGTTCAATCAGCTGGACGCCGAGGTACTCCTCCAGCTTTTTCAGCTGCGCGGACAGAGTTGGCTGGCTGACGAAACATTTGGCGGCCGCCTGTCCGAAGTGGCGCGTATCGGCAATGGCGACCAGGTATTTGAGGTCCTTCAGTTTGAGATCAGCCATACACAAAACCTATTGAAATGATCGAATCCATCGAATTTATAAATGATACTCCTGGAATCATCATAGTCGCAACGTCAAACACCCCTTGGAGATGCACATGATTGGTATCGGCAAACAATTTCCGCACTTTCAGCAATGATAGCGCTACCGGAAAGTGGCAGGTTTTCTTCTTCTGGCCGAAGGACTTCACCTTTGTCTGTCCGACGGAAATAGCCGCCTTCGGCAAGTTGCAAGGTGAATTCGGTGACCGCGATGCGCTTCTCTACGGCGTTAGCACGGACAACGAGTTTGTGCATCTTGCCTGGCGCGCGACCTACATCGTCGATCCACAGGGAATTGTGCAATTCGTCTACATCACCGATCTGGCGGTTGGGCGCAGTCCGGAAGAAGTGTTGCGGGTCCTCGATGCCCTGCAACTGGCAGCGAGGCGAAGCAACCTTGAAAGCGGCATGAGTAGCACTTGGTGCCGGTTGCTGCATCTGCGCGAGGATGCCGATTACAGCGCCACGCCGATCTGATTGCGTCGTCTGATGTCGCGACCGGGCTGGCAGCCTGATATTCTTGGCGCTGCTACAGGCAGCACCATGAACGACAAAAGCGTACACGACCGATTTCCTAACACGGCCTACATGGTGATCTGCCGCGACGGACCGCAGGGCGAATTGCTTCGCGCGGCGGCCACGGCGGATCATCTCGCCTATGTTGAAACGGTGTTAGGCGATTTGAACGTCGCCGGCCCGATGTATGACACCGAGGGCCTGCGAACCGTGGGCAGTGTTTTTTGTCTGCGCACCACGAGCCTGGAGCGCGCCCGTCAGATCATTGAAAACGACCCCTACTACAAGGCGGGCGTGTTCGAAAAAGTGGAGTATTTCCCGTACCTACCCGCAGCAGGACAATACGTTGGCGGAAAAATCTGGTAGTCGCCCACAGCATCTGTCGGCCGGCGTTGTTGTTGTGCGGCGCGAAGCTGACGAATGGATTTGCCTGTTGTTGCGCGCATTCCGCAACTGGGATTTTCCCAAGGGCATGGTGGAAGCCGGGGAGCAACCGATGGCAGCAGCGCGCCGCGAAGTGCGCGAGGAGACCACTATCGAAGATCTGCAGTTCAATTTTGGGGATCAGCATGTCGATACAGGACCCTACAGTCACAACAAGGTTGCGCGGTATTTCATTGCGCAAACGCAGACGTCCGCTGTGACGCTGCCGGTCAACCCGGAGCTCGGAACGCCCGAACATCACGAATGGCGATGGGTGAGTTTCGGCGACGCACGCCACATGGTGTCGCCACGGGTGGCACCGGTTCTGGATTGGGCACTTGAGCGGTTGACTGTCGTCCGTACGCCATGAGTCAGCCGGAGTTTCCCGCGCGGCTACAGGCGGTATCACCACAGGTTTGGCTGGCAAAGGCAATCGTAGGTTTACTGGCCATAGTCTTTGTCTACACCGCACTTCAAGGTGGTGGATTTCTAGTCGCAAATGGTGATGTACATGTTTCGTTAGGTTCGAATTTTGGACCATTGACGATGCAGGGGCAGTGGTGGCGACTGCTGACTTGTCAATTCCTGCATTTTGGTATCGTGCATCTCGCGTTCAACTCCATGGCGCTGTGGCAGCTCGGGCCTTTGGCGGAACGTCTTTTTGGTCGATGGCATTTCATGCTGCTTTATCTGATCGCTGGTATCGGCGGCGGATTCGGCACCTTGCTCTGGAGACCGGAAGTCAACAGCGCCGGCGCTTCCGGAGCAATATTTGGAGTCATCGGCGGTCTGTTGGCATTTGTCAGTCGCCGCGATCTGGGCGTGCCGCTGCGGCTCATGTATTACCTGCGGCGCCAGTTTCTGACATTTGGTGGCTTCTCACTGGCGGCAGGATTTCTGTTGCCAGGCGTCGACAACGCTGCGCATGTGGGCGGTCTGGTGAGCGGCTATCTCTGCGGCCTGGTGCTCGCAAGACCCGTCGACGTTGCCGCGCGGCAGCGGGCCGGCGTGCTGCGCCTGGGCCTCGTAATCGCAATTGCCAGCGTCAGCTTTGTGGCGCTGGCGTCATGGCTACAGGCGTGATCGACGGCGGGGTCAGTTTGTACATCACTGGCGTGACCAGCCGAGCTAACAGCGTGGATGACACCAGGCCGCCGATGATGACCCATGCCATCGGCGAATAAATACCGATATTCTGCACCGCCAGTGGCAGTAGCCCGCCGATCGCAGTCGCGGAGGTCAACAGAATCGGCAGAAAGCGAATTTCACCGGCTCGTTCAATGGCCTCGTCCAGCGGCACTCCTTGTTCACGCAGTTGATTGGTGAAGTCGACCAGCAGGATCGAATTCTTGATTTCGATGCCTATCAGTGCAATGAAGCCAATGCTGGCCGTAAATGAGATGTCGTTACCGGTCAGCAATAAAGCTGCGAATCCGCCTACCAGCCCCAGTGGTACAACCGTCAAAACTATCAATGTCGATTTGAAGCTACCAAATTCCAGCACTAGAATCGCAAAAATACCGAACATCGCGACAATGGCGGCCGTACCAACGCCACTGAAGGCTTCAGCCCCTGCTTCCGCATCGCCACCTAACACATAATGATATCCGCGCGGCCAGTTGAAAGTCTCGAGCTGCCGTGTGACGGCGGTTGTCACCTTGCCGGTATTGAAGCCGTTCTGCACCTGGGCGTTGATGGTGACGCTGCGCTCGCGTCCAAAACGCGAGATCAGCGTCGGGGCGCGTTCGAATTCCAGCGTCGCCAGCTGCGACAGTGGCAACGATGTACCTGACAAACTGGGCACGCGGATCTGGCCAAGAGTTGCCAAATCGGCGCGGGATGTCAGCGGTGTGCGCACGACAATCGGATACTGTTCGCCGGTTTCATCTTTAAACGTTCCGGCGATCACTCCGGAGACGGACAGGCGCACGGCGCGATCGAATTCGACTGTTGGCACGCCGAGGATGGCTGCTTTACGCGAGTCAAACTGCAGCTTGAGATTGGTGCGCGTCACTTTGAGCGGATTGCGCACATCACGCGTGCCAGTGGTTTTCTCGACCAATGTTTCGATCCGACCGGCGAGTTGCGACAGAACGTCCAGATCGGGCCCGACAATGCGCACGGCGACCGGCGCGGTTACCGGCGGTCCGTTCTGGAATTCCTTGACCTCAATGCGTGCGCCTGGATACCCGGTCAGTTGCGCGCGCAGATTGTCGAGATTTCGTGGCGTGCGCCGCGTGTCATATTCTGTCAGGCGCACCATGATTTCGCCGTAGTTGGCGCTGTCCTGACGCACGATGTGGTTGTAATAGACCTGAGGGTTACCGTGGCCAAGGTTGGTGAACCAGTTCCGCACATCCGGCAGTTTTTGCAGTTTGTCTTCGACAAAGCGCAGTGCCCCATCGGTTTCCGCCAGACTGCTGCCGTTCGGCGTGTCAACTAGGATTAGAAACTGCGTCGCATCCGCTTTTGGAAACAGGCTCGAGCCTAACACCGGTATCAGTGCAACTGACAACAGGATGGAACCGCCAATCGAAGCCAGTACCGTGAGTTTGGGCCGTGCCAGGCACCAATGCAGCGCCGGGTTGTAGTAGTGATGAATGAAACCCATGACCCGTTGCAATAGCGGACTGCCGTGCTCATTGTCGTCGCGGATCAGGATACGGCTGGCGAGAAACGGAATGATGAACAGCGCCACCACCAGCGAGCCGATAATGGTCACGACCACCGTCATCGGCAGGACCTTGATGAACTTGCCTGCGGTGCCGGGCAGTGCTAACAAGGGAAGGAAGGCAAAAATCAAAGTCGCGGTGCAGCCGAGAATCGCGACCGTGATCTGTCGTGTGCCGGCGAGCGCCGCTTCGATGCGCGAATAGCCCATGCGCAAATGCCGCGCGATGTTCTCTGTGGCCACAATGGAATCGTCGACCAGCAGACCCAGTGCGAGAACAAAACCGGCGATTGAGAGTTGATTCATCGAATAGCCGAGGAAATAAATGCAGGCCAGTCCGAAGCCCAGGGACAGCGGTATCGAAATCATGACGATGCCGGCTGCCCGCAACCCCAGAGGCAGCAGTGTCAGCAGCACCAGCGCGATCGCGATGCCGAAGTCGATGTAGAGCTGTGACAGCCGGTTGGCGACGTTTTTGGACTGGTCGAAGCCGTTCTCGAGTTTGATGCGCGCGGGCAGTGCACTCGCGACTCGCGCCACCGCGGTATCGATGCGCGCTTTTACGTCGATGATGTTGAAGTGGTCCTTCATGTTAGCTGTCACAAAGACAGCGCGCCGCCCGTTATAACGTCCGATGTAGGAATAGGCGGCATTGTCCCAGCGCACTTGCGCGATGTCGCCAACGCGTACGATGCGACTATTCACTGCCGCCACGACCGTGTCGCGCACCTGATCGAGATTGCGATAACTGCCGGACGTCTTGAGGGAGAACGATCGCGACCCCATGTCGATATTGCCGGCCGGGATATTGGCGTTTTCGCTTTGTACCGCGGCGAATACCTGCGACCAGTTCAGCCCGAGCTGCGACATGCGTGGCAGATCCAGTTCAACGCGCAGCTCGCGAATCGGGTAGGCCCAGCTTTCCGCGTTGCGTACGCCGGCAACACCTTTCAGCGCATCGCGCAGCAGGCGTGCTTGATCTTCCAGTTCCCGGTACGGCGCATCATCGGAGATCAGTGCGTACTGCACAATGCTGACCTGGCCAGGACTGAAGCGACGGATATTGAGTTCACGCAATTCTGCGGGGAGGCTCGGTCGCAGCGCGTTGATCTCGCGTGTGACTTCATTGTATTTGTCGTCAGGATCCGTAAACGCTTCAAACTCAATGAACGTCACTGCAACGCCATCGAGCACTGTGGATTCTATTTTATGGATGTCATCGAGCTCGGCGAGTTTGTCTTCGAGCGGCTTGGTCACCAGGCGCTCCATGTCTTTCGGGTCGGCGCCCGGCATGAAGGTGGAAATCTGGTAGCCGGAGATCTTGAAGGACGGATCTTCCTCGCGCGGCACGGTGTTGAAGGTAAAGATACCTAACGCAATCAGCATCAGAAAGGCGACCAGCGTGAACTGGTAGCGCCGGATCGGAAACTCTAGCCATGAACTCATGGGCGCAGACTTGTCACGCTGTCGGTGACGCCGATGATCTTGATCGTTTCGCCGTCGGTGAGATAAAGCGCACCCTCCGCGACGACGACTTCACCTTTTTCTATTCCGCCTTGAAGAGCCGCCTGTTCGCCAGTCAAAAATGCAATCTGAACTTGGCGTTGCACAGCTTTGTCACCTACCACTGCGAAGACCGAGGCCCGATCACCGTGGCCCTCAAGAACAGCTGCAATCGGTATATAGACAAGCTGGCCCTGCTTGGCACTGTCAGGTTGGATCCGCAACTTGGCAACCAGTCCGGTCGCAAGCTGCACTGGAGCGCTGTCGAGTTTTGCCTCGATCGGAAACATGCCACTGCGTTCATCCGCCGCGCTGGCGATTTCGCTGATGCGCCCGGGAAAATTCTTGCCAGGCCAGGCGTCGAGACTGACTTGAACTGGGTCGCCGAGCTTTACCTGGACAATTTCACGGTCAGACAGCGATCCGCGGACGATATAACCGCGGTCGCGACCACCTAACACGAGTACCGGCTGGCCAGCTGGTACCAGCTCGCGTTCGTCGACGAGCTTGCGCAGTACAATACTGTCACGTGAAGCGCTAATGACTGCGTAACCGCGATTGAAATTTGCGGCCCGCAACTGTGCCTGCGAAGTTGCAGCCTGGGTACGCAGTCCTTCGAGTTGCTCGAGCGAGATCACCTGATCGGCGTACAGTTTTTCGCCGCGTGCAAGATCGCGTCGCGCCTTATCCGCGAGTTGCCGCGTTGACTCTACTTGCGCATTGATCTCTGCAGGTTCAATTTCGGCCAGTACCTGGCCTTTGCGCACCAACTCGCCTTCCTGAACCCGTATGCGGCTTATGACGCCGCCAACTTTGAACGACAGTCGGGACTCGTCGCGCGTTGCAACGACGCCGTTGCCGTCGATCGGTGGCGACGCAGGGCCGGTGGTTGCAATCGCTGTGCGCACGGCAGTTGGCGGTACGCCGGTCTCAACTGGTTTTTTGCCACAGGCGGCGAGGATTAGAACACTGCCTAACAGCGCGGCGGCGAGGTAATGGGATATTCGAAAGAACTTCTTCATCGTTTTGCCTCGGGATTCGGTCCGGCAGCGGTTGCGTAGTCGAGCTCCGCCTGCCTGGACAACACATCGGATCGCGCGGTCACCAGCCCAAGCTCGGCCGACGTCAGTGCTGAACGCGCGTCGATGAACTCCACCTGGCTGATCACCGCTTCGTCACGCTTGCGGCCGGCAATACGAAAGACTGCGCGCGCCGCCTCCACACGCGCTTGAGCTGTAACCAGCGATTCGGTTGCGGTATTCAGTGTGTCCAGTGCTTGTTGCACTTCAAGCTGGATCAGGGCCGCGAGTTGCTCTTCCTGCAGACGCGCCTGTCGCTGGCCCACGCGGGCGGCGTCAACATCCGCGCGCCTGGCGCCGCCATCAAACAACGCCCAGCTGAAAACCAGTGAGATGGTATTGAAGTCGCTGCCGCGGCCGAATTCATAGCGCTCGCCCTGGATGCCGGCATCAATGCCGAGTGCCAGAGTCGGCTTGCGAGCAGCGCGCGCGCCCGCAGTCCGCGCCTCAGCTGCCAGCCGTGCGCCTTGCGCCTGACGCAGTTCCGGTCGTAGTCGCAGCGCCTGGTCCTGCAACGCCGACAGTTTGCGCGTCGTACGTTCCACATTGCTTTGCGGGTCGGATGGCTCCAGAGGCGTGTCGAGAGACCGGTTCAGCAGAAAGTTCAGATAGCTTTGCGCCTGTGAGACTCCATTGCGCGCTTCGACCCATTGTTGCTCGACCGCCAGCAATTCGGCTTTTGCCCGCAGCGGCCGGTCCTGGGTCACTTTGCCGTTGCGAAACAACGAGTCATTGACGCGCAGGTTTTCGGCTAACAACTGGCGACTCGATTCAACGATTGCCGTGGCGCTGCCAGCCCGCTGCCAGTTCAGATAGGCAATTGCGATGTCGCGCTTCAGCCGCCGTGCGAATGCGGTCTGAGCCGCGTTGCTGACATCCAGCAGTGCTGATTGAGCGCGAACCGCTGCAGGGATTGCGGGAACATACAGCGGCTGGCGCAGTGTCAGTCGCGTGTCTTGCTCTTGCGGACGTTGAAACGCAAACGACTGGCTGGGCAGGCTGGCAAAGGCAGTGGGCCGACCCTGAGCTAACAGCAACTCGTTGAGCGATCGATATACAGGGTTGAGCAGCGTATCGAGCTGCAGATTGATTTCGCGCCCGCCATCATTGCGCGAATAGCGCGATGACAATGCCAGTTCTGGCAGAAAACGCGCGCGCGCGGCTTCGAGCGCCGCCTGACTGCGGGTGATCTCAAGCGACTGGATTGCCAGCCCCAGATTGGCGCGCATGCCCTCCGCCACGTAGTCATCGATTGCCGCAGCCGTGTCACGCAGGGGCTCGGCAGCCCACGTGGCGCCGAATTGGACGGGGAGCAGAAATGCCAACACCCAGATGGAAACGCGATAGCAATCCATCGCTATGTACCTCTGGCTATCGTGGCATCGCTCGCGATACTGCGGCGCGCCAGATTGAGCGCTTTGTCCAGCAGCTGATCAACCGCCACGCCTTCATGCGCCAGCACGTTAGCTTTGGTCTGCGCAAGTTGCAGCACTCCGTGCATGAAACCCCAGAGCGTGATCGCTACGACCGGCGCCGCACCGACGTCGGCACGGATGGAACCATCGCGCACACCGAGATTGATGGCATCGACGAGCAGGCGATGCACCTCGTCGCCGGACTGCATACAGGCCGATTCATTGGCCGCCATATTGGCGATGTCCGGTGTGTGCGCCTCGAAACGCGACAGCACTTCAAATTCCAATGGCAACTCGCGCGCGAAAGCGAGATACGCCAGGCCGCATGCGCGGGTCTTGTCGACACCCAGCGCGGTTGCTGCCATCGCCGTCTCGAATCGATTGCGCAATATCGCTAACGCCCGTTGACACAGGCCAAATAGCAGTTCGTCGCGGTCACGGAAGTAGACATAGATGAGCGCGCGAGACAGTCGGGCCTGGCGTGCGACCAAATCCATCGTGATGCCCCCAAGCCCGTGGGTTTGCCCGACCGCAAAGGCCGCATCCAAGATCTCAGTGCGCCGGCGGTCTTTTTCTTCTTGGCGGCGTTCTGCGAGCTGGTTCATGCGCGCAGTCTAGCCAGCGTCCTGACACAGTGTCAATTATTACATTGACGTCCAGGGCACAGCTCACAGAGGCAGTCCTGTCGACTGCCACAATCCGGGCCAGGAGGCTGTTAGACCCGGTTTGACCCGAGGCGGTCGGTCGTGGGCGCCCGGTTCCGGGAGATCCGATGCCCACGGAATACGCGCATATTTGATTCCCCGCGTTGCCGCTAGATTGCCGACAAGGGCAAGATTTGTGGCTTGAATTCCCCTGTCGCCGCGGATAATTTGATCAGAATGACTAGAATTATTGCTTGGTCCAGGCTGGTGGCAAAATTAGGGTCGGGTCACTGGCCGCTACAGGATGCCAAAGCCCACTTCAGTGAACTCGTGCGCAAGGTGCGCAGCGAGGGTCCGCAGCACCTCACCGTGCACGGGCGCGACGAAGTCGTCGTCATCGCCGCCGAGGAATTTCGGCGCCTCAAGGGTGACAAGACCGGCCAAGACTTGATTAAAGCCTTGCAAGCGTCGCCGCGACGGGAAGTTGATCTTGCCCCCGCTCGTAGCGCGATGGCCGTGCGGGGCGTTGTGGTGTGATCGCCTGGTTGCTCGACACCAATGTCCACTTTGAGCTGCGCCGGCCTCATCAACTGGTTGACACACAAAGTTCGCCCCATGTTCGAGCAGCGCGTATTGCCCGTATCGGAGGACGCAATTTTCAAGTGGCGCTTGCTGGTTGCAATTCCTGATCCTCCTTACTATTATTATATCTGTAAGGAATCAGGAGCCACCCATGCAAACCGATGCCACTCTTACGAGCAAAGGTCAGACGACCATTCCAAAGCCGATTCGGGACAGCCTCGATATGAGAGCTGGCGACCGAATGACATTTACGTTGATGCCAGATGGCGTCGTTCTGATGCGAGTCAAAAACAAGCGAGTGGCTGAACTTGCGGGGCTCCTGCACAAGAAGGGCCGAAAGGCCATGCCGATAGAGCTGTTGTCGCGCTAGTGATCGGCGTCGACACCAATGTACTGGTTCGCTATTTGGTCAAGGATGATCTGCCTCAGTTTGAAAAAGCGCGCAGGCTCATTGCCCGCGCCGCGGCGTCTGGCGAGCCGGTGTTAGTCAGTTTGTTGGTGTTGTTAGAAACTGAATGGGTACTCCGCAGTCGATACGAACTCCCGAAAGTGCAAATCATCAGCGCACTGTCCGCGTTGTTGGAAACAGCTGAAGTCGCGTTCGAAGATGAGCCTGGCGTTGAAACGGCGCTCTATGCGTGGAGGGACTCAACTGCGGAATTTGCAGACTGCCTCATCGGAGTCCACAACAGCCGGCTTGGTTGCAGCGCTACGGCCACGTTTGACTCCAAGGCAGTCAAACTCGCCGCGTTTATCGCTGCGTAACTTCCGGGTTTGACCCTAAGCTGGCATTGGTCAGCGGCCGCTAGCGCGTTGCCTGATCCAGAAAAGTGGCTGGAATGCATGCATAGGCGACTTGAACGATATGTATATAAGAGGCATACTGATGCATATGAGAACGACACTAATCATTGACGAGAGCTTGTTAAGCAAGGCGAAAGCGCTCAGCGGTCTGCGTGAGAAAACCGCGGTCGTACACGCGGGGCTGCATGCACTGATTGCCCGCGAAAGCGCAAGGCGTCTGGCAGCTCTTGGTGGCAGCCAGCCGAAATTGCGTTTGCCGCCCCGACGGCGCAGCGTGACCACGTCGTAGCTCATATTGTTAGTCGACACTTCAGTCTGGGTTGACCACCTCCGGAAGAGGAGCGAGCAGTTTGTCGGGCTGCTTGAGGCCGAGCAAGTGAGCACTCATCCGTTTGTCATAGGCGAGTTGGCGTGCGGCAACCTGGCGCGACGAAATGAAATAATCGAATTGCTGTCTGATTTGCCGATGCATCCTTTGGCCGATCACAGCGAGGTCTTGCATTTGCTGAATGAAAACCAGCTTTACGGTGCGGGTTTGGGGTGGATTGATCTCCATTTGTTAGCTGCCGCGCGGATTGCGGATGTTCCGTTTTGGACAACAGACAAACGCCTCGCCGCCGCTGCAAAGGAACTGGATATCAAATCGCCGGCCAATTAGTTCGGTCAATCTTGACCCTAACGTGACGGTCGCCAACGACAGCTTCCTGGTGACTCAGACGACGATATCCGCGAACTATTGCAGGTGAATTGGCTATCCATTTTCCATAACGACCCACATAAGCGGAAGCTCGGAGGCCCGATAACTTGCAATGCGCGATATAGCAGGCTATATTACTGGCTATAACTTAGAGAGATGACTATGAGCAACTCTGCGCAAAAGCGAGCCCTCCGTAATTACCGATCCCGTCTGACTGAGCGCGGCATGGCGCGATTCGAAGTGCTTGGATTAAATGCCGATCGCAATCTGATTCGCTCCCTTGCGAACCGTCTTTCTGAAGATGGTCCAGATGCACGGCGTATTCGTGCGGCTGTTAGTCGAACAATCGCGGGCGAGCCGCCAAAGAAAGGGGGGATTCTCGAATCGCTGCGCCGCTCGCCGTTGGTTGGCGCGGATATCGAGTTCAAGCGCTCGCAAGGGGCAGGTCGCAAGGTTAGCCTGTGACCCGCTATCTGCTCGACACGAACATCATAAGCAATGCGACAAAACCCGCTCCGTCCGAATCGCTAATCGAATGGATGGCCAGCCAGTCGGACCATGACCTGCATATCTCTTCGCTGACGGTTGCCGAAATCCAGCGAGGAATCCTGGAAAAACCGAAGGGAAAGAAGCGCGATCAGCTGGAAGCATGGTTCGCCGGGTCGGATGGCCCGCAGTCATTATTTAGTGGCCGCGTTTTGCCGTTCGACGAGCGGGCGGCTTTGGCTTGGGCCCGCCTCATGTCCGAGGGGCGCATCGCCGGCAGACCTAGAAGCGACCTTGATATGATTGTTGCGGCAATCGCCGAAGTGAACGATTGTTTGGTGGTCACCGACAACGAAAAGCACTTCCCCGGAATCGTAGTTCTCAACCCACTGCGGGCAAAAAGGTGAAACTGTGCTTGGATTGGCCCAACTTTGATGTAACGCGCGGGGCTCGCTAGCCTAGTGCAGGCTGACGCGGCATTACAGCACCTGACCCGAAGCCGTCGGTCGCGAGTGACCGGTTCCGCCCTAATAGTTCAGCACGCATCGCTCTAAAACGAGCATTCGCCACAGGGTTACCCGCCCTCCAGCCGTCGATTTAGAATAAAGCGGTGGCAAGCGAAGAACGGTGAAGTCTCCAGGAAACTCGCAAAGCGCACCGACTCCTTTTCGAGCAAATTCACGCACAATCCAAAATACCATTTCTCACTGAGCGTGGAGTGCAATGAAACGACTGCCACAAACCGGCGCCGACAATTAGAATCGATTCGTGAGCATCCATCATCCGAAGCGATTCTGTTAGAAAGGATCTCGTGAAATTAATATCGTTGCAAATGTCGAATGTCTTGAGCTTCAGATATTTCGCAAATGTGGGTGACTCACCGAAGATTTCTTTTGACGACGATCTCAACATTATTATCGGCGAAAATGGTTCTGGTAAATCAACAGCGCTTGAGGTCATAAACTTCATTTTTAGACGTGTATTGTATAAGCAGTACAATCTAAACCAAGACGTATATTCTCAACGAAACACCGTCAACGCTGATCAACGGCGCCAGGTTCTGATGCCGACGAATAACAACTCGTTCAACGGATTTCGGCTCGATCCGAATTGGAATTCAGAGAGCTCGCCGCAAACAATTCGAGTCGCGGTCAGATTGGACGAAATAGATAAAAAGAATCTGCTGTATCTCCAAACCAAGCGAGACGACATCAACAAGTGGGCCGAGCGTTACACCACTCGAAGTCCATCCGCCACATCCGGTTCCGGAGATATTTATACCCTCGATATTGTGCTGAACAAGAACGACAAAACTTTTTCAGTACAACCACAAGATTGCGTTGCCGATTTTGGGTACGAGTACCTTACAGATTACAACTTCTTCAAAGAAACCATTTCTCTCTACAATCTCGAGAACTCTGACAGTCCTATTGAGTCGCTTTATGAGTCCTTTACTCTTATTAGTAGCTACCGAAATTATCACAGCTTCAATGTCTCAGTTAGTCTTCGAGATAGTCTCCCCGCGACACAGATGCAGCAACTTCGAAGTGCAGACTTCAATAGAAGTCTGAATGCCAATGACAGCAACGAACCCTCTATATTCGCGCTCGTGCGTCTACGGGTAGCGGAAAAACACTTCGAACTAATTCCTCAAAAGATGAGCGACGAAGAATGCGAAATGGCTGCCAATCAACTGCCGTTCATTCTTGAGATTAACAAGCGTCTCCGTATTGTGAACCTCAAATGCAGAATAAGACTTCTAGATCTTCGCACGTGGCAGTACAGTTTTGAATTCCTCGATCTTCGAAGGAACAAGACAATCTCCGACATAAACAGCCTGAGCGCTGGGCAGAAGTCGATAACCCATCTGGTTTTTGAAGCGTACGGTCGTGGCGACCTGAAAGGCGGTCTCGTAATTATCGATGAGCCCGAAATTCACCTCCATTACCAATTTCAGCACGAGTACCTGCAGGTGATTCGTGATTTGAACAAACATCAGCAGTGCCAATACATCTTAGTGACGCATTCTGAGGCACTGATCAATTCATCCACTATAACTAGCGTTAGGCGTTTTGCCTTGAGCTCTGACGGAAATACGGACATTCACTTTCCAAGACTAACGGAAGAGCAAAAGGTGCTCATTCGAATTCTCGATAACACGAGATCTACGTACGCATTTTTTG
Organism: Gammaproteobacteria bacterium; assembly: GCA_043769085.1. Taxonomy (GTDB): domain Bacteria; phylum Pseudomonadota; class Gammaproteobacteria; order Steroidobacterales; family Steroidobacteraceae; genus UBA964. Next base: position 49,784 of record JAYVJR010000112.1, read on the forward strand.
CGAAAAAGGTTGTGCTCGTAGAAGGAGATTCCGATCGATATTTCTTCAAAGCAGCAGTCCAAGCGACGTACCAAGAGCTGGACCAAGAGATTGCAATACTTCATGTTGCGGGGAAGAATGAGCTTACACAGTGGACGTCTCTATTTGAGAACTTTGGCTTAATCGTCTATCGGATAGCTGACTTAGACTATGCGTACAGCAAGTTCTACCCAGATGAACAACAGCAGCGCTTGAAGGATTGTGCGGCCGTTGCTAACTTCAGAGCTACTCACTCGGATCTTGACGACCGAATCTCTGCTGAGTACGCGAATCGAACGTTTATCTTAAAACATGGAGACCTTGAGCACTATCTCGGCATTCAAAAGGGGTTGGCAAATATCATTGAGTTCTGCGGAAGTAAATTGTCGACGTACCTCAAAAGTTCTAACAATCCACTTAGTGCTGAAGTCAGAAAGATCATTGAACAAATTGCGGCGTGAGTTCCGTACGCGGGATCCGGAAGTGCAATAGTGCGGTTGCACTTGCAGAGACAGCAAACCGCGTTATAGCCACTGTCGGCTTTCGGGCAGCAATTCTGACCCTGCAACTGACCGCTTAGGGCCGGTCAGAGACGGTCGCGCCGCCCCAAATGGCGACGTTCGCAGAGAGGCTCTGCGGTGTTGGCTCGAAGTGCCAAGCAGAATCATGTTAGCTGAATGAGGTTGCACAACTTTTGCAGTATTTGTGGCGGAAAATCCGAGTCTTTTCACGTGTGTGGCAGTGGCGCTAACTGCCGCTGCCACATAAATGGAATTTCACGTTCTCTGTCAGCCGACAAGTCCAAGACCTCGCAGCAGCCAGAATGCCGCCATTCCGCAGCTAATCGCCAAAAGGATGCTACGGCTGAACCACATGACGACGGTAGTCGCCACGGCGGCCCAAAGAACCGGGCTGCCTTGCCAGCCGACCAGCTGGCCCTGCGCATTGGCCAGCAACGGCGGCGCCAGGATGGCAGACAGTGCACAGGCTGGCGCGAAGCGCAGTGCCGCCTCGACGCGAGGCGCGATCTGAATCCGATTTCCTAACACGACCAGCGTCGAGCGCGTGATGGCGGTCGCGATCACCAGAATGGCAGCTATGAGCCAGTCGTACGCGCTCATGTGCGGTGCTTTTTGTTGGTGGCCGCTCGCGGTGCAGCGATCATGGCAACGACGATGCCGGCGATGAGCCCGGCCATGACGCCAAGCCGCAACGGCAGATCGCGCGTCAAATAGGCTACGGCACCGGCAACAATAGCACCTAACACGGCGGGGCGGCCACGCAAAGTCGGCGCTAAAACGGCTACCAGGGCCAATGTGCCGGCGACGTCGAATGCCCATTCCGCTGGTATGCGCGTGGCGCCAAAAATACCGATCAGTGAACCAATTTGCCAGCCGAGCCAATTGGCGCAGACTGCCCCCCAGTAAAATGCGATCCGGTGCGGTTCGCCGGGATTGCGATCCAGGTGACCTAACAATCGCAGAAAGGTAACGTCGCCGTTGAAATAACCTAACAAAAAACGGTGCCCGGGACGCGCACCCGCGAATAACTGGCCGAGGGTCGCAGAATAGACCGTAAACCGAAGGTTGATGACCGCAGCGGTCAGCAGGATGACCCACCAAGCCGCCCCGCCGAGCACCAATGGCAGCGTGGCCAGCTGGGCGGACCCGGCGTAAGCGGTCAGCGAAATGACGGTGCTGGCGGTGACGCCGAGACCCGCCTTGACCATCGCGACGCCCGTGACAAGACCCCAGGCGACCACGCCCGGCACCGGACCCAGCATGTCGACAAAGCCAGTTCGAAAGGCGCGCTTTTCGGCCGCAGTTAGTCGACTTATTGGCATGTTCAGCATGTTATCTGGCAATTTTGTTGCACTGCTCCTTTTATTCTAAATAGGAATCATTATCATTTAAGTGCCCTATGACATCCCCTGCACCCATTTATTGCAAACTCAGCGAGCTGGAGCGCGGCTCGCAGGGGACCATTGTGTCGGTTGCCGATGACGGCACGGCGATGGGCGACGCCAGCTATTCCACGGTGGCCAGACGGCTTCGCGAGCTTGGCTTTGTCCCTGGCGCACCGGTCAAAGTGCTGGCACGGATGTGGCCCGGGAACGAGCCGATCGCCGTTCGGGTTGCAGGTGCTACTTTTGCGCTGCGCCGACTCGAGGCTGAGAAAGTCAACGTTCACAAGTCGAGAATAAGGTGAGCGACAATCCGTGCATCGCTTTATTGGGCGCGCCGAACTGCGGCAAGACCGCGCTTTTCAATCGACTGACTGGCGGTCGGCAGAAAGTCGCTAATTACCCTGGCGTTACCGTTGAGCGCAAGCAGGGAGAGTTTTCCACGCGGCGTCGCTACCTGTTGCTGGATCTGCCTGGCTCGTACAGCCTGACGCCGACGACACTCGACGAAGCCATTACTCGTGATGCGGTGTTAGGCCGGCTGACCGCCGACCGGGCACCGGATTGCATCGTCTGCGTAGTCGATGCGACCCATCTGCGACAAGGCCTGAGGCTGGCGCTCGAGGTGCGAACCTTGGAGCTGCCGATGATCGTCGTGCTCAACATGAGCGATCTCGCACAGTTGCGTGGTTTCAAGTTCGATGCCAAAGCATTGGCCGGCGAACTCGGCGTGCCGGTGGTCGCGACGGTCGCGGTGAGATCGGGCGGCGCCGATGAATTACTGGCAGAACTGGATCGTCACCATTTTCACCCACGCAAAGGTCCGCCTTTGCAATGGCACGATGCGACACCCAGCGACATCGAAGCGACTCAGCGCCGAGTCAATGAATTGTTGGACAAGATCGGTTGGCGCGAGCCTGCGCAGCGGCGCGCGGCTCTGGTGGCCGATGCCTGGTTGATGCACCCGATTATTGGTCCAATTTTGTTAGGTGCACTACTGTTCCTGGTTTTTCAGGCTGTTTTCAGTTTCGCCCAGTGGCCGATGGACTTGATTGAAGGGGCGGTTGCCAGCGCCGGGCACTGGATTGCACAGACCATGTCACCTGGGCCTTTGCAGTCCTTGCTGGTGGACGGAATATTCGCGGGAGTTGGTAGTGTGCTGGTATTCCTGCCGCAAATAGTAATTCTGTTCGCTTTCATTCTGGCACTCGAAGACAGCGGTTACCTGCCGCGCGCTGCGTTTCTTCTCGATCGTGTCATGGGCAGCGTCGGATTGTCAGGCAGAGCGTTTATACCATTGCTGTCGTCATTCGCCTGCGCAATACCCGGCATCATGGCTACCCGCACCATACCTAACATCCGCGATCGAATCGCTACCATCATGATCGCGCCGCTCATGACATGCTCGGCGCGCCTGCCAGTTTATGCGTTGCTGATAGGCGCCTTTATCCCCGAGCGCTCAGTGGGCCCCTTCAATCTGCGGGGACTGGTGTTGTTCCTGCTTTACTTGGCCGGTATCGCGAGTGCTTTGCTGGTTGCGTTTGTGATGAAAAAAACAATCATGAAGACCAGTTACAACCCGTTGATGTTGGAACTACCTGACTACCAGTGGCCCAACCTGCGCAATCTTTTGCTTGGTCTGTGGGAGCGGGTGCGGATATTCATGCGTCGCGTCGGCGGCATGATTCTGGCGCTGATGGTGGTGCTATGGTTCCTCGCCAATTACCCCGCGCCGCCGCCAGGGTTCACTGGTGCGCCAATTGAATACAGCATCGCGGGGCGCATCGGCAAGGTCATGACTATTATTTTCCTGCCGGTCGGTTTCAACTGGCAGATCTGTATCGCGTTGGTGCCCGGTCTGGCCGCGCGCGAAGTGGCGGTTGGCGCGCTTGCCACGGTATATGCGGTGTCTGCCAGTTCTGACGGTAATTCAAGTTTGTTAGCTGGAACGATCAGCAATCAATGGCCGCTCGGCACGGCGCTGGCACTGTTGGTCTGGTACGTATTCGCGCCGCAATGTCTGCCGACATTGGCGGTCGTCAAGCGCGAAACAAACAGCTGGCGCTATCCTCTGATCATGGCAGGCTACCTTTTTGGGCTTGCCTGGCTAGCGGCATTCGCTACCTGGCAAGCCTCCAAGGCGCTCGGCTGGGGCACCCTATGATCCAGTACTGGCTAACCGGAATACTGGTGTTCGCTGCCGCCGTGTCCGCTAGCTGGCGGCTGATGCCATCTCAATGGCAGCTGCGACTTCTGCAGACCGTGGATAGGCGCATTCAGGGCAGGCCGACGTTAGGTTGGTTGAGTGCGCGCGTGTCGCGCCAACTGGCGGCGCGACTGGTAGCAAGCGGTGGCTGCGGCAGTTGCGCTGCAAATTCAACACGCAAGCCCTGATGTTAATGTGCCACGCTTGGCTGTGCCGCGCCGTGCGGCTGTTAGTTGCTGCCATGGCATTGACAGGCTATGCCGGCGCAGCGAGCCCGGCACTGACAGTCACCGATGACACGGGCCAGGTGTTGCGTCTGCAGGCGACACCGCAACGCATCGTCAGCCTGGCGCCTGGGGCTACTGAAATGCTGTTTGTCATCGGAGTCGGTGAGCGGGTGGTTGGAACATCGCGCTATTCGGACGAACCCGCCGCCGCCCGCAAAATTCCCCGTATTGGCGACGTTGCGGGACTCGACCTCGAAAGAATTCTGGCGTTGCGCCCGGACGTTGTCATCGTCTGGCAAGGCGGCAATCCGGCCGCACAAATCGAACAGTTGCGGGCGTTGCGTTTGCGTCTCTACCGTCAGCACGTTTCTGCCTTGCGTGATTTGCCGGCATCGTTGTTACGGCTCGGCAAGTTGACGGGTACTGAGACTCTGGCGCGTCAGAAAGCCACCGAGCTGACGACTCGTTTGACGGCGCTACAGACCCGCTATTCCGCTCGTTCGCGCCTCAAAGTGTTTCTGCAGATTTGGAATCGTCCGCTCTACACGATTGGCGGCCGGCACATGATGAGCGATGCACTGCTGTTGTGCGGTGCGGACAACGTTTTTGCGCAGTTGGGCGGTGAAGCGCCGGTGGTGTCGGAAGAGGCTGTGTTAGGTCTCGATCCAGCTGTAATTGTGGCAGACGCGCCGCCCGGGCAGGCGGCGGCGTGGTTAGTCGACTGGCGGCGGTTTCCAAGGCTTGCAGCGGTGCGCAATGGCGCGCTGGTGCCTTTTGAAAACCAGCGCTTCGGTATGTTAGGACCAAGTGCGGTAGAGGCCACCGAACAGCTGTGTGCAATACTCGACCGCTACCGCGTGGTTGCGCACTAGTACGGAGCCTGACTAATCGCGGAAATTCTCGAACTGCAGCGGCAGTTCCACGTCCGCCTGACGAAGCAGGGCAATGGCTTCCTGGAGATCGTCGCGCTTCTTGCCGGTGATGCGCACTTTGTCGCCCTGTATCGCAGCCTGCACTTTGAGTCGAGAGTCTTTGACCATTCGTGTGATTTTCCGGCCGGCATCCGCGTCGATGCCGTGACGCAGAATGACCTGCTGGCGAGCTTCGGCAAGATTCGTTAGCGGGTCCTTCACTTCGATACACGTCACATCAATGCCACGTTTACTGAGCCTCGTTTTGAGGATATCCAGCATCTGCTTGAGCTGAAACTCGACCGGCGCGCGCATGGTCACCACCAATCCTTCGAGCTCGAAAGCAGCGTTGCTGTCTTTGAAATCGAAACGCTGCTGCAACTCGCGGCTGGCCTGATCGACAGCATTGGTCACCTCGTGCGAGTTCAGTTCGGAAACAACGTCGAAAGAAGGCATTGGCGGACCTATGATTGGGGTTCGGACAGTAGCTTGGCGACCCGTGACTTGAAGTCGCGCTGCAGTACTTCGTAATGCGAGCCGGTCGCAGGTCCACTGAAACCGGTGTGAATACTGCGGACATGGCCATCTCGTCCGACAAAGACGGTGGTTGGGAACGCAAACACACCGTTGAGCTGAGGCAGTTTGGCAGCGGCGTCGTCCTTGGCGGAAATACCGGCAATCAGAGTCGTGTACTCGATAGCGAACTCCTGCCGAAAAGCACGTGTAGCAGAGGCGGCCTGCGGCAGATCGCCAAATCGTTCGAACATCAGGCTGACAATCTCGAGCCCCTGGTCGCGCCATTGCCGGTAGAGCGGTGCGAGAAAAGCCGCTTCATCATGGCAGTTTGGGCACCAGCTGCCCGCAAGAGTGACGATGAGCGCCTTGCCGCGAAACCGCTCGTCAGCGAGCGACACCATTTTTCCGTCCAGATCAGGAAATTGAAAATCTAGTCTGGCGCCTGGCTTCTGCATCTGCGTGACTTGCTCGGCGTTGCCTAACGTCGCGGCGTCGTTGCGTACCGCTGTGAATGTTTCCAGCGAATGCAAGCCGGACCAGAAGGATCCTTCGAGTCGGCTGGAATTTTTGAAACTGGCGCGATAGAGAAATGCGTGGCCGCCATCAAAAGAGGAGAGATACAGCTCTTGGCCGCGCACCTCGCCGGCCAAATAGCGGTGATCGCCTGTCGGCGTTAGGAAAGTACCTGCTACGGCTGAGCCCTGCTGTGCGAATTCGCCAACCGCCGGATAAGTCTTGCCGTTCGACTCCCGAAACACGACCGACCACCGGCCGCTGACTCGCGCATTGTCTTGCAACGGGGAGCGAAAAAAACGGTGACTGAGACCGCGTTGCGCTTGCAATGGAATGCGCTGCAGTTCGCCACGCGGCCGCACCATTACTACTTCGCCTTTTAGTTCGTCGCCACTCACCATGCCGACCAATTTGTTCTGAAATCCGGGCATCGTGAGTTCCAGGCGGTTGGACTCTACCTGGATGTTTGTCACCTTGAGCCGCTCGGGACCATTGATCAAATAGCCCGTTAGCTTCAGGTCCGCGCTGCGCTGTAGTTCGAGGCCGAAGGGAGTTTCTCCTCCGGGCAGTTCAAGCGTCGCACGCCACAAGCCGACAGGGTCCGAAGACTCCGGCAACGACACCGCCACTTTGGTGCAGGATGCGAGCAAAATCAGCAGGCCCGCGAGCGCGAATTTTTCAGGCACGCAGCGTCGTCTCAAGCTTGTCGGCGGCCGCCTTGCCGATCTTGGTGCGCAAGTTATCGAGTATGAGTGGTACGAATTGCTGAGCATGCTGTTGCGTTAAACCCAGCTTACTGAAACCAGCAAGCACATTCGCCAGGATAGCTGCGTTGCCGCCACCAAGCGCCGCCGCAAAACCGCCGAACATTTTGCCAAGACCACTACTTTCTGGCGCCTGGGCAACAAGTTGCTCGATGCCTGTTGCCTTGCCTAACAAATTGGAAAATTCACCGGCACCAAGTTTGTCGCGCGCTGCTTTGAAAATAATGGCGGCTCCGCCGCTCGCCTGCTGCTGGTCGATCTTCAGCTCCCTGACCAGCGATTCGATTAGATCCTGCATGAAGTTTTCTCCCGTCTTGTGCCTAATCAGTCGAACGCCGGCGCCGGAAAACCATCGGCAGCCTGTCGCCAGGGCGTCCAGACCAGGGCAATTTCACCGACGGCGATATCGGATTTGCGTGGAGTCAATTGCACTGTACGCAATGCAATGCCCGTAGCATCGAGCGACTGCGCCAGTTTGGCGGTTTCCGTTTCGCATTCGAGTTTCAGAGAATCAAATCGCTGTTGCAGGACCTCCAGACTGTCCTCAGCGCGATCCACATCGTCTTTCTCACGACCGAGTTTGCCCGCCGTGCGCGCCGCTGTGGCGGCCCGTCCGATATTTCCTGCAGTGATACGACGGCTGCCAAATACGGCGCCTAGAATGGATGCTCCGACAGACAATGCGGTGCTGATGCGCTGGTTTTTAAGCTGATCCTTTTCGCGAGCCATGCGGCCCTCGGAAGCACGAATTCGGTCCTGCAATGTTGTTAGTTTCGGTGCGAACTTGCGTCGCAACTCCTCGACCGCGGCATCGCGTTGTTCGCGTAGCAAATGCGTCAGCCTGCCGCGAAAATCACCCTCGGACTCTCCGGCTGTCGACGACATCTTGAGTGCATCGCAGACTATTTGCTGCGCGCGTGCATTTTCGTAAAGATGCGCCGCCAGACTCTTGCTCCAGGCGGCGAATGACGCCTCGCGGGCCGCCGCGACCGGCAGGCTGGCGAAACTCGCATTGGCTTCCGGACTGCGGACTAACAGTGAACGAAAGTCGGCGCGCGCTGTTGCCTCGGCCCAAAGCGGCTGTTTGCCGTCATCGTCGAGTGTCGCCAGGTAGCCCTGGGTGGTCCATTGGTCAACCCCGATCTTGCTATCGACGAAATGCAGTTTTGCGAAACCCGCGATCATGGGCTTGTAGGTGATTTGTCCGTTGCCTTTGCTGGCAGTCAGGAAGTACTCATTGACTCCAGCTGGCACAGCCTGCCTAACAGCGGGTGAAGGCGCAGGCGAGCTTGCGCCGACAGCAGTGGCAGCTGGCTTGTTAGCTGCGAGGGCTTTGCGAGGCGCCATGACGCGTGCTATTTCCTGGCCGGTGAGCGGGCCGCGCAAATAGGACAGCGCCCAACGGCTTTTCATGAGGAAAGGCGCATCGTCGTGCACGTTGCGCATCAGAAAGATGCGCTGAGTCAGGGACGACATCAACTTGTCCAGCGTTGCGCTGTCGTAGCCGCTGGCTCCCGCGAGCGCGCTCTCCAGGCCCTCGATAACGCGCATTTTGTCGCGCTCGGTCTGCAATCGGCCGATCATCCAGGTGCCGCAGTTCGATAGACCTTTGTAGTCGAGGTCGACCGGGTTCTGTGTTGCCAGCACGCAGCCGAGGCCGTAGGCGCGCGCCTGTTTGAGCAGCGTCAGCATCGGTGTTTTCGATGGCGGGTTCGCGCTCGGCGGGAAGTAGCCGAAGATCTCGTCCATATAGAAGATCGCGCGCAGCGATGAAGTGCCGGACTGAGCGCGCATCCAGGCAATCATCTCGTTCAGTACCAGTGTGACGATGAACATCCGTTCCGGATCGGACAGATGCGCGATCGAGATAATGCTGATGCGCGGCTTGCCGTCCGCGGTGAAAAGCAGGCGCTGCGCGTCCAGTGGCTCGCCTTCCATCCAGGACGCGAAACTCGGGCTTGCTAACAAATTATTGACGGCCATTGCCAGCTGCAGCCGGTCCTTCGGCGGAAAAAAAGTGTCCAGGTCGAACGCACCGATGCGATCGAAAGGCGGCTTTTGAATGGCATTGATCAGCGCGGCTAATTCCAGGTTTTGGCCGGCGTTCCAGGATGTTTCGACGATGGTGGCGAGCAGGATATGTTCGCGGCTCTGCAACGGATCGGCGTCACGGCCTAACAATGAAAGCAGCCCCGATACCACTGCGCTAGCGCGTTCGCGCACGGCCGCGCCATCGGCGAGAGCCTCGCCGGCAGGCGCCGCAAAGGAACGCAGCACCGACAGCGGCAAACCCGTGCGCGTGCCCGGCGTATAGATCGACACGTCGACGCTGTCGCGAAATTTCGCGATGCGGTCGGGAGTCTGCTGCCATTCCGCCAGGCCGTTCTTCCAGGTCTCGGCGGTTTTGGCGGCAAAGGCGTCGAGCGTCATGCCCTTGCGTGCCGCTTCCGCAGGGTCGACCCAGGATTGAAAGTCAGCTCCCTGCAGTTGCGGAAAAGCTAACAACAGATTGCCGAGATCACCTTTCGGGTCGATGCAGATGGCTGGGATGCCGTCAATCGCCGCTTCTTCCAGCAGCGACAGGCAGAGGCCTGTTTTGCCACTGCCGGTCATGCCCACGCAAACCGCGTGCGTGGTCAGATCTTTCGAATCGTAAAGGACCAAATCGTCCTTCAGCGCGTTCGCTGCTGCATCGAACTCTCGTCCAAGATAGAAGACACCCAGTTTTTCGTAGTCGATCGTCATGACTTGTCTCATCGAGAGCCTATTCACACATACTATAAGGCACCTGAGGCCGGACCGTCAGTTCCGCGCGTTTGGTGCAAATATCCAACAACTGGAAAAAATACCTAAAAAACACGCGATTTATGTGTGGTAAACGAGCGACGTGGACCAAATCGTCGCGACTGTTGACGAGTCTTTAGGCCAGCGGCCATACTCGAACTGTCATGTATTCGCCTACTTGCCAGACCCTTAGCTGGTGGTGGCGCCCCTCGGACCGGAGTGGGCGCTGGGCGATGCTGTGAACGACTAACTTAGACAAGATTCATCGCACCAGAACCCATCTCCGTTAGCACGGAGGTGGGTTTTTTTATTTGTTGGATTCGAGTTGCATGCAAAATCCATTTGATATTCCAGGCGATCTGGACACCCCAGTTTCGGCCTATCTGAAACTAAGATCTTTCCGGCCCTGTTTTTTGTTGGAGAGCGTCGAAGGTGGCGCCCGCCTGGGTCGTTATTCGTTTATCGGCTTCGGTAACACGATGGGCGTACGACTTGGCAGTGCAGGGTTTGAGGTAGGTGCCTCGCGTCGTCCCAGGCCGTCGTCGCTGACAGAACTTCTGAACGGTCTGCGCGCAGCACTGCGAGACGCACCCCGTCCAACCGCACCGGGCGCCGACGTGCCGCTGGCCGGAGGCCTGGTGGGTTACAGCGCCTACGATTTGGTGCGGTTTTTTGAGCAATTGCCTGCCTCGCGGCATGCGCAAAGTTTTTCCGAATTGCACTACGTCGCACCTGAGTCGTTGCTGGTGTTCGATCACATCACGCGCGGCATCGCGTTGTTGCATACGGGCAGCGAAGTAGAACGCCAGTCGCTACGACGCGAGATCATCGCTGCACTGCGATGTGGCATCACGACCGGCCCCAGGACCGCGAGCTATGCGCCGCCTGTGCCCTCCATGACGCGCCAGCAGTTTTTCCAGGGAGTTGCGCGCACCCAGGAGTACATCGCTGCAGGCGACATTTACCAGCTGGTGCTGTCGGTCCAGTTCTCGGGTCGGCATCAACTTGATCCGTTCGATGTCTACCGCGCACTGCGCCTGATTAATCCGTCACCTTATCTCTTTTACTGCAACATTGGCGACGTGGTGGTGATTGGCTCGTCACCTGAAGCATTGGTCAAATTGGAGCATGGCGTTGCCGAGTTGCGCCCGATCGCAGGTACACGTCCTCGCAGCAATGATCCGATCGAAGACAGTCGGCATGAAGCAGAGTTGTTAGCCGATCCGAAGGAATCGGCTGAGCACGTCATGTTGGTCGATTTGGCGCGCAATGATCTGGGCCGCGTGGCGGCGGCGGGCAGCGTGCATGTCGAACCTTATCGAGCCATTGAACGCTATAGCCATGTCATGCACATCGTCAGCGGCGTTCGCGGCAAGCTGGCGCCCGGGCGCGATGCGTTCGATCTTTTTGCCGCAGCATTTCCCGCTGGCACGCTGGTAGGCGCGCCCAAGGTACGAGCTATGCAGATAATTGATGAGCTAGAGCCCGTGGGTCGCGGTTTGTATGGTGGCACGGTCGGCTACTTTGGCAAGAACGGCAGCATGGACAAAGCGATCACCATCAGGTCGCTGGTGATGCGCGGCGACGAATATAGTTTTCAGGCGGGTGCCGGCATCGTGGCTAACAGCGTCGCTGCGAGCGAACACGATGAGGTGCTTGCCAAGAGTGCCGCTATGGCGCGGGCGCTGGAATTGGCCAAGGCGGGGTTTTGACATGAGCGTGCGTTTGCTGCTGATCGACAACTACGATTCTTTCACCTACAACCTGGTACAGGCCTTTCTCGTGTTAGGTGCTGAAGTCGATGTGCAGCGCAATGACCACATCAATGTTGCAGCGGCATTGGCGCTTGCACCGACGCATCTGTGTATTTCGCCAGGACCGGGCACGCCGCAGGATGCGGGCGTATCGATGGATATGATCCGCGCCTTCGCAGGGAAAATTCCTGTGTTAGGGGTGTGTCTCGGGCATCAGTCGATGGTTGCTGTTTTTGGCGGCAAAGTGGTGCGTGCTGGGCGTCTGATGCATGGCAAAACCTCGACCATCTGGCACGATGGCGCTGGCGTGTTCGCGGACCTTCCACAAGACTGCGAGGTCGGCCGCTATCATTCGTTGATTGCTGCGCCGGACAGCATGCCCGAGGTACTGCAGGTGACAGCGCGTACAGATCAGGACGAAATCATGGGAGCGCGCCATCGCGAGCTGATGGTCGAGGGAGTGCAGTTCCATCCGGAAAGCGTGCTGACGCCGCTGGGTCCGAGAATGCTCGGTAATTTTTTGCAGCAGAAAGGCGGGCGCCGATGAGTGTGACGCCTGAACTGCTGGAGAAAATGCGCGGTTTTCTCGAACGCCTGTTAGGTGGCAATGACCTGACCGAGAATGAGGCTGGGGTATTGCTGCGTGCTCTGACGCTGCCTGAGTTGCCGGCGCCGCTCGCAGGCGCGTTGTTGGTGGCGTTGCGCGCCAAAGGCGTTCGCGCTGACGAACTGCGTGGCCTCGCGAGAATGATGCGCACGCTGGCGCGGCAGCCGTCGTTGCCGGCCGGTTTGCCTGCTGTCGATATTGTTGGCACGGGGGGAGATGCCTCGGGCAGCTTCAATCTGTCCACAGGAGCCGCCCTGCTAACCGCAGCCTGCGGGGCACCGGTTGTCAAACACGGCAACCGCTCCATCTCAAGCCGTTCGGGCAGTGCTGACGTGCTGGAGAAGCTGGGTTTGCGTTTTCCTCTGGACGAACGAGCCACGGCCGAATGTCTTGCGGCGACCAGCTTTACATTCCTGTACGCGCCTCAATACCACCCGGCGATGAAGGCGATCGCACCGGTGCGCGCGGCGTTAGGTGTTCGCACGGTGTTCAATATTCTAGGCCCACTGACCAACCCAGCCGCGCCGCCGTTTCAGGTGATCGGCGCATACGATTTGAGTGTCGCAAAACTCATGGCTGAGACTTTTGTGGGATTGCCGATAGAGCGTGCGTTTGTGATTCACAGCGACAACGGCTGGGACGAACCCACTCCCGTTGCCCCGTTTCGCGTGTTCGATGTGCGCGCCGGTTCGATCCGCGAGCACTCAAGATCCGCTGCCGACTATGGTCTCCTGTCTTGTTCCGCAGCCGAACTTGCCGGCGGTGATGCTGCGCACAATGCGCAAGCACTGGCCGCGGTTCTGACAGGTGCTGATCGTGGCGCGCACCGCAATGCGCTGTTGTTAGGGGCTGGGCTAGCACTCGAAGTAACGGGTCGCGCTGACGGGCCGCGTGAGGCGGTTGCGTGCGCGGCACAAGCGATTGATTCTGGTGCTGCTGGCGCTGTGCTGCAGCGCCTGGCGAAATTCGGTGCGAGTCTGCCGACATGAATGGCGCCGCGATGCCTAATTTCCTGGTTCAGATGGCTGTCAGCAGCCGCGCGAGGGTAGAACGAGCCCGCAATCTGCGCAGTGAAAAAGACTTGCTGCGCATGGTCAGCGTCATGCCGGCGCCCCTGGCGCTGAAATTCTCGCCACAGGGCTTCGATCTTATTGCTGAGCTAAAGCTGCGTTCGCCAGCGGTCGGAAAACTTAAGGACGCCGCGTCCGAGGACATTGGCGCACGGGTTTTACAATATGCCAACGCCGGTGCCGCGGCGGTGTCGGTGTTGACCGAACCCAGCAGGTTCGATGGTTCAATGGCGCATCTTGAGCATGCGGCGCGCGTGTTGCCGGTACCCGCGATGCGCAAGGATTTTCTGGTTGAGCCATACCAGGTTCTGGAAGCGCGCGTGGCTGGCGCAGGTGGTGTGCTGGTGATTCTGCGCATGTTGCCGTTGGCCGAACTCGAAGCGCTGATCGACAGTGCGCTGGAGCAGCAGCTGTTCGTGTTGCTCGAGGCCTTTGACGAAACCGACATCGAACTTGGCACAGGACTTATCGACGCGCGCCGATCCATGAATGAGTTACTTCTGTTAGGTGTCAATTGCCGGGACCTTGCCACACTGCAGATTGTGCCGTCGCGACTGTTGGAGCTGGCGGGCAAACTGCCGCGTCACGTGCGTAGGGTTGCGGAGAGCGGCGTCACCACGGTCAGCGATGTCGCCGCAATTGCGGCGGCAGGGTATGACATGGCGCTCGTGGGGAGTGCACTGATGCAGGGAGGCGACCCGCGGGAATTGGCTCAGGCAATGCTGCGCGCAGGCCGCGCCGCCCGGGTGGGCGTCTGATGTGGATCAAGGTCTGCGGCATGACGAGCGGCGAAGCGGTCGCGGCAGCCATGGAGGCAGGAGCCGATGCGATTGGATTTGTGTTTGCGCCGTCGGCGCGCAGGCAGACGCCAGAGCATGCCGCGGAGCTTGCGGCGCCTGCTCGTGGTCGAATTCGGTTGATTGCGGTGACACTGCACCCCAAACCTGCGCAATGGCGCGAGATTGCCGACATATTTCGTCCCGATGTATTGCAGACCGATCAAGCGGATTATTCGGAATTGCCGCAACCGTTAGGCTGCGAGATGCTGCCGGTGGTCCGTGGTGATCTGGCCATGCCTGCTAAAGTGCCACAGTGTTTATTGTACGAAGGTGCTCGTAGCGGTACCGGGGCTCTCGCGGACTGGTCGGTCGCCGAGCGTTGGGCGCGAAGGTCGCAACTGGTACTGGCAGGCGGACTGCATGCAGGCAATGTGGCAGCGGCAATAGCCATGGTGCGTCCCTGGGGCGTCGACGTATCCAGCGGCGTCGAGGCCGCGCCCGGCGTCAAGTCACCGCAGAAGATTTTTGATTTTGTGAGGGCCGCGCGCGCAGCCTTCGAGGAGTTATCGAGATGAGCGCTGATTTGTTAGCCGAAGAGATCGCAGGTCGGTTGCCGGACGCACGCGGCCGGTTCGGTCCGTTTGGCGGTCGCTATGTGCCTGAAACCCTGATTCCCGCGCTCGAGAGACTCGAGGCTGGAATGAAGGAATATCTGCCGCGGGCGGATTTCCAGAAAGCACTCAGTGATGAGCTGGCCAACTGGGTGGGCCGCCCCACCGCGCTGACACCGGCGCCACGAATGAGTGCGGCCTGGGGCGCACAGGTTTGGTTGAAACGCGAAGATCTTGCGCATACCGGCGCGCACAAAATCAACAACGCGATCGGGCAGGCGTTGCTGGCTCAGCGACTTGGCGTACGTCGCATCGTCGCCGAAACCGGCGCCGGTCAACACGGCGTTGCGACAGCAGCTGCCTGCGCACGTCTCGGTCTGCCATGTACGGTGTACATGGGTGCGATCGACATCCAACGCCAATCGCCCAATGTAGATCGCATGAAACTACTTGGAACGACCGTCGTGCCGGTGACTGGCGGCGATCAGACGTTGCGTGCTGCCATAGACGAGGCGCTCCGTGACTGGGTCGCCGACCCCATGGGCACCTATTACTTGTTAGGTTCGGCGGTGGGTCCGCACCCGTATCCTCTGTTGGTGCGCAACCTGCAGTCCATTATCGGTCGCGAGGCGCGCGCACAGTTCAAGACCGCGACCGGTGGCATGCCTGATGTAGTCGTCGCCTGCGTGGGCGGCGGCTCCAATTCAATCGGCATGTTTTATCCCTTTGTTCCCGATGCCGCAGTGCAGTTGTTAGGTATTGAAGCCGGCGGCCTTGGTTCCGGTCTCGGCCAGAACTGCGCGACCATCAGTTTTGGCCGACCTGGAGTGCTGCAGGGAAGTTACTCATTGCTATTGCAGGATGCCGAGGGCCAGATCCAGGAAACGCATTCAATTTCCGCCGGCCTCGATTATCCGGGCATCGGTCCAGAGCATTCGCTGCTCAGCCATATAGGCAGAGTACGTTATGAAAGCGCATCGGATGATGAAGCACTTGACGCGGTCGAGGAGTGTTGTCGGCTGGAAGGCATCATTCCCGCGCTGGAGTCGGCGCACGCGCTGGTGGGCGCGCGCCGCTGGGCACACAAGAACCCGGGCAGACGTGTTCTGATTTGCCTCTCCGGCAGAGGCGACAAGGACATGCCGACGTTACAGACCACACTGATTCCGCGCATGGCCGGCAAAGCCGGCAAGGCGGGCTGAGATGACGCCTGCCGAAAAAATCTCTGCAGTCATTCACGCGGCTAACAAGAATGGCACTGCCATCGTCGCCTTTCTGACAGCTGGTTACCCGTCGGCCAAAAAATTTCGCGAGCACCTGACGGCCGTGGCGTCCGCAGCCGACGTCGTTGAAATCGGTGTGCCCTTCACGGACCCGATGGCCGATGGGGTCACGATTCAGCGCTCGAGTGAAGCCGCGCTGAAGCAAGGCGTTTCATTGCGCTGGATTCTCGGGGAACTTGGCGCCATGCAGCGTCCGACGACTCCATTGGTGTTGATGAGCTATCTCAATCCGCTGTTAGCTTACGGGCTCGACGCGCTGGCACGTGATGCGGCCGCAGCTGGTGTTAGTGGATTCATAGTTCCCGATTTGCCTTTTGACGAAGGTGAGGATTTTCGCCAGGCGCTAAGCGCGACGGGACTCGCGCTGGTGCAAATGGTGACACCAGTGACTACGCCGGCTCGTCTCAAGCAGGTGGCGGCTGCCAGCCAGGGGTTTCTTTACGCTGTCACCATGACCGGCACCACCGGCAAATCGGTGCAACTACCGCCGGAGGCTGCCGACTATCTGCGGCGCGCGCGTGCTGCCGCTTCTGTCCCGCTCTGTGCGGGTTTCGGCATCCGTTCGCGCGCGCAGGTTGATACTTTGGCGCCCTTGGTCGATGGTGTCATCGTGGGTTCTGCACTGGTCGAAGTTCTGGAACGAGGGGAAGATCCGGCCGCCTGGCTGCGCGCCTTGCGCAGCACGGCGAAAAGCTGATGCCAGAAAATTCCCGTGTTCCGATGGGGCTGGCGTGTTTGTTAGCGCTGTTGTCAATGCTGAGTCCCTTTGCGATTGACACTTGTCTGCCCTCGTTTCGCGCCATTCAGCAGGACTTCGATCTCAGCGCACTGAGTGTGCAGCAACTCCTGACTTTCTACATGCTGCCTTACGCCGTCATGTCTCTGGTGTACGGCCCGTTGTCCGATGCGCTCGGTCGGCGTCGAGTGGTATTGATAGGTGTCAGCGGATTTGCGCTGGCATCGCTGGCCTGTACGTTTGCGCCGAATTTTGCAACCCTGCTGGTGTTTCGCGCGGCACAAGGTATGACCGGAGGGGCTGGCATGGCAGTGTCGCGCGCGGTCATCCGGGATCTCTACGATGGCCCGGCGGCGCAGCGCATGATGTCGGTTGTGACGATGCTGTTTACCTTTGCACCCGCATTGGCACCGATGATTGGCGGTTGGATCCAAACTGTGGCTGATTGGCGCGCAGTTTTTGGTTTTCTGGCTTTGCTGAGTCTTTGCATCCTCTGGGCTTGCTGGGCGATGTTGAGCGAATCGCATCCGCCGGAAAAGCGCCTGCCATTTCGCCCCGGGCCGTTGATCAGCGCAGCCTGGAACGTGGCATTGCATCGCGAGTTTCAATGGCTGGCGTCCGCCAATGCATTTACGCATGGGGCGTTGATGATGGTGATTGGCGCCGCGCCAGTCATCGTGCTTGATCACTGGCATCTTAAGGAAACGCAGTTCATCTGGCTCTTTCTACCGGTGGTCAGCGGCTTCATGTTAGGCGCCTATGCATCAGGTCGCATGGCTGGGAGGTTTACCTCCAAGAAGCAGCTAAAAATTGGGCTTGGCATCAGTCTGGGCGGTGCATTTCTTGCCGCTGCCATGCATGCGGCGATTGATTCACCGCCAATTTTTGCGCAGCAACTCCTGTTGGCATGCTGCGCCATAGGCATTCAAATCAGCGGCCCGGCGATGACGCTGCGTATGCTGGACCTGTTCCCGGATACTCGCGGCACGGTATCCTCGGTTCAAGTGTTCGTTTCGCTTCTGCTGGGTGGAGTATCCATGGGACTTATCGCGCCGCTGTTAAGCCACAGTTTGCTGCTCGTCAAGCTCTGGATGTTGGGTTCGTTTGCGCTGGCCTGGCTGTTATGGCGCGCGGCAGAACGGCATGTCGCGCGTTAGATCCATCCACCACGTCAATTTTCTGGTCAAGGATCTTGGCGCGAGCGCCGCACGATTCAGCGTTGAGCTCGGTCTGGAGTTCGGTCCCGAAGAATTGCTGCCCGAACGTGGCGTGACAACGCGTCGCGCAAAAATCGACGGCACCTGGTTGGTGCTGGTGCAACCATTGGATGCCAACAATCCTATTGGTTGCAGACTGGCGGAAAAAGGCGAAGGCGTCTTTCTGCTGTCATTTGGAGTCGACAATCTCGATGCCATGCGGGAGTCGAGCACCAGCCTGGGTGCCGAACGGCGTGGTCTGGACGGTTGGCGGGTCGCCGATCTGGCAGGCTTGCCGGGAGATTCGACGGTTCTGCAACTGTGTGAAGACAAAGATCGCTAGCGCCGCCACCAGGTGCGGACCAGTTGCAGAACACCGAGGAAACCCAACACCCAGCCCGCCCATGCGGGCTGAGCCACAACTGCTTGCCAAATAATCGCACCTAACAACAAGGCCGCCGCAATGGTGATGCCGTCGCGCCGACTATTGCTGTCGCGAATGGTCTGTTTCAGAGATTCAATGTTGTCGGCCTGAACTCGCAGCCGCAGCGTGCCGTCCTGGGCCTGTTGCACAGCGCCCTTCAGCAAGGGCGGCAGGGCGCGCACCGCATCCACGATTTCCGGCAGCTGCGAGCGCAGATTGCCCAACACCGTGGCGCCGCTGATACGCTCACGCATCCAGTCGCGCAGGACCGGTGTCGCGGTTTTCCAGATATCGAGCTCGTCGTAAAGCTGTCGTCCCAAGCCTTCGACATTCAGCAGGGTTTTTTGCAGCAGCACGAGTTGCGGTTGAATTTCCATGTTGAAGCGGCGCGAAATCGCAAACAGACGCAGCAGCACCTGTCCGAATGAGATTTCTTTCAGTGGCTTGTTAAAGATGGGTTCGCAAACTGTGCGGATAGCGGATTCCATTTCGTCGATCCGGGTGTTAGGTGGAACCCAGCCGGATTCCAAATGCAAGGTCGCGACTTTACGGTAGTCGCGATCAAAGACCGCCAGAAAATTTTCGGCGAGGTAGTGCTGATCGCGCGAGTCGAGTGTGCCCACGATTCCAAAGTCGACGGCCGCATAACGCGGCTGTGCAGGATTGTCCACCAGCACGAAAATATTGCCGGGGTGCATGTCCGCGTGGAAAAAATTATGGCGGAATACCTGTGTAAAGAAGATCTTCACGCCGTTTTCGGCCAGCAAAGGGATATTGACGCCGAGTTCACGCAGTCTGTTCATGTCAGAAATCGGCACGCCACGAATGCGCTCCATCACCATGACATTGACGCGGCACAAGTCCCAAAACACCGCGGGCACATAGAGCGAATCGTCATTGGCGAAATTGCGGCGTAGTTGTGCGGCGTTGCCCGCTTCGCGCATCAGATCGAGCTCGTCAAGGATGGTCTTTTCGTATTCGTCGACGACATCCTTGGCACGCAGGCGCCGGGCGGTTGCGGAGTTGCTCCAGGCGATGCGCGCCAGTTCGTGCATGACTTCGAGATCGCGCTCGATAACTTCGTGCATGGCCGGACGCAACACTTTGACCACGACATCGCCGCCATCAATCATCGTGGCGGCATGCACTTGCGCGATCGATGCCGCTGCCAGCGGCGTCTCATCGAAATCGCGAAACAGGGTTTTAACTGACGCGCCTAACGAATCCTCAATGATCCTGCGCGCTTCGGCGCCCGGGAATGGCGGCACCGCATCCTGCAGTTTCGCCAGCTCATCGGCGATATCGAGCGGCAACAGATCACGCCGAGTTGACACGGCTTGGCCAAACTTCACGAAAATCGGTCCCAGTTCTTCCAGCGCCAAACGCAGACGCACGCCTCGCGGTGCCTGTTTGCGGCGCTCGAACCAAGTGCTGGGAGACAGCAGGAACACGAAGCGCAGCGGCCGCCACAAATGGGTCTCGCGGATAAATTCGTCGAGACCGTGCCGCACCAGAACGCGCTGAATTTCGAGCAATCGCAGGGCTACACGCAGTTTCAAGCAGGCGTTTCCAGTTGTGTCAGCCGCGCCGCGAGCCGCGCCGCATCGTCGCGCAACCGCTCGATGTCGCGGAACAATGCCTCGCCCTCGGCGCGCGGCACCAGCTCGCCTTTTTCATGCGCGAGGTAGTCGACCGTGTTCTGCATTGCCGTTCCAGCGACGCGACGACTATAGGCTGCCGCCACTTTTGCCAGACCGGAAAGACGGTGCGCTGGGGCGTCACCCATCCAATGAGACAACTCTTCCTCCAGATCGGGTCGCAGCAACTTGAGCAGTTTCTGATACTGCTGAGCAACTTCGACATCGCCGTCGATCTGTACGTCGCCACGGCGAATGACATTGTCAGGGTCAGGTCCCACCAAAGCTAACAATTGCAACGGTGTGCCACGCACCTGGGCCGCTGACTCATCCGGCGCAGGGCGTGTAAGTCGCAGCGAATCACCGAGCGACTCAACGGCGATGCTGAATCCCAAGGATGCCTCATAAATGCTCAGCCGTTGGCCGCGCAGCGACTGGCACAATTCTCGCGCCGCCGGCGAGGCGGCAAAATTGCGGTTCAACATGTTTTCAAAAATTTCTGTCAGCACGACCTGATCAATACCTGTAACCGCGATGCACGGCAACAATGCCGCCGGCGAGGTTGTGGAAGCGGCAGTCCTCAAGTCCTGCAGCTCGCATCATTTGCAACAGTGTTTCCTGGTCCGGGTGCATGCGGATGGATTCCGCAAGGTAGCGGTAGGATGCACCGTCGCGTGCTACCAACTCACCGAGCCGTGGCAACACTTCGAAAGAGTAGCCGTCATAAATCTTCGACAGTAATGGCGATGCAGGCTTGGAAAACTCCAATACCAGAAGTTGTCCGCCGGGCTTCAGCACCTTTTGCATCGCGGCCAATGCCGCGGACTTGTCGGTCACATTGCGCAGCCCGAAACCAATCGTTACACAATCGAAGCTGCCTGCGGCGAACGGCAGTCTTTCGGCATTCGCCAGCACATAGTCGACGCCGCGCACGATACCGCTGT